>NZ_JBIVTR010000001.1:0-614080 GCF_044756785.1 Streptomyces sp. NPDC091649 | reverse complement strand
GGGGGGCCCCCCCCCCCCCCCACGCCCCGGGGGGGGGGGCGTGGAAATTCCCGCCCCCCCCCCCCCCCCCGCGGCGCCCCCCCCCCCCCCCCCCCCCACCACCGGCCCATCCGCTTACGGTCGTCCCGCTGCGAGTCGCCGTTTCAACGGCGGCCGTCCACACGGGAGATCGGGGGTGCACACGTGCGGATCGGACTGCTCACCGATGGTGTCCATCCGTATGCGACGGGTGAGTCCGGGTTCCGGTGCGGCCGACCGGTGCGCGGGCTGCCGCAGCGTGAGTTCGGCCCCGTACTCCTGGCCAAACGCTTCTTCGGGGTGGCGCTGCCGGTCACCGGGTACGGCATCCCGACGCGCGCCCACTTTCCGGCCGCCTCCGACGCCCCGTACGCGGCCCCCGCGCGTGCCCCCCTCGCCGGATTCGACGGTCGCCTCGCCATCGAGGCCGGCCGGCAGGCCCTGATCGCCGCCCCCGGCAACCTCCGCGTCCGCCGCCGGCGGCACTGCGGAGCCGCCCCCGCCGAGCGGCGCTTCCATCCGGGCCCGGCGGCCGAGCGCTTCGGGCCTTTCGGCGACCCCGGGCGCCCGGGTGCGGCGGCGCGGGCCCGCGCGCTCGAACTCCTCACCGTCGAACAGAACCTCACGGCATTTCACGGCATTTGCCTGGAGTTGAGCCCGGACGCTCCGACCCGCCGGGAAGCCGGCACGGCGGACGCCCACAGCGACCCGCCGCCCTTCGCCGCGCCGCCCGAAGCCCGCCTCCTCGGCCGCTGGCCCCGGCCCGGGCCCCACCTCCGGCCATCGCCGCGCTCCGGGCCGCCCGCCACCGGGCCGGCTCGGGCCGTCGAGCCCGGGAACCGGCCGCCGGAGCGGCCCGGCGCTGCGGAGCCGCGGTACACAACGAGGTCCGAGGGCGTCAGCGCGGTCGTGACCGGACCGGCGGGGGACAGCGATGCGTGACCACCCGACCCGCCATGACCACGGAGACCACCCGATGACCCGTCCGGACACACCGGCGCCCCCGGCCGCCGCCCCGGAGCGTCCGGCGGAGATCCCGCCCCGCGCCGCGGACCGCCGGACGGCGGCCGCCTCCGCGCACCGGGGCCCGGCCGGCCCGACGGGGTCCCTGCCGCACCACCACCGTGACCTGTGCGCCCGGGCCGCGCGCCCCCCGGAGGCCGCCGTCGGCCCGGAGGCGCACGGTCTCACCGGTCGCGCCGCCCCCCACCCTCACCACCGGGGCGTCCTCGCCCTCGCCGAGGAGCTGTACGCCCGCGTGCCGCCCCGGACGCGGGAGCCCGTCGCCGCCGGGCCGACCGGCCCCGATGCCGGAGCGCGGGCCGGCTGGACGCTCCTCGCCCTGCTCCCCGGCGCGGCCTGCCTGGCGACCGCAGGGGTGCTCCGGGTCACCGAGGGCGTCCTGGGCGACGGGGCGCGGGCCCTCGTCACGGTCGTCGGCGCCCTCCTGGCCGGCCTGGCGCTCCGGGCCTGCCTGCGCCGAGGCCCCCTGCGCGTCCCCGAAGGAGCGGGCCGGGCCGGAGTGTACGGCTGCTGGCTGCTGAGCTACGCGGTGTACGGGGAGGGACTGCTCGCCCAGGTCATGACCGGCGGTCCGGACGGCCCGTGGGGCGGCGCCCCCGCCCCGCTGCTCGGCCTCGCCGTCGCCGTCGCCCCGGCCGCCTGGTGCGCCCACCTCTTCACCGTCCACGCCCATCGCGAACCGGGCGGCAGCCGCGCCCCGGAGGTGTTCGGCGCGGGTGTACGCCCCCTGCTCCTGGCGGCCGTCACCCTCTTCCTCGGTGCGCTGCTGCCCCTGCTGCACCTGGCGGACCTCGGCCTCGGCGGGGGCGGCCCGCCCGTCTCGGCCGCCGCCCTCGGGGTCCTGCTCTTCGTGGCCCGGCTGCTCGCCGCGCACGGACTGCCCGGGCCGGGCGCCGTCGCGCTCGTCGCCGCCTGCGCCGTCGAGGCCGCCGCTCCGGCCCTCGTGCTCTCCGCCCGGCTCCCGGGACTCGAAGCCCTTGCCCGCCCTGTGGACGCTCTGGTCTCAGCAGGCGGGACCGGGGCCGTGTCCGCCCTCGCCTGCGGCGGGGCGGCCCTCGGGCTGCTGCTGCACGCCGCCCGCGCGCTCTCCCGCGCCTCCGCCCACACCCGGCCGTGAGCCGCCCCCACCGACCCGCCCCCGCCCGCCCCACCGACGTACCACCGCACGACCCCACCGACGTACCCCGCACAACCACGCTGACGCACCGCCACCCGACCTCACCGACGCATCGCCATCCGACCCCACCGACGTACCACCGCCCGACCCGCTGACGCACCACCCCAGTACCGCCCAGTGCCGCACCGATCCATCGAGGAGAAACCCGCCATGACCCCGCAATCCCCCGCACCGGCAGCCCGCCGTCGGCACCGAGGCGGTGCGCGATGAGGGTGCTGCTGCTCGGAGCCAACGGATTCCTCGGCCGCTTCGTCGCCGACCGTCTGCTCGCCGACCCCGCCGTCCACCTCACGGCCCTCGGGCGCGGCGACGACGCCGACGTCCGGTTCGACCTCGCGGGCGGCAGCCCCGGGGCGCTCACCCGTTTCCTGGACGCCGTCCACCCCGGTGTCGTGGTCAACTGCGCGGGCGCCACGCGCGGCGGGGCCCGGGACCTCACCCGCCACAACACCGTCGCCGTCGCCACCGTCTGCGAGGCCCTGCGCCGCAGCGGCTGCGGGGCGCGGCTCGTCCAGGTCGGCTGCGCCTCGGAGTACGGGCCCTCGCAACCCGGGTCCTCCACCGCCGAGGACGCGGTCCCGCGCCCCGGCGGCCCGTACGGCGTCAGCAAGCTCGCCGCCACCGAACTGGTCCTCGGCTCCGGCCTCGACGCCGTCGTCCTGCGGGTCTTCTCGCCCGTCGGCCCCGGCACCCCCGCCGGCTCCCCGCTCGGCCGGCTCGCCGAGGCGATGCGCCGGGCCATGCAGGCCGGCGACGCCGAGCTGAAGCTCAGCGGCCTCGGCGTGCAGCGGGACTTCGTCGACGTACGGGATGTGGCGCGGGCCGTCCACGCCGCCTCGCTCTCCGCCGCCCAGGGCGTCGTCAACATCGGCACCGGGCGGGCCGTCCGCCTCCGCGACGCCGCCGCCGTCCTGGCGAGAGTCGCCGGATACGCGGGTGCGCTCCACGAGCTGGACACGCCCCCCGCGCGCCTGCCCATCGGCGCCCCGCGCACCTCCGCCGAGTCCGTCATGGAGCACCTCTCGGCCACGCCGTCCCCCTACCCGGACGGCTGCGGGGCCTGGCAGCAGGCCGACGTCCGCACCGCGCGGGACCGGCTCGGCTGGCGGCCCCGGATCAACCTGGAGGAGTCGCTCGCGGACATCTGGATGGAGGCGGCGTGCCGTATCTGACCGCTCCCGCCGACGCCCGCCGGACGGCGGGCGGCGAACAGCTCGGCTTCGGCGTCCCCGGCTACGCCCACCCGCTGCTCGCGCCCGCCGAATGGGCGGAGCTGGCCCGCCCCGGCACGCCGCTGCACTGGGCCGTCCTCAACATCGCGGAAGGGCCCGGCTCCCGGCCCGACCCGCACTGCCTGGAGGCGGCGGGCAGGCTGCGCAACGCCCGCGAACGCGCCCTGCACGGCGAGGCGCCGGACGACACCGTCCGGGCCGCGGGCGGCCGGCTGCTCGGCCACCTCGACCTGGCCTACGGCGAGCGGCCCTTCGAGGAACTGATCGCGGACGCCCGGTCCTTCATCGACTGGTACCGCACCGGTGGCTTCTACCTCGCCCGCTGCCCCGGTGAGCGCGCCGGTCTGCCGGCCGTCCGGCGGCTCACCGGCACCCTCCACGCCCTCCTGGCGGAGAGCGACAGCGCGGACGGCGGGGGCCGCCTGGTGCTGGGGCACGGCACCCACCCGTACCCCGGGTACGCCGAGGCCGCCGACCAGCTGGTCACCTTCCGGGGCCCCTGGACCGACTACCGCTGGTCCCAGGTGGCCGAGTGGACCGCCGACTACCCGCCGGAGCGTTTCGCCCACTTCGTCCACGGGGTCCCGCGCACGCACCTGGAGGAGGCCATGCGCATCGCCCGCTGGCAGGGCGCCGGGACCATCTTTTTCACGGACCGGGACGACCGGAGCGGACAAAGCGACCCATTCGCGGCGCTGCCCAGTTACTGGGACGAAATCGTCTCGCGGATCGGACCTGGTATCTCGGAATGAGGCGGGCCGTGGCAGTGTTACGAGGAGAACAACCGTACGTAGTCGACCGTAAGAAGTCGGTCTACGTAGAATCCGACCACCTGCATTGTTGAGGTTCCTGTGTCGCTGCCACCCCTGGTCGAGCCAGCTGCTGAGCTCACCGTCGACGAGGTCCGCAGGTACTCCCGCCACCTGATCATCCCGGATGTCGGGATGGACGGACAGAAGCGCCTGAAGAACGCCAAAGTGCTGTGTGTCGGCGCCGGCGGCCTCGGCTCGCCGGCTCTGATGTACCTGGCCGCGGCCGGTGTCGGCACGCTGGGCATCGTGGAGTTCGACGAGGTCGACGAGTCGAACCTGCAGCGCCAGATCATCCACAGCCAGGCCGACATCGGTCGCTCCAAGGCGGAGTCCGCCAAGGACTCCGTGCTGGGCATCAACCCGTACGTCAACGTGGTCCTTCACGAAGAGCGGCTCGAAGCCGAGAACGTGATGGAGATCTTCGCGCAGTACGACCTGATCGTGGACGGCACGGACAACTTCGCCACCCGCTATCTCGTCAACGACGCCGCGGTGCTGCTGAACAAGCCGTACGTCTGGGGCTCGATCTACCGCTTCGACGGCCAGGCGTCCGTGTTCTGGTCCGAGCACGGCCCCTGCTACCGCTGCCTCTACCCGGAGCCCCCGCCGCCGGGCATGGTCCCCTCCTGCGCCGAGGGCGGCGTGCTGGGCGTGCTCTGCGCGTCCGTGGGCTCCATCCAGGTCACCGAGGCCATCAAGCTGCTCGCCGGCGTCGGCGACCCGCTGGTAGGCCGTCTGATGATCTACGACGCCCTGGAGATGCAGTACCGCCAGGTCAAGGTCCGCAAGGACCCCGACTGCGCGGTCTGCGGCGAGAACCCCACCGTCACCGAACTCATCGACTACGAGGCGTTCTGCGGCGTCGTCTCCGAGGAGGCGCAGGAGGCTGCGCTCGGCGCGACGATCACTCCCAAGCAGCTCAAGGAGTGGATCGACGGCGACGAGAAGATCGAGATCATCGACGTCCGCGAACCGAACGAGTACGAGATCGTCTCGATCCCCGGCGCGAAGCTGATCCCGAAGAACGAGTTCCTCATGGGCGCCGCCCTCCAGGACCTTCCGCAGGACAAGCGCATCGTCCTGCACTGCAAGACGGGCGTCCGCAGCGCCGAGGTCCTCGCGGTCCTCAAGTCGGCGGGCTTCGCCGACGCGGTGCACGTCGGCGGCGGCGTGATCGGCTGGGTCAACCAGATCGAGCCGCAGAAGCCGGTCTACTAGAAACACCCCACGCGGGCGCACCCCGCGTGGAAGCACCCCCGGTGCGAAAGCAGGGGCCGGTCCGCGTCTCATCTCGCGGACCGGCCCCTGCCGCCTGCCGTCCCGCCCCTCACCGGGGCCCGGCTACGAGCAGGTCTTGCCGTCCGCCGGAACCTTCCCGTCCAGTAAGTAGCCGTCGATCGCCGAGGTCACGCAGTCGTTGCTCCCGTAGGCCCCGTGGCCCTCGCCCTTGTTCGTGAGCATGATGCCGACGCCCGCGCCCAGTTCGTCCGCCATCCGCCGCGCCCCCTCGTACGGGGTCGCCGGGTCGCCGGTCGTCCCGACGACCAGGATCGGACCCGCGCCCGGAGCGCTGGTCTCCGGCGTCTCGTGCGCCCCCTCCACCGGCCACTGGGCACACCAGCCCGCGGTGTCCCAGGCCAGGAACGGGCCGAAGACCGGCGACAGCTTCCGGAACTCCGGCAGCAGCGCACGGGCCTCGTCCAGAGTGGGCCGGGACGCGGAGTCGGCGCAGGAGATCGCCCGCTGGGAGTGGCTCTGGGTGTCGTAACGGCCCCGCTCGTCACGGCCGTTGTACGAGTCGGCGAGCCGGAGCAGGCCGTTGCCCGTGCCGTTGTTCTCCGCCTCGTCGAGCGCGGCCGTCAGGGTGGGCCAGCCCGCCTCGGAGTACAGCGGGCTGACGATGCCGGTGATGGCGAGCGACTCGCTCAGCTCACGGCCCGAGTCGGTCGGCAGCGGGCTCCGGTCGATGCGGGCCAGCAGCCGGGCGATGCGCTCGGAACCCGTCTTCGGGTTCTGGCCGCGGTCCTTGAGGTAGTTCTCCAGGGCGCGCTGGAAGCCCCTGGTCTGGTTCCGGGCGCGCCCCGTCCCGTCGGCCGTCGGATCGACGACCGCGTCCAGGACGGTGCGCCCCACCTTGTGCGGGAAGATGTGCGCGTACGTTCCGCCCAGTTCCGTGCCGTAGGAGAACCCGAAGTAGGACAGCTTGTCGTCGCCCAGCACCTCGCGGATCAGGTCCAGGTCGCGGGCGGCGTCGGTCGTCCCGACGTGCGGCAGGATCGCGCCCGAGCGGCGCTCGCAGCCGGCGCCGAAGTCCGCGGCGTCCTCGATGAACGCGGCCTCCTCCGCCGCCGTGTCCGGGGTCAGGTCGACGCTCCGGTGGGCCTGTTCCTGCTCCTTGTCGGTGCGGCAGCGCACCCCGGAGCTGGCCGCGACCCCGCGCGGGTCGAAACTCACCAGGTCGTACCGGGTGTTCAGCTTCGCGTACGCGCCGCCCGCGCGCGGCAGTATCCCGACGCCGGACCCGCCGGGGCCGCCGAAGTTGAACAGCAGCGAGCCCAGCCGCCGCTCCTCGTCGCGGGCCGCCTTGCGGACCAGCGCGATGGAGAGCGTCTCCCCGGAGGGCTCCGCGTAGTCCACGGGCACGTCCACGCTCGCGCAACGCCAGGCGGAACCGGGGGCGTCGCCGTCCTGCGGGGCCGGGCAGCGCTTCCAGTCGAGGAGCTGCGAAGTGAGGGCGGCGGGCAGCTCCGGCGTCTTGGGGGAGTCCTTGAGACCCTCCGGTGTGGGCGCGGCGGAGGCGTCGCCGGGGCGGCCGTGGGCCGGCTCGCTCACGTCCGGCTCCGAGCTCAACAGGCCGCAGCCGGCGAGCAGTCCCACCGCGAGCAGGACCGACCCCGTCCGTACGGCGGCCCGATGGGCCCGACGGTGCGCGCGCATGATCCGGCTTCCCTCCCCGAGGCCCGAAGCCGGTGAGGACGCGTCGGGCGGCTGTGATGTGCCGCCATGCTAACCGCCGTGCGCGGAAGGGGAGTCGGGCGCGCGGGGCGGGGCAGCCGGGTTCAAGGTCACCCGCAGACGGTGCCGGACTTCGGCACCTTCCCGTTCAACAGGTAGCCGTCGACCAGTCGTTGCACGCACGCGTCCTTGCTGTTGTACGCCCCGTGGCCCTCGCCCTTGTAGGTCAGTTCGACGCCGACCCCCGGGCCCAGCTCCTGCACCATCGCCCTGGCGCCGGCGTACGGGGTCGCCGGGTCGCCGGTGTTGCCGATGACCAGGATCGGCGCGGCGCCGGGGGCCCGGACGTCCGGGGTCTTCCAGACGCCTTCCACCGGCCAGCCGGTGCAGCTCATCAGGCCCCAGCCCAGATAGTCACCGAACAGCGGCGACGCCTTGCGGAAGGCGGGCAGCGCCGCCTTCGTCTGCTCCAGCGAGAACCGCTGCCTGCTGTCGGCGCAGTTGATGGAGATGTTGGCGGCGTTGGAGTTGTCGTACTGCCCGTCCTCGGAGCGGCCGTTGAGTGAGTCGGCCAGTGCGAGGAGCAGCCCGCCGTTGCCGCCGCCCGCCTCGTCCAGCCCCTGTTCCAGCAACGGCCAGGTCTCCTTGGAGTACAGCGCGGACGCGATACCGGTGGTCGCCAGCGTCTGCGTCAGCGCCCGGTCGCCGAGCCCCTCGATGGGCTCCTCCTCCAGCTCCGCCAGCAGAGCGGCGATGGCCCGCTCGACCTCCAGCGGGGTGGCCCCGGGCAGCGCGCAGTCGTCGCGTTCCGCGCAGTCCTCCGTGAAGTTGTCCAGGGCCAGCTGGAACCCCTCCGCCTGGCCGAGGGAGGACTGCACGGCGTCCTTCGTGGGGTCGACCACCGCGTCGAAGACGGCCCGGCCGACCTTGTCCGGGTAGAGGTGGGCGTACACGCCGCCGAGTTCGGTGCCGTACGAGATGCCGAAGTAGTGCAGCTTGTCGTCGCCCAGCACCGTGCGCATCAGGTCCATGTCGCGGGCGGCGTTCGTCGTCCCCACGAAGGGGAGCTCGGGGCCGGAGTTCTCCTCGCAGTCCGCGATGTAGTCCTTCTGCCCCTGGACGAACTGCTTCTCCTCGGCCGCGTCGTCCGGCGTGGAGTCCTCCTGGTAGAAGGCGTCGAGTTCGGCGTCGTCCGCGCACTCGACGCCCTCGCTGCGGCCGACCCCGCGCGGGTCGAAGCTCACCAGGTCGTACCGGGTGCGGAGCTTGTCGTACTCGGTGCCGAACGCGGGCAGCGTCGCGACGCCGGACGCGCCGGGCCCGCCGAAGTTGAACACCAGCGAGCCGATCCGCCGCTTCTGGTCCTCGGCCTTCGCCCGCACCAGCGCCAGCTCGATCGTGCGGCCGTCCGGCTCCGCGTAGTCGAGCGGTACGTCCATGAAGGAGCACTCCCACACCACGCCGCCCGGCAGCGGGGACGGTGACTCGCCGCCGCCCTGCGCCGTGTTCGGGGGCGGGCACGGGGACCATTCGAGCTTCTGCGACGTCAGCTCCTCGGCGGTGGAGGACGGCGAGGCGGTCGAGGCCGCGGTGGGCGTCGAGGACCCCTCCCCGTCGCCGTCCGAACAGGCGGCCAGCGGCAGCAGCACGGTGGCGGTGGCGGCGAGGGCGGCGGCACGCAGAGCGGGGGAAGTCCTCATGCCCCCATCGTGCGGCGGGGGGCCGGGCGGCGCGGCCGGGCGCGGTCCATGCGGGTGGCGGAGGCCCGCAGCCGCCGAGCCCCGCAGCCGCCGGAGCCTCGTGCGGCCGGGCCCCGCAGCCGCCGAGCCCCGCAGCCGCCGGAGCCTCGTGCGGCCGGGCCCCGCAGCCGCCGGGCCCCCGCTCCGCTACAGCTCGCCCTTGCGGGTGAGCTGGTTGAAGCAGATCCAGCCGGGCAGCACCGGCAGCCACAGCGTCATCACGCGATACAGGACCACGGCGGGCGCCGCGACCTCCTTCGGCAGCCCCACCGCGATCAGGCCCAGCGTCAGCGCGCCCTCGACCGCGCCCACCCCGCCCGGCGTCGGGGCCGCCGAGCCGAGCGCGTTCCCGGCGAGGAAGACCACCGCGATGCTCGCGTAACTCAGCTGGGGCACGTCCGGACCGCTGAACGCCCGGATCGAGGCGTCGAGGCAGAGCACGAACAGGCCCGTCAGCAGCAGCATGCCGCCGATGCCGGTGAGCAGCTTCTGCGGCCGCTGCACCACGTCCAGCATGCGCGGGACGACCCCGGCGAACAGCGAGCGCACCCGCGTCACCACGAACTTGCGCAGGAAGGGGACCGCCGTCACCACCAGCACCAGCACCGCGACCGTGAGCAGACCGGCGATCACCGTCCGGGACGGGGTGATCGAGTCCGGGGTCTTCTCCGTACCGGTGAGATAGCCGAACAGCGCCAGCAGCAGGATGTGGGCGCCGAGCCCGAACAGCTGCGAGGCCCCGACGCTCGCCACCGCGAGACCCGGGCGCACCCCGGCACGCTGGAGGAAGCGGGTGTTCAGCGCCACGCCCCCGACCGCGGCGGGCGCGACGATCTTCACGAACGAGCCGGCCACCTGCGCCTTCACGGTCTTGCGGAACGGCACCCGCTCCGGCACGAAGCCCAGCAGGCTCATCGCCGCCGCCACGTAGCTCAGCGCCGAGAAGCCGAGGGCCGCCGCCACCCAGCCCCACTCCGCCTGCTCCACGACCGTCCCGAAATCGGCCTGGGTGACCTGGGAGATCAGGTAGTACGCGGCGATGGCCCCGGCGATGAAACTGAACAGGGTGCGCGGCTTGATGCGCTCCAGACGGACCGGCTCGACGGGGGCCAGCGGACGGATCAGCAGCACCTGGCGGCGGATCTGGGCGAGCAGGTCCTCCTCGCGGGCCTCCTCCAGCGCATCGTCGATGGCGCGCTTCTCGGCCTGCTTCTCGGTGCGCTGGGACTTCCGCTCGGCCTTGAGGTCCGCCTTCGGCCCGGACCCGCGGTCCGCACCGTGGTCGGCGGGTGCCCCATCGACGGCTTCCGCCGCGTCCCGCGCCTTCGCCTGCTTGGCCGCGTGCGAGGCCGCCACGACCGCCTCCCGCTCGCGGTGCGAACGCTCGCGGGCGATCCGGCGCAGCGCCGCCCGGGTGGAACGGCTCAGCGCGATCGGCTGGAGCAGCGGCAGACTGTCCGCCACCGCGTCCGGGCCGAGCACGGCCAGCGCCCCCGCGACCGACCGCTCGGCCCCCACCCGCAGCCCGAGCGTGGTCAGCAGCTGCGCCACGTCCATCCGCAGCACCACATCCCCCGCGGCGATCTCTCCGCCGCGCAGGTCCGTCACGAACGCCTGGCCGGAGCCGTCCACCAGGAGGGCGTCACCCGTCAGCCTGCGGTGCGCGATCCGCCGGGACTGGAGCGCCTTCACCTGCCGCCAGGCACTGCGCACCAGATCGTCGGTGATCTCCTCGTCCACCATCGAGTCCAGCGACCGGCCGCCGATGTGCTCGTAGACGAGCATCACCGCGTCGGGCCCCAGCTCGGAGGTGGCGATCAGCTTCGGCGCGTTCGCCCCGGCGGCGATCGCCGCGTACGCGAGCAGCGCCTCCTGCTCCAGCGCCTGGCGCAACGACTGGATCGACCGCCGCTGGGTGATCCCGCGCAGGGTGAGGCGCCGCCAGGCCCGGTAGAAGAACCCCTGCGCCTGCTGCTCCCGGTCGACGACGGTGACGTCCAGCGGCGGGCCGTCCTCCAGGGTGACGCGGTAGCGCCGTCCGCGGTCGCTCTGGTCGGCGCTGTCCGGGGCGTCCTCGGTGCGCATCGCCGCGACCGGGCGGAAGCCCACGTGCCGCAGCCCCGCCATCAGGTGCTGCCCGGTGGGGCGGACGTTCGGCGATCCGACCGCGTACAGCGTTCCGTACGCCACCGTCCAGCCGATCAGGACCGTGAGGATGATCGAGAACGGCGTGGTGTACCCGCCGACGAGCATCGCGAACGCGTCCAGCAGCAGCACCACCCACAGCACCACGCGCCAGCGGGGCCGCCGCGCCATCCCGACCGCTGTCATGTAGGCGATGACCGGGGCGAGGTAACCGTGCACGGGGTCGGTCAGCCCGCCCGCCGTCTGCGGCTGGGTCAGTGCCTCCTGGATGGTGCCGGGCGCGGAACGCGAGACCCAGAGGTCGGTGGCGAGCGTCACGCCGTGGGCGAGCACGGCGGCGAGCACGCCGTCCGCGATGCGCAGCCCGTCGCGTTTGATGAGGCGCTCGATGGCGAAGGCGACCGGCACCAGCAGCACGGCGATGCTGGACACCAGACCGGCGATCTTGATCAACAGGTCGGGCGCCTGCTCGGTGCCCTTGGAGATGTCGTCCTCAAGACCGGTGGTGGTGCCCTGGGCGAACGCGGCGATCGAGAACAGGACCGCGATCGCGAGCACCCCGATGAGCAGCCGCATCAGGTCGGAGGGGCGGTGCACCCGGGCGGGGAGCAGCGGCTCGTCGCCGGACACGCGGTCGGTCAGAGCGGCGTCGGCGGAGGCCGACGTCGAGCCGGCCAGCGGTCCGGTGGCGGAGGCCGTGGGGCCGTCGGCGCGGTGTGCTCCGGAGGGCCGGGAAGCGCCCTCGGGGCGCTCTCCGGCATCGGAGGCGCCCGCCGCCTTCGGTGGCTGCACGCCCTGCTCCTTCGTCGCCTCTGGTTCGTCTTCGCGTTCTGGTATCACCGGTCACCGCCCGCATGATGGTGGCACGGCCCGTAGACGGAGGAGGGCATCAGGGTGGGTCGCACGGGCGCGGGAAGCGCAACATACGCCCCTTTGCGCGCGTGCGCACGCTGTGTGCCCGGGCGGACACCGCCGCGCCCGGGCTGTCGGTGGCATACGGCAGGATGGGACGGATGAGCCAGGACCAGACCGACGGGGGCGGATCCGGCGCCGCCCCGGACGGTGCCGAGCTGCCGGAGTACGCGGAGCGCGTCCTCGACGTGACCGATCTGATCCCACCCGGCCGGGTGATGACGTACGGCGACATCGCGGAGTGGCTGGAGGAGGGGGGACCCCGGCAGGTCGGCCGGGTCATGGCGTTGTACGGATCGGCCGTGCCGTGGTGGCGCGTGGTCCGCGCCGACGGGACGCTGCTGCCCACCCACGAGCTGCGGGCGCTGGCGCACTACCGCGCCGAGGGCACCCCCCTGCGCGAGGTCTTCCGGCACGCGGAGGGGAGCCTGCCGCGCCTCGACATGCGGCGCGCCCGCTGGGACGGCAGCGGCGGGGGCCAGGCGGGTACGGACAGCGAGGCCGACGGCGGCCTCGGTGGCGACGCGGGCGGTCCGGGAGCTCCGGGCGGTCCGTCCGGACCGGGAGCTCCGGGCAGTCCGGGCGAGGAATCTCACACCTGACAGCCCGCGCCCTCGGCCTCCGGCCGGAGCGGCCGGAGACGTCGGCGGACGTGACGAGGGACGCAGTACAGCCGCCGCCTCCCGCGCCGTCGCTGGCGTAGCGTCGTCATCGCGCGGCATGCTCCGCCCCCCCCGTTCCGGCTGCCTCGACCCTGTTCCTCATCACCCGTACATCCACGCACATCCCCGTACGCTGACGTGCGCACCTGCACACATCTACACATACGCACACATACACGCACACCCGCGCACCTCCACCAGGACCGGCGATCCACGTGAGCTCCTCCTCCACCCGGCACAGTCCGCACCGTGAGTCACGGCCGCGGACCGCGGGCGCGTACCGCCTGGTGCGCACCCCGCCGGGTTCCGTGGATCCCCCCCTCCTGGACGCAGGCCAACGCGCGGTGGTTGACCATCCCGGCGGCCCGCTGCTGGTCCTCGCCGGGCCCGGCACCGGAAAGACCACCACGCTCGTCGAATCCGTCGCCGCGCGGGTGAACCGGGGCGTCGACCCGGCCCGCATCCTCGTCCTCACCTTCAGCCGCAAGGCCGCCGTCGAGCTGCGGGACCGGATGGCCGCCCGTCTCGGGGCGGCCCGGGGACCGCAGGCCACCACGTTCCACTCGTACTGCTACGCCTTGGTCCGGGCCCACCAGGACGCCGACCTGTTCGCCGACCCGCTGCGCCTGCTGTCCGGACCCGAACAGGACGTCACCGTCCGCGAGCTGCTCGCGGGCCAGCTCGACCTGGAGAAGGAGGGACTGGCCCACGTCCGCTGGCCGGACGAGCTGCGTGCCTGCCTGACCACCCGCGGCTTCGCCGACGAGGTGCGCGCCGTGCTGGCCCGCAGCCGCGAACTGGGTCTCGGCCCGGACGCGCTGGCCGCCTTCGCCCGCCGCACCGGCCGCCCGGACTGGACGGCGGCGGCCCAGTTCCTCGCGGAGTACCTCGACATCCTCGACGCCCAGGGCGTCCTGGACTACGCGGAACTGGTGCACCGGGCGGTCCTGCTGGCGGAGCGCCCCGAGGTCGCGGAGCGGCTGGCCGGGAGCTACGACGCGGTGTACGTCGACGAGTACCAGGACACCGACCCGGCCCAGGTGCGCCTGCTGCACGCGCTGGCGGGCAACCGGGGACGCGCGCCGGGGTACGCCGGGGAGCACGGGGAGGACGCGCGCGGCGGACGGACGCTCATCGCCTTCGGCGACCCCGACCAGTCGATCTACACCTTCCGCGGCGCCGATGTGAACGGCATCCTCGACTTCCCGGAGACCTTCCGCCGGGCGGACGGGGGCCCCGCGCCCGTGGGCGTCCTCACCACCTCCCGCCGCTCCGGGGCCGCCCTGCTGGCGGCCACCCGGCTCCTCACCCGTCGGATGCCGCTGCCCCGGCTGCCCGCCGGCACGGTCCGCGCGCACCGCGAGCTGCACGCCGTCCGGGACGGCGGCCGCGTCGAGACGTACACCTACCCGACGGCGTCCACGGAGCTGGAGAACATCGCGGACCTGCTGCGCCGCGCCCACCTGGAGGACGGCGTGCCGTGGCAGGAGATGGCCGTGCTGGTACGGGCCGGAGGCCGCTCGCTGCCCGCGGTGCGCCGCGCCCTCACCTCCGCAGGCGTCCCCCTGGAAGTCGACGGCGACGACCTGCCGCTGCGCCACGAACCGGCCGTCGCCCCGCTGCTGACCGCGCTGCGGACGGTGGCCGCGGCAGCACTGCACACCGCCCGGACCACCCAGCCGGACGCCGGAACCGCTGCGCGCACGGGGGCGGAGGCAGCCGTTGCCGGCCCGGAGGCGGAGGCAGCCGTTGCAGGCATGGGGGCGGACGGGGCCGTTTCCGGCTCGGAGGCGGACGGAATCCCCGCGGGGATGCCCGCGCGCTCGGAGGCGGACGGAGAGCCCGTGCGCCCGGACGAGGGAGCTGACGAGGGAGCTGCGGAGGGCGGGGCCGTTCCCTGGCTCGACACCGAGACCGCCCTCACCCTCCTCACCTCCCCGCTCGGCTCCATGGACGCCGCCGACCTGCGCCGCCTCGGCCGGGCCCTGCGCGACGAGGAACGCGCGGCCGGGGTCCGGGTCCCCGCCCCCTCCGACGCACTGCTGGCCCGCGCCCTCGCCGAGCCCGAACGGCTCGTCACGCACGACCCGGCGTACGCCCACGGAGCGCAGCGCCTGGGCGCGCTCCTGCGCAAGACCCGCGAAATCCTCGAAGGCGGCGGCACCGCCGAGGAAGCCCTGTGGGCCCTGTGGAACGGCACCCCCTGGCCCGGCAGACTGGAGCGGGCCGCGCTGCGCGGCGGGGCGGGCGGGCGCAACGCCGACCGCGATCTCGACGCGGTGTGCGCCCTGTTCGACACGGCCGCCCGCGCCGAGGAGCGCACCGGCGGGCGCGGGGCCCTCAACTTCCTCGAAGAGGTCGACGCCCAGGACATCGCCGCCGACACCCTCTCCCGCCGGACCGCCCGACCCGACGCCGTACGCCTGATGACCGCCCACCGCTCCAAGGGCCTCCAGTGGCGGCTCGTCGTCGTCGCCGGGGTCCAGGAAGGGGTCTGGCCCGACCTGCGCCGCCGGGGCTCCCTCCTGGAGGCGGACCGGATCGGCCGCGACGGGCTCGCCGAACCCCTCACGCCCGGGGCGCTCCTCGCCGAGGAGCGCCGGCTCTTCTACGTCGCCGCCACCCGCGCCCGCGACCGACTCGTCGTCACCGCCGTCAAGGCCCCCGCCGACGACGGCGACCAGCCCTCCCGCTTCCTGAGCGAGCTGGGCGTCGAACCCCGTGACGTCACCGGCCGCCCGCGCCGCCCCCTCGCCGTCGCCGCGCTCGTCGCCGAGCTGCGTGCCACCACCGTCGACCCGGCAGCGTCCGACGCCCTGCGCGAGGCCGCCGCCCACCGCCTCGCCAGGCTCGCCGCGCTCACCGACGACGAGGGTCAGCCGCTGGTGCCCGCCGCCCACCCGTACCGCTGGTGGGGGCTGGAGGAGCCGACCCGCTCCGCCGTCCCGCTGCGCGACCGCGACCAGCCCGTCGCGCTCTCCGGCAGCGCGCTGGACCAGCTCGCCAACACCTGCGCCCTCCAGTGGTTCCTGGGCCGCGAGGTGAAGGCCGACGCCCCCGCCACCGCCGCCCAGGGATTCGGCAACGTGGTCCACGTGCTCGCCGACGAGGTCGCCTCCAGCCGTACGCCCGCCGACCTGGACGTCCTCATGGAACGCCTGGACTCCGTGTGGAACGGCCTCGCCTTCGACGCCCCCTGGAAGTCCGAGCAGGAGAAGGACCAGGCCCGCGCCGCCCTGGAGCGCTTCCTGCACTGGCACGTCCTGGACCGGGGCGGCCGGACGCCCACCGCGAGCGAGCACGACTTCGACGTGACGCTGGAGGCGGGCGAGTACGCCGTCCGCATCCGGGGCTCCATGGACCGGGTCGAACAGGACGCCGAGGGCCGGGCGTACGTCGTCGACTTCAAGACCGGCAAGAGCGCCCCCACCAAGGACGAGGTCGCCGCCCACCCCCAGCTCGCGGTCTACCAGCTCGCCGTCCGCGAGGGCGCGGTGGACGGCCTCTTCGACGGCCGGCGGCCCGAGCCCGGCGGCGCCGAACTGGTGCAGCTCCGGCAGCCCGCACCCAAGAAGGAGGGCGGCGACGCCTTCCCCCGGGTCCAGGCCCAGGAGCCGCCGGCCGGGGAGTGGGTCTCCGACCTGCTCGCCACCGCCGCCGGAAAGGTCCTGGACGAACGCTTCACCCCCACCACCGGCGCGCACTGCGCGCACTGCGCCTTCCGCGCCGCGTGCAGCGCGCAGCCGGAGGGGCGCCAGGTGGTGGAGTAGCGCCTTTCGTGGGCATCGGTGTGGGTTGTCAGTGGCTCCGGTTACCGTTTCTCACGTGTCCTCACGCATCACCGATCCCGAGCAGCTCAAGGAGCTCCTCGGGATTCCGTTCACCCCGGAGCAGACGGCCTGCATCATCGCGCCGCCCGCCCCGCAGGTGATCGTGGCCGGAGCCGGGTCGGGGAAGACCACGGTGATGGCTGCCCGCGTGGTCTGGCTGGTGGGCACCGGGCAGGTCGCGCCCGAGCAGGTCCTCGGCCTCACCTTCACCAACAAGGCGGCGGGCGAGCTGGCCGAGCGCGTCCGCAAGGCGCTGATCGCCGCCGGGGTCACCGACCCCGACGCCATCGACCCGGACAACCCCCCGGGCGAACCCACCATCTCCACCTACCACGCCTTCGCCGGCCGCCTCCTCACCGAGCACGGCCTGCGCATCGGCCTGGAGCCGACCACCCGCCTCCTCGCCGACGCCACCCGCTACCAGCTCGCGGCGAAGGTGCTGCGCGAGGCCCCGGGCCCGTATCCGGCGCTCACCCGGTCCTTCCCCACCCTGGTCAGCGACCTCCTGGCGCTCGACGGAGAGCTGTCCGAACACCTTGTACGCCCCGGCGCGCTGCACGCGTACGACACGGAGCTGCTGAGCGCCCTGGAGAGCGCGAAGCTCAGCAACACCGACCTGCGCAAGATCCCCGAGACCGCCGAGGCCCGCCGCTCCCTCCTCGGTCTCACCGAGCGCTACCGGGCCGCCAAGCGCAGCCGGGACCTGCTGGACTTCGGCGACCAGATCGCCCTCTCCGCCGAGCTGGCCCTGACCCGGCCCGAGGTCGGGAAGATCCTGCGCGAGCAGTTCCGGGTCGTCCTCCTGGACGAGTACCAGGACACCTCGGTGGCCCAGCGGCTGCTGCTCTCCGCGCTGTTCGGCGGTGGCAGCGGCGGTGGCGCGGGCATGGTCGCGGGCGCCGGCGCGGGAGCGGGCGGGCAGGCGGGCTCGGACAGGGGTGCGGGCGCGGGAGCGGGCGGCGAGGCGGGTCCGGACAGGGGTGCGGGGCCGAGGCCCACCGGCCACGCGGTGACCGCCGTGGGGGACCCCTGCCAGGCTATCTACGGCTGGCGCGGCGCGTCCGTCGCCAACCTCGACGACTTCCCCGAGCACTTCCCGCACGCCGACGGCACCCCCGCCACCCGCTACAGCCTCAGCGAGAACCGCCGCAGCGGCGGCCGCCTCCTCCAGCTCGCCAACGGCCTCGCCGAACCCCTGCGCGCGATGCACGAGGGCGTCGAGGCGCTGCGTCCCGCCCCGGGAGCCGAGCGCGACGGCATCGTCCGCTGCGCCCTGCTGAACACCCACACCGAGGAGATCGACTGGCTCGCCGACTCCCTCGCCCACCTGGTGCGCACCGGCACCCCGCCCGGCGAGATCGCCGTCCTGTGCCGCACGGCCGGGGACTTCCCCCTGATCCAGGCGGCGCTGGTCGCCCGGGACATCCCGGTCGAGGTCGTCGGCCTCGCCGGGCTGCTGCACCTGCCCGAGGTGGCGGACCTGGTCGCCGTCTGCGAGGTCCTCCAGGACCCGGGCGCCAACGCCTCCCTGGTCCGCCTCCTCACCGGGCCGCGCTGGCGCATCGGCCCCCGCGACCTCGCGCTGCTGGGCCGCCGCGCCCGCCTCCTCGTGCACCGGGCCGGTCCCGCGGAGGACGCCGACGCGGATCAGCGGCTCGCCGACGCGGTGGAGGGCACGGACCCGGCCGAGGTGATATCGCTCGCGGACGCGCTGGACACCTTCCTCGTCGCGGGCGACGCGGCCGACGACGGGCTGCCGTTCTCCGCCGAGGCCCGCGTCCGCTTCGCCCGCCTCGCCCGGGAGCTGCGCGACCTGCGCCGCTCGCTCGCGGACCCCCTGATGGACGTGCTGCACCGTGTCCTGGCCACCACCGGGCTGGAGGTCGAGCTGTCCGCGTCCCCGCAGGCGCTGGCCGCCCGCCGCCGCGAGACCCTGGCCAACTTCCTGGACACGGCGGCCCGGTTCGCCTCCCTCGACGGCGAGGCGACCCTGCTCGCCTTCCTCGGCTTCCTGCGGACGGCCGCGCAGTACGAGAAGGGCCTGGACAACGCGCTGCCCGGCGGCGAGAACACCGTCAAGGTCCTCACCGCCCACAAGTCCAAGGGCCTGGAATGGGACGTCGTCGCCGTCCCCGGGCTGGTCACGGGCCAGTTCCCCAGCGGCCAGTCCCGGGACGCGTGGACCGCCCAGGCCAAGGTGCTGCCGCACGCCCTGCGCGGCGACGCGGCGACGCTCCCCGTCCTGGACACCGTCGACGGCCTCGACGCCAAGGGCCTGAAGGCGTTCAAGGAGGAGCTGAAGGAGCACCAGCACACGGAGGAACTGCGCCTCGGCTACGTCACCTTCACCCGCCCCCGCTCCCTGCTCCTGGGCTCCGGCCACTGGTGGGGCCCGTCACAGAAGAGGACGCGCGGCCCGTCCGCCTTCCTCGACGCGCTGTACGAGCACTGCGCGGCGGGTCACGGCGAGATCGAGGCGTGGGCGGACGAGCCCGCCGAGGACGAGGAGAACCCGGCCCTCGCGGAGCGGGACGCCGACCTGGCCTGGCCGCTCCCACTGGACGCCGACGCCCTGGCCCGCCGCCGAGCCGCCCGGGACACGGTGCTGGCCCATCTGGAGAGCCTGGCCGGCCACGGGGACGAGGAGGAGCACGGCGAACCGGCGTACGCACCCGAGCACGGCGAACCGGCATACGCACCCGAGCACGGCGAACCGGCGTACGAGCCCGAGCACGGCGAGCCGACATACGAGCCCGAGCACGGCGAACCGGCATACGCACCCGAGCACGGCGAACCGGCGTACGAGCCGGAGCCGGAGCCCGTCCCCGATCCGGCGCACCGGCCCGAAGGGACGCCGATCGACGGAGAACCGGAGGGCTGGGACTGGGACTGGGACGAGCTCTCCACCGCACGCCCCTCGGGCACACCGGACAGGGAACCGCACGCGCCCCCGTCCCCGCTCCCGCGCATTCCCGCCGCCCGGCACCCCCGGGAGACCGCCCCCGCGGAAAGACTCACCCCCGAGGAGGCCCGCACGCTAGCGTCCTGGGACCGGGACCTGGACGCCCTGGCCGGGGAACTGCGCCGCGCCCGCGCCACCGTGCGCGATGTCCTCGTGCCCGCCTCGCTCTCCGCGACCCAGTTGCTGCGCCTGGCCGAGGACCCCGACGCCTTCGCCCGGGAGCTGGCCCGGCCCATGCCCCGCCCGCCGCAGCCCGCCGCCCGCCGGGGCACCCGGTTCCACGCCTGGGTGGAGTCGCGGTACGAGGAGCTGCCGCTGCCCCTGCTCGGCCCCGACGAACTGCCCGGGGGCGAGGGGAGCGACGCGGAGATCGCCGACGAGCGGGACCTCGCCGAGCTGAAGGAGGCGTTCGAGCGCACCGCGTACGCCCGGCGCACGCCGTACCGCGTGGAGACCCCGTTCCAGATCACCCTCGCGGGCCGGGTGATCCGGGGCCGGATCGACGCCGTCTACCGCACGGGCGACACCTACGAGATCGTCGACTGGAAGACCACCCGCCACCGCACCGCCGACCCGCTCCAGCTCGCCGTCTACCGGCTGGCCTGGGCCGAGCTGCACGACCTGCCGCTCGACGCCGTCACCGCCGCCTTCCTCTACGTACGCACCGGGGAGACCGTCCATCCGCAGGGGCTGCCCGGCCGGGCGGAACTGGAGCGGATCCTGCTGGACGAGCCCGCCCCGCCGGGCGGATAGGCTCAAGAGCATGAGCGAGACCCCGGACAGCGCCGTCCGTACGTACACCGAACAACACCGCGCAGCGTTCCTCGACGACCTCGCGGAGTGGCTGCGCATCCCGTCCGTATCCGCGCAGCCGGAGCACGCGGACGACGTACGGCGCAGCGCCGGGTGGCTGAGCGCCAAGCTCGCGGAGACCGGCTTCCCGGTCACCGAGATCTGGGAGACCCCCGGGGCACCGGCGGTCTTCGCCGAGTGGCCCAGCGAGGACCCGGACGCCCCGACGGTCCTCGTCTACGGCCACCACGACGTGCAGCCCGCCGCCCGCGAGGACGGCTGGGCGACCGACCCGTTCGAGCCGGTGATCCGGGACGGCCGGATGTACGGACGCGGCGCGGCCGACGACAAGGGCCAGGTGTTCTTCCACACCCTCGGGGTCCGCGCCCACCTCGCCGCGACCGGCCGCACCACCCCCGCCGTCCACCTCAAGCTGCTGATCGAGGGCGAGGAGGAGTCCGGCTCGCCGAACTTCCGCGCCCTGGCCGAGCGCCACGCGGACCGGCTCGCCGCCGACGCGGTGATCGTCTCGGACACCGGCATGTGGGACGAGGACACCCCGACCGTCTGCACCGGCATGCGCGGCCTCGCGGAGTGCGAGATCGAGCTGTACGGCCCCGCCCAGGACATCCACTCCGGGTCGTTCGGCGGAGCCGTCCCCAACCCGGCCACCGAGATCGCCCGCCTCGTCGCCGCGCTCCACGACGAGCACGGCAAGGTCGCCATCCCCGGCTTCTACGACGGCGTCACCGACCTCACCGACACCGAGCGGGCCCTCTTCGCCGAGCTGCCCTTCGACGAGGCCACCTGGCTGCGCACCGCGAAGTCCAAGGCCGCGTCCGGCGAGGCCGGATACTCCACACTGGAACGCGTCTGGGCCCGCCCCACCGCCGAGGTCAACGGCATCGGCGGCGGCTACCAGGGCGCCGGCAGCAAGACGATCATCCCCGCCTCCGCCCTGGCGAAGATCAGCTTCCGGCTGGTCGACGGCCAGGACCCCGACCACGTGCGGCAGGCGGTCAGCGCCTGGGCCGAATCCCGTGTCCCGGCGGGCGTCCGGCACCGGATCGCCTTCCAGCCGGCCACCCGCCCCTGCCTGACCCCGCTGGACCACCCCGCCCTCCAGGCCGTGGCCCGTGCGATGGGCCGGGCGTTCGGGAAGAAGGTCCTCTTCACCCGCGAAGGAGGCTCGGGCCCAGCCGCCGACCTCAGGGACGTGCTCGGCGCCCCCGTCCTCTTCCTCGGCATCTCCGTGCCCTCCGACGGCTGGCACGCCCCCGACGAGAAGGTCGAGCTGGACCTCCTGTTCAAGGGCGTGGAGACGACCGCGCACCTGTGGGGCGAGCTGGCCGCGGCACTCCGCTGAATCCTCTGCACACCTCCACGTACCTGTGCACACCCGAACCACCCAGGGGGAGTAGGAAGCACCTGTGAGCACCTTCGACAACGCCACCGCAGACCGCCCGATCGGCCTCACCGCGCCGAGCGGCATCGACCGCGCGGCACACCACCGCCTCGACGAGGCGTGGCTGGCCGTGGCGTGGAGCCACCCGACGACCCGCGTCTTCGTCGTCTCCGGCGGGCAGGTGCTGATCGACGACACCCCCGACGGGGGCACCGAGATCGTCATGACCCAGGCATTCGAGGCCCCGGTCACCGAGACCCACCGGTATTTCCTCGGCACCGACGAGAACGGCGTCAGCTACTTCGCGCTCCAGAAGGACTCGCTGCCGGGCCGCATGGACCAGTCGGCCCGCCCGGCCGGACTGCGCGAGGCGGGCCTGCTCCTGGGCCCCCGTGACGCGGGCCTGATGGTGCACGCCGTCGCCCTGGAGAACTGGCAGCGCCTGCACCGCTTCTGCTCCCGCTGTGGTGAGCGCACCGTCATCGCGGCGGCCGGCCACATCCGCCGCTGCCAGGCATGCGGCGCCGAGCACTACCCCCGTACCGACCCCGCGGTCATCATGCTGGTCACCGACG
Organism: Streptomyces sp. NPDC091649; assembly: GCF_044756785.1. NCBI lineage: Bacteria > Bacillati > Actinomycetota > Actinomycetes > Kitasatosporales > Streptomycetaceae > Streptomyces > Streptomyces sp. NPDC091649. The sequence continues at coordinate 591,841 of NZ_JBIVTR010000001.1, read as the reverse complement.
ACCAGGACCGGGCCCTGCTGGGCCGCCAGGTGCACTGGCCGGAGGGACGCTTCTCCACGCTCGCCGGATTCGTCGAGCCGGGGGAGTCGATCGAGCAGTCCGTGGCCCGCGAGGTGTACGAGGAGGCCGGGATCACGGTCGGCGAGGTCGAGTACATCGCCAGCCAGCCGTGGCCGTTCCCCTCCAGCCTGATGCTCGGTTTCATGGCGCGGGCGACGTCCTTCGACATCGCCGTCGACGGCGAGGAGATCCAGGAGGCCCGCTGGTTCTCCCGCGAGGACCTCACCGCGGCCTTCGAGTCCGGCGAGGTCATGCCGCCGTTCGGCATCTCGATCGCGGCCCGCCTGATCGAGCTCTGGTACGGCAAGCCGCTCCCGAGGCCCGGCGGCGCGACGCGGACCGGCTGAGCACCGGTCCCGGACGCACCACTGTCCCCGAACACGGCACTGCCCCGGACGCACCACTGTCCCCGGACGCAGCACTGCCCCCGGCGGCGCCGGGGGCGGCGGCCGGGGGCAGGGGTGTGCTGAAGCGCGGCGGGTCAGGCGGCGAGCGCCTGCTTCACCTGGGCGAGAGACGGGTTCGTCATGACCGACTCGGTGCCCGAGGGGGCCACGATCAGCAGGGTCGGCACTGTCTGGTTTCCGCCGTTCGCCTTCTCGACGAACGCGGCCGACTCCGGGTCGTGCTCGATGTTGACCTCGTTGTACGCGATTCCCTCGCGGTCCATCTGGCTCTTCAGCCGACGGCAGTAGCCGCACCAGGTGGTGCTGTACATCGTCACAGTGCCCGCCATGTCGCTGGCGCTCCTTCGTCTCGTCCGTACCGCTGCGCGGCCGGCAGCGTCACATGCGGTCCGGCCACTGTCCGCAACCGTCCCGCACCGTTAGGGAACGTACGGGACGCGGCCACCATTCCCGCCACGGCCCCGCCCCCCGGCCCCCGGCCCCGCACGGGCGTCCCGGGCCGGGCGGCCGGCGGCACGGCGGACACCGCATCAGTACGACGAATACCTCACCCCTGTGGACAACCGCCGCATCCGCCCCGTGCGACCTGGCAGCATGGCGGAGTGACAGCAGCAACGCACTCCACCCTCTTCCCCCAGGTTCCCGAGACCCCGGACGCCGTGCTCGACGGGCTCGACCCCGAGCAGCGCGAGGTGGCTCTGGCCCTGCACGGGCCGGTGTGCGTGCTGGCCGGAGCCGGTACGGGCAAGACCCGCGCGATCACCCACCGCGTCGCGTACGGAGTGCGCGCGGGCATCCTCCAGCCGGCCACCGTGCTCGCCGTCACCTTCACCAACCGGGCCGCCGGGGAGATGCGAGGCCGCCTCCGGCAGCTCGGCGCGACCGGTGTCCAGGCGCGGACCTTCCACTCCGCCGCCCTCCGGCAGCTCCAGTACTTCTGGCCGAAAGCAGTCGGTGGCGAGCTGCCCCGGCTGCTGGAGCGGAAGGTGCAGCTGGTCGCCGAGGCCGCCGCGCGCTGCGGGCTCCGGCTCGACCGCAACGAGCTGCGGGACGCCACCAGCGAGATCGAGTGGGCCAAGGTCACCCAGACGGTCCCCGCCGACTATCCGGCCGCGGTCGTCAAGACCGGGCGGGACGCCCCCCGCGACCCGGCGGAGCTGGCCCAGGTCTACTCCATGTACGAGCAGCTCAAGCGCGACCGCTCCGTGATGGACTTCGAGGACGTGCTGCTGCTCACCGTCGGCATCCTCCAGGACCGGCGCGACATCGCGGAGCACGTGCGGGGCCAGTACCAGCACTTCGTCGTCGACGAGTACCAGGACGTGAGCCCGCTCCAGCAACGGCTGCTGGACCTCTGGGTCGGCGACCGGGACGATCTCTGCGTCGTCGGCGACGCCAGCCAGACGATCTACTCCTTCACCGGCGCCACCCCCGACCACCTGTTGAACTTCCGCACCCGCCACCCCGGGGCGACCGTGGTGAAGCTGGTGCGGGACTACCGCTCCACCCCGCAGGTCGTCCATCTCGCCAACGGCCTGCTGAGCCAGGCCCACGGCAAGGCCGCCGACCACCGGCTGGAGCTGGTCTCGCAGCGCGACAAGGGCCCCGAACCCGTGTACGCGGAGTATCCCGACGAGCCCACCGAGGCCGAGGGCACGGCCCGTCGCATCCGCGACCTCATCGCCGCGGGCGTGCCGGCCGGCGAGATCGCCGTGCTCTACCGCGTCAACTCCCAGTCCGAGGTCTACGAACAGGCCCTCGCGGACGCCGGGGTCCCCTACCAGCTGCGCGGCGCCGAGCGGTTCTTCGAGCGGGCCGAGGTCCGCGAAGCGGGCACCGCCCTGCGCGGCGCGGCCCGCGCCGGGCGCAACGACTCCTTGCTCGACGACGCGGAGGGGCTGCCGTCCCAGGTGCGGGCGGTGCTCTCCACCAAGGGCTGGACCAGCCGCCCGCCCGCCGGATCGGGAGCCGTGCGCGATCGCTGGGAGTCGCTGGCGGCGCTGGTGCGCCTCGCGGAGGACTTCGAGACCGCGAAACCCGGGGCGACCCTGACCGACCTGGTCCGTGAGCTGGACGAGCGGGCGGCCGCCCAGCACGCCCCGACCGTCCAAGGGGTGACCCTCGCCTCGCTGCACTCGGCGAAGGGCCTGGAGTGGGACGCCGTCTTCCTCGTCGGACTGACCGAGGGCATGATGCCGATCGCCTACGCCAAGACCGACGAGCAGGTCGAGGAGGAACGGCGCCTGATGTACGTCGGGATCACCCGCGCCCGCGTCCACCTCTCTCTCTCCTGGGCGCTGTCCCGGTCGCCGGGAGGCCGGGCGAGCCGGCGGCCGACCCGCTTCCTGAACGGGCTGCGGCCGGGCTCGTCGGCCTCGGGCGCGCGTGGCGGGGCCGGCGGCGGCGGAGGGATCGACCGGGGCGCCGGACGGGCCGCGGCAGCGAGCCGGACCCCGGCGGTCGAGCGGAAACACCGGGGGCCGGTGCGGTGCCGGGTCTGCGGACGGACGCTGACCGACGCGGGCGAGATGAAGCTGATGCGCTGCGAGGAGTGCCCCTCGGACATGGACGAGGCGCTGTACGGGCGGCTGCTCGACTGGCGGGCCGGCCAAGCCGCCCTGCTGGGCCAGCCGGACTTCTGCGTGTTCACCGAGAAGACCCTCATGGCGATCGCCGAGGCCGTGCCGTCCACCGAGAGGGAGCTGGTCGTCATCGCCGGGGTCGGCAACCGGAAGATGAGCCGCTTCGGCACGGACGTTCTGGCCATCTGTGCAGGTGAGGCGGTTGATGACGAGCGGGAGACCGACGTCGAGGAGACCTGAGGAAAACTCGTCCAAAAAATAGTTTGCGCCCGCACCAGTCGTCACCATAGGTTCTTAACCACGGGAACAGCGACTTCTCTGAAGCCCTGATTCCGTGCTGTACTTATCCGAATACGCAGGACCGGTCCCGGCCGGTCCCCCCGAGACGCCGAGAGGAGGCGATTGAAGTGATCAGCATCATCGAAACCCAGAAAATGACCGATCTCTCGATCGTCTCCGCCTGCTCGCTCGGCCTCACCCGCTCCTCGGTTGCCTCGCTCCACGCCACCGGTCTGTCCGGCATTTCCGCCGCCCGTCCGCTGTCCCTGGCGAGCCTCCCCGTGACGCGGGAGCGCAATGAGCGACCGATCGAGGCACCGGCGGCAGCAGTAGCGAAGGCAGCACAGGCCCAGGTCTATGCCTTTGCGGCAGCCGGTGCCGGAGCCAAGAAGCAGACGCAGCACCACACGATGTGGGCCTTCCGTGGGCCTGAACCCTGGAGCGATCCAGCCTGATTCAGCATCAGGCCGGCGCCTTCAGGGCCGCGGAACCCCACTCGGGATCCGCGGCCCTTTTGTTTTGTCCGAACGGACGAGACGGAACGAAGGAGCCTCGGGACAAGCAGGACCTGGTACCAGCAGCCGCCAACCGGCCAACAGGCCGGCACGACCAGACGAGGACACCACCCACCGTGCACATCGAAACGCACGCCCCGTCAGTACCGCTTTCCACCCCGATCTCGCCGCCCGGCTCCACGGAGGACTCCACCTTGACCCCGCTCACCACGCTCACCGCGCTCGACGACGCCATCGAGAACCTCGGCGTGCCCGTCCCCTGCCGCTCCTACGACCCCGAGGTCTTCTTCGCCGAGTCGCCCGCCGACGTCGAGTACGCCAAGTCCCTCTGCCGCACCTGCCCGCTGGTCGAGGCATGCCTCGCCGGGGCGAAGGACCGCCGTGAGCCGTGGGGTGTCTGGGGCGGCGAGCTGTTCGTCCAGGGCGTCGTCGTGGCCCGCAAGCGTCCGCGTGGCCGTCCGCGCAAGAACCCGGTCGCAGCGTGACCGCCACCGGTGGGGTCCCCGCACCCACACGCAGCCTGCGCCTCGGAACGATCGACCGCCCCCAGACCCATGACCCCCGGAATCAGGCACCAATGATCACCCCCACGAAGGAGCCCGTCGGCTCCGCCACCCCCGACGTCACCATCAGCGGCGCGAACGACTCGCGTCAGAACAGGACCCGCGAAATGCAACTCATCCCAGAAGCCCTGGCTCGTGCGCATATGCACGACCGCCTGCGGGAGGCCCAGGAGGACCGCCAGTCGATCCGCCTGATCGCCGCCCGCCGGATGCAGCGCCAGGCGGAGCGCGCCTCGCTGCGCGCCCGCCGCGCGCTGGCCATGGCGGTCATGCACTGACCGTGCTTCCACCACCCCGCCGCGGGGCCGTCCGGACACGGACGGCCCCGCGGTGCGTTGTGTGCCGCCGGCCGGTCACGGAGATATCGTCGGGAGGTGGACGAGGAGACCCGACCCCCCGAACAACCGGACGTGGGAAGTGTGGTGTGCGCCCGCTGCGGTACCGCCGCCGATGGCGACGCGGCCCCTTTGACCTGGCTCCGCTCCGTGGAGGACGGACAGCGTCTTCTCTTCTGCGAGAACTGTGCCCGCCTCCACATCCGCGCCATCGAGAGCCGGCTCGACTCGCTCTGGTGGTGACCGCCCGCCCTGCGCCCCCCGCCGCCCCGCGCCCCGCCCGCCCGGCCTACGCCTCGACGGCCCGGCCCTCCGCCCCCGGCTCGGCCTTCTCCTCGGCGGCCCCGGCGTCCTCCGCGTACTCGCCGTCCGCCGCCGCCGCGTCTTCCCCGACGAATCCCGGCAGCCACGCCTCCAACTCGTCGCGCAGCCGGACCGTCGCGCCGAGCTGGCACAGCACTCCGATCGTGCTGAGCGTCACCCGGTGTATCAGGACGTAGGAAGGAGGGAGGTTCAGCTGCCTGCCGAGCTGATGGGCAGGGGAGCGCGGGTCTGCTATCCGCGCCGCCTGTTCACGGATCCAGCCCCGGCTGAAGGTGAACTCCTCCACCCGCGTGGGCTCGATGATCGGAAGCAGGTAGTCGAGCACCTCGTCCGGGTCCAGGTCGATGGACTCCTTCACGAAACCCTCTTCGCGCAGCAGCGCGTACACCCCGGCCGCGTCGCCCTCCAACGCCAGCCGCAGCGAGTCGCCGATGCTCTGCGGCAGACCACCCGGAAGCCGGTCGACCGTGCCGAAGTCCAGCACCCCCAGCCGCCACGAACCGGCCGGGCCGCCCTCCTCCTCCGCGTCCTCCGCCGGGGGCAGCAGCCGGAAGTTGCCCGGATGCGGGTCGGCGTGCAGCAGGCCGGTGCGCGCCGGACCGGAGAAGAGGAAGCGGGCCAGCAGCTGGCCCGCGCGGTCCCGCTGCTCCGCGGTGCCCTCCGCGACGACCTCGGACAGCGGGACCCCCTCGATCCACTCCGTCACCAACACCTGGTCGGACTGGTGCACCACCTGAGGGATCACCACATCGTGGTCACCCGCGAACTCCTCCGCGTGCGCTCGCTGCGCCCGAGCCTCCAACTCGTAGTCCAACTCCTCCGAAACCCGGTCGCGCAGCTCCTTGATCAGCGGCTTGACGTCCACCCCAGGGACCAGCGGACCGAGTAGCCGGGCGAAGCGGCTGAGCTGTGCGAGGTCGGAGAGCAGCGCCTCGCCCGCGCCGGGATACTGCACCTTCACGGCGACCTCGCGGCCGTCGTGCCACACCGCCCGGTGCACCTGACCGATCGACGCGGCTGCCGCCGGAGTGTCCTCGAACTCCAGGAAACGCTCCCGCCAGTCCTCCCCGACCCGTTCGGCGAGAACCTTGTGGACCGTGTGCGCGGGCAGTGGCGGTGCGGCCTCCTGAAGCTTGGTCAGCGCTGCCCGGTAGGGCCCGGCGACCTCCTCGGGCAGGGCCGACTCGAAGACGGAGAGGGCCTGGCCCAGCTTCATCGCCCCGCCCTTCAGTTCGCCCAGGGTCTTGAACAACTGGTCCGCCGTGCGCTGCTGCACCTCACGGGCGACCAGCTCGGCCGACTTTCCGCCGATGCGCTTGCCCAGGCCCCATGTGGCACGGCCGGCGAAGCCGAGCGGAAGCGCCGCCAGCTTGGCCGTACGCGTAACCGCCTTCCGGGGAAGATCAGACATGTGCCCCTCCAGTTCCCAGACTGCCGTGCCGCTCGGTCCTCCGGTGTCACTCCGGCGGCCGCGGTCACCCCGCCATTGTGTCCTGCGCCGGAACACCACCGGAGGCCCGTTCCCCCTTAGCGCCTCCGGCCGCCCCGCAGGAACAGTCCGCGTGCGGGTCGATCGGATCCGACCGCCAGTCGAGCAGCGGCAGCGCGGCCTCCCAGCGAACTCCGGTACTGGCGGGCAGATCCCCGTCCAGAAACGCCAGAGCGTGCGCGGCGGCGAGACCGGCGACCGCCGTCGCGAGCCCCAGATCGCAAGCCTGCACCGCTGCCCGCCGCCCGGAACGCCACTGCGCCAGCATCCGGGGCCACTGCGGGTCCCGGTCCGCGCGGTGCAGTTGCAGACAGCCCGCGCAGCCGGTGCCTCCGGGCAGGACGAGAGGTCCGACCACCCCGGTGGCCTCCATCACTCCCGCATAGAGATGAGGAGTGCCCGACGCGATCCAGGAACCCGCGGCGTCCGCGACCGGCGCGTACACCGCGAGGCCGTCCCGGGGAGCGACGACGACCAGCGACAGGCCGGGCCGGCCGGCGCTTCCCACCGGGCCGGCCCCCGCCCCGGCGCCTGCCGGAGCCGCTCCCGGGCGGCCCGCCCCTCTCTCGCCCGCTCCCGCGGTGCCGGTCCCCGCGCGGCCCGCCACCGTCCCGTCCGTTCTCACCCGCCGGGGAGCGGGCCCGGGCGCGGACCGGCGGACGAGCCGGCGGGCCGCCACGTCACGCCGCTCTCCCACGGAGGCCGGGGGGAGCCCCGCGGGCGCCACATCCCAGGGCTCGGCCCGGCCCCCGTCGAGCACTTCCACATGTCCCACGCCCGCACCGGACAGCACCGAGGCGATGGACGCACCGACCCGGCCCGCTCCCCGCACCTGGACGGCCATCGCCCGCCGGGCCGCCATCCGGCGCAGGCCGGCGCCGGGCTCCGGTCGGACGACCGACAGCGAGGCGACGTCGGGCCGCTGTCGGTCCATCACCTCGACCTGCCTGCGCAGCGCTTCGGCTTCCGCGCCGGCGGACCGCGGGTCGTCGAGGAGTCCGGCCTCCGCCAACCGGGCCAGAAGGAGATCCACGTGACGTTCCGGCAGGTCCAGCGCACGTGCCTCCTCGTGCAGGAGTGGCAGGCCCCGCGTGCCGTCGAGGAGTTCCAGAAAGCTCCCGGTGGCGATGTCCAGCGGCCCGAGCGTCACGGCATGTGCGGGCGTCACACCGAACTGCACGGTGTTCCGGCCGCGCCAGGCGCGACGCAGTGCGGGCTTCAGCATCGGATACATGACTTCTCCCCCCGAGCGGTGTCGCGGGCACGGGCGCCCGCAGACCGGATGATCCGCGGGGCTTTCCGCAGGACCTCCACCAGAATGCGGTCCCGCGCCGAACCGTGCGTCGAGTTGTCCACAGGCAGGGATTATCAGTCGTTCAAGCCTTTAATCGTTCAAAAGGTGGAGCTGTCGGGCGGGGCATCGCTGAACCTTTCCCGGGGCGGGACTTCCCCCACCGGCAGCGGGTAACGTCGTGGCGTGCCCGCCGACCCGTCATCCGGCCTCACCGGGGAGATCCCCGCGCGCAGCGCCAAAAGTCCCCAGCGTGGCGCGGCAGCCCCTTCGCTCCGCGCTTCGGCGACGAGTGCGGTCGAGGTCCGCAGGAGCACCCGGCGCAGGAGGACGGTCTCCGCGTACCGGGAAGGTGACCGCACGATCGTGCTCATCCCCGCCCGGATGTCCCAGGCCGAGGAACAGCGCTGGGTGGGATTGATGCTGGACAAGCTCGCCGCCCAGGAGAAAAAGCGCGTCCCGGGCGACACCGAGCTCGCGGAGCGAGCCGCACGGCTGTCCGACCAGTATTTCGAGGGTCGCGCCAGGCCCGTCTCGGTGCGCTGGGTGACCAATCAGAACACCCGCTGGGGCTCATGCACCCCCGCCGAGGGCAGCATCAGGCTCTCGCACCGGTTGCAGGGCATGCCGGAGTACGTCGTCGACTACGTGCTCCTCCACGAGCTCGCGCATCTGCTCGTTCCCGGGCACGGTCCGGGGTTCTGGCGGCTGCTGGAGGCGTATCCGCGCACCGAGCGCGCCCGTGGCTATCTGGAGGGCGTGGTGGCGGCCGACCAGCTGCCTCACCGGCCCCGTCTGCCCGCCGCCCGCGAGGAGTGACGGGGCCCGGCCGCATTCGCCGATTCTGTACCGGGTGTGTACCGGCTTGGCCCGATGTCGTCGTTTGCGGTTAGCCTGACGCGACGCATTTACCTTCGGGATGGGGGACGGTCGTTACGCATGGCCAGGGAATTCCAACGCGGCCACAAGGCCAAGATCAGTGATCTCACGGCAGGGACGGATCTGTACGTAGGTGTGCAGATCGCCGCCCCGGGGCTGACTTTCGACATCAGCTGCTTCGGTCTCGACGCCAACGAGCAGCTCTCCGACGACCGGTACTTCATCTTCTTCAATCAGCCGAAATCGCCCGAGGAGTCCATCCAGCTCCTCGGTGCGCAGTCCGGTGACACCGAGTCCTTCCGCGTCACGCTCGACCGCATTCCGGCAGCCATCCAGAAGCTCTCCTTCACCGCGACGCTCGACGGTTCCGGGCAGATGTCCCAGATCGGTCCGGGGTACATCCGGATCGTCGCGGGCGGCGAGGAAGTGGTGAGGTACGCCTTCACCGGGTCCGAGTTCACCACCGAGCGCGCGGTCATGCTCGGCGACTTCTACCTGAAGGACGTCTGGCGTTTCGCCGCCGTCGGCCAGGGCTTCGACGGCGGCCTCGACGCGCTCCTGAAGAACTTCGGCGGCGAGGTCGCCGAGGAAGAGGCGCCGCCCGCCGCCGCACCGGCCGCCGCCCCTGGTTTCGCCCCGCCGGCCCAGGCCGCCGCGCCCCCGGCCTTCGGCGCGCCGCCCGCGCCCGCGGCTCCGCAGCCCGCACCGTCCTTCGGCGCCCCGTCCGCGCCGCAGCAGCCGGTGCACGCGGCACTGACGATCGCGGCCCCGCTGGCTCCGCAGGCCCCTGCGGCTCCGCAAGCGCCCCAGGCACCCCAGGCACCCCAAGCGCCCCAGGCCCCGTCCCCGTACGGCCAGCCCCCGCAGCCCCAGCAGCCGCAATTCGGCCAGGTCCCCGGCCAGGGCGTTCCGCCCGCCCCGCCCGCCGCTCCCTTCGGTCAGCAGGCTCCCGCCCCGTACGGTCAGCCCGCGCCGGCCCCGTACGGCCAGCAGCCACCCGGCGGCATGCCACCGGGTGTTCCGCAGGGGGTGCCCCAAGGCGTTCCGGCCGCGGGCGCCGGTCTCCGGGCGGCCCTCCAGCCGTACAAGGAGACCGCGACCGGGCAGCGCTGGACCCCGCAGAACCAGCAGCTCATGCGGGTCGACCTGACCATGGGCGGCTCCGGGGTCCTGGCCCGCCAGGGCAGCATGGTGATGTACCAGGGCAAGGTGGACTTCGGCTACAAGAGCGCCGGGTTCGTCGGCCGTGCCGTGGGCAACGCCACCGGCCAGGAGATGCAGCTGATGCGCTGTACCGGCCGCGGCCAGGTCTTCCTCGCCGAGGAGGGCTCGCACCTGCACCCGATCGAACTGCAGGGCGACGCCCTCTGCGTATCCGCCGAGAGCGTCCTCGCCTTCGACGAGTCCCTCCAGTACGAGGTGCGCAGGGTCGAAGGACACGGCATCCCCGGCGGCGCACTGTTCACCATGCAGTTCCAGGGCACCGGCACCGTGATCGTGAAGACCCACGGCACCCCGGTCGTCCTGCCGGTCACGCCCACCACGTTCGCCGACTGCAACGCCGTCGTCGCCTGGTCGGCCGCCTCCCAGGTGATCGTTTCCAGCCAGGTCCGGCTGCGCCGCAACGCGTACCCCGGACACAGCGGGGAGACCGTGAACCTCCAGTTCCGGGGCGCCCCCGGCAACTTCATCGTCGTCCAGCCCTACGAGGTCTGAGGGAGCCCGTCATGAACCAGCAACTCGCGGGCTACGCCCCGACCCCCGTCACGGCCCGCATGGAGAACCACGGCAAGACCATGCTCAAGGTCGCCATGGCCTCCGGACAGGACCTCTTCGCCCGCACCGGCTCGATGGTGGCGTACGAGGGCTTCATCCAGTACGAGCCCAACCCGCCCGCCGCCCGGCAGATCGCCTCCCAGTGGATCACCGGCGAGGGCGCACCCGTCATGAAGTGCTCCGGCGACGGGCTGCTCTACCTCGCCGACTACGGCGCGGACGTGGTCGTCATCAACCTCGACAACGACTCCATCTCCGTCAACGGCACCAACCTCCTCGCCTTCGACGCCCACCTCACCTGGGGCGTCGAGAAGGTCAAGGGGATGGCCAAGTTCGCCGGACAAGGTCTGTGGAACGTCGTCGTCCAGGGCACCGGATGGGTCGCCATCACCTCCCGGGGCACCCCGATCGTCGTCGACTGCGGACGCGGAGAGGACGAGACGTACGTCGACCCGGACGCGCTCGTCGCCTGGTCCCCGAACCTCAAGGTGAAGGGCAAGCGCAGCTTCAAGGCCGGTTCGCTGATCGGCCGCGGCAGCGGCGAGGCGTACCAGATGGGCTTCTCCGGCCAGGGCATCGTCGTCGTCCAGCCGAGCGAGGACAGCACGGACCGCCTGCGGGTCCGGAACTGAGGGGGAGGGAGAACACATCATGCAGAGTCCGCTTTTCAGCCACACCGAGCAGCAGACCCAGGACCGGTACGCGATCCAGAACCCGCAGCTCCTGCGGGTCTCGCTGACCGGCCAGGACGACGTCCTCGCCCGCAAGGGCGCGATGGTCGCCTACCAGGGCCTGATGGACTTCGACGGGGAGTACCAGTCCCAGGGGCAGCGGCGTGCCCGGGCGCGCACCGGCGAGGGCCTCGACCTGATGCGCGTGTCCGGCCAGGGCACCGTCTACCTCGCCAACCTCGCGCAGTACATCCACGTCGTGGACGTCGACCGTGAGGGGATGACGGTGGACAGCTCCTACGTCCTCGCGCTCGACTCCTCGCTGCACACCGAGGTCATCGCGGTGGACAGCCAGTACGGGATCTCCGGCAGCGGCAAGTACCAGCTCAACATCTCCGGCTCCGGCAAGGTCGCCCTGATGACCTCGGGCCAGCCCCTGATGATGCAGGTCACGCCCGAGAAGTACGTCAACGCCGACGCCGACGCGGTGGTCGCCTGGTCCAGCTCTTTGCGCGTGCAGATGCAGGCCCAGACGCACTCCGCGGGCGTCTTCCGGCGTCGTGGCAACACCGGGGAGGGCTGGGAGCTGAGCTTCCTCGGCCAGGGCTTCGCCCTGGTCCAGCCGAGTGAAGTCATGCCGCCGCAGCACGCCCAGATCGGCCAGGGCGCCCGTGCCCAGTTCGGCATGGGCCAGCAGGGCGCGCACGGCCAGAACCAGAACAACGCCTGGAACTGACCGGCACGGCAGAGCGCAGCGGCGAGGGGCGGCCTCAGGGAGGCCGCCCCTCGCGCACATCCATCGGGTCCGCCGCTACAGGCGGGAACGCGTCGCCGCCAGCAGCCGTACGACGGACACGTCCGCCACTCCGGCCACGTCCTCGTAGCCGAACCAGCGCAGCTCCAGGGATTCCTCGCTGATCCGCTCCGCCACTCCGGCCGGGGCCAGCGCCGCGTACTGCACGTCGAGGTGCCAGTTGCAGGGAGACGGGATCGGGTGCCGGTCCAGCCGGACCGGCCCGCCGGGCAGCGGAGTGAGCCCCGCGATGCCGGACTCCTCCGTCGCCTCCCGGAGCGCCGCCGCCTCCAGCGCGGTGTCCTGCGGTTCGCAGTGGCCGCCCATCTGGAGCCACATCCGGAGCTTCCGGTGCAGCGTCAGCAGCACTCTCTCCCGCTCCGGGTCGATGACCAGGGCGCTGGCCGTCACATGTCCGGCCCCGCACGCCTTCCACATGCCGTCCTCGTGCCGTGCCAGGTGATCCAGGTAGAGCTGACGCAGCTCCGCCTGGTCACCGTGCTCGTCCTCGGGGGCGTACCCCTTGAGCACGAGAACGGCGTCTTCGTGCAGCGTCACCGGTCGCGGCCGTCCTTGCCCTCTGCCTTGCCCTCGTCATCGCCGTCGTCCTTGCCGTCGACGGGCTTCGCGTCGGGCTGGTCATCCGCCGCGGGCTCCGACTCCGACCGGTCATCCGCCGCGGGCTTCCGCGGGCCCTTCGCCGCCTCACCGAGCATCTTGTCCAGCTCGGAGAAATCGGCCTGCTCGTGGTGCACGAAGCCGTCGGGGTCGTCCAGGTCGTGGGCTGTCGGCAGCATGTCCGGGTGGGCCCAGAGCGCGTCCCGGCCCTCCAGCCCGCGGGCGTCCGTGAGCGAGGCCCACAGGCGCGAGGCGTCCCGCAGCCGGCGCGGGCGCAACTGGAGACCGATGAGCGTGGCGAACGTCTGCTCGGCCGGTCCGCCGGAAGCACGGCGCCGGCGCATCGTCTCGCGCAGCGCGTCGGACGACGTTAGCCGGGACTTCGCCGCCTCGTGGACCACCGCGTCCACCCAGCCCTCCACCAGCGCGAGAGCCGTCTCCAGCCGGGCCAGGGACGCCTTCTGCCCGGGCGTGTCCTCGGGCTGGAACATGCCCTGCTGAAGGGCTTCCTGCAACTGCTCCGGCTGCGAGGGGTCGAACTGGCCGACGACGTCCTCCAGCTTGCCGGTGTCGACCTTGATGCCGCGGGCGTACGCCTCGACGGCACCGAACAGGTGCGAGCGCAGCCACGGCACATGGGCGAAGAGCCGCTGGTGAGCGGCCTCGCGCAGGGCCAGATACAGGCGGACCTCGTCCTGCGGGACGCTGAGGTCCTTGCCGAACCTCTCCACGTTCAGCGGGAGGAGGGCGGCCTTGCCCGCAGGACCCAGCGGCAGCCCGATGTCGGTGGAACCCACCACCTCACCGGCCAGCACGCCCACGGCCTGCCCGATCTGCTGGCCGAACATGGCGCCGCCCATCGACCGCATCATCCCGATCAGCGGGCCGGCCATGGCCTGCATCTCCTCGGGCAGCACATCGCCCATCGCCAGGCCCACCCGCTCGGCCACCGGGTCGACCAGCTGCTGCCAGGCCGGGAGGGACGCCTCGACCCACTCCGCGCGGCTCCACGCCACGGTGGAGACCGAACCGGACGGCATCGACGTCACGCCGTCCAGCCAGAGGTCCGCCAGCCGCAGCGCCTCGTCGACCGCCGTGCGCTCGGACGGGCCGACGCTGGCGTCCTTGGAGCCGTCCGGGGCTCCCTGGGAGACCGTCTGGCGGGCGATCTGCTTGGCCATGTCCCAGTTCACGGGACCGCCCTCGTAGCTCAGCATCTGGCCGAGCTGCTGGAAGGCCGCGCCGAGGTCGTTCGGATTCATCGAGCCGAACATCGCGGCGAACGGGTTGTCCCCGCCCGCCCCCGGCCCGAATCCGAACGGGCCTCCGGGCCCGCCCGCGCTCTGCCCACCTTCGGTGGGGTCCTTCTTCTTGCCCTCGTCGCCGTTCTCCGGCTCCTCCGGCGGAAGGCCGAATCCGAATGGGGTGTCACTCACGGGTTTCCTCGGCTCGTAGGGCCGCCGGCTCGAACCGACGGCGACTGCCCGACATCACCATCCAGCGTAGACACCACGCCCGCTTCGGGCCTCAGTGCTCCGCCGACTCCCGGCCTGCGGCAGGATGGACGCCACCTGGTACGTACGCGTCATTCGGGTACGTACTGAAGACAACCGCTGGAGACGCCCGGTGAGTTCCCCAGATCCGCAGGTTCGCGCAGCGCGAAACCTGACCGACCCCTCGCCCGAGAGCACGCCCGAGAAAAAGAGCCCCAGGGCCCCCAGAAATCGGGGCCCCGTCGTCGCGGTCACCGGCGCCGCCACCGGCATCGGCGAACTGCTGACCGCCCAGCTCGCCGCATCCGACGCCGTCAAGCAGGTCATCGCCATCGACGAGCGCCGCGGAGAGGTCTCCGAGGCGACCTGGCACATCCTCGACGTACGGGATCCGGCCATCGCCGAGAAGCTGCGGGGCGCGGACGTCGTCGTTCACCTGGCCCTCGATCTCGATCTGGAGACCGACCCCGCCGCCCGGACCGCGTACAACGTACGTGGCACCCAGACGGTGCTCACCGCCGCGGCCGCCGCCGGGGTCCACCGGGTCGTGCTGTGCACCTCGGCGATGGTCTACGGCGCGCTTCCCGACAACGACGTGCCGCTTTCCGAGGACGCCGAGCTGCGCGCCACCGCGGAGGCCACCGGGGTGGGCGACCTCCTGGAGATCGAGCGGCTCGGCCGCCGGGCCCCGCGCGCCCACCCCGGGCTCAACGTCACCGTCGTGCGCCCCACCGTCCTGGTCGGCGGCACCGACACCGCCCTGACCCGCTACTTCGAGTCCCCGCGCCTCCTGGTCGTCGCCGGATCGCGCCCGGCCTGGCAGTTCTGCCACGTCGAGGACCTGGTGACGGCGCTGGAGTACGCCGCGCTGGAGAAGATCGACGGCGAGTTCGCGGTCGGCTGCGACGGCTGGCTGGAGCAGGAGGAGGTCGAGGAGCTCAGCGGTGTGCGCCGGATGGAGCTGCCCTCCGCCGTCGCGCTCGGGGCCGCCGCCCGGCTGCACCGGATCGGCCTCACCCCGTCCCCGGCGGGCGACCTGGCGTACACGATGCACCCCTGGGTCGTCAGCGTCAGCCGGCTGCACGATGTGGGGTGGCGGCCGAAGTGGACGAACGAGGAGGTGCTCGGCGCCCTCCTCGAAGAGGTCGAGGGCCGACACACGCTCGCCGGACGCCGCCTCGGCCGCAAGGACGCCACCGCCGCCGGAGCCGCCGGAGCCACGGTCGCCCTGCTCGGCGCCGCCGCCGTCGTCCGCCGTGCCCGCAAGGCGCGCCGCCGCATCTGACCGCCCACCGCTCCGGGGGGCCTGTAGGAGACTCCAAACCGTTCGGCCGGCCGCCGGTCGAACAGGCAATACCGGGATGTCGGCGCCGTACGGCACGATGGGTGCATGGCATCCACTCACGACCACCCCGGCGAGCGCGCGGCGGCCGACCCCGTCCGGCTGCTGGCGATCCGGGACGCCCCGCTCTCCGTCGACGAGGTCTTCCGCGCCGTCGGCGACGACGCGGCGGGCGGCATCGCGCTCTTCGTCGGCACCGTGCGCAACCACGACGCCGGTCAGGACGTCGGCGCGCTCGGCTATTCCTGTCACCCCTCGGCCGAGGACGAGCTGCGCCGGGTGGCGGAGAAGGTCGTCGCCGACTTCCCGGTCCGCGCACTGGCGGCCGTCCACCGAGTGGGTGAACTGGAGGTGGGCGATCTGGCCGTGGTCGTCGCCGTCGCCTGCCCGCACCGCGCGGAGGCGTTCGACGCCTGCCGCAAGCTCATCGACGACCTCAAGCACGAGGTTCCGATCTGGAAGCACCAGCGTTTCTCGGACGGTACGGAGGAGTGGGTCGGCGCCTGCTGATCGCAAACCGGACCGGGACGCATCGGCCCCGATTTGCGTAACCGCCCCCCCGCCATGAGCGTTGGTCTTCCGGATCGTTAATCTGCTGATCGGGTACCCGGTCGCTCATGGGGTAGGGAGGTCGTGATGGCGGCACTCGCTTGGCTGTTGATTCCACTTTTCGCTGCTGTCGGCGGTGCGATATGGGCGAGTTGGGCTGCCCGCAATCGCACGACCGGCGATGTCACCGAACTCGCCGGCTACGCCAGGTTCCGCGACGCGATGGAGAAATCGCACTCCGGTTCCGAGGCTCTCTGAGACCGCCGCACGCCGCGTGACCGCCTTCCGCCGCGTGTTTCCGCCGCCTCGCACGGACCGGCCCCGGCGGTGCACTGACAGGCCCTTCCCGTACTGTCGTTCCATGCCACGCCGCACCGCGACGATGCTCGCTTCCACCCTCGTCCTCATCGCGCTGCTCTGCGCAGGCGTGCTGATCAAAGTGCCGTACGCGGAGATGTCCCCGGGGCCGACGGTCAACACATTGGGCGACGCGCGTGGCGAGCCCGTCCTGCAGGTCTCGGGTCGTAAGACGTACCCGGCATCCGGGCATCTCAACATGACGACGGTCCGCGTCACCGGAGCGGATTACCGGATGAACGTCGTCGAGGCCGTCTACGGCTGGCTTGCCCACGACAGCGTCGTGGTGCCGCACGACACGCTCTACCCGGACGGCAAGACCGAGGAGCAGTCCACCCAGGAGAACGCCGAGGAGTTCAGCCAGTCCCAGGAGAGCGCCAAGGTGGCCGCCCTGAAGGAGCTGGACATCCCGGTCTCCACGCAGGTCGTGGTCTCCACGGTGGTCAAGGGCAGCCCCTCCGAGGACAAGCTGCACGCGGGCGACGTGATCAGGGCCGTCGACGGCACGGCCGTCGAGAAGCCCGGCGACGTGGCGGAACTCGTCACCCAGCACCGGCCCGGCGAGGACGTCACCTTCACCGTCATCCCGGAGAAGGACGCCGCGGCGGCCGAGAAGGCGGGCCGTGCCCCCGAGGGCGACGAGAAGGAGATCACCATTACGACCGCCAAGGCCCCCGCCGCCGAGGACGGCGGCGAGGACCGGGCGATCGTCGGGATCAGGGCCGGCACGGACCACACGTTCCCGTTCGAGATCGACATCAAGCTCGCGGACGTCGGCGGACCGAGCGCCGGACTGATGTTCTCCCTGGGCATCATCGACAAGCTCACCCCGGGAGACCTGACCGGCGGCAAGTTCGTCGCGGGCACCGGGACCATCGACGACGCCGGCAAGGTCGGCCCGATCGGCGGCATCACCATGAAGCTGGTCGGCGCCCGCGACGCCGGCGCCCGCTACTTCCTCACGCCGGACGACAACTGCGCCTCGGCCGCGGCCGACATCCCCGACGGGCTCACCCTGGTACGGGTCAAGACCCTTGAGGACGCCACGAAGTCCCTGGAGCGGATCGGCTCGGGGAAGGCCGCGGACCTGCCGAGCTGCTCGACCGGCTGACGGCCGTGCCGCCCGGGAACCGTACGACGGGCCCCGGGCAGCGGCCGGATCAGGACTCGAACGTCGCCGCGAGCGCTTCCGCGAGCCCGGGCACCAGACCGGCTCCGGTCAGCACCTCGGTGGGGGAATCCTTCTCGCGCAGCCGCACGGCGGACTCGCGCGCCCCGTCCCGCAGAACGGCCACGGTCATCCGCACCTCCTGCCGGTCGGGGTGCCTGGCCACCCATTCGGTCAGCTGCTTGTCACTGAGACCTTCCGGCACGGACGCCTCCGCGGAGGGCGGCAGCATCAGCCGCTCCACCGTCATGGCACAGCCGACCACGGCGTCGGGCCAGGCGATCGTGCCGAGGAAGTCGTCGAGCGCGGTGCCCGCGGGCAGCTCGTCCTGCTCGATCGGGGTGAGCGCGGCGACGGAGGAGCTGGGGTCCTCAAGCCCCAGCTGAGCGGCGAGGCCGGGCTCCTGGACCCGCAACCGGGCGGTGTCGACCAGGGCGAACAGCCGGGCGGGCTGGTCCCAGCCGAGGTTGGAGGCATAGGCGTCGATTTCGAGGACGGCGACGGTGAGGGGACTCGCGGCCATCGGGGGTCCTGCGGGGGAAACGTTGGGCATGGGCAACATCCTGCCTCCTTCCGCCCCGGGAACGGGAACTAGGTAAAGCCTCAGTAAGTTGCATAGGTGGGCTCTAGGATCGCTGGGCCTGTTCCACACGACCGCGAACTTCGAGGTGCGCACGTTGGCTTTCCAGATGCCGGACCGCGGCGGAGGCCCGACCGGGCCACGGATCAGAGTCGGCCGCCCGTCCCGGCGCGCCCGTACCCTGCTCATGACTTTGGGTGTCCTGGCGGTCCTCGCCATGGCCTTCGTCATGTTCGCCGGGTTCTGGACGGACTGGCTCTGGTACAGGTCGGTCGCGTATTCATCCGTCTTCACCACCACCCTGTGGACCAAGATCGGGCTGTTCCTCGTCTTCGGACTGCTGATGGCTCTCGCCATCGGCGTGAACATCTGGCTCGCGCACCGGCTCCGGCCGCCGCTGAGCGCGATGTCGCTGGAGCAGCAGAGCCTGGACCGCTACCGCATGAGCATCGCCCCCTACAAGAAGTGGGTGCTGCTCGCCGTCACGGCGCTCATCGGACTGATCGCCGGAGCTTCCGCCTCCGGCCAGTGGCGCACGTGGCTGATGTACGTCAACGGCGTGTCGTTCGGCCAGAAGGACCCCCAGTTCAAGCTGGACGTCGCCTTCTACGCCTTCGACCTGCCGTGGTACCGCTTCCTGCTCGGCTTCGGCTTCGCGGCGACCGTTCTCGCGCTGATCGCCGCCGCCCTGACGCACTACCTGTACGGCGGGCTGCGCATCACGAGTCCCGGCGCCCGGGCCACCGGGGCGGCCACCGGCCACCTCTCGGTACTCCTCGGCATCTTCGTCTCCCTGAAGGCCGTGGCCTACTGGCTCGACCGGTACGGGCTCGCCGTGAAGTCCAGTGACTTCAAGGCCACCGACAACTGGACGGGCCTGCGGTACGTCGACGCCAACGCCTACCTCCCGGCGAAGACGATCCTGTTCTGCATCGCCGCGATCTGCGCGGTGCTGTTCTTCGCGACGCTGTGGCGCCGCACCTGGCAGCTCCCGGTCATCGGCTTCGGCCTGATGGTGCTCTCGGCGATCCTGATCGGCGGGCTCTACCCGGCGATCGTGCAGAAGTTCCAGGTCCAGCCGAACGAGCAGGCCAAGGAAGCGCCGTTCATCCAGAAGAACATCGACGCCACACGCGACGCGTACGACATCGATGACGCCAAGGTGGACGACTACGACGGTCAGGCGACCACGAAGGACGACGCGAAGCTGCGGGCCACGGCCAACACCGCCGCCAGCTACCGCGTGATGGACCCCAACGTCGTCTCCCCGGCCTTCCAGCAGCTCCAGCAGAAGAGGAACTACTACCAGTTCCCCAAGACGCTGGACGTCGACCGCTACAAGGACGACGAGGGCAACGAGCAGGACACCGTCATCGGCCTGCGTGAGCTGAACATCCAGGGCCTGCCCAAGCGGAACTGGATCAACGACCACTTCACGTACACCCACGGCTACGGCGCCATCGCGGCCCGGGGCACCACCACCGGCACCAACCCGACGGGGTCCCCGGACTTCACCGAGTCGGGTCTGCCCTCCAGCGGTGACTTCGGCAAGTACGAGCAGCGCGTCTACTACGGCGAGAAGACCCAGCAGTACTCCATCGTCGGCGGGCCCCAGAAGGAGCTCGACTACGAGGAGGACGGCGAGAAGACCACCAGCTACAAGGGTGACAGCGGGGTCAGTCTCTCCAACGCCTTCAACCGCGCCGCGTACGCGGTCTCCTTCAGCGAGCCGCAGATCATGTACTCGGGAGCCATCGGTGAGGGCTCGCGGATCCTGTACAACCGCACGCCCAAGGAGCGCGTGGAGGCGGTCGCCCCGTGGCTGACCATCGACGGCGACGCCTACCCGGCGGTCGTCGACGGCCGGATCCAGTGGATCGTCGACGCGTACACCACGAGCAACGGCTACCCGTACGCGTCCCGGACGACGCTCGGCGACACCACGGCCGACTCGCTGACCACCAATCAGCGCGCGGTCGTCGCCCAGGAGAACCAGGTCAACTACATCCGCAACTCGGTGAAGGCCACCGTCGACGCGTACGACGGCAAGGTCAAGCTCTACGAGTGGGACACCAAGGACCCCGTCCTCAAGACCTGGCGCAAGGCGTTCCCGGGGACGGTCGAGTCCCGCGGTGACATCCCGCAGGCCCTCATGGACCACCTGCGGTATCCGCAGGACCTCTTCAAGGTCCAGCGCGAGCTGCTCACCCGCTACCACGTCGAGGACCCCGCCCAGTTCTACAGCGGCAGTGACGCCTGGCAGGTGCCGGACGACCCGACGAACAAGGAGCCGGGCTCCGTTCCGCCGTACTACCTGAGCATGAAGATGCCGGGCCAGGACGCACAGCAGTTCTCCCTGACCACCACGTTCACTCCCAGGGGGCGCCCCAACCTCGGGGCCTTCATGGCGGTGAACGCGGACGCGGACAGCAAGGACTACGGGCAGATGCGGCTGCTGCGGGTCACCTCCACGGTGAAGGGCCCCGGCCAGGTACAGAGTGAGCTCAACGGCATCGACGACGTCGCCGAGTTCGTGAGGAACCTCAAGGGCACCGACTCGGACATCGAGTACGGCAACCTGCTGACCGTTCCGCTGGAGGGCGGGTTCCTCTACATCGAGCCCGTCTACACGCGCGGTGGCAACCAGAACTACCCGCTGCTGCGCAAGGTGGCCGCCTCGTACGGCTCGAAGATCGTCTTCGAGAACAGCCTCGGAGAGGCGCTCAACGCCGTCTTCGGAGTGGAGGACGACGGGGCCACGACCCCGCCCGATCCCAGTGAGCCGCCGGGCGAGACCGAGGAGCCCCCGGCCACCGGCAGCGCCGCGCTCAAGAAGGCCATCGCGGACGCCCAGGAGGCGTACTCCGACGGCGAGAAGGCGCTGAAGGAGCAGGACTGGCCGGCCTACGGCAAGGCCCAGGAGGCTCTACAGGAGGCCCTGGAACGAGCCGCCGCCGCGCAGCCGAAGGCGGGCAGCGAGGGGGAGAAGGCCGACGACGCCGAGAAGCCGGCGGACGACGCCAAGCCGGACAGCTCGGCCGAGCCCGCGAGCGCCGGGAAACCGGCGGACGCGGACAAGGCGGATCCGGCGAGGAAGCCGGACGCCGACGGAGCCGAGAAGGGCTCCGACCAGGGCAGCTGAGAAGAGTCCACCCCGCGCCGTGGTACGGTTTGAACACAACGGCGCGGGGTGGAGCAGCTCGGTAGCTCGCTGGGCTCATAACCCAGAGGTCGCAGGTTCAAATCCTGTCCCCGCTACTGAAAAGACGAAGGCCCGGATCCCAAGGGATCCGGGCCTTCGTCGTGTCCGTTGTGTGCGCAAGTCGTGTCGGTCCGAGGCAGTCGGCGTGAAGCGCGTTTCGCTGGGCACCAGTTGCGTCCGGGCGTGTTTGACTTGTCTCCCTATGGGCATGTCGACAAAACGCTGAAGTGACCTCACTGGCTGCGATATACCAGGTGTACGCGGGTTACAGGTGGTGCGACGATGGTATTTATGGGGGACAGGGCAACTCTGTTGGAGACAGGGCGGTTTGTGCAGCAGCGCGGCCAAGATGCGAAAAGCGCGGTAGACGCGGCTTTCGCCGCTGCCATCGCCGGGGCGGGCGCACCGGTCCAGCGGACCGGCGCCACCGACACCAGCACCGCCGCCAGCACGTCCGACGAGGACACCACGGACGCGGTCGACGCCGCGGACAGCGCCGAGAGCGAGGCCCGCCACCGTCGCGCCGCCGACGCCGGGGACACCGCGTCCATGAGCGTCCTGGGCGCGCTGCTGCTGCGCCGGGGAGAGCTGGACAGCGCCGAGCGGTATCTGCGCGCCGCCACCGCCGACGGCGACCGGGCCGCCGCCAACAACCTGGGCGTCCTGCTGCACCAGCGCGGCTACCCGGACGAGGCCGCCGGCTGGTGGCGTATCGCCGCCGTGGCCGGATCCGCCGCCGCCGCCCACGCGCTCGGCCGGCACTTCCGCGAACGCGGCGACGAGCCCGGCGCCGAGTACTGGCTGCGCCAGTCCGCCGAGCAGGGGCACGCGCTGGGCGCCTACGCGCTGGCCGACCTCCTGGAGCACCGTGGCGACGTCGGCGCCGAGCGCTGGCTGCGCGCCGCCGCCGAACAGGGACACCGCGAGGCCGCCTACCGGCTGGCCCGCACCCTGGAGCGGAAGGCCGTCGCGGACCCGCACGACGCCTTCGGCCTGGGCCGGGGCGCCGCTTCCGTTCGTACCGGAACGGGCCTCGGCCTCCCCGGTGGCCGTCCCGCACCCGCCCGGGACATGTCGACGGGGCCCACGGGCGCCGGGAGCGCGCGGGCCGACGACAACCCCGTGGCGGGCCCGGCCGCCGGCCGGGTCGGCGAGGCCGAGCAGTGGTACCGCCAGGCCGCCGCCCGGGGTCACCGCCGTGCCGCGCTTCACCTCGGCGCGATCCTGGAGCAGCGCGGCGAGCTCAAGGAGGCCGGACGCTGGTACCTCACCTCCGCCAAGGACGGCGAGCCGCGCGCCGCCTGCGCGCTGGGCTTCCTGCTGCGCGACGCCGGCGACGAGGAGAGCGCCGCCGTGTGGTGGCTGCGCGCTGCCCAGGACGGCGACGGCAACGCCGCCAACGCACTCGGCGCGCTGCACGCCGCGCGCGGTGAGCAGCAGACCGCCGAGCGCTGGTACCGGGCCGCGATGGACGCCGGCGACGTCAACGGGGCGTACAACCTCGGGCTGCTCTGCGCCGCCCAGGACCGCACCCCGCAGGCCGAGCAGTGGTACCGCCGTGCCGCGTACGCCGGACACCGCGAGGCCGCCAACGCGCTCGCGGTCCTGCTCCTCCAGGCGGGCGACCACACCGGGGCGGAGCCCTGGTTCTCCAAGGCGGCCGAGGCGGGCAGCGTCGACGCGGCCTTCAATCTCGGCATCCTGCACGCCGGGCGCGACGAGGACCGTACGGCGCTGGGCTGGTACGAGCGCGCCGCGGCGGCCGGGCACACCGACGCGGCGCTCCAGGTCGGCATCGCCCTGCTGCGCGAGGGTGACGAACGGGAAGCCGAGCGGCACCTGCGCTGTGCCGCGGGCGGCGGCAGCGCCGAGGCCGCGTTCCGGCTTGCCGGTGTGCTGGACGCGCGCCAGCCGCCGCCGGGCCCGCCCGCCCTGGGCGAGCCGATGCCGGAGAAGACCGAGTGCGAGGAGTGGTACGAGCGGGCCGCCCAGCAGGGCCACCGCCGTGCCCAGGTCCGGGTCGGCATGCTCGCCGCCGCCCGCGGGGACGTCGAGAGCGCCGCCCACTGGTACCGGCAGGCCGCCGAGGCGGGCAGCCGCAACGGGGCCTTCAACCTCGGGCTGCTGTTGGCTCGCGAAGGCAGCGAGCGCGAGGCGGCCCTGTGGTGGAGCCGTGCCGCCGGCGCGGGACACGGCCGCGCCGCGCTGCGCCTGGCGCTCCTCGCCGCTCGCCGGGGGGAGCTGACCGAAGGGCAGCGCTGGTGCGCGCGAGCGGTGGAGCTGGGCCCCGCCGAGGTGACCGAACGGGCCGCGCGGCTGCGCGAGGCGCTGCACCAGGAGCTGACCGCCTAGCACCGGGACCGGCGTGTCACGGGCATCGGGCTGAACCGGAACCGGCGTGGCACGGGGCGGGTGTCACCGGTGCCTGGGTGCCGGAGCCGGGTGGCACCGATACCGGGAACGAAGGCCCTTCCACGGCTGTGTGAATGGATTTGCGCCGCCCGACCCGTTGACGTAACGTTGCATTCAACGACGCGGGGTGGAGCAGCTCGGTAGCTCGCTGGGCTCATAACCCAGAGGTCGCAGGTTCAAATCCTGTCCCCGCTACTGAAAAGACGAAGGCCCGGATCCCAGCAGGGACCCGGGCCTTCGTCATGTCCGGGAGGCGCCAAGGGCCGCGGTCCCGCCCGCGGGCGGGACCCGAAGCGGTCGGCTCAGGCGGCGGTGGCGCAGTTCGGGCAGATGCCCCGGTACGTCACCTCGACGTCGGAGACCATGAAGCCGTAGCGCTCGTCCGCGGGCAGGTCCGCGAGCGGGTTGCCCGCCGGGTGCACGTCCCTGATAGCCCCGCACCGGCCGCACACCAGGTGGTGGTGGGGGCGGTGCGCGTTCGGGTCGTAGCGCTTGGCCCGGCGGTCGGTGGAGACCTCCAGCACCTCGCCGAGGGACACCATCTCGCCGAGGGTGTTGTACACGGTGGCGCGCGAGATCTCGGGCAGCTTGGAAACGGCCCTCGCGTGGACCTCGTCCGCCGTCAGGTGGACGTGATCCCCGTCGAGGACCTCGGCCACGACACGCCGCTGCGCCGTCATGCGCCAGCCGCGTCCACGAAGTCGTCCCAGCAGGTCACTCATGGAGTCCAGCCTAACAGTGGAGGGACCGAGTCCCGATCGGGTGTGACTTTGGATGTTCGCTTGACTTAGACAATGTCCATTGTAGGATCGAGACCGGCATACGCCAAGGGACAGGCTGTGCGGAACATCGGCCCGGCGACCGAGGTCGGCCGATCACCGGAAGTGCAGGACATGACGCAGGAGGCGCACGTGACGCAGGGACCGCTCACAACGGAGGCCGGCGCGCCGGTTGCCGACAACCAGAACAGTGAGACCGCGGGCGCCGGCGGTCCGGTTCTCGTCCAGGACCAGGCGCTGCTGGAGAAGCTCGCCCACTTCAACCGTGAGCGCATCCCGGAGCGCATCGTGCACGCCCGCGGCGCCGGTGCGTACGGCACCTTCACGCTGACCCGCGACGTCTCGCAGTGGACCCGGGCGAAGTTCCTCTCCGAGGTCGGCAAGCAGACCGAGACCTTCCTGCGCTTCTCGACCGTCGCGGGCAACCTCGGCTCCGCCGACGCCGTGCGCGACCCCCGCGGCTTCGCGCTGAAGTTCTACACCGAAGAGGGCAACTACGACCTCGTCGGCAACAACACCCCGGTGTTCTTCATCAAGGACGCCATCAAGTTCCCCGACTTCATCCACACCCAGAAGCGCGACCCGTACACCGGCTCCCAGGAGGCGGACAACGTCTGGGACTTCTGGGGCCTGTCGCCCGAGTCGACCCACCAGGTGACCTGGCTCTTCGGCGACCGCGGCATCCCGGCCACGCTGCGCCACATGAACGGGTACGGCTCGCACACCTACCAGTGGAACAACGAGGCCGGCGAGGTCTTCTGGGTCAAGTACCACTTCAAGACCGACCAGGGCATCAAGAACCTCACCCAGGACGAGGCCAACAAGCTCGCCGGCGAGGACCCCGACAGTCACCAGCGCGATCTGCGCGAGGCGATCGAGCGCGGTGACTTCCCGTCCTGGACGGTGCAGGTCCAGATCATGCCCGCGGCGGACGCGGCCGGCTACCGCTTCAACCCGTTCGACCTGACCAAGGTCTGGCCGCACGCGGACTACCCGCCGATCGAGATCGGCAAGCTGGAGCTCAACCGCAACCCGGAGAACATCTTCGCCGAGGTCGAGCAGTCGATCTTCAGCCCCGCGCACTTCGTGCCGGGTATCGGCCCGTCCCCGGACAAGATGCTCCAGGGCCGTCTCTTCGCGTACGGCGACGCCCACCGCTACCGCGTCGGCATCAACGCCGACCACCTGCCGGTGAACCGCCCGCACGCCACCGAGGCGCGGACCAACAGCCGGGACGGCTTCCTCTACGACGGCCGGCACAAGGGCGCCAAGAACTACGAGCCGAACAGCTTCGGCGGCCCCTTCCAGACCGACCGCCCGCTGTGGCAGCCGGTCCCGGTCACCGGGACCACCGGCAACACCGAGGCCCCCACCCACGCCGAGGACAACGACTTCGTGCAGGCGGGAGCCCTCTACCGGCTCTACTCCGAGGACGAGAAGGCCCGGCTGATCGAGAACCTCGCCGGATTCATCTCCAAGGTCTCGCGCGATGACATCGCCGAGCGCGCGATCAACAACTTCCGTCAGGCGGACGGAGACTTCGGCAAGCGGCTGGAAGCCGCGGTCCAGGCCCTCCGCGGCTGACCGGACGCCTGTCGTCGACGGTGGGCCGGATCCCCTCGCGGGGGTCCGGCCCGCCGGTCGTTCCGGTGCCCGGCGGGCCTCAGCCGGCGGCCGCGGCCGTACGGCGGACGGGCGCCCAGCAACGGATGATGTCGCGCACCGACACGATGCCCACCGGGCCGTCGCCGTCCAGCACGATCAAGTGCCGGAACCCGCCGTGCGTCATGGCTTCCGCGGCCTCCTCCAGGGTCCAGGCCGGGGCGGCGAACACCACGTCGGTGGTGGTGTGGGCGGACGCGGTCTCCCGGTCGGGGTCCATCCCCGACCCGATCGCGTCGAGGATGTCGCGCTCGGTGATGATGCCGAGTCCGCAGGTGTCCGGATCGTGGACGACGGCCGCCCCGATGCGGCGGGCCGACATCAGCCGGGCCGCCTGGCGGAGCGTGTGGGCGGGGCCGATGGTGAGGACCACCGTGCTCATGGCGTCACGGACGAGCATGGGACGAGCCACCTCCTCGGTGAGCCGACTATGTGCGTCGATTCACAAGTGCACAAGCGGGGGGACTCTCAGAGTCGCATCCTCGGGGCGCGCCGACAAGGGGCGGGCGGAGCGCGCCGGAGGGCGTGCGAAGAGCACGCGACGCCCCCGGGCGCGACGCGCGGACCCGTACGGTTTCGGACAGACCAGACAGGACGGCAGTCCAAACAGGACGGCAGACCAGACAGGACGGTCAGTAGCGCTGGTTGAGATAGCCCAGCAGCTCGTCGTGGAGCGGCCCGTTGGAGGCCGCCGCGTTTCCGCCGCCCGGACCGTCCACCCCGTCCAGCGAGGTGAACCGGCCGCCCGCCTCCTGCACGATGATCGCGGTGGCCGCCATGTCCCACAGCGACAGCTCCGGCTCCGCGCAGATGTCCACGGAACCCTCGGCGACCATCATGTACGGCCAGAAGTCCCCGTACCCCCGCGTCCGCCAGCAGGCCCGGGTGAGGTCCAGGAGGCCGTCGAGGCGGCCCTGCTCCTCCCAGCCGGACAACGAGGAGAACGCGAACGAGGCGTCGGCGATCCGCTCCACCTTCGACACGTGCATCCGGGTCGCGGAGGTGAGGCTGCGGCCGGTGAACGCGCCGGCGCCCTTCGCCGCCCACCAGCGCCGGTTGAGCGCCGGCGCGGAGACCACGCCCATCACCGGCTGGAAACCGTCCTCTCCGGCCTCCATCAGCGAGATCAGCGTGGCCCACACCGGCACGCCGCGCACGTAGTTCTTGGTGCCGTCGATCGGGTCGATCACCCAGCGCCGGGGTCCGCTGCCCTCGACCCCGTACTCCTCGCCCAGGATCGCGTCCCTCGGACGGGCCCGATGCAGATGGCCCCGGATCAGCTCCTCGGCGGCCTTGTCGGCCTCGCTCACCGGCGTCATGTCCGGCTTGGTCTCCACCTTCAGGTCGAGAGCCTTGAACCGGTCCATCGTCGCCGCGTCGGCGGCGTCCGCCAGTACGTGGGCCAGGCGCAGATCATCGTGGTAGTCGGGCATGCCGTCACAGTATCCAGCGCCGCCGGGCGCGGGCTACACGCCCCCGCCGCCTGCCGGGACCCTTGACACCCCCCGGGAGCGCGTCAAGTCTGAACCGCAGGACCCAGGGGCCGGGGAGGCGACGATGCCGACAGCGCGGCAGGCACTGCTGGACGCCACCCTCAAAGCACTGGACGACGGGCCCTGGCGCACGGTGCGCATGGTTGACGTCGCGGCCCGGGCCGGCGTCTCGCGGCAGACCCTCTACAACGAGTTCGGCACCAAGGACGGACTGGCCGGGGCCCTCCTGCGGCGGGCCGCCGACGGCTATCTCGCCGGGGTGGACCGCGCCCTGACCGCCCCCGCGCCCGACCGTCCCGCCGCCGTCGCGCTCTGGACCGTGCGGGCCGCCCGCCAGGACGTCCTGGTCAGGGCGCTGCTCACGGGGCACTGGCCGGACGGACTGCCCCGCCCCGACTGCGGGCCGGGCGCCCGAGGGCGTACGGGAGGGGGTCTGCCGCCTGCCCCCGCCGAGCTGCTCACCCTGGTACGGGACCGGATGGTGGCCGTGTCGCCCGAGGTCACCGCCGCGCGCTGCGAGATCGCGTTACGCCTCGCGCTGTCCTGTGTGACCGTGCCGGTGCCGGGCGACCGACGCCGCGGACAGCCGCGCGCTCAAGCTCGTAAGGGAAGGGGCGCGGGCGGCGGTTCCGGCGGGCCTCAGTGGGCGGAGCCGGACAGTTGGAGGCCGATCACGCCGATGATCACCAGGGAGATCGACACCAGCTTCAGTGTGGAGACCACGTCGCCGAGGAAGACCATGCCGTAGATCGCCGTCCCGGCCGCGCCGATCCCGGTCCACACCGCGTACGCCGGACCGACGTCCAGCTTCTTCAGCGCCAGGGTCAGCAGGCCGAAACTGCCGAGGGCGAACGCGGCGAACGCGATCGTCGGCCAGAGCCGGGTGAATCCGTGGGAGAGCTTCAGGCACACGGCGAAGCCGGTCTCCAGCAGTCCTGCGACCACGACCAGCAGCCAGGGCATCGTCAGTTGCCTCCCGCGTAGGTGACGGCATCGTCCCGCTCGGTGCGATTATGCCCTTACCAGTCGTTGAAGCCCGCAAACATGCGCGCGTCGCACGGTCCGATAGCGCGGCTCGCGCCCGTCAGTCGCCCTCGCGCCGTTCCCGGGTCGCGAGAAGCCGGCGCAGGGAGTCCAGCCTCGCCGGATCGGCGTGCCCCTCGGCCACCCAGGCGTCCAGCGCGCATTCGGGCTGGTTCTCCTCGTGGGTGCAGCCGCGCGGACAGTTCTCGGTGCCCGGCTGGAGATCGGGGAAGGCGTTGATGACGCGCGACGGGTCGACGTGGTGCAGGCCGAAGGACCGGACGCCCGGGGTGTCGACCACCCAGCCCCGGTCGCCGGGCAGCGGCAGCGCGAGGGCCGAGGTGGTGGTGTGCCGGCCCCGTCCGGTGACCGCGTTGACGATGCCCGTGGTCCGGCGCCTGTCCTTCGGCACCAGGGCGTTGACCAGGGTCGTCTTGCCGACCCCGGAGTGCCCGACGAAGGCGGTGACCCGGTCGTTCAGGAACGCGCGCACGTGGTCCGCCGCGTCGCCGTTCTCCAGCTCCTCACGGCTGGTCACGATGTACGGGACGCCGAGCGGGGTGTACGCCTCCAGCAGCTTGTCCGGCGACGCGAGATCGGACTTGGTGAGCACCAGGAGCGGGGTGAGCCCGCCGTCGTACGCCGCCACCAGGCACCGGTCGATCATGCGCGGGCGGGGTTCCGGGTCGGCCAGCGCGGTGACGATCGCGAGCTGGTCCGCGTTGGCGACGACCACGCGCTCGTACGGATCGTCGTCGTCCGCCGTGCGGCGCAGCACCGTACGGCGGGGGGAGATGCGGACGATCCGGGCCAGGGTGTCCTTCTCGCCGGAGAGGTCGCCGACGATGGAGACGGTGTCGCCCACCACGGCCGCCTTGCGCCCCAGCTCGCGGGCCTTCATCGCGACCACGGTCCGGCCCTCGACGAGGCAGGTGAGCCGGCCCCGGTCGACGGTGAGGACCATGCCGTCCTCGGCGTCCTCGTGCTTGGGCCGGATGTGCGTGCGCGGCCGGTTGCCCTTGCGGTTGGGGCGGACCCGGATGTCGTCCTCGTCGGGGTTCTTCCCGTAGCGGCGCATGTCCTAGGCCCCGAGCATTCCGGTCCACATGTCCGGGAAGTCCGGCAGGGTCTTGGCGGTCGTGCCCACGTTCTCGATCTCCACGCCCTTCACCGCCAGGCCGATGACCGCCCCGGCGGTGGCCATGCGGTGGTCGTCGTACGTGTGGAAGACGCCGCCGTGCAGCGGACGCGGGCGGATGTGCAGCCCGTCGGCCGTCTCGGTGACATCGCCGCCCAGCTCGTTGATCTCCTTGGTCAGTGCGGCCAGCCGGTCCGTCTCGTGCAGCCGCAGATGCGCGACGCCGCTCAGCGTGGAGGGGGAGTCGGCCAGTGCCGCGACCGCCGCGATGCCCGGGGTCAGCTCGCCGACCTCGCCGAGGTCCACGTCGATCCCGTGGATGCGGCCCGTGCCGGTGAAGGTCAGTCCGCGCTCGGTCAGCTCGCAGCTGCCGCCCATCGCGGTGAAGATCTCCCGCAGCGCGTCACCCGGCTGGGTGGTGTGCTCGGGCCAGTCGGGGATGGTGACCCGGCCGGCGGTCACCAGGGCCGCGGCCAGGAACGGCTGGGCGTTGGACAGGTCCGGCTCGATCGTCAGGTCCCGGCCGAGCAGGGCGGAGGGGGCGACCCGCCAGACGTTCCGCTCGCCGCCCGTCTCCGGCTCGTCCACCTGGGCGCCGACGGCCCGCAGCATGTCGACGGTCATCCGGATGTGCGGCATCGAGGGGAGCGTGGACCCGGTGTGCCGGACCTCCACCCCCTGGTTGAAGCGCGGCGCCGACAGCAGCAGCGCCGAGACGAACTGGGAGGAGGACGAGGCGTCGATCGACACCGGTCCGCCCTCCAGCGCCCCGCCGCCGTGCACGGTCAGCGGCAGCGCTCCGCGCCCGTCGTCGTCGATCCGCGCGCCGAGCGCCCGCAGCGCCTCGATCACGCCGGTCAGCGGGCGCTCGTAGGACCGGGGGTCGCCGTCGAAGCGGACCGGGCCGTCGGCGAGCGTGGCGACGGGCGGCAGGAAGCGCATGACCGTGCCGGCGTTGCCGACGTCGACCGCGGCCGGACCGTGGAGCCCCGCCGGAATGACCCGCCACGCCTCGCCGGAGCTGTCCGGGGAGGCCGCGGCGGACGGGCTGGTGGCGGACGAGGAGGAGACGGTCTCCTCGATGCCGACGCCCATCGTGCGCAGTGCGTCGGCCATCAGCAGGGTGTCGCGGGAGCGCAGCGGGCGGCGGAGCCAGCCGGGCTCGGCGGCGAGCGAGGCGAGGACGAGAGCGCGGTTGGTGACCGATTTGGATCCGGGCACGGTGACGGTCGCGTCGACGGCTCCACTCGCGTGGGGGGCGGGCCAGAGGGCGGGATGCACGGAACTCTCGGTCATGGCCCTTACTTTAGTGGCTCCGCGCCGACCCGGATCCTGATCAAAAGGGCGGAAACCAGCCCGTAACGAAAGAGTGGTACGGACCGCGGCGCGCGTCGCGGTCCCGGTGGGTCCTCACCACCCCAGCAGCCACCGCCCGCCGCCGATCAGCGAGCACAGCGACACCGCGTGGAAGAGGAACAGCCACAGCACCGCCGGAGCGTGGGTCAGCCGGGCCAGCTGGTCCGCGTCGGAGTCGGGGGCGCCTCCGTGACGTCGCTTGGACTGGAGCTCGAAGGGCGGGCGCACCCCGCCCAGCAGCAGGAACCACACCACCGCGTACGCGAACGCCGCCTGGACGTCCGAGGAGGCCAGCCAGGACACCAGCAGGAAGGCGGTGCCGGTCAGGATGACGGTGAGGGCCCCGTACACATTGCGGATCATCACCAGCATCACTGCGAGCAGCGCCGTCGCCACCCACAACAGGAGGGTGATCCTGCCGGCACTCAGGAGCCAGGCGCCGCCCAGGCCCAGCAGCGACGGGGCCGTGTAGCCGGCCGCCGCCGTGAGGATCATGCCGATCCCCGTGGGCTTGCCACGGCTCACGGTCAGTCCGCTGGTGTCCGAGTGCAGCCGGATGCCGGAGAGCTGCCGCCCGGTGAGCAGGGCCACCAGCCCGTGGCCCCCCTCGTGCGCGATGGTGATGGTGTTGCGGGCGAGCCGCCATATCGGGTTGGGCACGACGGCGACGAGCGCCAGGGTGGCCGTCACCACCACCAGCCACTGTTCGGGAGCGGACTGGGTTCCGGTGACGCGATCCCACAGATCGCCCAATTCGGTGCTGTTCATCGGCCGGGCGACTCCTTGCGGTCGGGGCGGGCGGTCGTGGCAGTCTGGCACCTATGTGCGGACGGTTTGCAGCCAGTCGGAAGCCCGAGGACCTGACCGGGCTCTTCGGCGTAGAGAAGTGGGAGCCCACCGAGGCCCTGGAGCCGGACTGGAACGTGGCGCCGACCAAAGAGGTCTACGCGATTCTGGAGCGCCCTGTTAAGGACGCCGAGGACCAGCGCCCGGTTCGCCAGCTGCGCGCCCTGAAATGGGGACTCGTGCCGTCCTGGTCGAAGACCCCCGAGGGCGCCGCCCGGATGATCAACGCCCGGGCGGAGACCGTGCACGAGAAGCCCTCCTTCCGCCGCGCCTTCGCCCAGCGCCGCTGCGTCCTGCCCGCCGACGGGTACTACGAGTGGGTCACCGGCTCCGAGGAACGGCGGCTGGAGGAGAAGAAGGGCAGGAAGCGGGCCCGGAAGCAGCCGTACTTCGTGACCCCCGCCGACGGGTCGGTCTTCGCGATGGCCGGGCTCTACGAGTTCTGGCGCGATACGACGCTGCCCGGCGACCACGAGAACGCCTGGTGGGTGACCTGCTCGGTGATCACCACCGAGGCCGAGACCACCCCGCTGGGCGTCGCCCCCGCCGAGGGGCCCGGCGCCCTCGCCGACATCCACCCCCGGATGCCGCTGATGCTCACCCCCGACCGCTGGGACGCCTGGCTGGACCCCGGGCACACGGACCTCGACGAGCTGCGCACCCTGCTGGAGCCGCCGCCCGGCGGGCTGATGCGCGCCTACCCGGTCGCCACAGCCGTCAGCAACGTCCGCAACAGCGGGCCCGAACTGCTGGAGGAGCTGGCGGCGCCGGAGGAGTCCACGCTGTTCTGAACGGCGCGCGGGAGAGGATGGCGCGGTGAGCCGTCAACGCAGTACGCAGAACGTCACCACCGACGCCGGTGAGGCCAGGATCACCTGGGTCCCGGCGTCCCGGCCCCGGATCGTGCTGGCCGTGAGCCACGGGGCGGGCGGCGGCATCGAAGCCCGCGATCTGAAGGCCCTGGCCGCGGCACTGCCCGGACACGGCGTCACCGTCGCCCTGGTGGAGCAACCCTGGCGGGTGGCCGGCAAGAAGGTGGCGCCCGCCCCGAAGACGCTGGACACCGGCTGGCGCGGCCTGTGGCCCGCCCTGGCCGCTCCCGGGCTCCCCGTCGTCTCCGGAGGCCGCAGCGCCGGGGCCCGGGTCGCCTGCCGTACGGCGACGGAGCTGGGCGCGGCGGCCGTCCTCGCGCTCGGCTTCCCGCTGCACCCTCCGGGCAAGCCCGAGAAGTCCCGCGCCGGCGAACTGCTGGGGACGGGGGCGCCCACGCTGGTCGTGCAGGGCGGCAACGACCCCTTCGGCAGGCCGGAGGAGTTCCCGCCCGGTCCGTACGAGCTGGTCGAAGTGCCCCACGGCGACCACGGGTTCGCGGTGCCGAAGAGGTCCGGCACGACCGAGGAGGAGACGATGCGCGTCCTCACCGACGCGGTCGCCGGGTGGATCGCGTCACTCGGTCGGCCGGGCCCCGCCCCGGGGTGACACGGGCCTCACGCGCGGTCCGCGGGCCCCGGGAATGCGCCGTGGCGGGGCGCTGTTGTTCGGGACGTCGGTACAGATACGCCGTATGTGGAGAGAGGGAGTCCGTCGCATGGGTTCGACCATCTGCCCCAGCCGCTCGAACGCCGCTGACCTGGAGTGGACGGTGCTGCCTGCGGCGAGGACCAGCCACGAGCGGCCGCCGGGCGGTGCTGATCGACAGCCCGTCTCGAAGCGAGGTCGACTATTCTCCGATGCGAGCGGGTCCGGTTTCGGCTCCGCCACATCGTTGGAGGAGGTGGGTCCGGTCACTGGGACCGACACAGGGACCGACGACGGCCGTGCACCGGAGACGTCAGCCGAGCGCAACGCGCGCTTCGAGCGGGACGCCCTCGGTTTTCTCGACCAGATGTACTCGGCCGCGCTGCGCATGACGCGCAACCCGGCCGATGCCGAGGATCTCGTGCAGGAGACCTACGCCAAGGCGTACGGCTCCTTCCACCAGTTCCGTGAGGGCACCAACCTCAAGGCGTGGATGTACCGCATTCTCACCAATACCTTCATCAACTCGTACCGCAAGAAGCAGCGGGAGCCTCAGCGCAGTGCCGCCGAGGAGATCGAGGACTGGCAGCTGGCACGGGCCGAGTCGCACATGTCGACCGGTCTGCGCTCGGCCGAGTCCCAGGCCCTCGACCATCTCCCGGACTCCGACGTGAAGTCGGCGCTCCAGGCGATTCCCGAGGAGTTCCGCATCGCCG
Organism: Streptomyces sp. NPDC091649; assembly: GCF_044756785.1. Taxonomy (NCBI): domain Bacteria; kingdom Bacillati; phylum Actinomycetota; class Actinomycetes; order Kitasatosporales; family Streptomycetaceae; genus Streptomyces; species Streptomyces sp. NPDC091649. Next base: position 557,625 of record NZ_JBIVTR010000001.1, on the reverse strand, counting down.
TGTATCTCGCCGATGTCGAGGGCTTTGCCTACAAGGAGATCGCGGACATCATGGGGACTCCCATCGGTACGGTGATGTCCCGGCTGCACCGCGGACGCCGCCAGCTGCGCGGCATGCTGGAGGACTACGCCCGTGAGCGCGGGCTCGTCGCGGCCGGTGCCGGGGACTCGGACGATCGGAAGGGCTCGGCCTCATGAGCTGCGGAGAGCCGCACGAGACGGATTGCTCGGAGGTCCTCGATCATCTCTACGAGTTTCTCGACCGGGAGATGCCAGAGGGCGACTGCACGAAATTCGAGGTGCACTTCGAGGAGTGCTCCCCGTGCCTGGAGAAGTACGGCCTGGAACAGGCCGTGAAGAAGCTGGTCAAGCGCTGCTGCGGACAGGACGACGTCCCGACCGACCTGCGCTCCAAGGTGATGGGCCGGATCGACCTGATCCGGGCCGGTGAGGCCGTGCCCGACCAGGACGTGACCGTCCAGGACACGGACCGGTCGACGACCGCCGCCGAATAGTCATCCGCAGTGCTCCGCCGGACCCGTGGGGTCCGGCGGGACGGCCGCTGACGCCCCCGTCGAGGTGGGCGCGGCGGCCCGCCGCGTTTTCGGGGCCTCCGCCCGCCTTCCCGCCCCGTCCGCCGCCGAATCGCCGGGGCGTCCGGCGCATAGGCCGGCCCGCGCGGGGAATGTGTGCGCGGGGCCGCGCTGTGCGCCGGGGCGGCGCCGGGGCGACCCGGGCCCGGCGCCGCCCCGGCGCCGCGACCGGCCGCAGGGGGCGGAGGCGCCGGCGGGCGTCCTCGCGCGGGGCGGTCCGGCCCCGTCCGGAGTGGGTAACCCATGGGTAATGAGCGGGCGTCCGGCCGAGCATGGTTGGATGCGAAAGCAGAGCGGATGACGAGGGTGTCCAGTCGGGACAGGCGGGAATCGTGAGGATCTTCGGGAAGGTACGGCATCGGCCGTCCGCCTCTTGGCGGCAGGCCACGGACCGCGCGTTCACGCTGATCGGCGACGGCCGGTACGAGGACGCGGGGGCCCTGCTCACGCGCGCGGCGGATCTGGAGCCCTGGCTCTCGGAGTCCTGGTTCAATCTGGCGCTGCTGCACAAGTTCCGGCACGACTGGGAGCAGGCGAGGGCGGCGGGCCTGCGGGCCGTCGCGCTGCTCGACCGGGAGTCCGGCGCCCCGGACTGGTGGAACGTGGGGATCGCGGCCACCGCGCTCCAGGACTGGCCGCTGGCGCGGCGGGCCTGGCAGGCGTACGGCCTGAAGGTCCCCGGCGGCGGTCAGCACAGCGCGGCCACCACCGAGCCGACCGGCATGGAGCTGGGCAGCGCCGCGGTGCGGCTCTCGCCGGAGGGCGAGGCCGAGGTGGTCTGGGGCCGCCGGCTCGACCCGGCCCGGATCGAGGTGCTCTCGATCCCGCTGCCGTCCTCCGGGCGGCGCTGGGGCGAGGTGGTCCTGCACGACGGGGTGCCCAACGGCGAGCGGGTCACCGCGGCCGGGCCCTCGTACCCGGTCTTCGACGAGATCGAGCTGTGGGCGCCGTCCCCGGTGCCGACCTGGGTGGTGCTGCTGGAGGCGGCCACCGAGGACGACCGGGACGCGCTGGAGAAGCTGGCGTCGGACGCCGGGTTCGCCGCCGAGGACTGGTCCTCCTCCGTCCGGCTGCTGTGCCGGGCGTGCTCGGAGAGCCGGATGGAGAGCGACGAGGGCGACGGGGAGCATCTGGACCCGCACGACCACAGTGAGCCGGGCCACCCCGGGCCGCTGGGCCACCGCACCGCGGGTGCCGGCGACCTGTGGGTCCCCGAGCGCGAGTGCGGGCTCGCCGCCCCGGCCGGGCTGGTGCGCGGGCTGCTGGACGGCTGGGTCGCCGACAGTCCGGACAGCCGGGAGTGGCGGGATCTCGAAGAAGTCTGCTGACCTGTGCCCGTAGGCTGTACGCGCACCGATCGCGGTGCTGTTCTTCCGAGGCGCCCGGCATCCGGGGCCCTCGGGTCACCGAGTTCAGGTTTTGCAGGAAGGCGTACGGCGGACATGTCGCAGCAGGAGACGGACGGGCGGATCGGCGTGGACGACGAGGGGTTCCTCGTCGACACGGAGGACTGCGAGGAGCGCGAGGCGGCCTGTCGCGAGCGCGGCACCTCCCGTCCGATCACGGTCGTGGGCAACCCGGTGCTGCACAAGGAGTGCAAGGACGTCACCGCGTTCGACGACGAGCTGGCGCGGCTGATCGACGACATGTTCGCCAGCCAGAAGACGGCCGAGGGCGTCGGCCTGGCCGCCAACCAGATCGGCGTGGACCTGAAGGTCTTCGTCTACGACTGCCCCGACGACGACGGGGTGCGCCACACCGGCGTCATCTGCAACCCGGTCCTGGAGGAGCTGGCCCCCGAGGCGCGGGTGCTGGACGACTCCAACGAGGGCTGCCTCTCGGTCCCGACCGCGTACGCCTCGCTCGCCCGCCCCGACTACGCGGTGGTGCGCGGCCAGGACGCCCAAGGCAACCCGATCAAGGTGCGGGGCACCGGGTACTTCGCGCGCTGCCTCCAGCACGAGACCGACCACCTGTACGGCTACCTCTACATCGACCGGCTCTCCAAGCGGGAGCGCAAGGACGCGCTGCGGCAGATGGAAGAGGGCACTCCGCGCTACGAGGTCGTCCCGAACGACTGAGGACATCGCGGCGCACGTCGCGGCAGGGGTTCGGAGCCGGTGGGCCGGCGGCGGGCCCCTGCCGCTTTTTCGTGGGACCCCTGGCAGATAACTGCAGTTTCCCCGAGGGTAGTTGACGCGCGTAGCTTGCCGGGGCAGGCTCACTGGGACATTGACCGTGACGTTCAGAGGGAGACCCCTGTGCTGAGACGTACCGCACGCGTTCTGCTCGGGTTTGTCATGACCATTACCTTCGCTTTGGGCGGTGCGGTACTGACCGCCGGTACCGCGCAGGCCGACGGCTGCTACACCTGGAACCGCACCCTGAAGGCCGGTGCCACCGGCAACGACGTCACCCAGCTCCAGATCCGGGTGGCCGGGTACCCGGGCTACAACACCGTGCTCGCCATCGACGGCTCCTACGGCCCCGCCACCACCGCCGCCGTCAAGCGGTTCCAGTCGGCCTACGGCCTGACCGCCGACGGGATCGCCGGACCCGCCACCCAGACCAAGCTCTACGCGCTCCAGGACAACGACTGCACGCCGATCCACTTCACGTACCCCGAGCTCAACAAGTGCAACAGCACCTGGGCCGGCGGGAAGGTCTCGGCGGGCACGGCCAAGGCCAACGCGCTGAGCAGCATGTGGAAGCTGGAGGCGCTGCGGCACGCGCTGGGCGACCAGTCCATCCGCGTCACCAGCGGCTTCCGCTCGGTCTCCTGCAACGCGGCCGTGGGCGGGGCCTCCAACAGCCGCCACATGTACGGCGACGCCGTCGACCTCGGCGCCTCCCCGCACTCGCTCTGCACGCTGGCCAAGCAGGCCCGCTACCACGGCTTCCGGGGAATCCTCGGCCCCGGCTACTCGGGCCACAACGACCACGTGCACGTCAACGCGGGCCCCAACCGCTTCTGGTCGGCGCCCAGCTGCGGCATCTGATCACCGGCGGCCGAGGCCGCTGAACGTGCCCGGCGGCGCTCAGGCGACGTCGGGCACGGCCATGGCCGCCGGGCCCCGGAAGGTTCGGCGGTAGGCGTTCGGCGTGGTGCCCAGTGACCGCACGAACTGGTGCCGCAGCGTCGCCGCCGTGCCGAAGCCCGTCTGCCCCGCGATCGTGTCGATCGTCCGGTCGGACGTCTCCAGCAGGTGCTGGGCCAGCAGCACCCGCTGGCGGAGCAGCCAGCGGTAGGGCGTGGTCCCCGTCTCCTGCTGGAACCGCCGGGCGAAGGTGCGCGGGGACATGTGCGCCAGAGCGGCCAGCTGCTCCACGCTCATCTCCTGGTCGAGGTGCTGTTCCATCCACGCCAGGGTGGAGCCGACGGTGTCGCAGGCGTTGGCGGGCAGGGGGCGGCTGATGTACTGCGCCTGCCCGCCGTCCCGGTGCGGCGGCACCACCATGCGCCGGGCGAGGGTGTTGGCCGCGTCCTGGCCGTACTCCTGCCGGATCAGGTGCAGGCAGGCGTCGATCCCGGCGGCGGTGCCGGCCGAACTGATCACCTGGCCCTCGTCCACGTACAGCACGTCCGGCTCGACGATCGCCTTCGGGTGGCGACGGGCCAGCTCCGCCGCGTGCCGCCAGTGCGTGGTGCAGCGGCGGCCGTCCAGCAGTCCGGCCGCGCCCAGGACATACGCCCCCGAGCAGACGCTCAGCACCCGCGAGCCGCGCTCCACGGCCCGGCGCAGCGCGTCGAGGACCTCCGCCGGATACTCCCGCGCCACGAAGTCGCTGCCCGCCGGCACGGCGATGAGGTCGGCCTCCTCCAGCCGCTCCAGGCCGTGCGGCGTGGTGATGGTGAAGCCCGCGTGGGTGTTCAGGACGGGGCCCTCGGCGGAGACCACCGCGAAATCGTGGGCCGGCAGGCCGTCGTCACTGCGGTCGAGGCCGAACACCTCGCACAGGACGCCGAGTTCGAAGGGGTGGACCTCGTCGAGGAGGAGGGCGGCGACATTGGTCGGCATGGGACGAGTGTGGCAGCTATTTGATGTCCCATGGCAGTCCTGCCACTGCTGATTTTCGCCCGGGCGGTCCAGAGTAGAGGCATGAACACATTCCTGAACTACCTGGTCGTAGCAGCACTTTTCGCCCTCGTCCTGGCGCCCGTGGCCCTCGGCCTCGTCCGTGAACGCCGCATCGACCGCCAGCTCCGGGAGGCGGAACGGGGACGCCGGGCGGCCGGACCTCCACCGGCGGAAGACGCCGCGCGACCGGTTCTCGCCGCGCGGCGCCCCCACCTCAGGAGCTGGGCCAGGATCTGACCGGTCCCGGACGGCTAGAAGTCGTCGTCGAACCCGACCGAGCCCTCCACCGCCACCTGATAGGCGGACGGGCGGCGCTCGAAGAAGTTCGTCAGCTCCTGGACGCCCTGGAGCTCCATGAAGGAGAACGGGTTCTGGGACCCGTACACCGTCGGGAAGCCGAGGCGGGTGAGCCGCTGGTCGGCGACGCACTCCAGGTACTGGCGCATCGACTCGGTGTTCATGCCCGGCAGGCCCTCGCCGCACAGATCGCGGCCGAACTGCAGCTCCGCCTCGACCGCTTCCTTCAGCATGTCGGTGACCTGCTGCTCCAGCGCCTCGTCGAAGAGCTCGGGCTCCTCCTTGCGGACGGTGTCCACGACCTCGAACGCGAAGTTCATGTGCATCGTCTCGTCACGGAAGACCCAGTTGGTGCCCGTGGCGAGCCCGTGCAGCAGGCCCCGCGAGCGGAACCAGTACACGTACGCGAACGCGCCGTAGAAGAACAGCCCCTCGATGCACGCCGCGAAGCAGATGAGGTTCAGCAGGAAACGGCGGCGGTCCGCCTTCGTCTCCAGCCGGTCGATCTTCTCGACCGAATCCATCCACCGGAAGCAGAACTGCGCCTTCTCACGGATCGAGGGGATCTCCTCGACCGCGTCGAACGCCGCCGCCCGGTCGTCCGGGTCGGGCAGATAGGTGTCCAGCAGCGTCAGATAGAACTGGACGTGCACGGCCTCCTCGAAGAGCTGCCGCGACAGGTACAGCCGCGCCTCGGGGGAGTTGATGTGCTTGTACAGCGTGAGCACGAGGTTGTTGGAGACGATCGAGTCACCGGTCGCGAAGAACGCCACCAGCCGGCCGATCATGTGCTGCTCACCCGGCGACAGCTTGGCGAGGTCGGAGACGTCGGAGTGGAGGTCGACCTCCTCCACGGTCCAGGTGTTCTTGATCGCGTCCCGGTAGCGCTCGTAGAAGTCCGGGTACCGCATGGGACGCAGGGTCAGCTCGAAACCCGGGTCCAGCAGGTTCTTGGCCCCGGGGGCGCCGGCGTGCGGCGCCGTCGTCGAGGAACGGTCGTCGGGTGACGGGTGGGAAGTCATTACTGGCACGCCTCGCAGGACTCGGGGTTTTCGAGGGAGCAGGCGAGAGCCTCCGCGTCGGGAGCCGACGCCTGCTGTACGGGAACGGGGGCGGCGGACGCCGCCTGCCCGGACGCGGCACGGGCGATCCGGGTCGCCGGGCGGGAGCGCAGGTAGTAGGTCGTCTTCAGCCCCCGCTTCCAGGCGTACGCGTACATCGAGGAGAGCTTGCCGATCGTCGGCGTCTCCAGGAACAGGTTGAGCGACTGGCTCTGGTCGAGGAACGGCGTACGGGCCGCCGCCATGTCGATCAGACCGCGCTGCGGGATCTCCCACGCGGTGCGGTACAGCGCCCGCACCTCCTCGGGAATCCAGCCGAAGCCCTGCACCGAGCCGCTCGCCTCGCGCAGCGCCTCACGGGTGCGGGCGTCCCACACGCCGAGCTGCTTCAGCTCGTCCACCAGATAGGCGTTGACCTGGAGGAACTCACCGCTGAGCGTCTCGCGCTTGAACAGGTTGGAGACCTGCGGCTCGATGCACTCGTACACCCCGGCGATCGAGGCGATCGTGGCGGTCGGCGCGATCGCCAGCAGCAGCGAGTTGCGCATCCCGGTCTTCGCGACCCGGGCGCGCAGGGCGTCCCAGCGCTCCGGCCAGTTCAGCTCGGTGTCGTAGTGGTCGGGGTGCAGCACCCCGCGCGCCGCCCTGGTCTCGGACCAGGCGGGCAGGGGGCCCGACCGCTCCGCGAGGTCGCAGGACGCCTCGTAGGCGGCGAGCATGATCCGCTCGGAGATCCGGGTGGAGAGCGCGCGGGCCTCGGGGGAGTCGAAGGGCAGGCGCAGCTGGAAGAAGACGTCCTGGAGGCCCATCGCGCCCAGGCCCACCGGCCGCCAGCGGGAGTTGGAGCGCCCGGCCTGCTCGGTCGGGTAGAAGTTGATGTCCACGACCCGGTCGAGGAAGGTCACGGCGGTGCGCACGGTGGCGTCCAGCCGCTCCCAGTCGATCGAGCCGTCCGCCACGAACGCGCCCAGGTTGACCGAGCCCAGATTGCAGACGGCCGTCTCGCCGTCGTCGGTGACTTCGAGGATCTCGGTGCACAGGTTCGAGGAGTGGACGACCCGGCCCGGCTCGGCGGTCTGGTTCGCGGTCCGGTTGGAGGCGTCCTTGAACGTCATCCAGCCCTGGCCGGTCTGCGCGAGGGTCCGCATCATCCGGCCGTACAGCTCACGCGCCGGAATCGTCCTGCGCGCCAGCCCATCGGCCTCGGCCGCCCGGTAGGCCGCGTCGAACGCGTCGCCCCACAAGTCGACCAGCTCGGGCACGTCGGCCGGGGAGAACAGCGACCAGTCGGTGTCCGCGTCGACCCGGCGCATGAACTCGTCCGGGATCCAGTGCGCCAGGTTCAGATTGTGCGTACGCCGCTGGTCCTCGCCCGTGTTGTCGCGGAGCTCCAGGAACTCCTCGATGTCCGCGTGCCAGGTCTCCAGGTAGACCGCCGCCGCGCCCTTGCGACGGCCGCCCTGGTTCACCGCCGCCACGGAGGCGTCCAGCGTCTTCAGGAACGGCACGATGCCGTTGGAGTGCCCGTTGGTGCCCCGGATCAGCGAACCCCGGGCGCGGATGCGGGAGTACGACAGACCGATGCCGCCCGCGTGCTTGGAGAGCCGCGCCACCTGGTGGTAGCGGTCGTAGATCGAGTCCAGCTCGTCCTTCGGCGAGTCCAGCAGATAGCAGGAGGACATCTGCGGGTGCCGGGTGCCGGAGTTGAAGAGGGTGGGGGAGGAGGGGAGGTAGTCCAGCCGGCTCATCAGCCCGTACAGTGCGGCCACCTCGTCCAGCGCCCGCACCGAGTCGTCCTCGGCGAGGCCCGCGGCCACGCGCAGCATGAAGTGCTGCGGGGTCTCGATGACCTGCCGGCTGATCGGGTGCCGCAGCAGGTAGCGGCTGTGCAGGGTCCGCAGACCGAAGTAGCCGAAGCGGTCGTCGGCGCCGTCCGCCATGGCCTGCTCGACGAGCCGGTCCAGCGCGGCGGCGTGGAGCGCGACGAAGCCGGCGGTGCGGTCGGCGATCAGGCCCTCGCGGTGCCCGACGGCGACCGAGGCGGAGAAGGACGTCGCGCCCTGGCCCGCGGCCTCGTCCGCGATCGTGCGGGTCAGCAGCCGGGCGGCGAGCCGGGAGTACGCCGGGTCCTCGGAGATCAGCCCCGCGGCGGCCTCGGTGGCCAGCGAGCGCAGCTCGGCCGCGTCGGAACGGGCGTTGCGCCCGCGCAGCGCGGCGGCGGCGACCCGTCCGGGGTCGGTGTCGGGGAGGTCGGCGGTGAGGTCGGTCAGGGTCCGCAGCAGTGCGGTCCCGGGTCCGTCCTGCGGGGTCTCCCCGGCGGTGGTCGACACGGCGGACTCGGCGGATTCGGTGGCTGAAACCGGATCGGCGGGCGCGATGGTCACTGGCTTCCCTCGCTCGGCGGGGGCCGGCGGAAGGCAGGGGGAGCCGGGCAGCGCGAGACCCGGGGCAGGGCAGCACAACTGACGGCGTCCACCGGCCTGTCCGCGAGGCCCGGACGTCTGGCGTCCGGTTCGGTCGAGCCGGACGCGCTGTCGACAGGTCCTCGGACTTGGAGGTGCGCGAAAGCACACCGATCACACCGTTGCGGGACAGTTCCGGATTCGCACCGGATTCCCCTGCGGCGACAGCGAGGTCGAGCATACATGTGGGGGCCGCCCGTTGCGGCAGCCCCCACATGTTGTGTCGCGGCGATGCGATACGTCCCTCAGGAGGGCGTCCGCAGTTCCAGCCGGAAGGTCATGAGCCGCAGTCCCGGCACCGGTTCCCAGTCCCGTTCGGGGGTCCGCGCGAAGCCGAGCCGCCGGTAGATCCGGTGGGCCCCGAGCATGGCCGGCTGCGTCGACAGCACCAGCCCCCGGATGCCCCCGGCGGACCGGGCGCGCTCGACGCACGCCCGTACGAGAGCCTCCCCCACGCCCCGCCCGCGCCCGGCGCGGGCCACGGCCAGCATCCGGAAGTCGGCCTCATCCGGGCCGGCGATGTCGCGCCACACAGTCCCCGGAGCGGCATACGTCACACCCCCGAGCACCGATCCGTCCGCGTCGAGCGCGACGAGGACCTCGGCCTCGGCGGCCCGCTGCTCCACGGCCCGCAGTTTGAGCAGATACGGGTCTTCCGGACCGTCCAGCAGGCCATCGCCGAGATACGCCTCGGCGGTGATCCCGCCGAGGAGGGCGTACTCACCGGGCTCCGCCACTCTGATCGTCAGGTCCATCAGCCGCTCGCCCCCACATCGTTGTTGGGAGCCCCGTCGCCCACCGGCGGCAGGTCGCCGCGCTCGACCGGCTGCCGCCCGGAGCCCTCCCCGGAGCCCTCCCCGGAGCCCTCCCCGGGCGGCTGCTGCCGGGGGGCCTCCTCCGCCGGCGGCAGGACTCGGTCCAGCTCGTGGTCGTCGGCCCGGTGGGCGGCCCGCGCCGCCGAGCGCAGCGTCGCCCGGTCCACGTCCGCGCGCTTCCCGCGCACCGTGACCACGAGTCCTCCCCGCTCCTGGGTGTACGCGTGCCCCGACTCCGTGGCCCGGTACCACTGTTCGCCGTCCGGCTCGCAGGTCACCAGGGGCTCCTGGCCGTCGGGGGGTGCGGGGTCCTCGCCGCAGTCGGCCTCGGCGTGCGGGCGGCGCTCCACCGACAGCTGGATCTGCCCGCCGTCCGGCGCGGTGTAGACGCTGGCGAACCCGTCGTCACCGATGACCCCGACCGACTGGCGCGCCAGGGTGTAGCCCGTGGCCTCGGTCACCCACACATGCTCCGTGAGGGTCTGTACGGCCCTCGCCCGTGCCTCCAGCTCCGCCCGGTCGGGCGCCGGGGCGGCCGAGCCGCCGCGCCCCGCCGCGTCCCCGCCGGTCGCCACCTCGGCGCCGCAGCCCGCCGCCGCCAGGACGACCGCCAGGGTCATGGTCATGAGTACGGGCCGGAGCCGGCGCGGCCGGGAGTGCGATGTCATGGGCACATTCTTTCGCAGGGTGAGGGCTCCGTGCACCGGAGCCCGGACGACCGCGGGACAGCGGTCCGGGCCGCCGCCCGCTCCACGACGGGAGGGGCGACGGCCCGTGGTCCAGTCCAGGACGTGCCGTTCCGCGGGTCAGTGACCGCCCGGCGCGCCCACCGTGGCCGGCGGGAGCTTCTCCTGCACGCCCGGGTCACCGGCGTCCGCCGTGTAGTCGGACGGCGAGGTCTCGTCGATCCCCACCGGGGCCTTCAGCGCGTTCAGGACGAACGTGAGGACGATGACGACCACCAGGTTCAGCACGAACGCGGTCAGGCCGATGTACCCGATCTCCCCGATGCCCGGGATCTCCTTGGAGGACCCGCCGAAGTGCTTCTGCGTCGGGCTCGCCACGCCGTACGCGGCGATCGTCCCGTACAGCATGCCCACCGCCCAGCCCGCGATGAGCGCCCAGCGGTGGAACCACCGGGTGAACAGTCCGCCGACCAGGGCGGGCATCGTCTGGAGGATCCAGATGCCGCCGAGGAGCTGGAAGTTGATCGCGACCGTCTTGTCCATCGTCAGGACGAACGCCAGCGCCCCGACCTTCACCAGCAGTGACACCAGCTTGGAGACCTTCGTCTCCTGGGCGGGTGTGGCGTCAGGTTTGAGGAAGTCCTTGTAGATGTTCCGGGTGAAGAGGTTCGCCGCGGCGATCGACATGATCGCGGCGGGCACCAGTGCGCCGATGCCGATGGCGGCGAACGCCACCCCGGCGAACCAGGAGGGGAACATGTTCTCGAACAGCTGCGGGATGGCCAACTGACCGTTGTCCACCTTGATCCCGGCGGCGATCGCCATGAAGCCCAGCAGCGCCAGCAGCCCCAGCATCAGCGAGTACAGCGGCAGGATCGTGGTGTTGCGCCGGATCACCTCACGGCTCTTGCTGGACAGCGTCGCCGTGATGGAGTGCGGATACATGAACAGCGCCAGCGCCGAGCCCAGCGCCAGAGTGGCGTAGCCCCACTGCCCCATCTCGCCCGGGATCAGCGAACCGCGCGGCTTTCCGGTGGCCGGGTTCTCCTGGGCGAACGCCTCGCTCGCCTTGCTGAAGATCTCGTCGAAGCCGCCGAGCTTGATCGGGATGTAGATGATGGCGACGGCGATGACCAGGTAGATCAGCCCGTCCTTGACGAACGCGATCAGTGCCGGCGCCCGCAGGCCCGAGGAGTAGGTGTAGGCGGCCAGCACGGCGAAGGCGATGAGGATCGGCAGGTCCCTGATGAACCAGTGCGTGGTCTCGCCGCCGCCGACGCCCATCACGTCCAGCACCGCCTGGATGCCGACGAGCTGCAACGCGATGTACGGCATGGTGGCGAGGATGCCGGTGAGGGCGACCGCCAGCGACAGCCCCTTCGAGCCGAACCGGCCGCGGACGAAGTCCGAGGTGGTGACGTACCCGTGCTTGTGCGACACCGACCACAGACGGGGCAGGAAGGTGAAGATCAGCGGGTAGACCAGGATCGTGTAGGGCACGGCGAAGAACCCGGCCGCGCCGGCCGCGTAGATCGCCGCCGGGACGGCGACGAAGGTGTACGCGGTGTAGAGGTCGCCGCCGAGCAGGAACCAGGTCACCCAGGTGCCGAACGACCGGCCGCCCAGGCCCCATTCGTCCAGGGTCGCCTCGTTGTCGGCCCGGCGCCAGCGCGCGGCCATGAAGCCCATGACCGTGACGGCCAGGAAGAAGAAGATGAAGACGGCGAGTGCGACGCCGTTCACGCCGTCGTTCATGCGGACGCACCCCCCTTGCGGGCGCGCTGGTCACGCTGCCACAGCTTGTACGCGATCATCGTCAGCGCGGTGGAGATGACAACCCAGAGCATCTGGTACCAGTAGAAGAACGGGATGCCGATGAACTTCGGCTCGATCCGGGCGTACGAACTCACCCAGAGCATCGCGACGAACGGCGCGAGCAGACAGATCCCGATGACCACCCTCCCGGGTGTGACCATGGGTGGTTTCGTCTCTGTGTCTTCCGGCATGTGGTGACTCCGTCCCCTCGCTGATCACCGGTGCAATGGGCAGGAAATCTAAGGGACGCGTCCGCCCAGCGTCACCCCCCGTCCGCATTGCGGTCCCGCAACGGTGTGGTTCCGCAACGGGACACGGGCGCGGAGGTGTTTCGGTTCAACCCCCGGCCGGCGGGCGGCGGCCGCATCCGTGCGCCCCTTCGCCGACAGGACGGCGACAGGGACGGCGACTCCTACCGCGGCGTCAGTCCGCAGCCGTCGCGCGGGGGAGCCGAGCCGAGCGGAGTGGCCGAAAACGAGCGGTGGCCCGGGGGCGTGCTCCCCGGGCCACCGCCCCGCGCGTGGCGCGTTCCCGCGCCCGGCGCTCAGTCCGCCGGCCGCTTGAGGCGGGCCACGAACTTGTAGCGGTCGCCCCGGTACACCGAGCGGACCCACTCGACCGGTTCGCCCTGGCCATCCACCGAATGGCGGGACAGCATGAGCATCGGCAGCCCCACGTCGGTGCCCAGCAGCCCGGCCTCGCGGGGGGTGGCGAGCGAGGTCTCGATGGTCTCCTCCGCCTCGGCGAGACGGACGTCGTACACCTCGGCCAGCGCTGTGTAGAGCGAGGTGTACTTCACCAGCGAACGGCGCAGTGCCGGGAAGCGTTTGGCCGAAAGGTGCGTGGTCTCGATCGCCATCGGCTCCCCGCTGGCGAGCCGCAGCCGCTCGATGCGCAGCACCCGGCCGCCCGTCGAGATGTCCAGCAGACCGGCGAGCGTGTCGTCCGCCGTGACATAGCCGATGTCCAGCAGCTGGGACGTCGGTTCCAGCCCCTGGGCGCGCATGTCCTCGGTGTACGAGGTGAGCTGGAGGGCCTGGGAGACCTTCGGCTTGGCGACGAAGGTCCCCTTGCCCTGGATGCGCTCCAGCCGCCCCTCGACGACCAGTTCCTGGAGCGCTTGGCGCACGGTGGTGCGCGAGGTGTCGAACTCGGCGGCCAAAGTGCGTTCGGGCGGCACCGGGGTGCCGGGCGGCAAGGTGTCCGTCATGTCGAGGAGATGCCGCTTGAGCCGGTAGTACTTCGGTACGCGCGCCGTGCGCGTAGCCGTACCGGTCTCGCCCCCCGTACTGCCCCCGTCGGCGCCCATGGCCCGCCTTCCCGACTGCTGCGTTGCTGCCGTCACCGGCTCCTCCGTCTGTCGCGGCTCACATGGTGGCACGGTCCGGTCACGGGTCGTCGCCCTCCCTTAGGTGTCGGTCCTATAACGGACGCGAGTGCACTTCTTATACACCCTTGACACCCCTAAAGGTCTAGGCCAAGCTCCCGGTACTGGTCTAAACCATTAAAGACCAGGTCCAGCCCCAGCAGAACTCGTCGAATGACTTCGCGGTGGGTGGGGTTGCAGCATCCCTGAGGAGGGTTTGACGTGAAGCGCAAGCTCATCGCGGCTATCGGTGTCGCGGGCATGTTGGTTTCGGTCGCGGCGTGTGGTTCCGACGACAAGAAGTCGTCCGCGGACCCCAAGGACCGCAAGGAGAACCTGACCGTCTGGCTCATGGGCGAGGCCCAGTCCACCTGGCCCGAGCTGGTCAAGGACGTCAACGCCGAGTTCAACAAGAAGTACCCGGGCGTCAAGGTCGAGATTCAGTACCAGCAGTGGGCCGACAAGGTCAAGAAGCTGGACACCTCCCTCGGTGGCGACAAATTCCCGGACGTCGTGGAACTCGGCAATACCGAGACCATGCAGTACATCCTCAATGGTGCGCTCGGAGAAATCGACCCCAAGAAGTACGAGAACTCGGACACCTGGATCAAGGGTCTGAAGGACACGTGTTCCTTCGAGGGCAAGACCTACTGCGTTCCTTACTACGCCAGCGCCCGTCTGGCCGTGTACAACAAGGACATGCTGAAGGCCGGCACCGGCAGCGACGCCCTTCCGCAGACCGAGGACGAGTTCCTCGCCGCGATGGACAAGGTCTCCGCCGAGCTGGGCAAGAAGGACAAGCGCGCCTCGTCCCTCTACTTCCCGGGCCGCTACTGGTACGCCGCGATGTCCTACGTCGCCGCCTACGGTGGCCAGATAGCCGAGTACGACGAGGGCAGCAAGGAGTGGAAGGCCGCGCTCTCCACCCCGGAGGCACAGAAGGGCATCCAGCACTTCGTCGACCTGGTCAAGAAGTACAACAAGGCCGATGTGACGAAGGACGAGCAGGACCACGCCAACGTCATGGCCAACGAGAAGGCCGCGGTCATCTACGGCCAGGCGTGGGAGGCCGGCAGCGTCACCACGGGCGAGAACGGCAACCCGAAGCTCGAGGGCAAGATCGCCACGGCCGGTATGCCCGGCCCCGACGGCAAGGCCCTCCCGTCCTTCATCGGCGGCTCGGACCTCGCGACGATCTCCAAGTCCAAGAAGCAGGACCTCGGCGAGGAGTGGATCTCCCTCTTCACCAACGCGAAGTCCATGGAGGTCCTCGCGTCGAAGAACATCCTCCCCAACAACGAGAAGCAGCTTGAGCCGCTGAAGGCCAAGCCGGAGACCGCCGCCATCGCCAACGCGGTGCCGGACGCCTGGTTCACGCCGATCGCGCCGGGCTGGGCCTCCATCGAGAAGGAGGAGATCCTCCAGAACATGCTTCTGGAGATCGTCAAGGGCTCCTCCGTCGCCGACGCCACCAAGAAGGCCGACGAGAAGATCAACGAGCTGATCAACCAGGAAGCCTGACCTTCCGATCGCCAGGCGGGGGTCCGGCGTCAGCGCCGGACCCCCGCGCCTTTCCCGCAAGTGAACGCCGTGAATTCCGGGGCCCGCCCCGGACCCGCGATGGAAGGTCAGCCACGTGTCTGCCGCTGATACCAAGGCCGCCGGGCCGCCGGTCCCCGTACCACCCGACCCGCAGGCGACCGGGAAGTCGTCCTTTGACGACGACGCGCCCCGGGTGCGGAAGAGGAAGCGGAAGAAGGGTGAACTGCTCCCCTACTTCCTGATCCTCCCGGCGATCGTGGCGATCGCCGCCGTCTACCTCTACCCGCTCGGCAAGACGGTCATCATGTCCTTCCAGGACATGGGCCGCCGTGAGCTGTGGTCCGGCGAACCGGCTCCATGGGTCGGCTTCGAGCAGTTCACCAACATCCTCGGGGACTCCGAGTTCTGGTGGGTCACCTTCCGCACGGTCGTCTTCATGGTCGTCTGCGTGACGCTGACCATGGGGCTCGGGCTGCTGGTCGCCCTGCTGATGCGCAAGCTCTCCACCTGGGTCCGGCTCGTGCTCACCGCCTGCCTCATCGCCGCCTGGTCGATGCCGCTGATGGTGGCCGCCTCGATCTTCCGGTTCATGGCCGACTCCGACTACGGCCTGATCAACACCCTGATCGCCAAGGTCGTCGGCGAGGACTGGCTCGGACACAACTGGTACCTCGACCCGGTCCAGGGCTTCGGCATCATCACGCTGCTGGTCGTCTGGGGCGCCATCCCGTTCGTCGTCGTCACCCTCTACGCCGCCCTCACCCAGGTCCCCCAGGAACTGGAGGAGGCCGCCGCCCTCGACGGCGCCAGCGCCTACGGCGTCTACAAGTTCGTCACCTGGCCGGTCATCAAGCCGGTCTTCACCATGGTCGCCACCCTCTCGGTGATCTGGGACTTCAACGTCTTCGGCCAGATCTGGCTGCTGCGCGGCAACAAGCCCGAGCCGGAGTACGAGACCCTCGGCCTCTACTCGTACTCCAAGGCGTTCGAGTCCACCTCCTTCAGCCAGGGCACCGCGATCGCCCTGATCACGGTGCTGCTGCTGTCCGGCGTGGCCGTGTACTACCTGCGCCAGCTCATGAAGACGGGAGAGGTCGAATGAGCAGCTCGACCCAAACACAGGTGCTGCGCCCCGACCGCAAGAAGAGCCGGCTGCACCTCGACCTCATCGGCCTCGGCGTCGCCCTGGTCATGGTCTTCCCGGTCTACTGGCTGGTCATCAGCGCCCTGCGGCCCAACCGGGAGATCCGCAGCTACGACCAGACCCTGTGGCCCACGTCGATCACCTTCGACAACTTCGTCCGGGCCACCGAGCAGCCGAACTTCACCACCGCCATCCAGTCCAGCCTGATCGTCGCCGTCACCGCGGTGGTCGGCGGCATGATCATCGCGACCCTGGCGGCCCTGGCCATCGGCCGGTTCCGGTTCTTCGGCCGCAAGGCCCTGGTCCTGATCATGATCCTGGTCCAGATGCTGCCGCCGACGGCGATGCTCATCCCGATCTACGCCCAGCTCAACGCCATGGGCGGGATCGACGAGTACTGGGGCCTGATCGTCGTCTACCTGGTCTCCACGCTGCCCTTCGCCACCATCATGATCCGCGGCTTCGTCGTGAACATCCCGGTGGAGCTGGAGGAGTCCGCGATGGTGGACGGGTGCACCCGCTTCCAGGCGTTCCGCCGCGTGATCTTCCCGCTGCTCGCCCCCGGACTCGCCGCCGCGTCGATCTTCGCCCTGGTGAACGCGTGGAACGAGTACCTCTTCGCGTACATCCTGATCAACGACAACTCCAAGTACACGCTCAACGTATGGCTGATGACGTTCACGACCGAGCGCGGAACGGACTACGGCGCGCTCATGGCGGCCTCGACCATGATCGCCCTGCCCGTCGTCGTGTTCTTCATGATCATCCAGAAGAAGATGGCCGCAGGTCTCACTTCCGGCGCCGTGAAGGGATAGTGCGGACCCATGACCACCCTCGTATCCACCACCGACACCGTGACGCGCGACGCGCTCGCCGTGCTCCAGCCCGGATTCACCGGAACCACCGCGCCGGACTGGCTGCTGCGCCGCGTCGGTGAAGGGCTCGCCTCCGTCGGGCTGTTCGGCCGCAACATCACCTCGCCCGAACAGCTCACCGCCCTCACCGGGCGGCTGCGCTCCGAGCGGGACGACGTCCTCGTCGCCATCGACGAGGAGGGCGGCGACGTGACCCGGCTGGAGGTCACGCACGGCTCCTCCTTCCCCGGCAATTTCGCCCTCGGCTCCGTGGACGACGTCGACCTGACCCGGGCCGTCGCCCAGGAACTCGGCCGCCGGCTCGCCGAGTGCGGCGTCAACCTCAACTGGGCGCCGTCCGCCGACGTCAACTCCAACCCGGGCAACCCGGTCATCGGCGTGCGCTCCTTCGGCGCCGACACCCGCCTGGCCGCCCGGCACACCGCCGCGTACATCGAGGGGCTCCAGGCCGCCGGTGTCGCGGCCTGCACCAAGCACTTCCCCGGGCACGGCGACACCGCGGTCGACTCGCACCTGGCGCTGCCCCGCATCGATGTGGACCTCGACACCCTGCACGCCCGTGAGCTGGTGCCCTTCCGGGCGGCCATCGCGGCGGGTTCCAAATCGGTGATGAGCGCGCATATCCTGCTTCCCGCGCTCGACCCCGACCGCCCGGCGACCCTGAGCCCGCAGATCCTCACCGGTCTGCTGCGCGAGGAGCTGGGCTACGACGGCCTGATCGTCACCGACGCCGTGGAGATGGACGCCATCGCCGGTACGTACGGCATCGAGCGCGGGTCCGTCCTGGCCCTCGCGGCGGGCGCCGACGCCATCTGTGTGGGCGGCGGCCTGGCCGACGAGGAGACGGTGCTGCGGCTGCGCGACGCCCTCGTCGCGGCCGTGCGCGCCGGGGAACTGACCGAGGAGCGGCTCGCCGACGCGGCCGCCCGTGTACGAGCCCTCGCGTCCTGGACGCAGAGGGCCCGGGGGGATGTCCCGGAGCCGGGCGCGGCAGTGCAGGAGGGGACCGCGCCCGGCACCGGAGTCAGCTCCGACATCGGCCTGGTGGCCGCCCGCCGGGCGGTCCGGGTGACCGGCTCCGGCGACCCGCTGGCCGAGGCCGCGTACGTCGCGTCGTTCAGCGCGGAGGCCAACATCGCGGTCGGCGACGAGACCCCGTGGGGCATCGCCGCCGAGCTGGACAGGCTCCTGCCCGGCACCGGGACGGACACCTACACCGACGGGACGGCCGCTCCGGCGGACGCGATCCTGGCGGCGGCGGGGGAGCGGCGCGTCGTCGCCGTCGTCCGCGACGAGCACCGGCACGCCTGGATGGGCGAGGCGCTGGACGCGCTGCTGGCGGTCCGGCCGGACACGGTCGTGGTCGAGATGGGCCTGCCCCAGTCGGGCCCCCGGGGGGCGCTGTACATAGCCACCCACGGCGCGGCCCGCGTCTGCGGCCGGGCGGCGGCGGAAGCGATCACCGGAACGACCCCCTAGCGGGCCGCCACCGAGCCCGTCCGGCGATCGAGGACAGCCTCTCGCCGGACGGGCGGCACGACGGTGAAGGGCCGGGACGCCCGATGGCGTCCCGGCCCTTCACCGTGTGCGCGGCCCGCGGCCGGGAGCTACAGCCCCTGCCACCCGGGCTTCGCCGCGTACGTGGCGCGGAAGTAGTCCGCCAGCTTCAGCTTGGACGCCGCCGCCTCGTCGACCACCACCGTCGCGTGCGGGTGCAGCTGGAGCGCAGAGGCCGGCACGACCGAGGCGACGGGCCCCTCGACCGTCTGGGCGACGGCCTCCGCCTTGCCCTCGCCGGTGGCCAGCAGGATCGGGTGACGGGAATCCAGGATCGTCCCGATGCCCTGCGTGATCACGTGGTGCGGCACCTGGTCGATGTCGTCGTCGAAGAAGCGCGCGTTGTCGACCCGGGTCTGCTGCGTCAGCGTCTTGATCCGGGTGCGGGAGGCGAGCGAGGAGCACGGCTCGTTGAAGCCGATGTGCCCGTCGGTGCCGATGCCCAGGAGCTGGAGGTCGACGCCGCCCGCTTCGGCCAGCGCCCGGTCGTAGCTCTCGCAGGCCGCCTGGACGTCCTCGGCGGAGCCGTCCGGGCCCATGAAGGAGGACTCGGAGAGCCCGAGCGGCTCGATGACCTCGCGCAGCACCACGGAGCGGTACGACTCCGGGTGGCCCGCGGGCAGCCCGACGTACTCGTCGAGCTGGCAGATCCGGGTGCGCGAGGCGTCGACCGCGCCGGAGGCGACCTTGGCCGCGAGCGCCCGGTAGATGGGCAGCGGGGTCGAGCCGGTGGCCACGCCGAGCAGGGCGTCGGGCTTGCGGGCGATCAGGGCGGCGATGGCCTCCGCGATCAGTTCGCCGCCTGCCGTGGCGTCCGGGACGATGACAACTTCCACGCTGTGCCTGCCGATCTGACTAGGGGAGCCGGTGGTATAGACCAATCAACGTCCCAATTTAGCAGAACCGCGCAGCCGTGAGGTGAACAGTCCGTCCATCGGTCCGCCCGCCCGGCCGGTGCGCCCCCGCCCGCACGCCCCGGCCCGCTGGCGGGGCACGGCATTGCCTGGTCGACTGGTCCGGGACGGCACCGGTCACGCACCCCGCGCACGCGCCGTCCCGCACGCCCGACAGCGCAGGGAGGCCCCCCACATGTCCGCCACCCCTCCGGCCGACCGGAGCGGCCAGGGCGACGAGCCCGGCCGCATCATGTCCGGCGAGATGGCCGAGCAGCCCGCGATGCTGCGCCGCATCCTGGAACAGGGCGCGCCCCGCATCCAGGAGGTCGCCGCCGAGATCGCCGCCCGGAAGCCCCGCTTCGTGCTGCTCACCGCGCGGGGCACGTCGGACAACGCGGCGCTGTACGCGAAGTACCTGCTGGAGATCCGCCTCGGTCTGCCCTGCGGGCTGGCCTCGATGTCCACCACGACGGCCTACGGCGCCCGTCCCGACCTGCGGGACGTCCTGGTGGTCATCGTCAGCCAGTCGGGCGGCTCGCCCGACCTGGTGGCCTCCACCAGGGCCGCCCGGGAGGCCGGTGCCATCACCCTCGCCGTCACCAACAACCCGGACTCCGCGCTGGCGGCGGTCTCCGAATACCACATCGACATCCTGGCGGGCCCGGAGAAGGCCCTGCCGGCCACCAAGACGTACACCGCCTCCCTGCTCTCCCTGTACCTCTTCGTGGAGAGCCTGGGCGGCGGGGACGGCACGACGGCCGCCGCGGGCCTGCCCGACCTGGCGGGCGCGATCCTGGGCCGCCGGGCCGAGGTCAAGGCGCTGGCCTCCCGCTACCGCTTCGCCGAGCGCATGGTGATCACCTCGCGCGGCTACGGCTACCCGACGGCCAAGGAGGCGGCCCTGAAACTGATGGAGACCAGCTACATCCCCGCTCTCTCCTACTCCGGAGCGGACCTGCTGCACGGGCCGCTGGCGATGGTCGACAACATCTCCCCGGTGATCGCCGTGGTCACGGACGGGCGGGGCGGCGAGGCCCTCCAGCCGGTCCTGGACCGGTTGCGCGGGCGCGGCGCGGATCTCTTCGTGGTCGGTCCCAAGGTCCAGGTGGAGGCGGCTTCGGCCGGCTTCGCGCTGCCCACGGACGGCGTCCCGGAGGAGTTGCAGCCGATCCTGGAGATCCTGCCGTTGCAGATGCTGGCCTACGAGGTGACGATCGCCCGGGGGCAGGACCCCGACGCCCCGCGCGCCCTGGCCAAGGTCACCGAGACCCGCTGAACCGGCGCTGTGCGCGGAAAGCCCCCCGGGGGCGCGAGCCCCGGAATCGGAAGGCCGCGCGGACGCGTTCGCTCCGGACCCCGGAAACACCCGCGGGCCGCGGCGCCGGGACAGGACCCTCAGCCCGTCCGGCACCGCAGCCCGGAGCTGCCGGCCGACGGTGTGCGGTGCCGTCGGCCACGGGAGGCGCCGGCGCAGTCAGGGCAGAGAGTGCCGGAGCCTCGGTCCGCTCTCCTGTGCGGGGAGAGCGGGGGTCGTGGTGCTCATTGTGGACTAGACCAATTGCCCGTGTCCATCCGTGTGCACCACATTCTCCGGAGGGCGCCCGGCCACGTCCGGCGGCATCCCGCGCCGAGCGCCCTCCCCCCGGAGGCACGGCCCACCGGCCCGATCGGTTCGAACGCCTCCGGTGAACCCCGGGTACGCTCCACACGTGCCCTCCATGAACGACCTCGTCCGCCAGCACACCGCTCTGAGCGACACCGACCTCGAATGGCTGCATCTGCTGGTCTCGGAGTGGCAGCTGCTCTCCGACCTGTCCTTCGCCGACCTCGTGCTGTGGGTTCCGACCCGCGACGGCACGCGGTACGTCTCCGTCGCCCAGATGCGCCCCAACACCGGCCCCACCTCCTACCAGGACGACATGGTCGGCCACCTGGTGCCGCGGGGCCGCCGCCCGCTGCTGGACGCGGCCCTGGACGAGGGCCGGATCGTGCGCGAGGGCGACCCGGAGTGGCGCGAGGAGGTGCCCGTACGGGTCGAGTCCATCCCGGTACGCCGCGAGGGCCGGGTGCTCGGCGTCATCGCCCGCAACACCAACCTGCTCACCGTGCGCACCCCCTCCCGGCTGGAGCTCACCTACCTCCAGTCCGCCTCGGACCTGGCCCAGATGATCGCCGCGGGGTCCTTCCCGTTCCCCGGCCAGCAGGTCGACATGGACGCCTCCCCCCGAGTGGGCGACGGTCTGATCCGGCTGGACGCCGACGGGATCGTCCAGTACGCCAGCCCCAACGGCCTCTCCGCCTACCACCGCCTCGGCCTCGCCTCCGACCTGGTCGGCCACCACCTGGGCACCACCACCGCCGAACTGGCCCCGTCCCGGGGGCCGGTGGACGAGGCGCTGGTCAAGGTGGCCAGCGGTTACGCGCCCCGCGAGTTCGAGGTCGAGTGCGAGGGCGGGGTGATCCAGCTGCGGGCCATCCCGCTCAAGCCGAAGGGGGTGCGGATCGGCTCGCTGGTCCTGCTCCGGGACGTCACCGAACTGCGCCGCCGCGAACGTGAGTTGATCACCAAGGACGCGACCATCCGGGAAATCCACCACCGAGTGAAGAACAACCTCCAGACGGTAGCCGCCCTGCTGCGCCTCCAGGCCCGCCGGATGGACTCCGAACAGGGCCGCGAGGCGCTCAACGAGGCGGTGCGGCGCGTCGGTTCGATCGCCATCGTCCACGAGACGCTGTCCCAGAATCTGGACGAGCGGGTCGAGTTCGACGAGATCGCCGACCGGGTCATCGCGATGGTCTCGGAGATCTCCCCGGGTAAGGTGACCTGCCGGCGCACCGGACGCTTCGGCATCCTCGACGCCGAGGTCGCCACTCCGCTCTCGATGGTGCTGACCGAGGTGCTCCAGAACGCCCTGGAGCACGCGTTCTCCGTGGCCGACCGGGGGACGGTGGAGGTCGCCGCCGTGCGCGGCGGATCGCCCACCGACGGGCGGCTGCTGATCACCGTCACCGACGACGGGCGGGGCCTGCCCGAGGGGTTCGATCCGAAGCGGGCAGGCAATCTCGGGCTCCAGATCGTACGGACTCTGGTGGAGGGGGAGTTGGGCGGCACGTTCGGCATGGTCCCGGCCCCCGGACGCGGCACCCAGGTGGTGCTGGACCTCCCGGTCCGCGCCGACAAGTAGGCGCGGGGCGGGAGGCAGGGGAGCGCACAGCAGAGCGGGCCCGGACCGTGGTGACGGTCCGGGCCCGCTCCGTGGTGCTCACGATGCGATGCGCTTCGGGGTACTGCGCGCTGCGACTCGAAGGCGGGGCTGTGCGTACGCTCTGTACGCGCCGCCGGGCTGAGGCTTGGTGCGGTTCTCGCTCAGGCGCTTGCGTTGCGCGCCCGGTTGCGAGCGGCACGGCGCTTCATCGCGCGGCGCTCGTCCTCGCTGAGGCCACCCCAGACGCCGGAGTCCTGGCCGGACTCGAGCGCCCACTGCAGGCACTGCTCCATGACGGGGCAGCGGCGGCAGACAGCCTTGGCTTCCTCGATCTGCAGCAGCGCAGGACCGGTGTTGCCGATGGGGAAGAACAGCTCGGGGTCTTCCTCACGACAAACGGCGTTGTGACGCCAGTCCATGGCTGCTACCTCTCCTTGGTATTACACGCTGGTGCTTGTGAATGTGAACGCTTTCACGAATCCCCCCGCAGATGACGGGCCGACCCCCAGATGCACTGGGTGTGGTCTGTGATGGTGAGGAGGGGTTCTGGTTCTCAGTGGAGGCCGGTGTTGCGGGCCGTCCCGATCGCCATGTAGAGATTCGCAAACCTCGGCGGCGGATACAACCCCTTCTGGAAAGTTTTTTTTGATTCCTCGGTGTCGACTAGGTCACAGCCGCACTTCTTAGGGGTGGGGGCCAGTCCAAACGTTCGAGTTAAAGGACTTTAGGCCCTTCCACTCACACAATCACACGCAGTGCACGGCGTACGCCTGTGAACGTCACGCTCGTACGCAGTCCCAAGTGGTCGCCGTCCATCTGGAAGGGCAGTGGGACCTTTGAATGCAAGGTGAAGCTCGTGAGGTCGTGCCGTGAAACCGCGTGCTTGCCGCGCGGCCCCTTCTCGGGGCTCGAAGTGAGCAGCTGGGCGCCGTAGCGAGCCACCGCCGCGGTGGACAGCCGCTTCAGTCCGAGGACGTCCAGCGCGGTGTCGAAGGATGCCTTCGGGGAGGCGTACATCGGGCGATTGCCCAGGTAGGTCCAGGGGGCGGTGTTGCAGATGATGGAGAGCGCGAGGTCGGTGACCGGGTCCTGGCCGGGCACGTCGAGCGTGATCTGCCCGTGTCTGCGGTGGGCCTCGTTCAGGAACTGCCGCACCACCTGGCGTACGTACAGGGCGTGCGTCGAGCGCTTCCCGCCCTCGCGCTGCTGTTCGACCCGGCCGATGACGCCGGCGTCGAAGCCCAGCCCGGCGCAGAAGGTGAACCAGCGTTCGGGGACGGACTCGTCCTCCGTGCCGGGGGTGCCGGCCGCGAGGCCGAGCCCGACCGTGCGTTCGGTCCGGTTGGCCAGGGCGTCCAGGATCGCGCCGGTCGCCTCCACCGCGTCGTTCGGCAGCCCGAGGGCGCGCGCGAAGACATTGGTGGACCCGCCGGGCACCACGGCGAGCTTCGGGAGGGAGTCCACGTCCGGGCCCCGGTGCAGCAGCCCGTTCACGACCTCGTTCACCGTGCCGTCACCGCCGAGGGCGACCACCAGATCGATGGCGTCGCTGTCCGCGGCCCGCCGTCCCAGATCCCGCGCGTGCCCCCGGTACTCGGTGGTCACCGCCTCCAGCTTCATCTCGCTGGCCAGCGCGTGGATGAGCACGTCACGGGTGCGGGCACTGGTGGTGGTGGCAGCTGGATTGACCACGAGGAGTGCGCGCATGACGGCCAGCCTACCTACCGGGCGGTTCGGTGCTGTAGTCCCGGTTCGCTGCGCTCCCCGGCACTCACGGAGCGTGATGATTCGGCGGTCGCCGTCCGCCGAACGGGCGCGGTGCCGCGCACCCCGGCTTCACTTCCGGGCCCGCGGGATGTCAACCTGAAAGACGTGAGCACTCAGGAGACACCGTCCAGCCCGTCGACATCCGCGGCGGAGCGCCCGACCAGGATCACCGTCCTCGCCGGGGTCAACGCCCTCGAAGGCGTGGCGCTCGCCGTCGGCGGCGTCTACCTGCTGATCATGGGCCTGCTCGGGAACCTGGAGAGCACACAGCAGGCCGAGACGGTCGGGATCACGCTCATCGCCCTGGGCGCGATCCCGCTGATCGCCGCTCGCGGGCTGCTGCTGCTGCGCAGCTGGAGCCGTGGGCCCGCGCTGATCACCCAGATCATGGCGCTGCCGGTGGCCTGGACGCTGCTGCGGTCGCAGGGTGCCTTCATCCCCACCGGAATCGTCCTGGCGGCGGTCGCCGTCACCGGCCTGGTGCTCCTCCTGAAGCCGGCGACCACCCAGGATCTGGGCATCCGCCGGGGTCACGGGACGACCCCCGGGGTCTGAACCCCGGCCGGTACTCGACGCCCCCGTCCCGCTCCCCGGCCCCGGGGCTACTCCTCGACGAGCAGCCGCTCGCGCAGCTGCGCCAGGGTCCGGGCCAGCAGCCGTGAGACGTGCATCTGCGAGATGCCGACCTCCTGGGCGATCTGCGACTGGGTCATGTTCCCGAAGAAGCGCAGCAGCAGGATGCGCTTCTCGCGCGGCGGCAGGTCCTCCAGGAGCGGCTTGAGCGACTCCCGGTACTCCACGCCCTCCAGCGCCTCGTCCTCCGAGCCCAGCGTGTCCGCGACCGCGGGCGACTCGTCGTCCGTGTCCGGTACGTCCAGGGAGAGCGTGCTGTACGCGTTGGCCGACTCCAGGCCCTCCAGTACCTCCTCCTCGGAGATGCCGAGCCGCTCGGCCAGCTCGTGCACCGTCGGCGAGCGGCCGTGCTGCTGGGACAGCTCCGCGGTCGCCGTGGTCAGCGACAGCCGCAGTTCCTGGAGGCGGCGCGGCACCCGCACCGCCCAGCCCTTGTCCCGGAAGTGGCGCTTGATCTCGCCGACCACCGTGGGGGTGGCGTACGTCGAGAACTCCACCCCCCGGTCCGGGTCGAACCGGTCCACGGACTTGATCAGCCCGATCGTGGCGACCTGGGTCAGGTCGTCCAGCGGCTCGCCGCGGTTACGGAAGCGGCGGGCCAGATGCTCCACCAGCGGCAGGTGCATGCGCACCAGCCGATTCCGCAGCTCGGCCTTCTCCGCGGAGCCGTCGGGCAGCTCCCGCAACTCTATGAACAGGGCCTTCGCCCCGCTCCGGTCGTGTGGATCGTGGTGCCCGTGCTCGCTCATCTGGCCCGCCCGCTCTGCCTGCGACTGCTGCTCCACCGCGACGTCGATGCTCTCGGGCCCGTCCGCTCCGTCCACCGGATGCGGCCGGGCCTGTTGCTCCGGGATGCCTGCTGGGCGCACCACCCCGGATCGGATCGTCTCGTCCCGCACAGGACCGTCCCCGTTCCCGTCGCTCACGCCGGCCCGGGGCCCGCGCCGCGCTGTTTGTAGAGGCTGATGCTGACCGTACGGTCGTCGGCGACCGTGGAGTCGACCTTGCCGGCCAGTGCGGAGAGCACCGTCCAGGCGAAGGTGTCGCGCTCGGGCGCCCGGCCGTCCGTGGTGGGCGCCGACACCGTCACCTCCAGGGAGTCGTCGACGAGACGGAAGACGCAGCTGAGGACGGAGCCCGGCACGGCCTGCTGGAGCAGGATCGCGCAGGCTTCGTCGACCGCGATGCGGAGATCCTCGATCTCGTCGAGAGTGAAGTCCAAACGCGCTGCGAGGCCGGCCGTGGCCGTTCGCAGCACCGACAGGTAGGCACCCGCAGCGGGCAGCCGGACTTCCACGAAGTCCTGATTCCCGGGCTCGCCTGCGATCTGGGACACCCTCACCTCCAAGGTGGCACAAACTCTTTCGAGGTTCCGGGAAGGGTGGCCCGGAGCCATGCGGTCCGTCGACGGTTCTTCGGCTCGGCGACGTTATCGGATCCATGATGCCGTGTCGGACGGACCCCATACCCCGACCGTCACTCATGGTAAGACCATGGGTACACACAGTGGCTAGGGGTCTGCGGCGTCCAATTACGAAGAACCAGCGCCGCATTGACGTACCCCGGCGTCAGACGATCGAACCGTCCTCAGCACCGGCGCCGGCTCTCGCCCGGCTCGAAGCTCCGCATCACGGGGCGACCGGTCGACCGGAAGTGTCCGGTGGCGTGCCGCGGCGGCGGCGAGTCGCGGCGGCCGACGTGCCCGCAGGTGAGGCGGAGCCGCAACCGCACGGGGTCGGTCCCCGCCTCCAGGTACTCGGGGCACGTCGTGCCGAGCGGCACGGGCTCGGGGCGTGGCAGATCCGCTGCATGTGCGCACTCGCTCATGATGGGCAGGTTACGACGGACCGAGGGCGGTGGGCTGGACGCGCTGCCGCTGTGGCCCTGATCGCGGTCGGCGCGGCGGTCGCCGGCGCGGCCCGCCGTACACCGGCGCCCGCCCCGCTCGTGGCCCGCCCCTCACCGCCGCGCCGGTCCTGGGGGCGGTCATCGCCGCGCCGGACGCGGTGACGGCCGCCGCCGTCGCCCGTCGGTTCGGGCTGCCCGGGCGGCCACGGTCCTCCAGGGCGAGTCCCCGGTGAGCGACGCCACGGCGGTCACCGCCTTCCTCCTGCCCTCTTTCGTGGCGTACGCGGTGGCCGAACGGGTGCACGCCTGCGGTGTCCTCGCCGTGGTCGCCGTCGCGCTCTGCCCGGCCCACCGCTCCGGTCAGGCCGACTTCGCCGACCGGCTCCGGGAGGCGGCCGCCGACCGGTCGGCGGCCGCCTCCCGAGGGGGCGGCGCGTCGGGCGCGCCGGTGACGACGGCGGCGACCCGGGCGCCCGGCTCGAACCCGCCCTCCTCGGTCAGCGCGGTCAGCGCGAACAGCAACTTGGCGACGTAGACGCGCTCCACGGGCAGCCCGTGCCGGGCCTCGAAGTCCGCGGCGAAGGTCTCCAGCTCCGGGGTGGAGCGGGCGTATCCGCCGAAGGTGTAGCGCTCCTCCAGCCGCCAGCTCCCGGCCGGCCCGCCGAACGCCTCGCGCTGGAGCCTCTCGACGGCCGGTCCGAGGAAGCCGCCGCGCAGCACCGGGACGCCCAGGGCCCGCTGACCGCGGCCCAGACCGGCGGCCAGCCCGGCCAGGGTGCCCCCGGTCCCGCAGGCGACGGCCGCAACCTCGCACGCTCCGGCGAGCTCGCGCCCCAGCGCCGTACAGCCTTGTGCGGCGAGCGCGTTGCTGCCGCCCTCCGGGATGACCTCCACGTCCCCGAACAGGCTCAGCAGCCCCTCCAGGACCTCGGACGAGCCCTTCGCCCGGTAGGTCGTACGGTCGACGAAGTGCAGCCGCATGCCGTCGGCCGCGCACCGGGCCAGCGACGGGTTGAGCGGCCGGTGCGCCAGCTCGTCGCCGCGGACGACGCCGATGGTGGGGAACCCCAGCAGCCGCCCGGCCGCCGCGGTGGCGCGGAGGTGGTTGGAGTAGGCGCCGCCGAACGTGAGCACGGTCCGCCCGGCGGCGGCCTCCAGGTTGAGGGCGAGTTTGCGCCACTTGTTGCCCGGCAGGTCGGGGTGGATCAGGTCGTCCCGCTTGAGGAGCAGGCGCACCCCGTGGCGCGCGAAGCGCTCGTCGTGGACCTCCCGGAGCGGGGAGGGCACCCGGGGCCGCAGAAGGGCGTCGAGGCGGGGCGGGCTGTTCACCCGCCCATTGTCGCCTCCCCGGGGCCGTGCCCCTTCAGGAGGAGGCCAGCCAGAGGTCCGGGCCGAACACCTCGTAGTGGACGTCGGCCGGCCGGACCCCCGCCTCCAGCAGCCGGGCCCTGACCGACCGCATGAAGGGCAGCGGACCGCACAGATAGGCGTGCGTCCCGGGCCGTACGGTGATGCCGTCCAGGTCGACGAGGCCGGTGCGGTTCGCCGGCTGCCCGGCCTCCGCGGTCTCGTACCAGAAGTGCGCCTCGGCGTCCGGGAGCTTCTCCGTCAGCCGGACGTGGTCGGTGCGCAGGGCGTGGTCGGCCGGCGAGCGGTCGCCGTGCACGACGGTCACCGGGCCCCGGTGCCCCTCCTGCGCGAGGTACTCCAGCATCGACAGCACGGGGGTGCAGCCGATGCCCGCCGAGGCCAGCAGCAGGGGGGCGTCCAGCCGGTCGAGCACCAGGTCGCCGTAGGGGGCGGAGACGCGCAGGAGGTCCCCCGCCCGGGTGTGCTCGTGCAGGCGCCGGGAGACCTCGCCGTCGGGCGTGCCCTCCCCGCGCACCCGCTTCACGGTGATCGACCGCAGCCGGGAGCCGGGGGCGCCGGAGAGGCTGTACTGGCGTATCTGACGGGCGCCGTCCGGGAGTTCGACCTGTACGGACACGTACTGGCCGGGCCGGAAGGCGGGCGGGGTCGTGTCCTGGGCGGGGCGCAGCTGGAAGGTGGCGACGTCCTTCGTCTCCTCGACCCGGGCGGCCACCTCCCAGGTCTGCCACACGTCCCCGGCCAGCACGCCCCGCTGTGCGTAGAGCCGCTCCTCGGTGGCGATCAGGGCGCCCGCCATCAGCCAGTAGACCTCGTCCCAGGCGGCGGCGACCTCCGGGGTGACCGCGTCGCCCAGGACGTCGGCGATGGCCGCGAAGAGGTGGGTGTGCACCACTTCGTACTGCGCCGGGGTCACTCCGAGCGAGGCGTGCTTGTGGGCGATCCGGTCCAGCATCACGTCGGGCCGGGTGCCGGGCCGCTCGACCAGCTGCGTCGCGAAGGCGGCGATGGAGCCGGCGAGCGCCCGCCGCTGGTCGCCGGATGCCTGGTTGCCCCGGTTGAACAGGTCGCGCAGCAGCTCGGGGTGGGCGGCGAAGAGCTTCTCGTAGAAGAGGTCGGCGATGTCCCCGATGGCGGCGCCCACGGCGGGCAGGGTGGCGCGGACCGTGGCGGTGGACCGGTCGGAAAGCATGGAAGGGGGCTCCTCGCGGGTGGGGTGTACTGCCGGGCGGTCGCCGGTCAGTTAATTGGCATGCCTGATGCGTATTTGCGGGCGGAGTTCGCCCGCCCCGCTCCGGACCCGCGGGGACGCGGGGACGCGGCGGGAACGGGGTGGGAACGGGGTGGGGCCGGTCGGGCGGGGTGATCAGTCGGGCGGCGGGCCGCTGCCGATGCCCAGGAGCAGCGGGCCGGTGGGAGAGGCGACGAGGTCGGTGACGGTGATCGGGTCCAGTGCGGCGTAGAAGGCGTCCCGGGCCTCGCGCAGCGCTCCGCGCAGCCGGCAGCCGGAGCGGAGCGGGCAGGGGGCGTCGCCCTCGCACTCGACGACCTCCTCCGGCCCCTCCAGCTCCCGCACGAGCGAGCCGATCGACGCGGAGCGGCCGGCCGAGGTCAGGGTGAGCCCGCCCCCCCGGCCGCGACGGGCGTCGAGGAGGCCGAGGTGCTGGAGCCGGGCGACGACCTTCGCGGCGTGCGTGTACGGGACCCGCATGGCGGCCGCCACCTCGCGGGTGGTCGGCGCCTCCTGCCCCTCGGCGACCGCGAGTCGCATGAGGACGCGGAGCGCCACGTCGGTGAATCTCGTCAGCCGCATGGCTCCACCGTAAGTAAGTGGCATCTGGGATGCAAATTAAGCGTGCCGCCCGGCGACGGGAGCAACGTGCCCCACCCGAAGGCGGATTAGTCGCACTCTTTTGTGTAATGGCGGCCTGGGCCTCCTGCTGAAAGGCTTTTGCACGCAGGTCAGCCCATGATCGAAAGGACGTCAGATGTCCGTTGGTGAAGAGGTTCGCGACACGCAGGCGCCGCCGCAGCAGAGTCTGGGGACGGCGGCTGCGCGGAACCTCGCGACGACCACCAAATCCGCGCCGCAGATGCAGGAGATCACCTCGCGGTGGCTGCTGAAGATGCTGCCGTGGGTGCAGGTGCAAGGCGGTACGTACCGGGTGAACCGTCGGCTCAGCTATGCGGTCGGCGACGGCCGGGTGACCTTCGTGCAGACCGGGGACCGGGTGGCCGTGATCCCCGCGGAACTGGGGGAGCTGCCCGCCCTGCGGCAGTTCGGCGACGACGAGGTCCTCGCCGAACTCGCCCGCCGGTGCGAGCAGCGGGACGTGGCCGCGGGGGAGGTGCTCGCCGCCTCGGGGGACGCGGCGGACCGGGTCTTCCTGCTGGCGCACGGCAAGGTCGAGAAGGTCGGAACCGGGCCCTACGGGGACGAGACGGAGCTCGGCGTCCTCGCCGACGGCGCGTACTTCGGCGACCAGAGCCTGATCGACGGCGACGCCGTCTGGGAGTACACCGCCCGCGCGGTCACACCCTGCACGCTCCTCACCCTGAGCCGTGCCGACGTGTACAACCTCGCGGAGCGCGCCGAATCGCTCCAGGGCCACCTCGCGGGTCTGCTCTCCATTCCGCACCAGCGGACCAACCACTACGGCGAGGCGGCGATCGACCTCTCCGCCGGCCATGTGGGGGAGGCGGTCGTCCCGCACACCTTCGTCGACTACGACGCGGCGCCGCGCGAGTACGAACTGAGCGTCGCCCAGACCGTGCTGAAGGTGCACAGCCGGGTCGCCGACCTCTACAACCAGCCGATGAACCAGACCGAGCAGCAGTTGCGGCTCACGGTCGAGGCGCTGCGCGAGCGCCAGGAGCACGAGCTGATCAACAACAGGGAGTTCGGCCTGCTCAACAACTGCGACTACGGGCAGCGGATCCAGCCGCACGACGGGGCGCCCAGTCCGGACGACATGGACGAGCTGCTCTCGCGCCGCCGCGGATCCAAGCTCTTCCTCGCCCACCCGAAGGCCATCGCGGCCTTCGGACGCGAGTGCAACCGGCGCGGACTCGTCCCGGAGAGCGTCGACATCGGCGGCCACCACGTGCCCGCCTGGCGCGGTGTGCCGATCTTCCCGTCCAACAAGATCCCGGTCACCGACGCCCGCACCACCTCCATCATCTGCATGAGGACGGGCGAGGCCGAGCAGGGCGTCATCGGCCTCCAGCAGACCGGCATCCCGGACGAGATCGAGCCGAGCCTCTCGGTCCGCTTCATGGGGATCGACGAGCAGGCGATCATCTCCTACCTCGTGACGGCGTACTACTCCGCCGCCATCCTGGTGCCGGACGCCCTCGGAGTGCTGGAGAACGTCGAGGTCAGCCGCTGGCGCTGACCCCGAGTCACCCCGGGGGCCCGGGCGGCCTCGGCCACCCGGGCCCCCGGGCCCCGCACCCATCGCCTCGCCCCAGGGAGTGACCGTGACCATGACCAGTACGGACGCAGCGACGGAAGGGCACGAGGCCGCGGCGCTCCTGGAGCGCACCCGCGCCGCCGTCGACCCGCATCTGCGGTCGGCCGTGGAGTCGCTGCCCGGCGGCATACGCCGGATCGCCATTTACCACTTCGGCTGGCAGAACGCCGACGGGACCCCCGCCTCCGGGCAGGCGGGCAAGGCCATCAGGCCGGCCCTCGTGCTGGCCGCCGCCCGAGCGCTGGGGGGCGACCCGGAACGCGCCGTCCGGGCCGCCGTCGCCGTCGAGCTCGCCCACAACTTCACCCTGCTCCACGACGACGTCATCGACGAGGACACCACCCGGCGGCACCGGCCCACCGCCTGGGCGGTCTTCGGCGTCCCGGACGCCATCATCACCGGCGACGCCCTGCTCGCCCTCGCCCAGCGGCTGCTTGCCGAGGACACGCACCCGGCCGCCGCCCGCGCCGCCGCCCGCCTCTCCTCCTGCGTCATCGAACTGTGCGCGGGGCAGCAGGCGGACTGCGCCTTCGAGGAGCGCGGCCCCGACGAGGTCACGCTCGACGAGTGCCTCGCCATGGCGACCGCCAAGACCGGCGCCCTGCTGGGCTGCGCCTGTGCGCTCGGAGCGCTCTGCGCCGGGGCGGAGGACCGGGCGGTCCGCGCGATGGACGGCTTCGGGCGGGAGGCGGGACTCTCGTTCCAGCTCATCGACGACCTGATCGGCATCTGGGGCGACCCGGACCGCACCGGCAAGCCCGTCGGGGCCGACCTGGCCGCCCACAAGAAGTCCCTGCCCGTGGTCGCCGCTCTCACCTCCGGCACCCCGGCCGCCGCCGAGCTGGCCGCGCTCTACCGGGGGCCCATGACCACGTCCGGCGACGTGAACCGGGCCGCCGACGCGGTGGACAGGGCCGGCGGCCGGGACTGGGCCCAGGTCTGCGCGGCCGACCGGATGGCCCGCGCGGTCCACCACCTCTCCCGGGCGGTGCCCGATCCGAGCGCGGCGGGGGACCTGCTGGCGTTGGCCGAATTCGTCACCCGCAGGAGCAGCTGACCCGCCTCGTGTGACCGGAGACGCCCGCTCAACTCTAGTATTCCGAGGGTGTGTTCGGCGGAGCAGTGCGGCAGTGGAGCGGTGGAGAGGCGGCAGCCGGTCATGGGCAGGCGAATTCGGCGGGCGGAGCGGGGTGACCGGGAGCTGGTCGTCTCGGTCATGGAGGAGGCGTTCCACGACGACCCGGTCAGCAGTTGGGTGTTCCCCGGAGAGGCGCACCGGCGCGCGGTGCACGGCAGGTTCCTCGGCGTCTTCGTCGACATGGCCCTCGCCGAAGGACGTATCGACATCGCCGAGGGCGGAGCCGCGGTGGCCCTGTGGCTGCCGGTGCCCGCCGGCCCTCCCCGCGCGAAGGACCCCGCGCCCGGCCCCACGCCGCGGACCGTCGATCCTGACAACGAGCGCTGGGAACTGGTGGGCAGGCTGACCGGGGCCGTGCACCCGCACGACCGTGCGCACGCCTACCTGCTGATGATCGGCGTCTCCCCGGGCCGCCAGGGAGAGGGCATCGGCGCGGAGCTGATCCGGGCGGAGCTGGAGCGCTGCGACCGGGAGGGGACGCCGGCCTACCTGGAGGCCAGCAGCGCGCGGAGCCGCGCGCTGTACGAGCGGCTCGGGTTCCGCTTCCTCGGCAGCGCCGTCGACCTTCCGGACGGCCCGCGGATGTACCCCATGTGGCGCGAGCCCCTGACGGGTCGTACGTCGGCGGAGGGTGGTACGGAAGCCGTCCGGGGCAGGGGCTACAGTCCCTGCTCATGACAGATGAGTCGTGGGCCGGCTGGTACCGGGACAACAAGGGTTCCGACGCCGTCGTTCTCACCACGGACGGACAGCGGCTCCGGATCCGGATCAGAGGGGTCGACTTCGAGGGCGAGAGCTTCGACGACCTGGCGCCGGTCGCCGGCATCCCTCCGGAGAGCGGCATGTTCGCCCTCGCGGACGGGGCGCTGACCGACTGCGTGCTGGAGTGGGACCTGCCGCTGCCCGTCCTCGTCGCGGGCACGCTCCGTCACGCCACGCTCAGCTGCCTGCTCTCCCTGCGCCGGGTCGACCCGGATCTCCACCTCGCCCTCCACCTGGACGGCGCGGTGTACGAATCGGCGCGCGCCGAGCGTGACTTCGCCATGGCCCTGGCCGCGGTCCAGCGGCTCCTTCCGGACGACATCCGGATCCAGAGCTGTATCGCCTGCGCCTTCTCCGACTACTTCCCGGCACCGGGCCGGGGCCTCTCCGGCGGTCTCGCCTGCTTCCGGGGAGCCAAGGACGCCTATCGGGACTCGGCGGGCGAGGACGACGTCCTGGACCTGTGGGACCGGCGGTCCGGGTTCGTCCAGGAGATCTGGAGCTGCCGCGAGTTCGAGGCGCGCCCGGCCGACGGCGCGGGCACCGGCCACCGGGGAGCCTTCCCGCTCGAACTCGCGCCCGACCCGGTCGCCTAGCCCGGCCGCCTGAGCCCGTCGCCTGAGCCGGTCGCCCGGCCCGGCCGCCTGACCTGGCCGCCTGAGCCGGTCGCCCAGCCGGGCCCGTCCGGCGCGCGCAGCCGTCAGGGCCGGGCCCGTCCGGCGCCGGGCCCGGCCGGCGCGCGCTGCCGCCCATTCCCGGACGCCCGCCCATTCCCGGACGCCCGCCCGGTCCGCAGCCCGGCACTGCCGCCGCTCGGCGCCGCGCCGCGCCGCCCCGGCCCGGCCCGCTCCGACCCTTGTCCGCCCCCCTCACCCCAGCCCTCCGCCCCAGCCCCCGCCGCCACCTGCCGCAATCGAAAGCGCCTCGTATCCGCCCCGTACCGCGCCCGGTACGGGGCGGACGCGCGTCATCCCGTTGCCTCTCCCTCTATTGTTCTACTAGCATGCGAACAACGGAGGTTTTCCATGACACGTAAGAACCTTGGCCGCGCCACGCTCGCAGCCCTGCCCTTTATGCTCGCTCTCCTCATCGACCTCGTCCTCTACGTCACCGTCAAGGACCGTCTGCCCGACCGGCTGGCCGCCCACTTCGACGCCGGCGGACATCCCGACCGGTACGTCGGCCACGCCGCCTACCTCCTCGCGCTGGGGCCCGTCCTGCTGGTGCTCGGCGCTCTGTGGGCCTTGGTCGCGGTCAACGGCAAGGTCTACGGACGCGCCCACCGGTGGCTCCACGCCGGGGGCTTCGCCATCGCCGCGTTCCTCGGGTACCTGCTGATCGCGGTACTCCTCGTCAACGTCGACGTCCCGGGAGGCGGCCCGGCCGAGGGCTTCCCGCTCCGGCACCTCGCGGCGGCTCTCGGCGCGGCCGTCGTGGCCGGTGCCGTCGGGATGGCGCTGTCCCGGCTGGTGCCCGCACCCGAGGCCCCCCGTCATGACCCGGCCGACCGGGCGCGGATCGCTCTGGCGGACGGCGAGGTGGCCGGCTGGGTGCGCGGGGTCGGCGCGTGGTGGCCGCCGGTCGCCGTGCTGCTGTTCCTGGCGGCCGGTGTCGTCGTCGGCCGGGAGCAGAGCTGGTTCATCGGGACGCCGCTGCTCCTCCTCGCCTTGGCGGCGGCCGCCTTCTGCCGCCCCCACGTGACCGTGGACCGACGGGGCCTCACCGTCTCGGGACTGCTGCCCCGGCCCCGGGTGCGGGTGCCGCTGGAGCGGATGGAGGGAGCGGACAGTCGTCGCGTCAACGCCCTTTCCGAGTACGGCGGATGGGGCTACCGCATCCGCCCCGAGCGCAGCGGTGTGATCACGCGCTCCGGTGAGGCCATCGTCATCAGCCTGACCAGCGGCCGGGAGTTCGCCGTCACCGTCGACGACTCGGCGACCGGCGCGGCCCTGCTCAACACGCTGCTCGACCGGCAGCGGGCGGGGCGCTGACCATGCTGTTCCGTGTCGACCCGACCTCCACCGTTCCGCTGGGGGACCAGATCGCCGCCTCGGTCCGGCGTGCGGTCGCCGAGGGCGCGGTGGCCCCGGGTGAGCGCCTGCCCGCCGCCCGGACGCTCGCCGAATCCCTCGGCGTGAACGTCCACACCGTGCTGCGCGGCTACCAGCGGCTGCGCGAGGAAGGGCTCATCGAACTCCGCCGGGGCCGGGGCGCGGCGATCACCGCGGGTGCCTCGCCGCAGCGGGCGCGGCTCCTGGAGCGGGTCCGCGAAGTGGTCGCGGACGCCCGCGACCTGGGCATGACCGAGGACGAACTGCTCACCCTCGTCCGCAGCGAACTCCACCCCTGACAGCCGCACCGCTCACAGGTGCACGGCACACGAGAGCCCGGCGCTCGGGAGGTCGGGCGTCGCGCGCACCGAGCGGAGGACCGTTCCGCCCGCGGAACGGTCCTCCGTCGCGCCGTGCGCCCGGCCGCCGCCGCTCGTACGGCACCGCTGGCGCCGGTGTGCGTCCCGGTGTCAGGAGGCGGAGTGGGCGAACGCGGACAGGCCGTACCGCCACAGCTGGTTCACCCGGGCCCGCTCGTTGGAGTCCGGGATCGCGTTGGTGCAGGACGGGCCGGGGCCGCCGCCGGACATCAACTGGCTGCACGGGCCGGAGTAGTTGTCCGGCAGGCCGAGCACGTGTCCGGTCTCGTGCGTGGTGACCCGGGTCGAGTTGTACTGCTGGTTCTGCCGGTAGTCCAGGAAGATGTAGCCGCGACCGTGCCCGTCGGTGCTGGCGTACGAGCCCCGGGAGTCGTTGCCCTCGTAGTACCGGAAGTCGGCGTTCGAGCCCTCCTGGAGCCGGACGTTGGAGACCGAGCTGTTCCAGATCTGGGTGCTGCGGGCTATCTGGCTGCGGAAGCTCGGGGCGCTGGACGCGTTGTAGGTGACGGTGACCGCCAGCGCGCCCGGGTTGGCGGCCCGCTTCTCGGCGACCGACTTCATGACCGCTTCGTGGAAGGCCCGGTTGGCCGCGGCGTTCTCGCTCGACCCGGTGTACGCCGCGATGGTGGAGGAAGAGGAGGGCGCGGCGGGGGCCGGTGCGGCGGCGGCCGAGGGCGCGGCGCCCACTGCCGCGACCAGGCCCAGCCCGGCGAGGGCGGCGGCGAAGGTGGTCCTGAGGTGTCTCATGGGGGGTCTCCTGCCTGTCCGATGAACCCACGCCGTGGGGGTGCCCGGTGGGGGCCGGCGTGGGGGCGGTACGGGGAGAGTGTGGTGGAGCCGACAGCCGCCGGGGATGATGCCAACCGGGGATAGGGCCGCCCTATCGCCCGTTGCCGGGGAGAACCCCCGGGAGGCGTCCGTCTGACCAACACCCGGTGAAATGAAGCTGTTTGGTGGGGTTGCGACGTCTGGTGCGCGGCGGACCGCGGTCATAGTCTCCGCTGCATGGAGCTGGAGGTGAGGCACCTCAGGGCGCTGTGCGCCATCGCCGACGCCGGCAGCCTGCATCAGGCGGCCCGGCGCCTCGGCGTGAGCCAGCCCTCCCTGACCACCCAGCTGCGGCGGATCGAGAACGCGCTCGGCGCCGAGCTGTTCCGCCGTGAACGGACCGGCTGCCGGCCGACCTCCCTGGGCCGGGCCGTCCTGAACCGGGCCCGCCCCCTCGTCGACGGCATGAGCGACCTGGTCGCCGAGGCGCTGGCGGAGGCCGAGGCCGCCCGCCCCCTCGGGTCCCGGCTGCGTATCGGCTCCACCGCGAGCCGGGTCATCGGCGGCTGGCTGCGCCGGCTGCGGGTCGCCCTGCCCGGCACCGACATCTCCCTGCGGGTCGACGTCTCCGCCCACGCGCTGCTGCGCTCGGTCGAGGCCGGCCGCCTGGACGTCGCCTTCGTGCACGAGGTGGAGGGCTGCCCGCTGGCGCTCCCGGAGGGCCTGGACCAGCGCGTACTCGTCGAGCGGGAGCCGCAGTTCATCTCGCTCTCCCGGGACCACCCGGCCGCCCGCCGCCGTGTGGTGGAGCTCGGGGACCTGGCGGGCGATCCGTGGATGGTCGATCCGACGGTGGACGGCGAGTGGGACGGGGTGCGCCGCGTGCTCGGCGCCGCCGGACTGAATCCGCCGGTCCTGCACGGCGACTACCTCACCGCCGCCTCCCTCGTCGTGCTCGGCGAGGCCGTCGCCCCCTGTCAGCCGACGTCCGGCCCGCGCGACGACATGGTGATCCGCCCGCTGCTGGGGGACCCGCTCGCGGTGCGGCTCCTGTTGGTCTCCCGGCCGGGGGCGGATGTCGCGGTGGTGTACGGGCAGTTGGAGGACGCCTACCGGGACGCGGCGCGACGGGCGAGCGGCTACCACGAGTGGCTGCTGCGCCACCGCTCGCCGCTGGCCCGGACCCGCTGACCCATCGCCTCCCCCGCCCGCGCGGCGGAGTTCCCGGTTCTGCTGACAGCGTGGACGTGTTCCCCCGCCCCCTTCCGCCGGGCAGGGTCGTCGTATGAGGCTTCTGATGCTGGGCGGTACCGAATTCGTCGGGCGGGCCGTCACCGACGCGGCCCTGGCGAGGGGGTGGGAGGTCACGGTGTTCCACCGCGGCCGCCACGCGCCCCCGCCCGGTGCGAGCGTGCTGACCGGGGACCGGACGGCGGGCGCGGAGGGCCTCGCGGCGCTGGCGGCGGACGGGCGGGACTGGGACCTGGTCGTCGACACCTGGAGCGGTGCGCCCGCCGCCGTCCGGGACGCGGCCCGCCTGCTCTCCGGGCGGGCCGGGCACTGCACGTACGTCTCCAGCCGCTCGGTGTACGCCCATCCCGCCGCCCCCGGGCTCGACGAGGACGGCCCGCTCGTGACCGGTGCCTCGCCCGACGACGGGGACGTGCCGTACGACCGGGCCAAGCGCGGCGGTGAGCTGGCCGTCCTCGACGCCTTCGGGGACCGGGCCCTGCTGGCCAGGGCGGGGCTGATCATCGGCCCCGGGGAGAACATCGGCAGGCTGCCCTGGTGGCTGTCGCGGATCGCCCGGGGCGGTCCCGTGATCGCCCCGGGCAGCCCCGAGGCGGAGCTCCAGTACATCGACGCCCGGGACCTGGCGGAGTGGATCCTGGACGCGGCGGCGGGCGGGCTGGACGGCGCGTACAACACCGTCGGCCGCCCCGGTCACACGACCATGGGCGAACTGCTCGCGGCCTGCGTGGCGGCCACCGGGTCCGACGCCGAACTGCGCTGGATGGAGCCGGAGGTTCTGCTGGCCGCAGGAGTCGAACCCTGGAGCGACCTGCCGATCTGGCTGCCCCCGGGCGAGCTGTACGACACGTTGTACCGGGGCGGCCACGCCAAGGCGTACGCCACCGGGCTGCGCTGCCGCCCGGTCGGGGAGACCGTCGCGGACACCTGGACCTGGCTGTGCACCCTGGGCGGCACGGCGCCCCGACGCCCCGACCGCCCGCCGGTCGGCCTCGACCCCCGACTGGAGGCGAAGCTGCTGGCTCTCTGACGCACCGCTCCCGTGTGCGTGTCGCGACGAAGGAACCCTCTATAGGGCTACGTAACCGGGCAAGAGCGGCGTGTCATACAAAATGACGAAGTGTTAACCATGCATATTGCGCGGCATGGAACTGAAGGCGCGCAGGCGCGGCAACGCAATCCGGGCAGCAGTGACAGTGGCGACGGCCGCGGCGATGGTGGGCGTGCTGGCCCCGGCCGCGGGTGCCGATCCGCTGCCGGGCGGACTGGGACCCTGCCTCGGCAGCTCCTGCCCGCCCAGCTGGAACGACCCCAACAACGGGCCGGTCACCAACTTCGACAGCAACATCAACGTCTACGTCGGCGGCGACTTCCTGGTCCGCGAAGCGGCGGCGGAGGCGGAGGGGAAGGTCGTCACCCTCGGCCGGTTCGACATGGACAAGCGCGACGGGGTGTCGCAGGTCTACAACGTCGGCATCGCGGGCGTCGGTTCACGGGTGCCGCCGCCGGACGGCTCCGACTACCTGACGGCCGGCGGGGACGTCACCATCGCCGAGGGCGAGCGCCTCCTCGCCGAGGAGGGCACGCACTCCGGCCGCGTCGCGTACGCGGGTGAGCTCACCGGCACGGTGAACCCCACCACGGCCCCCCGGTTCGACCCGGACGCTGCCGCCCCGTACACCGAGTTGCGCCCGCAGCTCACCGAGGCCAGCCACTGCTACGCGTACGACGGCGACGAGCACCGGGAGGCGACGGGCACGTGGCAGCGGACCGGTGACGTCATGACGTTCACCGGAGACGGCGCGTCCGCGATCCAGATCTTCGACGTGGACGCGGACCTGGAGTCGGAGACGGGCGGCAACACGGGGTTCGTGTTCAACGGCATCCCCGAGGGTGCGACCGTCCTGGTCAACGTCTACGGCGACACTCGCAGCGTCGCCACGTTCATGGGGTCCTTCCCCAACGAGGGGCTCCGCGAGCACCTCCTGTGGAACTTCCCGGACGCCACCGACCTGTCGCTGACCGGCCCGGCCCAGTTCGAGGGCAGTGTGCTGGTCGGCCAGCCGACGAGCACCACCGTGCTCAGCATGAGCGGCACCAACGGCCGTTTCTACACGGCGGGTTCGCTCACCCACACGTCGGCGGGCGCTTCGGGCGGCCAGGAGATCCACGCTTACCCCTTCGACGGCGACCTGCCGAGCTGCACACCCGACCCCACGCCGACGCCCACGGACCCGACGC
The DNA here is from genome assembly GCF_044756785.1 of Streptomyces sp. NPDC091649. NCBI lineage: Bacteria > Bacillati > Actinomycetota > Actinomycetes > Kitasatosporales > Streptomycetaceae > Streptomyces > Streptomyces sp. NPDC091649. The sequence continues at coordinate 517,552 of NZ_JBIVTR010000001.1, read as the reverse complement.
CGACCCCGACGGATCCCACGCCCACGCCCACGGACCCGACGCCGACGCCGACGCCGACGGATCCGACGCCCACGCCGACGGATCCCACGCCCACGCCCACGGACCCGACGCCGACGCCGACGCCGACGGATCCGACGCCGACGCCGACGGATCCGACGCCCACGCCGACGGATCCCACGCCCACGCCCACGGACCCGACACCGACGCCCACGGACCCGACGCCGACCCCGACGGATCCCACGCCCACGCCCACGGACCCGACGCCGACGCCCACGGACCCGACTCCGACCCCGACCGATCCGACGCCGACCCCCACCGACCCGACGCCCTCCCCCACCGACCCCGCCCCGAGCCCCACCGGTCACACGCCGCACCCCACGCACTCGCCGAGCCACCCGGGTGAGCTGCCCGACACCGGCTCCCGGGGCGGCGAATGGATCATCGGGTCCATCGCGGCGGCGCTGGTGGCCGCAGGCGGCACCGTCCTCGTGGCCACGCGCCGGGCTCGCCGCCGCACCTTCTAGTACGGCCTCCGGCAAGGAGGGCTAGCGTGGTCCGATGACCGAACCGCTGCTGCACCTCGCCGAAGCGCCTCTGTGGGAGGCGGCCCGCGGGTCAGGGACGTACGAGATGTCCACCCGCGGCCGCACCCTCCAGGAGGAGGGCTTCATCCACCTCTCGCTGCCCCACCAGCTCCCCGGTGTGGCACGGATGCTGTACGGGGACGGCGACCGGGACCTCGTGGTCCTGGTCGTCGACCCCGGCCGCCTGGTGGACCCCGTCCGGTACGAGGCGATGAAGCCCGGTGGCGAGGAATTCCCGCACCTGTACGGACCGCTCCCGGTGGACGCGGTCGTGGAGGTGCGGCCCCTCGGGCCGGTGACGACCGGCGCCGGCCCCACGAACGATCGACGAGAGGAAGACGAATCCCAGTGATCGGCCCCCTCACCGCGGTGACCGGAGCGAGCGGAGCGGTCGGCGGCCGGGTCGCGCGGCGGCTCGCCCGGACCGGCGTACCCGTACGGCTCCTCGGCCGCGACCCCGCCCGACTGCCCGACCTGCCCGGCGCCGACCGCGCGCCCGCCGCCCCCTACGGCGACGGGGAGGCCATGCGGCGGGCCCTCGACGGGGCGCACACCCTGTTCCTGGTCTCCGCCCACGAAAGCCCCGACCGGGTCCGCCAGCACACCACGGCGATCGACGCCGCCGTGGCGGCGGGCGTGGAACGGATCGTGTACGTGTCCTTCCAGGGAGCCGCCCCCGACGCCACGTTCACCTTCGCCCGCGACCACTGGGACACCGAGGCCCACATCCGTACGGCCGAGGTGCGCCACACCGTCCTGCGCGACAACTGGTATCTGGCGGGGCTGCCCGCGATGACCGGGACCGACGGTGTGCTGCGCGGACCGGGCGGCGACGGACGGGTGGCCGCCGTCGCCCACGACGACATCGCCGACGCCGCGGCGGCCGTGCTGCTGGACGAGGGCACGGACCACGACGACCGGATCTACGACCTCACCGGGCCCGAGGCGTTCACCCTCGCCGAGGCGGCCGAGGAGCTGAGCCGGGTCACCGGGCGCCCCGTCGTCTACGTCCCCGAGACGCGAGCGGAGGCATACGCCTCCCGGGCCGGCTACGGGGCCGAGGACTGGGAGGTGGCCGGCTGGGTCACCTCGTACGAGGCCATCGCCAACGGCGAACTGGCCGCGGTCTCCGACGCGGTCCCCACGCTCACCGGGCACCCGGCGCAGAGCCTCGCCCAGTTCCTGGTCGAGAACCCGGACAGCTACCGCCACCTGCTGCCGGGCGGCTGAACGACGCGGACCGCGCTGCCGGGCGGCTGAACGACGCGGACCGCGCCCCCGCCCCGCTGCCCTCCCCGCCCCGCCGGCGGGGCGGGCCGCCCGGCTCCCGCCCCGGTCGCGTCGGCGCCACCTCACCGCCACGGGATGTGACGCCACGGACTGCCCTCGCTCTCCGTCAGCAGACGGTGGGCGAGGACGTTCTGTTCGTAGAACGGCCCGTACTCCTCCTCGTCGAAGCGCAGCACCCGCCCCAGCGCGTACCCCGCCGAGTACTCCTCCCAGGAGCGGTGCGCCGATTTGCTCAGCGCCCCGGCGTACACGATCGCCTGCTCCGCTTCGGCCGGGCCGCAGAAGCGCGCCGACAGCCCCCAGCGCGCCAGGTTCACCGCCCGCCCGTAGTCGTAGGCGACCGTCGTGCGCACCCGGCCGTCCGGCGGCAGCAGCCCGTCCGCGCGGAACCGGGCCTCGTACCGCATGATCCGGCGCACCAGATCCTCGATGCCCTTGACCGTGCCCGCGTCGGCCCCGAGGTCCTGGGCGTGACCGGCGGCGGTCTCCCGCCACAGATCGGCCGAGGGCGGCTCGCCGAGCCCCGCCGCCAACTGCTCGCGGGCACGCAGCGCGAAGTCCGGCTCCGGCGGGCTGTTGCGGGCGTCCAGCAGCGCGTCCAGTTGGGCGCGCCACTCCTCGTGGCCGGTGATGCCCCAGGACTCGCGGAGCAGCTCGCGCTCCTTGACGTACTCCCGGTAGAGGGTGCCGACCTCGTTCCACGGCACGGCGTTGCCGATCGCGAGATGGACCCCGCAGGCCAGCCCGTACGCCAGCGGCCCGTGCAGCGCGCCGTGGCGCAGCGCGAGGAGCCGGTTGCCGGACGGGCGGTCGTTCTCCGCGTACGCGCGCTGCCACAGCGCCAGGTCCGGCGGGGCGGTGGGCAGCAGCAACTGGCCGGGCGTCCCCACGTTCACTCCCAGCAGCACCCGAGGATCGGACCAGCCGAACCGGGCGACCCACCGCAGCGAGACCCCGTGGAAGACCCAGTCCGGATGCCACGCGGGCAGCATTCCCCGGGTGAGGACCGGCCGGCAGACGAAGCCGGCCGGATCGTGGTGCGCGCGCCAGGTGACCGTCTCCGGATCAGCGTCCACCTCCGCGCGCGGGGCCGGGATGTACAGCTCGGCCCCGGCCAGCGCCGCCAGTTGGGCCCGTACGTCACCGCGCAGCGCCGCCTCGTGGAGGAGCTGCTCGGTCTCGGACGGCGGAATCCAGGGAGCCGGCGCCCAGGAGGCCGGTGCCCCGCCGGCCGACGGCGGGGCGGGCGGGTTCGGGTTCATGACCAGGTGATGTTCCGGTAGGGGCCGGCGGGGGCCTGGGTGAGGGCGCGGTGCTGGGCCAGCGACTGCCGGTACGTCAGTTCCTCGCCGGGTGTGCCGTCCTCGTCGTCGCCGTGCACCAAGCGGGCCAGCAGATAGCCGAGGGAGAAGTCCTCCCAGGAGGAGTAGGCGTCCCGGGCCAGTCCGGCGAGGCGCAGCACGTCCTGCTCGGCCTCCCGCGGTTCGGTGTACCGGGCGCCCAGCGCGAGCCGTACGACATTGACCGCCCGCCCCAGGTCGAAGGCCGCGAGCGTGTCGACCCGCCGGCCCGGGGCGAGGACCCCGTCGGCCCGGAACCACTCCTCGTACCGGATGAAACGGTGCAGCGCCCGGTGCGCCTCCGCCCGGTCCCCGGCGTCGCGCGCGGTGAACGCCCGGTCCACCGCCTCGGACCACTCCGCACGCGTTGGCGTGCGGCCCAGCCGGGCGGCCAGGGTGTGCCGGCCGCGCAGCACGGCCTCCTGCACCCGGCCCACCAGCCGGTTCTTCATCAGGGAGTCCAGCCGGTCGCGGTACTCCGCCCGGTGTTGGATACCCCAGGGGCTGCGCAGCCGGTCCCGGTCGCTCGCGTAGTCCTGGTAGGCCGCGCCCAGCCGGTTCCAGACCAGGCCGTTGTGGACCGAGAGGTGGGCCCCGAGGGCCAGCCCCCGGGCGAGCGGCCCGTGCAGGGGCCCGTCGGCATCGGTGAGCAGCCGCCCCTCGCACGCCCCGCCGGACCGGGCGTCGGCCGCCCGCCAGGCCCGCAGCCGCCGGGGCCCGGCGTCGACGAGAGCGGCGAACGGGGTGCCGTGGTTCACGGCGAGGCGGCGTGCGTCGTACGGCCAGATCCGGGCGAGTTCACCGAGGCCGACCGCGCGGAACACCCACTCCGGGTGCCAGGGCGGCAGCAGGCCCGGGGTCAGCACCGGCACGCAGATCCGCCGGCTCGCCCCGTCCCGGAACGTGGGCAGCGGGGCCGTCCAGTCCGGGATGTCCGCGTGCAGCCGGGGGACGAGCACGTACAGCCGGGTGCGCGCGAGCACGTCGAACACCGCTTCCGTGCCGCCGACCGCGAGCGCCGCCGACAGTTCGCGTTCGACCTCGGTGGGAGCGGCGTGCCCCCGCTGTCCGCCGGTCCCGCCCGGCCCCGCCCCGTTTCCCCCGGGACCTGTCCCGTTTCCCGCAGGCCCCGTCGTCGTCCCCGCTGTCATCCCCGTCGTCACGGGCCGATCCTACGGAACCGGCCGTGCGCCGGGGCCGGGAGGTCAGAGCCCGGCCGGGCGCACCAGCCCCGACTCGTACGCGAACACCGCCGCCTGCGTCCGGTCGCGGACGCCCAACTTGACCAGAATTCGGCCCACATGGGACTTCACCGTCTGCTCCGCCACGATGAGCTCCCGGGAGATCTCCGCGTTCGACAGGCCGCCCGCGATCAGCGTCAGCACCTCCGTCTCACGCTCCGTCAGCTCCCCGATCCGCGCCTGGAGCGGCGGGCGCGGGGCACCGGCCGTCCGGGAGAACTCCACGATCAGCCGCTTGGTGATGTTCGGGGAGAGCAGTGCGTCGCCGGCCGCCACGACCCGTACCGCGTGGGCGAGTTCTTCGGCCGACGCGTCCTTCAGGAGGAAGCCCGAGGCGCCCGCGCGCAGGGCCTCGTAGACGTACTCGTCGAGGTCGAAGGTGGTCAGTACGAGGACCTTCACCGCCGAGCCCTCGGGGGAGGTGATCCGGCGCGTCGCCTCGATGCCGCCCATCTCCGGCATCCGGATGTCCATCAGCACGACATCCGGGGCGAGTTCGGCGACCTTGGCGATCGCGTCGAGCCCGTTGACGGCCTGCCCGACGACCTCGATGCCCGGCTCGGCGTTCAACAGGACCGTGAAGCCCTGGCGGACCATCATCTGGTCGTCGGCGATCACGGCGCGGATGGGCGGTGTCATGGAACGTCCTCGGTAGGGGTGGGGGCGGCTGCGGTGACGCCGGCGGGCAGGATCGCGGTGACCTCCCAGCCGCCGTCGGGCGTCGGCCCGGTGGCGAGTTCGCCGCCGAGCATCGCGGTGCGTTCGCGCATCCCCAGCAGACCGTGGCGTACCCCGGGCGAGGGGGCGGCGGGCCGGTCCGGCGGGGAGTTGACGACTCGCACGGTCAGTCCGGGGGACCGGTGGGCGATCTCCACCCGGGCGCTCGCACCGGGCGCGTGGCGCATCACGTTGCTCAGCGCCTCCTGCACGATGCGGTACGCGGACAGTTCGACGCCGGGGGACAGCGGGCGGGGCCCGCCGGTGGTGGAGACGCTGACGGCGAGGCCGGTGGAGCGCACGGTGGCCACCAGTTCGTCGAGCCGGTCGAGACCGGGCTGCGGGGCATGACGCGCGCTCGGCGCGGGCGCGTCCTCCGAGCGGAGGACGCCCAGCACCCGGCGCAACTCGGCCAGGGCTTCGAGAGCGTTCTGGCGGATGCCGGTCAGATTCTCCCTCAGCTCATCGCTCGGGTGCTCCACCAGGTGCGGGGCGACCTGGGCCTGGATGGAGATCACCGACATGTGATGCGCGACCACGTCGTGCAGCTCGCGGGCGATCCGGTTGCGCTCCTCCAGAAGCGTGCGCCGGGCCCGTTCCTCCGCCGTCAGCTCGACCTGGACGACGAGGTCCTTACGGGCGAGACGCACGCTGCGGAGCGCGATCCCGAGCACCACAGCGGTGACGAACACGAGCGCCGGCACCAGGGGGGCGAGATGCGGCAGCCCAGGCGCGTACAGGGCCAGCGGCAGCGCCACCCCCGTCGTGATCCCCAGTGCGGCCACCGCGCGTCGGGGCCGGACCCGCAGCGCCAGCAGGAACAGGGCCCCGCCCTGCAGAGCCACTCCGGCGAACGGAGGGGGGTACAACAACTCCGGGCTCATGGGGAAGACCGCGGGAATCCACGGGGGGTACGAGCCCTCCGCGGGCGCGGTGGACTCGGTGACCACCACCGTCACCACCGACAGCGCGGTCGCCGACCACCAGGCGCCCACGGGCCGGATCATCCCGGCCACCAGCGCCGCCGACTGCGCGCCGGCCGCCAGCACCGCGAACAGGTAGACCGTGCCCCCGTGCGGCACGAGTTCGTTGGTACGGATCACCATGAGGCCGACCGCGGTGATCACCAGCAGCACCAGGAACACCGGCCGCCACACCGGCGAGCCCGGCTCCCCCATGCGCGGCACGCGGTCGGCGGGCGCGGCCCACAGCTCCTCGTACAGGGCGCGCGGCGCACGGCTCGCCGCCGCCCGCAGGCGCTCCGCCCTCGATGACGTCACCGTCCCCACCGCCCCCTCGGCTCCACTGCCGCTCAGACTAGGCACGACGCGTGTGCCCCCTCCGCCCGGGGGAGGACGTGCGTACGACGGCCGAACCGCCGCCGGTACGCCGCCCGCCCTGCTCGTAACCCCGAAACGCCGACCGGCACACCAGCAGGGCCAGGGCGAACACCGGCAGCCAGAGCAGCCGGGCCGCCACCCAGCCGGGACCGTCGGGCAGGGTGTGCAGCCCCGGCAACGGATCGGCCGACAGCACCGACGCACTCGCCGTGACGATGATCATCGCGGTCTGGTGCCACAGGAAGACGGTCATCGCCGACAGGTTCACCACCGCGACCACCGCCCACACCGCGGGCCTCCGCAGCACCCGGCGCAGCGGGCCGATCAGCAGCAGCGCCGCCCCGCACTGCGCCAGGCCGAACGCCACGGCGGCCAGGCTCGGCGGATCCAGATTGGACATCCGGCCGCCCGGAACTCCGACCATGGCCGCCGGGTACCCGGCCCACAGCACGAGAGCGACGGCCGCAGCGCCCCCGCCGAGCAGCAGCGCCCAACCGCCCGTCCGGCCGCACATGCCGCCCCGGGCCACCAGCGCCCCCAGGCAGTAGGGCACCAGCCAGCCCGCGACCACGTTGATCCACCCCAGCTCGGAGGGACCGCCGAGACCCAGGCGTACGAGGTCGACGTGCAGCACCACCACGACCGGCCACAACGGGTGCAGCCGGGCCACCAGCGGAGTCAGCGCGGTCAGCGCGGCGAAGACCAGCAAGAACCACAGCGGCGACCAGACCAGCTTGCCCAGCGCACGGACCGTCGGCTCGCCCACCCCGGCCGCCAGCATCACCCCCGCCGCGAGCGCCCACACCACCAGCACCGCCGCCACCGGCCGGAACAGGCGTGCCAGCCGACCGCCCACCCATGGCCCGTACGGCACGCCCCGCCGCCGGGCCGAGGCCCAACTCCCCGCCGCCACCTGCCCGCCGACCAGGAAGAACACCGCGAGGGTCTGGAACACCCAGGAGACCGGAGTGAGGTGCGGCAGGTAGGTCAGCGGGCTGGCCCCGCGCACCGTGCCGCTGTCGGTGACCAGTGCGGTCACCAGCCAGTGCCCGACCACCACGCCGAGGATCGCCAGGGCCCGCAGGGCGTCGACGGCCCGGTCCCGGCCGGGCGGGGTGGCGGCCTCGATCCGGGCGACCCGTCCACGCAGGACCTCAACCACGGGAGACCTCCGAAGAAGTGCGGCCGGACTCCGGGGCACGGCCGTCCGCCGACGGGGCGCGGCGGCCCTCCGGCGCACCGCCCGCCTCCGACGGTTGCGCGCCGGCCACGATCCGTGCCAGCCGCGTCAGGGAACGGGACCCGGGCAGCAGGTAGTCGCTGTGGCCGCCGTCGCCCGCGTCGAACACCTCGGCACCGAACCGGTCCGCCACCGGATCGGTCCCGAAACCGACGGTCGCGACGAACGGCACCCGCACCCGCACATGGGGCACCCGGGCGATCCAGTCCCCGCCGCTCCGGCCCGCCCACACCCGTGCCCCGGTGCGCAGCGAGGCGGCATCCGGGAATCCGACCCCGGGGCTGCCGTAGAGGACCAGGGCGTCGGCCGCCGTCCCCCGCGCGGACCGGGCGCAGACCACCGAACCGTAGGAGTGGCACAGCAGGCTGATCCGGGCGGCGGGCCGCACCGCGCGCAGCCCGTCCACCAGCGCGCGCAGGTCCGGCGCCGCCCCGTCGGCCCGCCCGGTGGTCAGAACGGCCGGGCCGACGGTGGCGGGCGAGCGGTAGCCGAGCCACGCGACCACCGCCGCGCCCTCGCCCAACTCCCGTCCCAGCGCCGCCGCACCGCGCCGCAGCCGCCCGTACGCGTCCAGACCCACGCCCGCACCGGGCACCAGCACCGCGATGTGCCGGGCCGTGGCCAGCTCCCCGACGACCTCCGTGCTCCGGCCGCCGCCCCGCCCGTCGAAGGCGAGGAACTGCCGGCCCGGCGCGGCCATCACCCGCAGCGAGGCCGCCCGCCTGCGGTCGCCGTGCTCCTCCGCCGCCCGTCCGGCCGCCCGGATGTCCTGCCGGCTCACCGCGTACCGCCGGGCGAGCTCCGCCGGACTCGCGTCCCGCAGCGGCCCGAGGACGGTCGGCGCTGGGGCGGGCACGGCGGCGGGGCGGGCCGCCCCGGACACCGGCACCGCCACCGCACAGGTGACGAGGGCGGCGAGCAGGGCCCGGCGCAGGCGGGGCCCGCGCGAGCCGGATCTGCGCCGACGGGGTCCGGACGGGCGGTCGGGCATGAGGCGGGGTCCTTCCGTACCGGGGGCAATTCGTGCTTCCGGTACAGAAGTTATGGACGAGCAGCCGTAGTCGGCGTCCCGCTGGAGAGCGCACCCGCGGGATGGCTCTCAGGTATGACAGCGCGGGGCCCGCGGGGCGCGTCCCGGCCGGTGCGGCCCGGCGTCGCGGTGACGGGCGGGGCGTGTACCGCGCGGGGGAGCACACCGCTCGGACCGGGTGCTTCGGTCTCACCCGAGGGGGAGGAGGCCGACCACCGGCCAGGGCCGCCATCCGGTCCGCACAGGGCCCCCAGGGCGTCCGCCACTCGGCGCCGCAGACCCGCGATCAGCCGGCGTGGTGGCCGTCAATGGCCTCGAAGCCGAGGAGATCCCAAGTCGTCGGCGATGACGTGGAAGGGCAAGCACGGGGCGAGCGGGGTCACGTACGGGTCGACGCCTGCCTCGCGTTGCCGCGTCTTCTCCGGCCCGCGCGCTGATTCGAACGTCCCCAGGTCACGAACCGTCCTCCGCCGACCGTGCCAGGTACGCGTGGTTGTCCGCGATGAGGCCGTCCAGCGCGTCCCTGGCGGCGGCGAGGCCGTCGATGGCCTCAGACAGCCGGGCCCGCTCGTGGCCCATGATCTCCAGAGCCTGCCGTGCCCGGTCCTCATTCGGCTCGGCCATGCAGGGCGCCATCTCGGCAATGGTGCCACTGGACATGCCCGCCGCCAGAAACGCCCGCACGAGGCGCACCCGCTGGACGTGCTCGTCCTCGTAGTGGCGCTGTCCGCTGGGCGAACGGGAGCTGACGAGCAGGCCCTGCTCCTCGTAGTAGCGCAGCGACCGACGGCTGGCTCCCGTCCGGGCGGACAGGTCACCGATCCGCATGCCGACCCCCCATGCTCCTGACCGACTTGCCCCTGACATTGATGTGAGCTTTTAGGTTAACTCCATGCTGAAGCTCATCTTCATGATCAACCGTATCGAGGGAATGTCGTACGAGCGTTTCGTCGAGCACCACCGGGACCGGCACGCGCCGCTGTTCACCTCCATCCCGGAGGCGGAAAGCTACGTGCGCAAGTACACCGTGTCCCACCCGGTCCCCGCCGAGAACTACCCGCCCCGGGCCTACGACGGCCTGACGGAAATCTGGTTCGAGGACTGGGAGGACCATGACGCCTTCTTCGCCTCCGAGAACTACCGGACGCTGGTCAACCCCGACGAAGCACGCTTCATCGACATGGGCTCAGTGGCCGTGATGGTCACCCAGGAGAGGAAGGTCATCTGACGGACCGGCTCGACTGACGGACGCCGGCTCAGCTCTTACGGCCGGGCCCCGCGTACACGTCGGCGTCAGCGGCGCCCGTCACATCGTCGACATGCCCGGGCCCGCGGCGCATCGGTCAACGACGCACCCGATCAGAAGCGCCCCAACGGCAAAGGGTGGGCCCGCTGCGGCGACCTCGACGGTGGCGATAGCTACCGGCCGGTGGAAGACCGAGTGGAACTGTGCCCGCAAGGCGCTTCAGGCGGCGGAGGGCGAGGCGGCCGGGCGTGAGGGCCGCAAACCCGCCGAGCTGCCGCACATGGTGACCCACGACCTGCGGCACTTCTACGCCTCCGCGCTCATCGCGGGCGGGGCGAGCGTCAAGCAGGTCCAGATGGTCCTCGGCCACGCGTCCGCCGTCATCACGCTGCGGATCTACGCGCACCTGTGGCCGGGCGAAGAAGACCGCACCCGGTCCGTGATGGACGCCGTTCTCGGCGGCCTGCGGACCGGGTGCGGACCGGTAGGCGACATGACCAGCGAAACCGCAGGTCAGACGGCCTAACCAGAGATCAAGCCTTCTTGGTCTCCCAGAAGATCCTGTCGACCTCGGCGATGAGGTCCAGGGCCTTCTGGCCCGTCTTCGGGTCGTTCGAGCCCTTGGCCGCGGAGAGCGCCTTCAGGGTGTCGTTGATGAGCTGGTGCAGCTCCGGGAACTTCTCGAAGTGCGGGGGCTTGAAGTAGTCGCTCCAGAGCACCGAGACATGGTGCTTCGCGAGCTCGGCGCGCTGTTCCTTGATCAGGACGGCGCGCGTGCGGAAGTCCGCGTCCTCGTTGGCCTGGTACTTCTCCTGGACGGCCTTGACCGACTCGGCCTCGATGCGGGCCTGGGCCGGGTCGTACACGCCGCAGGGCAGGTCGCAGTGGGCGCTGACCTTCACCTTGGGGGCAAACAGGCGGGAAAGCATGGAGCTGTCCTCCTCGTGATCGTCTTCTCAGGTGGGACATTACTCCGTGGAGCGCCGCTTTCCGCGGCTGCCCCAGGGGCTTAGGTCAAAAGTCCGGGGTGAGAATCGGGCCGTTGGCCGAATGTACGGAGCGGTACGCGGGGCGATGTGCACACGATGTGCTGGAGGAGGGCCGGGAGATGCCGGAGCGGCGACAGGTGTCCGGAGGCGCGCGGGTGACGCGGCGTCCGCTGCGAGTGGTGGAGGTGACGGGGCCCTCGATGGTGCCCACGCTCTACCAGGGGGACCTGCTGCTCGTGCAGTACGGGGCGCTCGTGCGCCCCGGTGACGTGGTGATCCTGCGGCACCCCTTCCAGCAGGACCTGCTGGTGGTCAAGCGCGCCACCGAGCGGCGGCCCGGCGGCTGGTGGGTGCGGGGCGACAACACCTTCGCGGGCGGGGACAGCACCGACTACGGGACCGTGCCGGAGGAGCTGGTGCTGGCCCGGGTGCGGGCCCGCTACCGGCCCCTGGCGAAGGGTCAGCGGTCGCTGTCGGCGGTGCTGGGCTGGGCGGTCTCCGCGCTGCGGCCGGTGCGTTCCGCCTCCTCGCGCTTGCGGGCCCGGTAGGCGGCGACGTTCGCGCGGGTCGCGCAGCGGTCCGAGCAGTAGCGCCTGGAGCGGTTGGTGGAGGTGTCCAGGTAGGCGTTGCGGCAGGGGAGTGCCTCGCACAGGCCGAGGCGGTCCACGCCGTGCTCGGTGAGGTGGAAGGCCAGCCCCATCGCCGCGATGGCGGCGTAGCCGGCGGTCGCGTTCGACGGGTGGTCGGCCAGGTGCATGTGCCAGTCCGGCCTGCCGTCCTCGTCGCGTACGTCGTGTCCCGAGATCTGCGGGCTCACCGGGAACTCCAGCAGCAGCGAGTTCAGCAGGTCGACCGCGAGCGTCTCGTCGTCGCCGTCCGCCGCCTCGAAGACCGCGCGCAGCCGCGCCCGCACGGAACGGAACCGGGTCACGTCCGCATCCGTCGTACGCCGCGCCGCCTGCTGATTGGCGCCGAACAGCTCCCGGACCGCCTCGACCGAGGTGAGTGCGTCCTTGTTGCGGGCCGGCTCCTCGGTGTTGACCAGGCGCACGGCGTAGTCCGAGTAATAGGCCAGTTCCACTTGTAGTCCTTACGGTGCGGGTCTAGAGTCAGGGGTGTCGGCCAGTGTAATGGTCGATTGGCAGTTATGGGCATTACGCGCACGCGGGTATTACGTGGAGGTTGACGTGACGGAGACGGCTACGGGCACCGACTGGCAGTCCTGGCAGGAGAGCTGGGACCGGCAGCAGGAGTGGTACATGCCCGACCGCGAGGAGCGGTTCCGGGTGATGCTGGACATGGTCGAGGCGGTCGTGGGACCGGAAGCGCGGGTGCTCGACCTCGCCTGCGGTACGGGAAGTATCACGGGCCGGCTCCTCGAGCGGTTCCCGAACGCGACGAGCACCGGCGTCGATCTGGACCCCGCGCTCCTGGCCATCGCCCGCGGCACCTTCGAGGGCGACGACCGGGTCGCCTTCGTCACCGCCGACCTCAAGGACCCCGACTGGACCGCCCGGCTGCCCCACGCCTCGTACGACGCCGTCCTCACCTCCACCGCCCTGCACTGGCTGCACCGTGACCCGCTCACCGCGCTCTACGGGCGGATCGGCGGCCTCGTCCGGGACGGCGGGGTGTTCATGAACGCCGACCGCATGATCGACACCGGCACGCCCCGGATCAACGCGGCCGAACGCGCCCACCGGCACGCCGCGATGGACCGGGCCAAGGCCGCCGGGGCGCTGGACTGGGCGGAGTGGTGGGCCGTCGCGGCGAAGGACCCGGTCCTGGCCGCACCCACCGCCGAGCGGTTCGCCCTCTTCGGCGAGCACGCGGACGGTGACATGCCCTCCGCCGACTGGCACGCGCGCACCCTGCTGGCCTCCGGCTTCGGTGAGGCCCGTGCCGTCTGGGCGTCCCCCTCGGACGCGCTCGTGCTCGCCGTGAAGTAGGCCCCTGGCGCAAGGCGGTGCGGAAACCGCCGTGCCGCCGGTCTCCCGTGGTCCCTGGTGCGGTCCCGGGGGCCTTCGGCGTCCTCCCGGACGGCCGCTCCCGCGACGGAGCTGTCGGGACGGACGGAGGCGCCGGGACGGACGGAGCCGTCGGGACGGACGGAGCCGTCGGGACGGACGGAGGCGCCGGCCCGCCGGCCATTCGGAGGTCCGGCCATCCGGGGTCCGGCCATCCGGAGGTCCGGGCGGAGGCGTGTCCGGCCCGCCGGCCGCCCGGAGGCCCGGCCGGTAAGCAGGAATGCGCCCCGGGCCGGCCGGCCCGGGGCGCATCGGCCGCCCTACAGCACCTTGGACAGGAACGACTTCGTCCGGTCGTGCTGGGGGTTGGTCAGCACGTCGCGCGGGTGGCCGGATTCGACCACCATGCCGTCGTCCATGAAGACCAGCGCGTCGCCCACCTCGCGGGCGAAGCCCATCTCGTGGGTGACGACGATCATCGTCATGCCGTCCTCGGCCAGCCCGCGCATGACGTCCAGGACATCGCCCACCAGCTCCGGGTCGAGCGCCGAGGTCGGCTCGTCGAAGAGCATCAGCTTGGGCTCCATGGCCAGCGCGCGGGCGATCGCCACCCGCTGCTGCTGCCCGCCGGAGAGCTGGGAGGGGTAGTTCCTCGCCTTGTCGGCGAGGCCCACCCGGTCCAGCAGTTTCTCGGCGCGGGCCCGGGCCACGGCCCTGGCCTCGCCCTTGACCTGGACCGGGGCCTCCATGACGTTCTCGATCGCCGTCATGTGCGGGAACAGGTTGAAGCGCTGGAAGACCATGCCGATGTCACGGCGCTGGAGGGCGACCTCGCTGTCCTTGAGTTCGTAGAGCTTGTCGCCCTTCTGCCGGTAGCCCACCAGCCCGCCGTCGACGGAGAGCCGGCCGGCGTTGATCTTCTCCAGGTGGTTGATGCACCGCAGGAAGGTCGACTTGCCGGACCCGGACGGACCGATCAGGCAGGACACCTCACGCGGGGCGACCTCCAGGTCGATGCCCTTGAGGATGTGCGCGGAGCCGAAGGACTTGTGGACGCCCTCGGCCTTCACCATGGGGGTCGTCATGCCATGCCTCCCTTGGGGCGGCCCAGGGACAGCACGGTGGCCCTGATCTTCTGGACCGGTGTCTGCGGCAGGCTCCGGCTGGAACCGCGTGCGTAGTGGCGCTCCAGGTAGTACTGGCCCACGCTCAGCACCGAGGTCATGATCAGGTACCAGGACGCGGCGAGGAAGTACATCTCCACGGGGGCGCCGGAGTTCTGCCCGATGTCCTGGGCGTACCGGAACAGTTCGGTGAACTGCACGGCGGCCACCAGCGAGGTCGTCTTGAGCATGTTGATGACCTCGTTGCCCGTCGGCGGCACGATGACGCGCATCGCCTGCGGGATGACCACCCGGCGCAGCGTCTTGCTGTGGCTCATGCCCAGCGCGTGCGACGCCTCGGTCTGGCCCTCGTCGACCGACAGCAGGCCGGCGCGGCAGATCTCCGCCATGTACGCGGCCTCGTTGAGGCCGAGCCCCAGGAGGGCGGTCAGCAGGGGGGTCATGAAGGACGACCACTCGTCCTTGTAGACCGGCCCGAGGTTGATGTACTCGAAGACCAGGCCCAGGTTGAACCAGACGAAGAGCTGGACCAGGACCGGGGTGCCCCGGAAGAACCAGATGTACGACCACGCGATCGACGCGGTCACCGGGTTCTTCGACAGGCGCATCACCGCGAGCAGGACGCCGCCGACGATGCCGATGGCCATCGACAGGACGGTCAGCAGCAGGGTCTGGCCCACGCCCCGGATGATCCGGTCGTCGAAGAAGTAGTCGGGTACGGCGCCCCAGTTGATCTGGCCCTGGGAGAACGCGTAGACGATGGACGCCAGCAGGCCGATGGCGATGACCGCCGACACGTAGCGCCCGTAGTGGCGGACCGGGATGGCCGTGATCGCCTCGGGTCCGGCCGCCGGCGCCGGTGGTGTGCCGGTCGGACCCGTCTTCTTGATGTCAGTCACAGGTGTTGCCTCTCACCGCCGTGATCCGTCACGATCCGCCGTTGATCCGGGCCTCGGTGACCGCGCCGTCCTTGACGCCCCACTTGGCGATGATCTTGTCGTACTCGCCGTTCTCGATGATGGCGTCGAGCGCCGCCTTCACCGCGTCCCGGAGCTCGGTGTTGCCCTTGGCGACGGCGATGCCGTACGGGGCCGCCTCGACCTGCTCGCCGACGATCTGGAAGTCCTTGCCGCCGCCCGAGGTCTTCACCGCGTACGCGGCCACCGGGAAGTCGGACGAACCGGCGTCGGCGCCCCCGGCGCGGAGCCGCGTCTGCGCCTCCAGGTCGTTGTCGAACTGCTCGATGGCGATCTTGCCCTTGCTGCCGCACTTCGCGCTCTCGGCCTTGGCGAGGTCGTGGGAGACCGTGCCGCGCTGGACGGCGATCTTCTTGCCGCAGAGGTCGGACCAGCCCTTGATGCCCTGGTCGTCGCCCTTCTTGGTGTAGATCGAGACGCCGGCGGTGAAGTAGTCGACGAAGTCGACGCCTTCGCCGACCTTCTTCCCGGTCTCGGAGTCGACGCCGTCCTGGCGGTCCTTGGTGTCGGTCATCGCCGACATGGCCAGGTCGTAACGCTTCGAGCGCAGGCCGGTGATGAGGGTGTCGAACGTTCCGTTCTGGAACTCGAAGGTGACGCCGAGCTGCTTGCCGAGGGCGGCGCCGAGGTCGGGGTCGATGCCGACGACCTTGCCGGAATCGTCCTTGAACTCCACCGGCGGGTACGCGATGTCCGAACCGACCCTGATGACGCCCTTGTCCTTGATGGCCGGGGGCAGCAGGTCGGCGAGCGGAGCGCTCTCCGACGCCTTCGGCGAGCCGGACTCCTTCGAGCCCTTGTCGGTCTGGTCGCCACAAGCGGTGAGCAGCAGGGAGCCGGCGACCGCGATGGCGCCGATCGCCGCAATCCGGGACTTCGCGGTCGTACGACGCGTGATGCTTGCGGTCATGTCGGGATCCTCCGGCAGGTGAGGGTGAGGTGCTGATGGGCGGCTTGGCACGCACCTTCGGGTGTCGCCACCTTGTGTGATGACGGCATCCTGCCATTCGGGCCGGCCCATTCAGGGGTCCGGCCATGTCAAAATCGGATAACGGGCGACCCCCGAACATCAACGGCCGGTACACCACGGCCGGATCATCTGTGGGGATTCATTCCCTCTGCCGGAGAATCTTCGGTACGTCTCGACCAGTGGACGGCATTTATGCCGGTTTGCCGACTTGTCCAGATATTCGACTATGAGTCACGTCACCGCATCGATATGGACTCGTCCGTAACATCGTTCGTCCGGTAAGAAAGACGTTTACACCCCTCATCCGGGGCTCAGGGCGCGTGTGCGGCGCGCCCGCGCGTATGTACCTCTTCCCTGCCAGGGCGGGCCAACCGCCCGGTGCGGGGCGCGTACGCGGTGCCCGCCCACCCCTCCTCAACCAGGAGTGGCCACCCTCTAACGATGAAGACTTAAGGGGTCAACACCATGGCAGCGGAGATCGTCAATCCTCGCAGCGACAGCACCAACGACAGCGGCATCCAGCGCACGAGCGCAGCGGACACCGGGGCCGACGAGCCCTTCGATCCGGCCTTCGCCCTCCACCGGGGCGGGAAGATGGCCGTGCAGGCCACCGTCCCGATCCGGGACAAGGACGACCTTTCCCTGGCGTACACGCCCGGCGTGGCGAAAGTGTGCAGCGCCATCGCCGACAACCCCGAACTCGTCCACGACTACACCTGGAAGTCGCAGGTCGTTGCCGTCGTGACCGACGGTACCGCCGTGCTCGGACTCGGCGACATCGGTCCCGAGGCGTCCCTCCCGGTCATGGAGGGCAAGGCCATTCTCTTCAAGCAGTTCGGCGGCGTCGACGCGGTGCCGATCGCGCTCGCGACCACCGACGCGGACGAGATCGTCGACACCGTCGTCCGGCTCGCCCCCTCGTTCGGCGGGGTGAACCTGGAGGACATCTCGGCGCCCCGGTGCTTCGAGATCGAGCGCAAGCTCCAGGAGCGCCTGGACATCCCGGTCTTCCACGACGACCAGCACGGCACGGCCGTCGTCACCCTCGCCGCCCTGCGCAACGCCGCGAAGCTCTCCGGGCGCACGCTCGGCGACCTGCGCGGCGTGATCTCCGGCGCGGGCGCGGCGGGCGTGGCCATCGCCAAGTTCCTGCTGGAGGCGGGGATCGGCGACATCGCGGTGGCCGACCGCAAGGGCATCGTCAGCCGCGACCGCGAGGACCTGACCGAGGTCAAGCGCGAGCTGGCCGAGCTCACCAACCGGGCCGGCCTCTCCGGTTCGCTGGAGACGGCACTGGCGGGCGCGGACGTCTTCATCGGCGTGTCCGGCGGTACGGTCCCGGAGGCGGCGGTGGCCTCGATGGCCCCCGGCGCCTACGTCTTCGCGATGGCCAACCCGAACCCGGAGGTCCACCCCGAGGTCGCGCACAAGTACGCGGCCGTCGTGGCGACCGGCCGTTCGGACTTCCCGAACCAGATCAACAACGTGCTGGCCTTCCCGGGCATCTTCGCCGGCGCGCTCCAGGTCCGGGCCTCCCGGATCACCGAGGGCATGAAGATCGCCGCCGCGAACGCGCTGGCGGATGTCGTGGGCGACGAGCTGGCGGCGGACTACGTGATCCCCTCGCCGTTCGACGAGCGGGTCGCTCCGGCGGTCACCGCGGCGGTGGCCGCGGCCGCCCGTGCGGAGGGCGTGGCGCGGCGCTGATGCCGCGTTGAGCGGTTGTGCGATGGGCGGGGGCCGGCCGTACGGTCCCCGCCCATCGCCGTTCCCGGAGCCCGGCCCCGCGCCGTCCGCCCCGCCGGCCGCTTGGCCGGCCCCTCCGGCGGCCGAGGCGGCCACTGACAGCCCCTCAGGGGCCGGGGGCCGCCCCCTGGAGGGGCTCGTCGGTTGGCGTGCGTCACACACGCGGGCGGTTACGTTCGCGCCCCGCCCCGCCTATCGTCGAGCCATGTTCGCCGCCTACGCAGCCCGCATCGATCCCGACCGGCCCCTCGACGGCTTGGAGCTGGGCGACCGCCCGGCCCCCGAGGCACGTCCCGGGTGGACCACGGTCACCGTCCGGGCCGCCTCCGTCAACCACCACGACCTCTGGTCCCTGCGGGGCGTGGGCCTTCCGCAGGACCGGCTGCCGATGATCCTCGGCTGCGACGCGGCCGGCGTCGACCAGGACGGCAACGAGGTCGTCCTGCACTCCGTCATCGGGCAGTCGGGCCATGGCGTCGGGCCGAAGGAGCCGCGCTCCATCCTCACCGAGCGCTACCAGGGCACCTTCGCCGAGCAGGTCACCGTCCCCACCTGGAACGTGCTGCCCAAGCCGAGGGAGCTCAGCTTCGAGGAGGCCGCCTGCCTGCCGACCGCCTGGCTCACCGCGTACCGGATGCTGTTCACCAACGCCGGGGTGCGGCCCGGCGACTCCGTGCTCGTCCAGGGCGCCGGCGGCGGGGTCGCCACCGCCGCGATCGCGCTCGGGAAGGCCGCCGGGCTCCGGGTCTTCGCCACGAGCCGGGACCGGGCCAAGCGCGAGCGGGCGGTCGCGCTCGGGGCACTGGAGGCGTACGAGCCCGGTACCCGGCTGCCGCAGCGGGTGGACGCCGTCATCGAGACCGTGGGGGCCGCCACCTGGTCCCACTCGGTGAAGTCGCTGCGCCCCGGCGGCACTCTCGTCATCTCCGGGGCCACCAGCGGCGACCGGCCCCAGCACGCCGAGCTGACCCGGATCTTCTTCCTGGAGCTCAAGGTGGTCGGCTCCACCATGGGGACCAAGGACGAGCTGGAGGACCTGCTCGCGTTCTGCGCGACCACCGGGGTGCGCCCGGTCATCGACGAGGTGCTGCCGCTGGACCGGGCCCGGGAGGCGATCGGGCGGGTGGAGTCGGGCGATCTCTTCGGGAAGATCGTGCTGAAGCCCACCGGCTGAAAGAGGCCGGTACCGAAGTCTTGATGGAGCGTCAGTTCTGCTGATGGGATCGACCCATGCGAATGGGCAGAGCACTCATGGCAGTTGTCGTCGCGTCCGTGCTCGCGGCGGGGGCCCTCGCCCCCGCCGCCTCGGCGCGCCCCGCCCCCGTATCCACCCCGGCCCCCGCCCCCGCGTCCGCCGGGCACGGCATCCCGCCGCTGACCGACGACCGGGGGCGCGCCCTCACCCTGCGCGGCTGGAACGTCGAGGACAAGGCGAACCGCGGCGAGGCCGCCCTCACCGCCATCACCGAACGGCACTTCCGCGACCTGCGCGCGGGCGGCTTCAACTTCGCCCGGCTCCTGGTCTTCTGGGACGACCTGGAGCCCACCCGCGGCCAGTACAGCGAGCGCTACCTCCGGCGGATCGAACGCATCCTGGACTGGGCGCGCACACACCGGATCCATGTCCTCATCGACGCCCACCAGGACGTCTTCGGTCCCGCGTTCGGGCACCGGGGCATCCCCGCCTGGGCCACCAGGACCGACGGACTGCCGTTCACCCCGCACCCGGACGACTGGTTCGCCGAGTACTTCGAACCGGCCGTCCAGCGTGCCTTCACCCACCTCTACGAGGACCCCGACCTCCAGCGCGCCCAGGCCGCCATGTGGCAGGTACTCGCCGGACGCTTCGGCGACCACCCGGCCGTCCTCGGCTATGACCTGATCAACGAGCCGATGGGGGAGCTGCGCGAGGGCGAGGACCTGCCGACCGCGGCCCGCCGGATCGAGGCCCGGCACCTCACCCCGATGTACAACCGGCTCGCCCGCGCCGTTCGGGCGAAGGACCGCGACACCTGGATCTTCGTCGAGCCGACCCCGATCGTCGGCGAGGGCGTCCCCACCGGTCTCGGCCGGATCGAGGACCGCCGGACCGTGTACGCCCCGCACTTCTACAACACCGCCATGGAGGCCGGCGCGGACTACGACCCCTCCGCCGGCTGGATCGAGGCGTACGAGGCCGCCGTCACCGCCTACCCGGCCCGGCACGGGATGCCGGTCGTCGTCGGCGAGTGGGGGCCGCTGAACAACGCCCTGCCGAACATGGGCCGCTTCTACCGCGAGGCCGTCGCCTCCCTGAACCGCTACAGCTCCGGCTGGGCGGGGTACGTCTGGTGCTACGGCGGCGGCTACTGCGCGGTCGACGAGCACGGCCGCTTCCGCACGAACAAGGAGCGGACGGCCACCCCGTACGCCCCGGCCGTCGCGGGAACCGTCGGCTCCCAGGCGTACGACGCGGACACCCGCTCCTACCGTCTCGCCTACCGCGCGGCCGCCCGCCCCGGAGTGACGGAGCTGTCCCTCCCGCCGGCCCCCCGGGGCTGGCGCGTCTCCGTCACCGGCCCGGCCCGCGTCCTCGGCAAGTCCTCGCGCGGGGGATGGCCGGCCGTTCTGGCGTGGCCCGGGGCGGAGGTGGTGGTGACCGTGCGCGAAGCTGGCCCGTATGGACGAACTGACCACCCCTGAAGGGTTTCTGCTGCGCCCCTGGGAGCCCGCCGACGCCTCGGCGGTGCTCCGCGCCTTCGCCCCGGCCGAGATGGACCGTCAGACGGACCGGCCCGTGTTCGACCGGCCCGGGGCGCTGGCCTGGATCGCGGACCGTACGCGCGAACGGGGAGCGCGCACCGGCTACTCCTGGGCCGTCGTGGGGGAGGAGGGCGAGGCCCTCGGCTGTGTCGACCTCGGCGCCGTCAACCGGGCCCATGACACCGGCTGGGTCTCCTACTGGACCACCGAGGAGGCGCGCGGCCGGGGGGTCGCCCCGGCCGGGGTGCGGGCACTGGCGCGGTGGGCCTTCGGTGAGCTGGGGCTGTACCGGCTGGAGCTGGGGCACCGCACCGACAACCCGGCCTCCTGCCGGGTCGCGGCCCGCTCCGGATTCGTGGCCGAGGGCATCGAGCGGGCCAGGCTGCGCTACGGCCGCACCCGGTACGACGTCGAGCGGCACGCGCGTCTGGCCGACGATGATGTCAACTTTGATTGACGGAAGGAGGGTGTCAATTCAAGTTGACGTCATGACCGAAGCGACGGATCCGGCCGAACGCGCAGGTGACCGCGACCCGCGCGTCGGGCTGCGGGCGGTGGCCGCGCTGCGCCGGCTGCTGGGAGGAGGGCGGCCGGGCCTCGTTCGCCGTCACCGCACTCGGCCTCCACGGCCATCGCGCCTCCCTGGACGCCGCCTTCGCCGAGGCCCCGCCGGCACGGCGGCCTGGCCGAGGCCGACACCGACGCCCTCGCCGGCATCGGCATCGGAGCGATCCTGTCCCGGGTCGAAGGGGCCCACGGTGAGGGAGCCCCGGCGACCGGCCGGACCGGCCGCCGGTGGTGGTCGGGGCACCGCCCCTTCACTCCGGGCGCGAAGACCGTACTGGAGAACTCGCTACGGGTCGCCCTGGGGCGCGGCGACCGCTTCATCGGCGCGGAGCACCTGCTCCCGGCCCTCACCGCGAAGCCCGGAGTCGTCGCGGACGTGCTCGCCGAGCACGGCGCCGCCTACGCGGCCGTGCGGCGCGCGCTGTACGGCCCCGAGGCCCACGGGAGTCAGGGACGCGCCGGGGCCGGGTGAGACGGGCGAACGGAATGGAGCCGGCGGTACGGAGGCGGTACGGAGACCGGGGCACGCGGAGCGGGGCGGGCGTCCGGCACCGGACACCCGCCCCGCCCGGCCCGAGCCGCGTCGGCTCAGACCTCCTTCCCGTCCTTCGCCGTCAGCAGCGCCTCGATCCGCGCCGTCGCCGCGCCCAGGTGGCGGCGGGCCTCCGCGAGCTGGGTCTCCGTCACCCCGTGATCGCGGGCCGCGTCCCGGACGCCGTCGCGGAAACGGTCCAGCAGGCGGTCCAGGTCGCGTACCGGATCGCCCGTGACCGGCGCGTCCCGGCCCCAGTCGGAGGCGTCGTCGGAAGCGGAGGCGGCCGGGGCGTCCGGTTCCGGCTTGCCGAACGGGGGCCAGGCGCCGGACCGCGCGAAGCCGCCGAGCTGGCCGGTGATCTCCGCGAGGCTCTCGCGAACACCGGAGGGCCAGTCGCCCCGCGCGAAGTGCTCCTGCACCTGGCGGGCGGCGGCCTGCATCTGCTCGCGCGCCTTCTCCTGGGCCTCCTTGGCCTGGCGGCGGGCCTGCTGGGCCTCCTCGCGGGCGCGCCGGGACTCGTCCTTCGCCCGGCGGGCCTGTTCCTTCCACTCCTGCCTGGCCCGGCGCAGCTCCTCCTTGGCCGCGCGCCAGGTCTCGCCGTCGCCGAAGTCACCCAGTCCGCCGAGGCCGCCCAGTCCGCCGAGGTCGCCGAAGGGGGAGGAGGGTTCGCCCTTCCCTCCGGCGCCCCCCGCTCCCGCCTTCGTGCCGGGTCCGGATTCCGAGGCCGCCGCCCGCATATCGCTGCGGAGCCGGCCCGCCGCGCCTCGGACGTCGTCGCGTATCTCGGCCGCCAGCTCGGAGACCGAGTCGCGGATCTCCAGCTCCAGGTCGGCCAGTTCGCCGCCGCGGCCCGCCAGCTCCTGGCGTCCCGTTTCGGTGATGGAGTAGACCTTGCGGCCGCCCTCGGTGGCGTGGGTGACCAGGCCCTCGGCCTCCAGTTTGGCCAGCCGCGGGTAGACCGTGCCGGCGGACGGGGCGTACAGCCCCTGGAAGCGCTCCTCCAGTAGACGGATGATCTCGTAGCCGTGGCGGGGGGCCTCGTCCAGGAGCTTGAGGAGGTACAGCCGCAGACGGCCGTGGGCGAATACGGGAGGCATGTCAGAGAACCTTTCCGGTCGGCTCGGCGGCGTACGCGTCGTCCTCGGCGGGCGGCCTGCGCAGAAGCGCGATCGAGCCGGACACGGTCGTCGCGCGCAGTGTCCCCGTCCCGGCGCCCAGCGTGCCGGTGATCTTCCTCGCCCCCCAGTGCCCGCCGACCCGCAGGTCCTCGAAGGCGTTGGAGACGGCTCCGGTGGCGGTGTTCGCCTCGACCCTGGCGTCGGCCGGGTGCGGCAGCCGGATCGCGATCTCGCCGGTCACCGTGGTCAGCCGGATGTCCGTGGGCCGCCCGGACGGGTCCATGTCCAGCACCATGTCGCCGCTGACCGACTCGGCCCGGACCGAGGCGCCCGCCCCGTCGACCACCGTCAGGTCGCCGGACACGGAGTGGAACCCCAGGTCACCCGTGACGCCCTGCGCTTCCAGGCTGCCCGACACGGATTCCCCGCGCACCGCGCCGGTCAGCCCGACGAGCGTCGAGTCACCGGTGATGCCGCGGACCTCGGTGCGGCCGCTGACGCCGGAGACGACGGCCCCGGCGCCGATCACGCCGACCTCGACCGAGGAGGCGGCCGGCACGACGAGCGAGACCACGGCGCTGCGGCGGCGGCCCTGCGGGTCGAACCAGCGCAGGAAGTCCTGCCAGGGGAGGTCCTCGTAGGCCACGGTGAGCCGGCCGTCCTCCTGGGTCACGATCAGCGGCGGCCCCTCGATCGCGGAGACCTCCAGCCGGGCTTCCGGCCCATCGGCCCCGACCACGCTGACCGCGCCGTCGACGACGCGCACGTGGAGCGCCGTCACCGGATCGTCGAGGACGAGCTTCCGCGGCTCGGCGATGGTCCATGTCGACACAGGCATGGATGTGACCTCCCGGAGCGTGGCGACGCAACATATCGCGTCTTGTGAGCAACACGATATATCGCGGATGACGGAAGTCAAGGGCGGCCGAAAGGGGTCAGGGCAAGGGGTGGCAAACGCGTGCGACATCAACAAAACGGGGCATATTGCCCTAGCGTGTGAGCCATGAACGCGACATCCACCGGGGCCCTCCTGCTGTGCCGGGCCGATCCCGAGACCGTACGGCCGCTCGCCCACCTGCTGCGCGAGCAGATGCTGCTGGCCCGCGCGGGGGAGGAGTGGAGCGTGCTCGTCCCCGAGGGGAAGCCCTGGCAGAAGGGGGCAGGGGAGCAGGACGCCGAACCGGTGGACCGTGTCCTCGGCGGCTGGGCCGCGGCGCTCGCCGTCGGCTCCACCTGGCCGGTGCTCGCGCTGTGGTGGGACGCCGACCGGGCCGGATACACCCTGGCCGCCGGATTCCGCCGGCCGGTGGGCTACATCTGGCTGACCGACGGCACCCCGGTCGGCGAGGACGAGGCCATGCGGACCTTCGCGGTCCGGCTCGGCCTCGATCCGGTGCTGGACGCGCAGGCGCTGGAGGAGCTGACCCGCCCCGACCCCGAGGCCACGGCGGGGGCCCGGCTGCGCGGACTGCTCGCCGTCCTCACCGGCACCGGGTTGACCCTGCCCGCCGGACTCTCACCCGGCGAGAGCGCCGACCGGCTGCGCAGCGTCGCGGCGGTGCAGCGCGGGGTGGAGCGCGTCGAGTGGGCCGGCTGGCGTGACGCCGTACGCGTCGAACTGGACGCCGTCGAGAACAGCCCGGTCGGCCCGTGGGTACGCGGCCCGCGCGCACGGGCCGTCGTCGCCGTCCAGCTCGCGGCCGGGCTCCCGCTCCTGCTGTGGGGCGCCGGCCGCCGCAGCGGCGGCTGGGCGGCGGCCGGGGCGGTGCTGCTGGCACAGGGCGCGCTCGGACTCGCGTACGAACGGGCCAGGGCGAACGCGGACGCCAGCTGACACACCGGCGGACGTGTGCGGGCGTCCGTACGGCTCTTCGACGGTCAGACCGGGCGGGCGGCCCCCGCCTCCCACGCGCGCGGGTCTCCGCTGACGCGCCCGGCCGCCCGCTGACGCGCTAGGGCTACGCGTCCTCGTCGTCCTCGTCGTCCAGCCGCGCCAGCCAGGTCGCGAGGCGCTCCACGGGCACCTCGAAATCGGGGTTGAGGTCGACGAACGTCCGCAGCTGCTCGGCGAGCCACTCGAAGGTGACCTCCTCCTCGCCGCGCCGCTTCTCCAGTTCCTCGATGCCACGGTCCGTGAAGTACATGCGCCCAGGATATCGATGCCCGGAGGCTGCCCGAAACGCCGGAGACCCGGCCCCGCGGCAAGCGCGGAACCGGGTCCCCATGACGTACGAGCGGGTCGTACGGCTACGGTCCTCAGGCTTCGAAGACCTCGTTGACCAGCTGCGTCTGCTCCGCCTGGTGGCGCTTGGCCGAACCGACCGCCGGGGACGAGCCGTGCGGCCGCGAGATGCGGCGCAGGCGCTCGCCGTGCGGCACGTCCGAGCCGACCGCGAGGTCCAGGTGGTCGATCAGGTTGAGCGCGATGAACGGCCACGCACCCTGGTTCGCCGGCTCCTCCTGGGCCCACAGGTACTTCTCGGCGTTCGGGTACTTCGCGATCTCGGCCTGGATCTCCGCACCCGGCAGCGGGTACAGGCGCTCCAGCCGGATGATCGCCGTCTCCGTGTCGCCGCGCTTCTCCCGCTCGGCGTCCAGGTCGTAGTACAGCTTGCCCGCGCAGAAGACGACCTTGCGGACGTCCTCCGCCTTGACCGACGCGTCGCCGATCACCGGGCGGAAGCCGCCGGTGGTGAACTCCTCGATGGACGAGGCCGCGGCCTTCAGACGCAGCATCGACTTCGGAGTGAAGACGATCAGCGGCTTGTGGTGCGGGTTGTGCACCTGCCAGCGCAGCAGGTGGAAGTAGTTCGACGGGAGGGTCGGCATCGCGACCGTCATGTTGTCCTGCGCGCACATCTGGAGGAAGCGCTCCGGACGGGCCGAGCTGTGGTCCGGGCCCTGGCCCTCGTAACCGTGCGGCAGCAGCAGCGTGACGCCGGAGGTCTGGCCCCACTTCTGCTCGGCCGAGGAGATGAACTCGTCCACGACGGTCTGCGCGCCGTTGACGAAGTCACCGAACTGGGCCTCCCAGATGACCAGCGACTCCGGACGGGCCAGCGAGTAGCCGTACTCGAAGCCCATCGCCGCGTACTCCGAGAGCAGCGAGTCGTAGACGTTGTAACGCGCCTGGTCCTCGGCGAGGTACAGCAGCGGGGTGTAGTCCTCGCCGGTGACCTGGTCGACCAGGACCGCGTGGCGCTGCCCGAACGTGCCGCGGCGGGTGTCCTGGCCGGCGAGCCGGACCGGGGTGCCCTCCATCAGCAGCGAACCGATGGCCAGCGTCTCGCCCATGCCCCAGTCGATCGTGCCGTTCTCCACCGAGGCCGCGCGACGCTGCATCTGCGGCATCAGACGGGGGTGGACGGTGATCGACTCGGGGATGTTGACCTGCGACTCGGCGATCCGCTTGACGACCTCGGCCGAGACGGCCGTCTCCACGGTCACCGGGAACGCGGCCTGCGGCTCCGGGACGTGCGGGGCGGCCGGCTGCGAGGTGGCCTCGCGGACCTCCGCGAACACCTTCTCCAGCTGTCCCTGGAAGTCCTGGAGCGCCTGCTCCGCCTCTTCCAGCGTGATGTCGCCGCGACCGATGAGGGACTCGGTGTAGAGCTTGCGCACCGAGCGCTTCTTGTCGATCAGGGTGTACATCTGCGGGTTGGTGAACTCCGGGTTGTCGCCCTCGTTGTGACCGCGGCGGCGGTAGCAGATGAGGTCGATCACGACGTCCTTGTTGAACGCCTGCCGGAACTCGAAGGCGAGCCGCGCCACGCGGACCACGGCCTCCGGGTCGTCGCCGTTGACGTGGATGATCGGCGCCTCGATCATGCGCGCCACGTCGGTGGCGTACATCGAGGAGCGCGAGGACTCCGGGGCGGCGGTGAAGCCGACCTGGTTGTTGATCACCACGTGCACGGTGCCGCCGGTGCGGTAGCCGCGCAGCTGCGACATGTTGAGCGTCTCGGCGACGACGCCCTGGCCCGCGAAGGCCGCGTCGCCGTGGAGCGCGACCGGCAGGACCGTGAAGTCCGTGCCGCCCTTGTTGATGATGTCCTGCTTGGCGCGGGCGATGCCCTCCAGGACCGGGTCGACCGCCTCCAGATGCGAGGGGTTCGCGGCCAGCGAGACCTTGATCTGCTCGCCGTCCAGACCGGTGAAGGTGCCCTCGGCGCCCAGGTGGTACTTGACGTCGCCGGAGCCGTGCATCGAGCGCGGGTCGAGGTTGCCCTCGAACTCCCGGAAGATCTGCGCGTACGACTTGCCGACGATGTTCGCCAGCACGTTCAGCCGGCCGCGGTGGGCCATGCCGATGACGACCTCGTCGAGGCGGGCCTCGGCGGCGGAGTCGAGGACGGCGTCGAGCAGCGGGATGACGGACTCGCCGCCCTCCAGCGAGAACCGCTTCTGACCGACGTACTTCGTCTGGAGGAACGTCTCGAACGCCTCCGCGGCGTTCAGCCGGCGCAGGATGCGCAGCTGCTCCTCGCGCTCGGGCTTCGGGCGCGGGCGCTCGACCCGGTCCTGGAGCCACTGGCGCTGCTTCGGGTCCTGGATGTGCATGAACTCGATGCCGGTGGTGCGGCAGTACGACTCACGCAGCACGCCGAGGATGTCGCGGAGCTTCATCATCGTCTTGCCGGCGAACCCGCCGACCGCGAACTCGCGCTCCAGGTCCCACAGGGTGAGGCCGTGCTCGGTGATGTCCAGGTCGGGGTGCTTGCGCTGGTGGTACTCCAGCGGGTCGGTGTCGGCCATGACGTGGCCGCGGACCCGGTAGGAGTGGATCAGCTCGAAGACCCGCGCGGCCTTGGTGACGTCGTCGTCGTGCGAGGCGTCGATGTCCTTGAGCCAGCGGACCGGCTCGTAGGGGATGCGCAGCGCCTTGAAGATCTCGTCGTAGAACTCGTTCTCGCCCAGCAGCAGCTGGGACAGGACCCGCAGGAACTCGCCGGAGGCGGCGCCCTGGATGACCCGGTGGTCGTAGGTCGAGGTCAGCGTCATGACCTTCGAGATGCCGAGCTTGTTCAGGGTGTCCTGCGACGTGCCCTGGAACTCCGCCGGGTAGTCCATCGCGCCGACGCCCATGATGAGGCCCTGACCGGGCATCAGGCGGGGCACCGAGTGGACGGTGCCGATGCCGCCGGGGTTGGTCAGCGAGGCGGTGACGCCGGAGAAGTCGTCCATGCCGAGCTTGCCGATGCGGGCACGCTTGACGATGTCCTCGTACGCCTGCCAGAACTCGAAGAAGTTGAGCGTCTCGGCCTTCTTGATGGCCGCGACGACCAGCTGGCGGTCACCGTTCGGCTTCACCAGGTCGATGGCCAGACCCAGGTTGATGTGCTCCGGCTTGACCAGGGTCGGCTTGCCGTCCTTCATGGCGAAGGAGTAGTTCATCGACGGCATGGCCTTGAGGGCCTGCACCATCGCGTACCCGATGAGGTGCGTGAAGGAGATCTTCCCGCCGCGGGCGCGCTTGAGGTGGTTGTTGATGACGATGCGGTTGTCGAACAACAGCTTCACCGGGACCGCGCGGACGGAGGTGGCCGTCGGCAGCTCCAGCGAGGCGTTCATGTTCTTCGCGACGGCGGCCGAGGGGCCGCGCAGCGTCACGTACTCCGGGCCGGCCGGGGCCTCGGTGGACTCGTCCGCCGGGGCCTTGGCGGGCGCGGCGGCGGGCTTCGCCGCCGCGGGCTTCGGCTTGGCCGGGGCGGCCTTGGCCGGGGCCGGCTGCGCGGGCGCCGCCGGAGCGGCTGCGGGCGCGGCCTTCGCCGGGGCCGGAGCGGCCGCCGGAGCGGACGCGGCCGGAGCGGCCGGGGCCTCGGTCACCGGGGCCCCCGAGGCCCCGGCGCCGGGAACGGGCTCGTCCGCCGTGCCGGAGGCGCCCGGCTTGTAGTCGGCGAAGAAGTCCCACCAGGCGCGATCGACCGAACTGGGATCCTGGAGGTACTGCTGGTAGATCTCGTCGACGAGCCATTCATTGGCACCGAACGCCGCGGCCGGGCTGGTGCCCGGACCGGCTTGGTCGGTCGAGATGCTCGAGTTACTGGGGGACTGAGACGACACGGCGGCAACCGCCCTCTTCCGCTTCACAAGGTGA
Organism: Streptomyces sp. NPDC091649; assembly: GCF_044756785.1. NCBI lineage: Bacteria > Bacillati > Actinomycetota > Actinomycetes > Kitasatosporales > Streptomycetaceae > Streptomyces > Streptomyces sp. NPDC091649. The sequence continues at coordinate 488,692 of NZ_JBIVTR010000001.1, read as the reverse complement.
TGGACAGCGGAAATCAAGGCTACGCCCCCCAAACCGTTCCTTGCAGACCGGGCCGGTGCTTCGTCGTGCACATCACATCGGAAGGCGGGTTTCGGCGCAGGAAATGGCGGGAAACAAGCGAGGTTCCGCTGCACTTCGGGTACGCGGGAACGTGGATACGGTCAGACCGTATCCCCTTGAGATCCCCTGCTGGCAGGACACCGGTGAGCGTGCCCTGACGCTTCGAGCCTATGCCAACCGGGTCGTCAGTCGCGCGGCTCGGGGATTCCCGGGAGGGTGACCTGGATGCGGCAGCCCCGTGCGGACTCGGCCACCCCGATCCGCCCGCCGTGCAGTTCGACCGCCCAGCGGGCGATGGCCAGCCCCAGTCCCGTGCCGCCGTCGCTGCCCGGGCCGTGCGGGGAGGGCGCCTGCCCCCGGTTGAACCGCTCGAACACCCGGTGGCGCTCCGCCTCCGGGATGCCGGGCCCCTCGTCGACGACTTCCAGCTCCAGCGACTCCGGCCGGGCCCCGCGCCGGGCCAGCACCGTCACCCGGCCGTGCGGCGGACTGTGCTTGACCGCGTTGTCGATGAGGTTGGCGACCACCTGGTGCAGCCGCTCGGGGTCCGCGTGCGCGGTGAGCTCCGGCGGCGAAACGTCCAGATGCAGGTGGACGTCCGTACGGGAGTGGTTGCCCGAACCCGACGACAGCCGTCGATGCGAGGCGGCGAGGTTGGCCTCCTTCAGTACGCCCGAGAGATACGGCCACACCTCGAAACGGCGTGCCTTGAGCGTGACGACCCCGTTGTCCAGGCGCGACAGGTCCAGCAGCGTCTCGACCAGTCGGCCGAGCCGCTCCGTCTGCTTCAGCGCCGTGCGCATCGTCTCGGGGTCGGCGGCGGACACCCCGTCCACCACGTTCTCCAGCACGGCTCTCAGCGCCGCGATGGGCGTGCGCAGTTCATGGCTGACGTTGGCCACCATCTCCTTGCGATGCCGGTCCTCCGCCTCCAGATCGTCCGCCATGCGGTTGATCGTCTGCGCCAGGTCGCCCAGCTCGTCCCGCCGCCCGGCGCCGCTCACCCGGCGGGTGTAGTCGCCGTGCGAGATGGACCGGGCCACCGCTCTCATCTCGTCCAGCGGCGCGGTCAGGCCGTGCGCCACGAACTGGGTGATCAGCAGCGTGGCGATCACCGAGAACACCGTGATGAAGCGGAACTCCGTACGGGTCCGCAGCGCGACGATCAGCAGCCCCGTGGTGATGAACACCGACACCACGACGAGCGTGCCCAGCTTGGCCTTGATCGAGAAGGGCCGCAGTCCGGACCCTGGCCGCGTCATGGCGCGGGGGTCTCCAGGGCGTAGCCCACGCCGTGCACGGTGCGGATCCGCTCCGCGCCGATCTTCCGGCGCAGCGCCTTGATGTGGCTGTCGACCGTGCGGGTGCCCGAGGCGTCCGCCCAGTCCCACACCTCGGCCAGCAACTGCTCCCGGGAGAGCACCGCGCGCGGGGTGTTGGCGAGACAGACCAGCAGGTCGAACTCGGTCGGCGTGAGGTGGACGTCCTCGGCGCGCACCCGGACCCGGCGCTGCGCGTGGTCGATCTCCAGCTCGCCCAGGCGCAGTATGCCGCTGCGCGGCGTGACCGCCGCCAGCGCGGCCCGCTCCACCCGGCGCAGCAGCACGTGCACCCGGGCCGCCAGCTCCCGCATGGAGAACGGCTTGGTCATGTAGTCGTCGGCGCCGACCCCGAGCCCGACCAGCATGTCGGTCTCGTCGTCACGCGCGGTGAGCATCAGCACCGGCACCGGGCGCTGTGCCTGCACCCGGCGGCAGACCTCCAGGCCGTCGAAGCCGGGAAGCATGATGTCGAGCACCATCAGGTCGGGCTGCCATGCCTCTGCCGCGTCCACGGCCGCGGGGCCGTCCAGCGCGGTCTGCACCAGGAAGCCCTCCGCCCGCAGCCGGGCGGAGATGGCGTCGACGATCGTGGCGTCGTCCTCGACCACCAGCACCCGGCGCTGGGCCCCTGGGGTGGCCGCGACGCCGTTGTGGGTGGTGTGTGTCTGTTCCATCGCCCCGCCCCTGCCCGTTCTCGCGGGAGCCATTCCCCCGGAGGCACGGTTTTCGCTCGTGGATTTCGTGGGTGATCCCGTGTTCCGGTCAGCAGCGTAAAGGCAGCGGAGGGCTCCCGGCTACGCAGGGTGTTCCCCCGGCGGTGGGCTTTCCCGCCCCGGTGGCGGGCGGACCGTCGCCCGAGCGGCCCCGGGGCGGGCGGATCGTCGCCCTTGTGCCGGTTGGCCCGTGCCGCTGCCCGGGCCGCGCGTACCGGGAGGGGGTTCAGGACGCCCGAAGTGCGAGATGGACCACGTCGGGCACACCTCGGGCAACCGTCACCTCTTCGGTCACAACCCCGCTGAACCCGGCATTCCGCAGCGCCTGCTCGAAGGCGGGCGACGGCTGCGCGGACCAGACGGCGAGCACTCCGCCCGGCGTCAGCCGCTCGTGGCAGTGCGCCAGACCGGCGGGGGAGTAGAGGTTCTCGTTGCTCTCCGTCACGGTCCAGTCGGGCCCGTTGTCGATGTCCAGGCACAGGGCGTCGTAACGCTCCGTGGTGGTACGGAGGTGGGCGACCAGGTCCGTGCGGACGATCCCGGTCCGGGGGTCGGTGAGCGCCGGACCGGAGATCCGCTCCAGCGGCCCGGCGAGGTGCCAGTCCACGATCGCCTGCTCCCGCTCGACCACCACGATCCGGCCCCAGCGCTCCTCCTCGGCGGCCCGCGCCAGGGAGAACCCGACGCCCAGACCGCCGATCAGCACGGAAGGGGCGGTCCGTGCGGCGGGCAGCGCGGCCAGTGCGGCGTCGATCAGCAGCCGCTCGGAGCGCCCGTCGGAGGTGTCCATGAGGAAGCAGCCGTTGGCGATGATCTCGAAGTGCTCCCCGCGCTCCCGCAGCACGACCTCGCCGAAGGGGCCCTCGCGGCGGTCGAGGACGACGGGGGCGTGGTCGGAGCGCGTCGGCAGCGGCGCGGGCGACACGGGCGCGGACCGTACAGGCGCGGATCGCGTCGATTCCGTCGATTCTGGGGCGGACATCGCGGACATGGGTGGCTCTCCGGTCTCCTGGCGTAGCTGTGGGTGTGCGCCATCCTGTCCCGCCCCCGGACCGAAAGGCCAGCGCGTTTCCGGCTCCGGAGGCGGGGAACAACGGCCCGTCCCGCGGTGCTCCCGTACAGGAGGGCCGGGCCCGGCGGGAAAGCGGGCCGGCGTCCCGAGTGTCTGATCGCTCAGAGCGAACAAGCGGTAGGGAACATTCGGCGGCTCAGGAGCATTGAGTCGATGTAGCTCAACTTGCCTGCCGAAGGGGAGATCATGACTCACGAGTCCGAGACGTTCACACCGATCGACCTGCCCGTGCTGCCGCTCGACGACGAGGTCGTCCTGCCCGGCATGGTGGTGCCGCTCGACCTGTCCGACACCGAGGTGCGCGCCGCCGTCGAGGCCGCGCAGGCCGCCGCCCGCCCCGACGGCGGCAAGCCCGAGGTGCTCCTGGTCCCGCGGATCGACGGGACGTACACCGGCACCGGTGTGCGCGGCACCGTCGAGCAGGTCGGACGGCTGTCGGACGGGGACCCGGGCGCGCTCATCCGGGCCCGCGACCGGGTCCGCATCGGCGCCGGTACCAGCGGCCCCGGCCGGGCGCTCTGGGTCGAGGGGACCGTGCTCGAAGCGGTCGTGCCCGACCCCCTGCCCGGATCCGCCGCCGAGCTCGTCAAGGAGTACAAGGCGCTCGCCACCAGCTGGCTGAAGAAGCGCGGCGCCTGGCAGGTCGTGGACCGGGTCCAGCAGATCGACGACATCTCCGCGCTCGCCGACAACTCCGGATACTCGCCGTTCATCACCACCGCCCAGAAGGTCCGGCTGCTGGAGACCGACGACCCGATCGCCCGGCTGAAGCTCGCCATCCAGTGGCTGAGCGAGCACCTCGCCGAGCAGGACGTGGCCGAGTCCATCGCCAAGGACGTCCAGGACGGCGTCGACAAGCAGCAGCGCGAATTCCTGCTGCGCCGCCAGCTGGACGCCGTACGCAAGGAGCTCTCCGAGCTCAACGGCGACCCGGGGGACGAGTCCGACGACTACCGGGCCCGCGTCGAGGCCGCCGACCTGCCGGAGCACGTCCGCGAGGCGGCGCTCAAGGAGGTCGAGAAGCTGGAGCGGTCCAGCGACCAGTCACCCGAGGGGTCCTGGATCCGCACCTGGCTGGACACCGTCCTCGAACTGCCCTGGACCGAGCGCACCGAGGACGCCTACGACATCCGCGGCGCCCAGGAGGTCCTGGACGCCGAGCACGCCGGTCTCGCCGACGTGAAGGAACGCATCACCGAGTACCTCGCGGTGCGCAAGCGCCGTGCCGACCGGGGCCTGGGCGTCGTGGGGGGCCGCCGCGGCGGCGCGGTGCTGGCCCTCGTCGGCCCGCCCGGCGTCGGCAAGACCTCCCTCGGCGAGTCCGTCGCGCACGCCATGGGCCGCGAGTTCGTCCGCGTCGCGCTCGGCGGCGTCCGGGACGAGGCGGAGATCCGCGGCCACCGGCGTACGTACGTGGGCGCGCTCCCCGGCCGGATCGTGCGGGCGATCAAGGAGGCCGGTTCGATGAACCCGGTCGTCCTGCTCGACGAGATCGACAAGGTCGGCTCCGACTTCCGGGGCGACCCGGCCGCCGCCCTCCTCGAAGTCCTCGACCCGGCCCAGAACCACACCTTCCGCGACCACTACCTGGAGGTCGAGCTCGACCTCAGCGACGTCGTCTTCCTGGCCACGGCCAACGTGCTCGAAGCCATCCCGGAGGCCCTGCTCGACCGTATGGAGCTGGTCCGCCTCGACGGCTACACGGAGGACGAGAAGGTCGTCATCGCCCGGGACCACCTGCTCCCGCGCCAGCTGGAGCGGGCCGGCCTGGAGAAGGACGAGGTCGTCCTGGAGGAGTCGGCGCTGCGCAAGCTGGCCGGCGAGTACACCCGCGAGGCGGGCGTGCGGAATCTGGAACGGGCCGTCGCCCGGCTGCTCCGCAAGGTCGCGGCCCAGCACGAGCTGGGCGACCGCGAGCTGCCGTTCACGGTGACCGACGCGGACCTGCGCGGCCTGATCGGCCGTCCGCACCACGTGCCCGAGTCCGCCCAGGACCCGGCCGAGCGCCGTACCGCGGTGCCGGGCGTCGCCACCGGGCTCGCGGTGACCGGGGCGGGCGGTGACGTCCTCTTCGTCGAGGCGTCGCTCGCCGACCCGGAGACCGGGGCGTCCGGGCTGACCCTGACCGGTCAGCTCGGGGACGTCATGAAGGAGTCGGCGCAGATCGCGCTGAGCTTCCTGCGGTCCCACGGCGCGGAACTGGAGCTGCCGGTCGCGGACCTCAAGGACCGGGGGGTGCACATCCACTTCCCGGCGGGCGCGGTCCCCAAGGACGGCCCGAGCGCCGGCATCACCCTGACGACCGCCCTGGCCTCGCTGCTCTCCGGCCGGCTGGTCCGTACGGATGTGGCGATGACCGGTGAGGTCTCGCTGACCGGGCGGGTGCTGCCGATCGGCGGCCTCAAGCAGAAGCTGCTGGCCGCCCACCGCGCGGGCATCACCACCGTGGTGATCCCCCAGCGCAACGAGGCCGACCTGGACGACGTCCCGGCCGAGGTGCTGGAGAAGCTGGACGTCCACCCGGTCACGGACGTCCGCCAGGTGCTGGAGATCGCCCTGGCCCCGGCCTCGGCCAGGACGCCGGAGAGGGCCCCGGCCGCGGCCTGACCGCCACGTGACGAACGGCCCGTCGCCCGGAGAGCCTTCCGGGTGCGGGCCGTTCCGCGGGTGCCGGGCCGGCCGGTCAGGGGCGGTAGATCGTGCCCGGCTCCGGCTCGGCCGGCGCCATCAGCTCGGGGACGGTCACGAAGGTGTAGCCGTCCTTCTGGAGCGCGTCGATGATCCCGGGCACGGCGGGGACGGTGCCCTTGTAGATGTCGTGCAGCAGGATGACGCCGTCCTTGCTCGCCTGGTCCAGGATCCGCTTCTCGATCAGCGCGGAGTCGTTCGTGGAGTAGTCTTTGGCGGTGGCGCTCCACAGCACCTGGGAGAGCCCCAGGTCCTTGCTGATCTCCGAGACCGTGTCGTCGGTGCGGCCCTGCGGCGGGCGCATCAGCCGGGGCTTCTTGCCGGTGATCTTCTCGATGGCCACCTGCGTCTTCTCCAGCTCGGCGCGTATCTCGTCCGGCTCCTGATCGGTCAGGACCTTGTGCGTCCAGGTGTGGTTGGCGACCTCGTGGCCCTCGGCCTCGATGCGCCGCACCGTGTCCGGGTGCTTGACGACGTGGTGCTTGCCCAGCAGGAAGAAGGTGGCGTGCACCTTCTTCTCCTTGAGGATGTCCAGCAGCCTCGGCGTGTCCTTGCCCGGACCCGCGTCGAAGGTGAGGGCGATGCACTTGGCCTTGCGGCAGTCCACCGGCCCGAAGGTCCCCTTGGCGTCGGAGGCCGCCTCGCCGCGTGCCGAGCCCGGCGCCGTCGTGTCCATCGAGCAGCCGCTCAGCGTCAGTGTGAGCGCTGTCACCAGCGCCGCGGTCAACCCCATCCCGGACAACGGCATCTTTCTGGGCACGGCACATCACTCCTCTGTACGGGAAATCCCGCACAGGTGTGCGGTACGCCGAGGACTATACATAGCGCGTATACATGCGGTGCATAGCGGGGTCGGCGGTCGCGAAAGGCCCGGTGAGCTGCGATATCACCGTCCAGGCCGGCCGGACGGGCGGCGCCTGCGAGGTGAGCTGGCGGCCGTCGCGCCGGTACCCGGGCGAACCCGGCGGCGGGCCGCGCCCCCACACCGCGCCCTCCCGGCCGAGCCCGCCGCGCGTCGCGGCACGGGCGCCGGCGGCGCGGTGGGGCGCCGGGCTGCCGCCGTCGGCCCCCTCCTGCGAAATACTGGCCCTACCTGCGGCGTCGACCGGTCGCGGAGGAAGCTTTCATCGGCAGGAAACCGTACGAGGGGTACTGACGTGCGCGGGAACGACAGCGGGCCGGAGCCGGGCACGACGGACGGAAGCGGTGTGGACCACGAATTTCTGGCGCTGGAACGCGAACTGGCCGTGTTCCTGCGCCGGGCACGCGCCAGCTCGGGCGAGATGGCCCGGGAGGTCCACCCCGAACTTGAGCCCGCCGCCTACGGTCTGCTCGTCCGCCTGGAGGCGGCGGGCCGGCAGCGGGCCACCGAGCTGGCCGCCTACTTCGGCGTCGGCAAGGCCACCATGAGCCGTCAGCTGCACTCCCTGGAGAACCTCGGGCTGGTGGCCCGCGAACCCGACCCGGCCGACGGGCGCGCCTGGCTGGTCCATCTCACCGACGACGGCCTGGCCCGGTTCCGCAGCGTCCGGGACGCCCGCCGCGGCCGCTACGTGCGCAAGCTGGCCGACTGGGACCGGGGCGAAGTCGCCGAACTGGCCCGGCTGCTGCACCAGCTGAACGCTCGGGCCGAAGGCTGACAGCTGAACACCCGGGCCGAAGGCTGACAGTCGAACGCCCGCGCCGAAAGCCGGCCCGGCGCACCGTCACGGCCGGCGGGGGTTCCTCCGCGGCGCCGCGCTCACCCCGGCTCCACCAGGAGGGCGGTGGCGTCGTCGTGCGTCTTGCGGCGTCCCAGCCGTACGCGCCCGGCGCGCACGTCGGCGAGCTCCAGTTCCCGCACCCGGTCGATCAGCCCCTGGGGCCCGGCCTTCCGCAGCAGCCCCAGAGCGTCCGCCCAGTCGCCCTCGCCGAACACCTCCGTCCAGCGGGCCGCCCCGTCCGTGAGCGCGGCGAGGGATTGGACGCCGGCCACGGGGGTGGTGCCCGTGACCGCACGCGCGGCCACCGACGGATCGGCGGCGGCCGTGAAGAAGCCGCCCTCCTTGTTGCGCACCGTGGCGTCGGCGATCTCGTCCGAGGCGAGCGAGCCCGGCGGCAGCCGGTCCAGCCGGTCGTCCAGGACCGCCCGGACCGTGCCGTCGAGGGACTCCAGCAGCAGGACCGAGTCGGAGAGCACCAGGTGCTCGACAACGCGTCCGTCCCAACGCGCCAGGACCACGGTCGCCTGAGGCGTACGGGCGTGAGAAAGGTCACAGGTGGACCGGTGCGCGTCGGCTGTACGCGAGATGGCCGAGGCCAGGACCTCGGTCAGGGACAGGTCGGGGCGGTAACCGGACAGTTCCACCAGTGCGCCGCCCAGGCGCGCGGTGAACCACGGGACCGGGTGCACACAACCGTGGTCCCCGCGCGGCGGGGTGACGCCGTCGAGCAGGACCAGCACGCCGCCCCGGCCGGACGCGGGAAGGGCCCCGGAGACCCAGTCCTCGTTGGGACGTTCGGGACTGCCGGCCGCGGTGGCGAGATCGATGCGCATCCCGCCAGTCTGCACGAGCCCTTCACCGTCCCCGCACGCGGCCGGATATGGCCTGTACCAGCAGGTCAACGCAGGCCAACGCGGGCCCCCGGGGCGGAAGGAGCGGCTCCGGCCCGCCTGCGGGCGGGCATCCTGCCAAAGGCGGAGCGGAAGTTCCACCCCATGGCCCACGCATGGTCAGGGGCGAACCGGGGGAGACTTGTTCGCCAACTCCAGAGTGATGTTCACTCCTTCGAGTGGCGGAGCGGTTGATGCGCGCCCCCCTCTCTCAGAAGCGCTGGAATGGTCAGAAGCCGTACCAGGAGCGGGGTGCCCTTCCATGTGACCGTGCGTCACCTCTGCTTCAAGGGTGGACGAATCAAGATTGCGAGCACCGGTGCAGAAGAAGCGGCCGCGGAGCAAGGGCACGACGCGCGACGGTTCCGGGGCGACGCCTCCGGCACCCGGCACGGACAAGCGGACCGTTCGGGTGCGCAGCCGACTGGTCGCCGGTGTCGCGGTCGTCGGTGTCATCGTCATAGCGGCGGGAGCCCCCGCCGTGCTCGGCGCCTCCGCCGACCTGACCGAGTCCCAGCGGCTGGTCACCCTCGCCGAGCTGAACCAGCAGGCGGTCGTCCTCGGGCACTCCCTCGCCGACGAGCGTGACACGATCACCGCGTTCATCGCCGACGGCCGGGACAAGGAAGACGAAGACAGCGACGGCGCGCGGAACCGCGCCGCCCGCACCGCCCGCGTCGACCAGCAGATCGACGAGATCCACGAGGCGGCCTCCGCGGCCCTGCGCCGCGACCTCTCGACGGTCGTCTCGCTCCGCCGGGACGCGCTCACCGGCAAGGGCTCGGCCCTGGAGGCGCACCAGGCGTACTCCGATATCATCGCCAAACTGCACGGCATCGCCGCCGAGCTGGCGGAGAAGACCCCGCCGCGCGCCGCCGACGCCACCCGGGCCCCGCTCACCCTCGGCGGCGCGTCCGAACAGGCCGCCGCCACCCGCGGCCTCCTCCTCGCCGCACTCGCCGTGCCGAGCCCCGAGCCGACGGCCGGGACGGACCCCTTCACCGGGCTGCCCGTGCAGACCCGGGACGAGGGGGACACCCGGGCCGACCGCGAACGCGACGAGCTGAGCGCCGCCGCCCAGCAGGCCCGCGTCCGGGAACTGGCCGCGCTCGCCGACTTCGACCAGGCGGCGGACCCGGAGGCCCGCGACAAGCTCTCCGGCACGGTCACCGGGCCCGAGGTCAACGACGCGGAGAAGTACCTCGCCCGCCTCACCGACCGCCCCGAGCTGTCGGAGGCGGAGCGCGAGGTCAGCCCGAAGAAGCTGGAGGCCGCGCTCTCCGCCCGCGTCGACCGGATGCGCAGCGTCGAGTCCGCTCTGACCACCGGCCAGGTCCAGCACCTGGAGAACCTCCGCGACGACGACGTCACCGCCCTCGAACTGAGCATCGCCCTGCTCGGCGGCTGTTTCCTGCTCGCCGTCGGCGTCTCCACCGCCGTCGCCCGCACCCTCACCCAGCCGCTCGCCGTCCTGCGCATCGGCGCCGCGCGCCTCGCCGAGGAGCCCGAGAGCGCCGAACCGGTCCGCTACACCGGCCGCAACGACGAGTTCGCCCAGGTCGTACGGTCGATGAACACCCTGCACGGCAGGTTCGCCACCCTGCACCAGGACCTCAGCGGTCGCGTCGAGAACCTCACCGGCGAACGCTCCAAGCTGATCGCGGGCCGGGAGGCCCTCGTCACCCAGCGGGCCGAACTCCAGACGCGCGCCACCGAGCTGGCCACCCAGTTGGAGCAGCTGAGGAACACGGTCAACCACACCTTCGTCAACCTCTCGCTGCGCACCCTCGGACTCGTCGAGCGGCAGCTCGGCGTCATCGAGGGCCTGGAGGAGCGGGAACAGGACGCGGAGCGTCTGGCCACCCTGTTCAAGCTGGACCACATGGCCACGGTCATGCGCCGCCACAGTGAGAACATGCTCGTCCTCGCCGGTGCCGAGCACGGCCACGGCCACGCCGGGCCGATCCCGCTGGTCGATGTGGCGCGCGCCGCCGTCAGCGAGATCGAGCGGTACGAGCGGGTGACCATCCAGTCGCTGCCGCCGCACGCCCAGATCGCCGGGTTCGCCGCCGACGACCTCAGCCACCTCCTCGCCGAACTCCTGGAGAACGCCACCTCCTTCTCGCCGCCCGACTCCCATGTCGAGCTGTCCGGCTGGCTCCTGGAGAGCGGCGAGGTGATGCTCTCCGTGTCGGACGCGGGCATCGGCATGTCGACGGTCCGGATGGGCGAACTCAATGCCAGGCTGGCCGACCCGGCCTCGTTCGAGCCGGGGGAGCGGCACATCGACATGACCGGGGCCGGACTGGGCCTCCAGGTCACGTCGTTGCTGGCCGCCCGGCACGGAGTACGGGTCCAGCTGCGCGAGCAGAAGGGGAGTGGCGTGACGGCCGTCGTCGTCCTCCCGGCAGCCCTGCTGCCCAAGTCCCTGCCCGCCTCTTCGCCGCCCGCCGTGCAGCTGCCCGGCGAAGGCCCCGCGCTCAACCTGCCGGGGTCGGTGGCCGAGGCCAACTCCAACGCGCTGCCGAGCCGCTCGCCGCTCCCCTCCGCAGCGCCCGAGCCCGGGACGCCCGCCGACGCCGAGCCGACGACGGCCCCGGAAGAGGGGGTCACGACAGCGGCCGAAGCGGTCACCGAACCGGCAGTCGAGGAAGTCACCGAACCGGCAGTAGAGACGGCCGCCGGGTCGGCCGCCGAGTCGGCAGTCGAGTCGGCGCCGGGTCACGACGAGGAGACCGCGCCCGAGGCCGGTCCCGGCCCCCTGCCCCCTGTCGACCCCATGATCGCCGCCGCCGAGCGCGCGATCCGCGAGAACGCGGCGGCCGAGGACGGCACGGCCGACGAGGACCCGGAAGCCGCCGCCGTAGAGCCTCCGGAGCCGGAGACGCCGCAGCCGGCCGCGGAAGCCGCATCCGGGACCGGGGCGGAAGCCGGGGCGGAGCCCGGGACCGACACCGAAGCGGACCCCGAGATCACCCTGCAGGTCCGGCTGCCGAAGCCCCCGCCGGAGCCGGCCGGCCCCTTCGACCCGCCGGCCCCCGCCGTCTCCGGCGTTCCGGCGGCGGGAGACGCCCACGCCGCCCCGGCCGCCGCCGACCCCTACGCCATCGGCCCCGACCGCCACGAGCGCCCGGCCGAGAGCGGCCCCGGGGCCCAGGACCCGGACGGGCCCGGGTTCCGCCCCGCACCCCACGCCGAGGCCGCCGCGCCCGCTCCCGCGGACACCGTCCCCGGCCCCCGCCGCCCCGTGTCCGGGCGGATCACCGACAAGGGGCTGCCGAAGCGCACCCCCAAGGTGGTCCGGCCCGACTCGACCCCCGCCCCCGGCCGCACCGGCAGCCTGGACCGGGAGGCCCTGCGCCGCCGGCTCGGCAGCTTCCAGCAGGCGGCGAACGAGGGACGGCGCGACGTCGAGGCCGAGATCGCCGAGACCGGCGGCATCGCCGTCGCCACCCCCGGAGGCGTACCCGCCGACCGCACCGGGCACGAGAGCACCACCGCACCCGCGGCCACGGGCACCGCACAGGACGCACACAACGCAAGGACCGCACGCGCCGCAGAGACCGGCGGCCGGGCGGACGGCCGGAACGAAGAGACGGGGGACACAGTCGAGGAGGCACGCAGTTGACTGCGCCCAGCACATTCGGGCTGAGTACCGAAGCCCGGAACCTTCACTGGTTGCTCGGCAATCTCGTGGAGGAGGTGCCAGGGGTCCACTCGGTCACCGTCGTCTCGTCCGACGGCCTGATGCTGCTCTCCTCCGACCCCGGCCATCTGACCGCGAAGGCGGCCGGACCGGCCCCCGGGGCGACGGACGGGCCCCGGGGATCCAGCGCCGACCTGGCCACGATCGTCTCCGGCATCGGCTCGCTGACCGTCGGAGCCGCGAAGCTGATGGACGGCGGCGGCGTCAAGCAGACGATGGTCGCCATGGACGAGGGCAGCGTCTTCGTCATGTCGATCAGCGACGGCTCCCTCCTCGGCGTCCACGCCACCCCGGACTGCGACATGAGCGTCGTCGCGTATCACATGGCCCTCTTCGTCGGCCGGGCCGGACACGTACTCACCCCCGAACTCCGCAGCGAGCTGCGCACATCGATGGAGAGCGCCCAGTGACCACCGCCGCCGCAGAACCCGCCCCCCGGCTCCCCGTCCGCGGGGCCGACAAGCGCCCCGCCCGGGTCCGCCCGTACTCCCTCACCGGCGGTCGCACCCGGTTCGGGCACGTCCTGCTGGTCGAGACGTTCGTCGCGGCCCTCGAAGCCCCCGACGAGCGCCGCGAACTCACGGGAGGCAACCTGGCGTCGCGGGTCATGCCGGAGCTCCGGGCCATCGTCGAACTCTGCCGCCGGATGCGTACGGTCGCGGAGATCTCGGCCCTGCTGAAGATGCCGCTCGGAGTCGTCCGGGTACTGCTCAGCGACTTGGCCGACCAGGGAAAGATCCGCGTGTACGGGACCGGCCACGGCGCCGGCCAGCCCGACCGCGCACTGCTCGAAAGGGTGCTCAATGGACTCCGCCGTCTCTGAGGCGCCGCTCTTCGCCCCGCGTCAGCCGGGGCCCCGAGCGCAGGCCGAGGACCCCGTCCAGGCGTGGCAGCTCGACCACACGCGCGCGCCCACCGCCACCAAGATCGTGGTGGCGGGCGGATTCGGCGTGGGCAAGACGACGTTCGTCGGCGCGGTCTCCGAGATCACACCGCTGCAGACCGAAGCGCTGATGACCCAGGCCAGCGAGGAGACCGACGACCTCTCCGCGACGCCCGAGAAGACCACCACCACCGTGGCCATGGACTTCGGCCGGCTCACGCTGGAGGACGACCTCGTCCTGTACGTCTTCGGCACGCCGGGCCAGCAGCGCTTCTGGTTCATGTGGGACGACCTGGTACGCGGGGCGATCGGCGCGGTCGTCCTCGCCGACACCCGGCGGCTGGAGGACTGCTTCCCCGCGCTCGACTACTTCGAGAGCTGCGGGCTGCCGTACATCGTGGCCGTCAACCACTTCGAGGGCACGCCCGGCTATGCGGCGGAGGATGTCAGGGAGGCCCTGACCGTACCCCCGCGGGTGCCGATAGTGATCATGGACGCGCGTAACAGGATCACGGTCGTCGAGTCGCTCCTGGCCCTGGTGGGCCACGCCCTCGACGCCACCCCCGCATAGCCCGGCAGCGCTGGACAGAGCGCCAGAGCGCCGGAACACACACAACGGAGAGCCGCGATGCGGAAGATACTCATAGTCGGAGCCGGCCAGTCCGGGCTCCAACTGGCCCTGGGACTGCAGTCCAGAGGCTACGAAGTCACCCTGATGTCCAACCGCACCGCCGACGAGATCCGCACCGGCCGGGTCATGTCGACGCAGTGCATGTTCGACACCGCGCTCCAGCACGAGCGGGACTACCAGCTGAACTTCTGGGAGTCCCAGGCCCCGAAGATCGAGGGCCTCGGCGTCTCCGTCGCCGCCCCCGACTCCTCGCGCGCCATCGACTGGGTCGGCAAGCTCGACGGGTACGCCCAGTCCGTCGACCAGCGCGTGAAGATGGCCGGCTGGATGGAGACCTTCGCCCAGCGCGGCGGGCAGCTCGTCATCCACGGGGCGGCCGTCTCCGACCTGGACTACTTCTCCCGCACCTACGACCTGGTGCTGGTCTCGGCCGGCAAGGGCGAGCTGGTCTCCATGTTCGGCCGGGACGCGGCCCGCTCGCCCTTCGACGCCCCGCAGCGCGCGCTGGCCGTCGCCTACGTCCACGGCATGGGCCCGCGCCCGGAGCACCCGGAGTTCGACGCGGTCCGGTGCAACCTGGTGCCGGGCGTCGGCGAGTTGTTCGTGATGCCGACGCTCACCACCTCCGGCCGCGCCGACATCCTCTTCTGGGAGGGCATCCCGGGCGGGCCGCTGGACGCCTTCCAGGGCATCAAGGACCCCTCCGAGCACCTCGCGAAGACGCTGGAGCTCATGGAGCGGTTCACGCCCTGGGAGTACGCCCGCGCCACCAGGGTCGAGCTGACCGACGCCAACGGCACCCTCGCCGGCCGCTACGCCCCCACGGTCCGCAAGCCGATCGGGCGGCTGCCCGGCGGCGGCCTGGTCCTCGGCGTCGCGGACGTCGTCGTGGCCAACGACCCGGTCACCGGGCAGGGCTCCAACTCGGCCTCCAAGTGCGCGAACGCCTACCTGGACTCGATCGTCGAGCACGGTGGGAAGGAGTTCGACGCCGCGTGGATGCAGTCCACGTTCGACCGTTACTGGCAGACCGCGCAGCACGTCACGAAGTGGACCAACGCGATGCTCGGCGTCCCGCCGGAGCACGTGCTGAACCTGATCGGCGCGGCCGGTCGGCTCCAGCCCGCGGCCGACCGCTTCGCCAACGGGTTCAACGACCCGGCGGACTTCGAGAACTTCTTCTACGAGCCCGAGAAGACCAACGCCTACCTGGCCTCGCTCACCGGCGCCTGAGCCGCCCACCGCTTCGGCGGCCGGACCCGCACCGCCGGTCCGGCCGCCGGGGTCCGTCGGCGCCGGCCCGGCCTACGGGGCGTCCGGTGCCGCGTCCGTCCCGTACCCGGTGTCCGCGCCGTCGCGCGCCCCCTCGGGCAGGTCCGGGAGCGTGTACGTGGAGAGCGGGGACCCGTCGGGGTCCGGCCGGACGGCCCCCAGCAGGGGGTTCGACGCCAGCGGCGAGACCTTGACCTTCGTGCCGGGGCGCGGGGCCTGCACCACCAGGCCGTTGCCGATGTACAGCGCGACATGGGTGGCCTTCGGGAAGTAGATCACCAGGTCACCGGGGCGCAGCGCGGAGACCGGCACCCTGCGCAGCCGCCGCCACTGTTCCTGCGAGGTGCGCGGGATCGCCCGCCCCGCAGCCGCCCAGGCCCGGGACGTGAGCCCGGAGCAGTCGAAGGAGTCGGGGCCCTCGGCCCCCCACACGTAGGGCTTGCCGATCTGCCGGACCGCGTACGCGACGGCGTCGCCGCCCTGCCGGGTGGGCGGCCGGGTGGAGCTGAGAGCCCCGGAGGCCACCAGTTCGCGCTGGGCCTCCTCCACGTCCCGCTGTTCGAGACCGGCGAGCTGGGCCAGCTGGTCCTCGGAGAGCGTGGCCAGCAGCCCCTCGACCTCCTTCAGCCTGACGCGCACGGCGTCGCGCTGCTTCTTCTGCCGGGCGGCCAGCTTCTTCTGCTGGTCCAGCGCTTCGCGGGAGGCGGCGGCCAGGGCGTCGGCCCGCCGGGCGGCGTCGGTCAGCCGGTCCACCGTCACCGCGCGGCCGGCGGCCAACCGCCCCACGACATGGCTCTGCTCCAGGGCCCGCTGGGGATCGCGGGCCAGCAGCAGCCGCAGGTACGCGGAGAACTCGGTATGCCCCTGGTACTGCTGCCGGGCCAGCCGCCCGGCGTCCCCACGTCCGGCCTCCAGCGCGGCCCGCGCCTTCGCCAGGTCCGCGTTCACCTTCTTCACCTGCGCGGTTTGCCGCTTCAGCTTCTCCGCGGTGGCGTTGTAGGTCTCGCTCGCCTCCTCCGCCGCCTGGTAGCGGGTCCGGAGCTCCCGCAGCAGGGCGACGACGCTCCGGGGCGCCTCGGGGGCACCGAGCGCGGTCCCGGCGTCGACCTCCGCCGCGTCCGGCTCGGCCGCCTCGGCGGGGTCCTCGTCGGCGTCCTCCGGGTCCGTGCCGGCCGTCCCGCCCGACTCCTCGGCGCGTGGGCCGGAGTCCTCGGACGGTACGGGGTCCGGCTCGGCCGGTGCGGCGGCGGCGGGGGAGACCGTAAGGGCCGCGGCCAGCGCGGCCGTGCAGACCGCGCGCAGGACTCTGCCTGACACGACATCACCTCCGTGACGGAGACGCGGCCCGGAAGCGGGCCCGTCCATAAATCGGCGAATCCGATCATCCGGTCACTCGGTGTCAGGTGATGCAAGCACCGCGCGGCGCGCCACCGGGGGATCCCCCGGACGGCGGTGGCAGGGGGCGGCGCCCCGGGGCCTCAGGCCACCGGGAAGGCGTAGAAGGATCTGTCCCGCTGGACGATGACGGTCTCCCCGACGGTGAGCGCCCGGTACGAAGCGCTCACCGTCGCCCCCTTCGGGTCGGCCGAGCCGATGTCCTGGAACTTCCACAGCCGCTCGCCGTCGGCCGCCGAGAACGCCGTCACCTGCACGGCGTCGGAGGCGATCAGGGTCTTCTCGCTGGCGCTCAGCGCGAGTGAGGGCGCGTTCCCGATGCCCGGCACCTCCGTGGAGCGCCGCCACACGAGCCGGCCGCTCTCCCGTTCCACCGCGCCGACCAGCCGGCTGCGCTCGGTGGTGTGGATCAGGGGCCCGGCGATCAGCGGCGTCCCGAACACCGAGCCGTCGCTCCCCTCGACGCGCCACAGCGGTTTCGTCGTGTCCGTCTCGAAGGCTTCCAGGTCCGTGCCGACCGCGGTGTACAGCGTCCCGTCCTCGTCGCCCACCGTGGCCGCGGCCGGGGAGGCCGCGCCGTACTGCTTGGTCCACAGCAGCTTGCCGGTCTTCTGGTCGAACGAGCGGAGGGAGCCCTTGCCCTTGGCCGCCTTCACCTCGGCGGCCGTCAGGGTGGTCGAGTCCTGCCGTACGAGGACGTCGGCCGAGCGCTCCACGACCACCCGGTAGGCGGGGGTGCCGGGGGCGCGGCCCGCGGGTACCGGGGCTCGCCACAGCTCCTCGCGCCGCACGATGTCGTACGCGAAGAAGTAAGCCTGGACGACCTCCTTGTCCTTGGCCTTCTTCTTGCCCTTCTTCGGCTTCGGGGCCTTTACGGTGACCGTGTGCGATCCGGTGAACCAGATGACCGGCCCGGAGTTCCCGGCCAGCCGTCCGACGGTGAGGCCCGGCAGGTCGGCGAAGGCGTCCGTGTAGCGCACGCGGTGGAGGACCTTGCCGTTCTTCGGCGACAGCCACAGGAACGCGGTCGGGCTCGCCACGAAGACCAGGTCGGCGCCCGCCGCCAGCGCGGCCTGCCCCTTCGCGGCGTCCGCGCGCTGCCACAGCCGCTTGCCGGTGCGCAGGTCCACGGCGCTGGCCTGGCTCTCGCTGGTCACCACGAGGAGCTCGTCCCGCCATACGGCGGTGGTGAGCGGGGAGGACTCGGAGGCCGGGTGCGCATAGATCCAGCGCGGCTCGGGGGCCTGGCCGGGGAGCGTACGGCGGGGCTTCGGCGCGGGTTTGCCGTCCGTCGCCGCCGCGGTGTCCCCGGACCCGAGCGCGGCGACGGTGCCGCCGCCCACGACCAGCCCGCCGACGGCCGCCGCCGCGATGGTCAGCAGGGTCCGGCGGCTTGTGGCGGGGCCGGGCGCCGGGGCCGGCGCCGGCGGCAGCGGCAACGACACCATCGGGCCGCCGCCGGGCCCGCCGAAGCCGGTGGCGCCGGCGGCCCCGGCCGGGAGCGTCGCGGCGGGGTACGGGGCGGGCCCGCCGTGCGCGGAGGCCGGCTGCCGCGGGTCGACGGGCGGCGCGGTCGGCATCGGTCCGGCCGCCGGGGCGGGGGCGGCGCCCGGCGACGCGGTGAGCTCACGGGGGACGGCCAGCTGGGTCGTCGCGCGGTCGGTCCGCGGCGGGCGCGACGCGGTGCCGGGGAACCGCGTGGCGCCCCGGTCCTCGCCGGTGTCTCCGTCGCCCGCGCCCGCCGACGCGGCGGGCGGCCGGGTCTCGGACGTTCCCGCCGGCGGCGCGGGGGCGTCCTCGGGGGGTGCGGAGGCTTCCACCGGCCGGGCGTCCTCCGGTTCCGGGGCCTTGGCCGGGACGGGTTCCAGGGACTTCTCCAGCGCCCCGGGCGCCTGCGGGCCGTCCCCGGCCTCCGGGGTCACCGCCGTCCGCCCGGTCTCCGCGGTCTCCTCCGGCGCCTCCAGGGCCAGGACCCGCGCCTCCTGCTCCGCGACCGCCTCCGCGAGCCGTTCGGGGAGCCAGCCGCCCCGGGCGAGGCCCGCCGCGCCCTCCAGGGCCAGTTCGGCGGCGACCGTGCCCGCGGCCGGCCGCCGGTCCGGGTCCTTCGCCAGACAGCTCGCGATCAGCTCGCGCAACGCTTCCGGTACGCCGTCGAGTTCGGGCTCGTCCCCGCCGATCCGGCGGGCGGCCTCTTCCGCCGGGCCGTCCGTGAACGGGGTCGTCCCGGTCGCCGCGTACGCCAGCAGCAGCCCCAGCACGAACAGGTCGGAGGCGGCGGAGACCTCCTTGCCCTCGATCTGCTCGGGCGTCAGATAGCCGAGCCGTACCGAGAGCTGGCCGCCCGGCCCGGCCTCCGCCGAGGCGGCGGCGCCGAGCGGCCCGAAGGCGGCGAGGCGGGGCCCGTCGACGGCGAGCAGCACCGTACCGGGGGCCAGCCCCTGGAGCACGGAACCGGCGGCGTGCACTCGGGAGAGGATCTCGGCGATGCCCGCGCCCAGGATCCGCAGCGCCCGCTCGGGCAGCGGACCGGTGATCCCGATCGCCTCGGCCAGCGGCAGCGCGGGGACGTAACCCGCCGCGGTCCACAGGGGGTCCGGCCCGTCCGCCGGGGTCTCCGGCTTTCCGTCGCTGTCCAGGGGCGGGCTCACCCAGCCGCCGGCGAGACGCTCCGCGGTGCGCGCCTCGGCCAGGAAGCGGCGGCGGAAGACCGGTACGGCGGCGAGTTCGGGGCGCGCGGCGGTGATGAGGGCCACCTCGCCGGAGGCGGTGTCCCGGGCCACGTACCGCACGGCGCTCGCGCCTTCGTCGAAGCGGGCCAGCGCGGTGAAGCGGCCGAAGCGGCGTGGATCGTCCTGACGCAGCGCCTCCATGGCGCACCCCCCTTGTGACCGTCCTCCGGTGACCGAGTGACCCGTCCGTCGGCACCTGACCGTCGATCTTAGGGCCTGCGCCCCACGGGCGGTCCGTCCGTCGCTCAGTCGCGGGCCGGGGGCTTGGACCAGGGCCACTTGAGGGTGCGGTGTTCACGGCCCCCGGGGGCGTACTCGTACACCCAGCCGCGCTGGAGCCCGAGCCGCCTGGTGTAGCCGGCGGGGACCCGCCGGTAGGCGTACACGGTGGCGGGGCCGCCGTCGGGGGAGGGCACCGGAACCTCGTACCACTTCGGTGGGTGGCCGGTCGGGCCGAGCAGGATCGGCAGGACCCGGCCGTCCAGGGGGCCGCCTCGGAAAGGGGTGTTCTCGCTCTTCACCCGGTCATTCTGACGCAGGGGACGCGGGCAGCAGGTGCGCCGCCTCCGCGAGGACCGGAATAACCCGCTCCGCCAGCCGCCCGGCCGGGCCGTCGGCCCTCTCCAGGGTCAGCAGGTGGTTCACCACCGCGGCCGTCTCCGGGTCGGTGGCGGCGGTCGCGGCGAGCAGGGCGATCAGGTGGTCGACCAGCCAGCCGCGCAGCTCGGCCGCATCCGGGCGCTTCCCGTCGTCCAGCCAGATCAGCGAGGCCGCCTCGACGGCCGCGATCCAGCTGCGCACCATCATCCGCAGCCTCGGCCCGGGGGGCTGCTTCCCGGCGCCCCCGATCCGCCCGAGGTGGCGCAGGATCTCGTCGGCCGCCGCCCGCCGGACCCCGTCCACGATCGTCGTCGTACGCGAGGTCTCCACGACGCTGCCACCGCGCAGCAGGGCGCTGAACCCGGTGTCGTGCTCGTCGACGAAGCGAAGATACCGGTCCAGGACCCGGGCGACCCGCTCGGTGGGCGGGCCCTGGGGCGGTTCGGTGAAGCACAGCGTCAGCTCGTCGGCCGCCGAGCCGAGCGCGGCCTCGTACAACTGCTGCCGCCCGCCCGGGAAGTAGCGGTAGACGAGCGGCCGGGACACCCCGGCCGCGACCGCCACCTCGTCCAGCGAGACCTCGTCGGGCGCCCGGTGCGCGAAGAGGCCGAGCGCGGCGAGCAGCAACTGGGCGCGACGCTCCTCGACACTGAGTCTGCGGTAGGTCGCCCGGGGCGGCGGGGCTGCGGTGGAGGTCATGCGACCGAGCCTAAGGCCACCGCCACCGGGCGCGGGGTCTCCCGTCCGCACGGCCTCAGGCCAGCAGACCGGAGCTTCGCCACAGCCGGCGGCCGACGCCGTTGAGCAGCCCGATGTCCTCGAAGAAGTCGGTGAGCCGCTTCGCGCCGGACTGCATGACCTCGGCGCGGTGGCCGCTCGCCCGCACCTGGGCGAGGGCCTCGCGGCGGTCCAGGCCGACGTTCTCGTACACCTGCGGGTTGACGAAGCAGGTGGAGAAGACGCGCGCCGCCTCGCCGCAGCTGACCTTGGTGAGCTCCCGCTCCCAGCGCGGGGCGGTCACGAGCTGGCGGCGCAGTTCCTCCCGGGCGTACCGGACGTGCCGGGCCTCCTCGATCACATGGATGCGGGTCACGCCGCGCACCAGGGTCTGCACGCGGTCGTCCGGGAAGGTCAGGCGCTGCATCCAGTCGAGGACCTCCTCGCCCAGCAGGGTCGCCGCGAACGAACCGGGGGTGGTCGAGACGGTCTTCAGGACCCGCGCCAGATTGTGGTAGACGCGCGGCACCGGGTACGTCGGGGCGCCGCTCCAGTCGATCATGCGGCCGAACATCATCGAGTGGCGGCACTCGTCGGCTATCTCCGTGAGCGCGTAGCGGACGTGGTTGCTGGTCACCGGCTTGTCGTAGACGTGCCGGACCAGCAGCTGCATCAGGATGATCTCGAACCAGATGCCGAGCGAGGCCAGAGCGGCCGCCTCGTGCCGGGACAGGTCCAGGCGCTGTTCCTCGGACATGCGGTCCCACATGGGGGTCCCGTACAGCGAGAGCAGTTCCGGCGGCCAGAACCACTGGCCCTCCTCGACGGCCGCGTTCCAGTCGAGTTCGGTGTCGGGGTCGAAGGAGTGCTTGGCCGAGGATTCGAGCAGCCGCAGGGCGACCTGCTCACGGTCGCGGAGCGGTCCGAGCGCGTCGCGGAGCACGGTCACATCGCGAGCGGTGACGGTCGTCATGGCGGAGCACCTCACGCAGGGGGCGGATCGGCAACGGGAGTTACCGGCGGTCACCTCTTATGAGACTGCCTGTCAGCAAGACCGTCAATCCCTTGTGCGCGACTTGTTGACCCGCTGTCTACCACCGTGTGAACCTGCCAGGGAGGCGGCCGGCGTGCGCGCTCAACCGCCTCGGGTGTCACGGAACTTGCCGGTCCAGACGATCCAGTCGAGGCGAAGGAGCCGTCCGTGTCCACACATGACCTCTACACCACCCCGCCCGCCGAACCGATCTGGCAGGTCCCCGCCACCGGAGCCGCCCGGTTCAGCTGGGACTACGACGACGGCCGCGAGCGCCTCCTCGCTCTCTACCAGAAGGGGAAGGACAAGCAGTGGGACGGCGCCAAGCGCATCGACTGGGCCCTGGAGGTCGACCCCGCCGACCCGCTCGGCACCCCCGACGAGGCGCTCACGCTGTACGGCACCCCGCACTGGGCGAAGATGACGGAGAAGGACCGGGGCGAGCTGCGCAAGCACTACACCTCCTGGCAGTTCAGCCAGTTCCTGCACGGCGAGCAGGGCGCGATGGTGTGCGCGGCGCGCATCGTGGAGTCCGTTCCCGACCTGGACGCCAAGTTCTACTCCGCCACCCAGACCATGGACGAGGCCCGGCACGCGGAGATCTACGGCCGCTTCCTGCACGAGAAGATCGGCATGCTCTACCCGGTCAACGACAACCTCCAGGGGCTGCTGGGCGACACCCTGCGCGACGCGCGCTGGGACATGCCCTACCTCGGGATGCAGGTCCTGATAGAGGGCCTGGCGCTGGCCGCCTTCGGGATGATCCGCGACACCACGACCAAGCCGCTGCCCAAGCAGATCCTCGCGTACGTCATGCAGGACGAGGCCCGGCACGTCGCCTTCGGGCGGATGGCGCTGCGCGACTACTACCAGCAGCTCAGCGACGCCGAACTCCGCGAGCGCGAGGACTTCGTCATCGAGGGCTGCTACCTGATGCGCGACCGGCTCAGCGGCGTCGAGGTCCTGGAGAACTTCGGCATCGGCAGACAGGAGGCGAAGGACCTCTCGGAGCACTCCGAGTACCTCCAGCTCTTCCGCAAGCTCCTGTTCGGCCGGATCGTCCCGTGCGTCAAGGACATCGGCCTGTGGGGCCCCCGGCTCCAGAAGGCGTACGTCGACATGGGCGTCCTCGAACTCGGCGACTCCGATCTCGACCTGCTGATGTCCCAGGACGAGGAGATAGCCGAGGAACTGGACCGCGAGCGGTTCGCCGCCGAGGAGCAGGCCCGGGTGGCGGAGGTCGCTGAGGCGATCGGGGAGGGAGCGGCCGACGCGGCGTGAAGGGGGCGGCGGGGCGCGGCGGCCCGGCAGCCGATCGGTGAAGGTCCGGCCCGTTCGGGCGCACCCGCCCGAACGGGCCCGTTAAGGGATGTACGCCGCCGGGCCCGGGGGCCACGATGCGGGTATGACGACGAACCCGCCCGCAACCACCGCCGCCGGTCCCGCCGCCGCCCGCCGCAGTCTCGAAGCCCTCGCGCTCGGCGACGCCTTCGGGGAGCGCTGGTTCCCGCTCTTCCGCGAGCCCCGGCAGGCCCTGAACGAGATCCGCGCCCGCCGTGTCCCGCAGGAGCCGCACTGGCACTGGACCGACGACACCGCGCTCGCGCTCGCACTGCACCGCTCCCTCGACGAGCACGGGCAGGTCGACCAGGACCACGTGGCGCTCGGCTACGCCCTCGCCTTCGACGCCGACCAGGCCCGCGGATACGGCCACGGCATGCACCTCCTGCTGCCCCGGCTGCTCGTATCCCCGGCCGACTGGCGCACCCTGGCCCCGGAACTCTTCGAGGGCGGCAGCCTGGGCAACGGTGCGGCCATGCGCGTCGCACCGCTCGGGGCCCGTTTCCACGAGGACCTGGTCCACGTCGCTGGGCAGGCCGCGCTCTCGGCGGAGGTGACCCACGCGCACCCGGACGGCATCGCGGGCGCGGTGGCCGTCGCGGTGGCGGCGGCGCTGTCGGCGCGCGGAGAACTGACGCTGGACGCGGTCGCGGACCGGACACCGCGGGGGCCCGTGCGCGACGGGGTGCTGCGCGCGGCGCGGACGCCGTTCACCACCGAGCCGTGGAAGGCCGCGGACCTCCTCGGCAACGGACAGCGCATCCGCGCCGACGACACGGTGCCGTTCGCGCTGTGGACGGCGGCCCGTCACCGGGGCGACCTGGAGGCGGCGCTGTGGGCGACCGCGGAGGGCCTCGGAGACGTCGACACGACGTGCGCCATCACGGGGGGCGTGGTGGGGGCGGCGACCGGAACAGCCGGTGTCCCGGAGGAGTGGCTGCGCAGGCGCGAGCCGTTGGGATGAGGGGGCCGGGCCGCCGCCGGTCGTGGCGGTGGCCGGTGGCCGCGGGCCCCGAACGACGGCGGCCCGGGCCACGGAGGGCTGTGCGACGGCTGCCCGCGTCACGGCTGCCCGCGCGGCGGTCGCGTGCGCCACGGCGGTCGCGTGCGTGACCGCCGTCCGCGGTACGGCCGTCCTCCGGGGCCGGTCCGGGCCGATGCTCTCGATACCGATACCGATACCGATACCGGCCGCTTCGAAATTCCGTTCGCAAACGTGTCGTACCGTGAGGCCATGACCACCCCGCCACACCCGCCGCAGGGCCCGTACGGGCCGCCGTCCCCGCCGCACTCCTACGGCCCGCCGTCGGCCGCGCCGGGGCCCGCGCCGCACCAGCCGCCCTACGGCTACCCGCAGCAACCGCCCCCCGTCCCGCCCCAGCAGGGCGGCTGGGGCATGCCCGGCGGCGAACCGGGGGCGTACGGCGGCTGGCCGCCCCAGGCTCCCCGGCCCTCGCGCGGAAAGCGGACCGGGCTGATCGTCGGGGTCGCGGTCGGCGCCGTGGTGGTGGCGGGCGGGATCGTCTTCGGCGTCACCCAGCTCGCCGACAAGGGCACCGACCTGGTGTACCCGAAGGCGGAGTACGAACTCACCGTGCGGCAGCAGCTCCTGGACGGCGAGTTCCGTCTGGGCCAGGACCTGTCGGACACCGAGGGCCAGGAGATCGAGGACACCCCCGACCCCAGCATCCGGGACGCCGAGGCGGTCGTCGCGCACTACGCCTCGTCCAAGGGCGGCGCCCTGGTGCTCTCCGGGATGCACGGGCGGCTGGCCGGCCCGGAGTTCATGCGCGGCGAGATCATGAAGGGCGCGGCGACCGCCGACGGCGCGAAGCTCGTCGTGCCCGCCAAGGAGTTCACACCCGAGGGGTCCGACGTCACGATCGAGTGCCAGGTCGTGCGGTCGAACGAGTCGGGCGGTGTCGTGAACATCCCCATGTGCGCCTGGGGCGACGACAACACCGCCGCGATGGTCGCGCTGATCCGCCCGGCGACCGTGCTCGAGGACGCCGGCTCCGTGGACCTGACCGCCGCGGCGGCGGAGACGGCCGAGGTCCGCGAAGAGGCCCGCAAGCCGATCGGCTGACCGCCCGACGGCCCGTCACGCCCTCCATTTCCCGGAGGCCAAAGGTCCCGGAGTCCTCAAGCCCCGGAGCCCAAAGGTCCCGGAGTCTTCATGTCCTGGAGCCTCAACGCCCCGGAAGCCGTCGGGTTCCCGGGGTCGTTCGAGCCCTGGGGGGGTCCGGGGCGTTCGCCCGTCAGGACCTGCTCGCGGCGGGCGGCTCGGGCGCGGGCGGCAGGGAGTCCTCCACCGCGCGGGCGGCGGCGAGCAGCCGGACGTCCGCGCCGCGCGCCGCCGCCAGCTGGAGCCCCACCGGGCAGCCGTCCGCGGTGAATCCGGCGGGCAGGCTCGCGGCGGGGTGGCCGCTCAGGTTGAACGCCCAGGTCAACGCCGTGGAGTAGAGGTCCCCCGGGCCGTCGTGACCGTGCGGCCGGTTCGGTGTGGCCGGGGTCAGGAGCAGGGCTTCACCGGCGAGGACGGCCTCCAGCCGCTCGTCGTTCGTCCGCCGCACCCGCACCGCCTCCGGGTCGTCCGGCGATCCGCCCCGGACGGCCGTCCAGGCCCCCGCCGGGTCGAGCAGCCCGGCGTCGCGCTCCAGCAGGCGTACGGTGCCCGCCGCGACGAGCCGGTCCACCGCCGCCCGGACGACGGCCGCCACCTCGGGGTCCACCTCGGCGTAGCCGAGGTCCTCGCTGTACACAGCGAGCAGCGGTCGCGACGGAGGCCGTGCCGGCGCCGGTGGCCGAGTCGCCGGCAGCGGTGACGGTGTCACCGGCTGTACCGGCGGCGCACCGCCGTCCAGCACATGGCGCAGACACGGCTCCGCCGCCGCCGCCGACCGGGCGAGCACCCCGGCCGCGGCCAGCCCGGACCGGTCGGGGGAGGGGAGCAGCCCGTTCGTCGTCTTCAGCCCGAACACCCCGCACCAGGCGGCCGGAATGCGGACCGACCCCGCCCCGTCGCTGCCGGTCGCCAGCACCACCATCCCCGCCGCCACCGCGACCGCCGACCCGGCCGACGAGCCGCCCGGAGTACGGTCCGCCCGCCACGGGTTGACCGTACGGCCGTGCGCGCCCCGGCCCCAGGTCTGCCAGTGGGCGCCGGGCCCGGGCACCGAGGTCGCGCCGACCGGGACCCCGCCCGCCGCGACCAGCCGGCGGGCCGCGAAGGACCGCTTCCCCCAGGGCCCCTTCACCGCGAACGGCAGCCCGCCCAGCGGGAGTCGCCGCGCCAGGGTGTCGCGTTCCCGGGCGAGCGCCTCGTCCGGCCAGACTTCGATGAACGCGTGCAGCGCCGCATCCAGCCGGTCGATCCGCTCCAGGGCCCGCGCCACCGCCGAGTTCGTCCGCGTCATGGGCCCAGTCTGCCGGTGCGCCCGCCCGGAGGCCCGGGCGTGCTCCCGCACGGAGGCAGGAGGCGTGCTCCCGCACGGAGGCTGGAGGCGTGTGCCCGTACGGGGGCAGGAGGCGTGTGCCCGTACGGGGGCAGGAGGTGTGCGCCCGCACCGGGGTGCCGGCGTGCGCGCTACTCCTCCTCCAACGCCTCCACCAACGCCGCCTCCATGACGGCCCGCGCGATCGGGGCCGCGCTGCCGCCGCCGCTGATGTCGGCCCGGTCGGCGGAGGCGTCCTCCACGACCACGGCCACCGCGACGGCCGGGCGGCCGGAGCCGGGCGCCTGGGCCCAGGAGATGAACCAGGCGTACGGCAGGCCCGAGTTGTCGATGCCGTGCTGGGCGGTACCGGTCTTGCCGCCGACCTTCACCCCGTCGATCGCCGCGTTCGACCCGGTGCCGTTCTCCACCACGTCGACCATCATCCGCTGGAGCTGCACGGCCGTCGACGGGCTCATCGCCCGCTCGTACGGGCGGGATCCCTCCCGCCGGACCGTGTCCCCGTCGTTCGTGGTCACCCGGTCCACCAGATGCGGACGGCGCAGGTCCCCGCCGTTGGCCACCGCCGAGGCGACCATCGCCATCTGGAGCGGGGTCGCCGTCGTGTCGAACTGCCCGATCGAGGACTGGGCCAGCTGGTCCTCGCTCATCTCCGTGTCGAAGTTGCTCTTCGCCACCCCGGACGGAACGCGCAGCCCGGTGTCGTTGAAGCCGAACCGCTCCGCCGCCTCCACCATCCCCTCCAGGCCGACCCGCACCCCCAGATGGGCCATCACCGTGTTGCAGGAGATCCGGATCGCATCGGCCAGGGACGCCTTCTCGCAGCCGCTCGCCTCGTCGGGAAGGGTCGTCCGCGTGCCGGGCAGCACGTACGGCGACGGGGTGTCGGTGGGGGCGTCCGCGTCCGTCACCGCCCGCGAGTCCAGGGCCGCCGCCGCCGTCACGATCTTGAAGGTGGAGCCCGGCGGGTAGGTCTGCCGGATGGCCCGGTTGAGCATCGGCAGGCTCGTGGACGCGTTCAGCCGGGCCCACGCGTCGGTCACCGAGGAACCGGTCCCGGACAGCCGTTCGGGGTCGTACGACGGGGTCGAGACCAGGGCCAGGATCTCGCCCGTCGACGGGTCCAGCGCCGCGACCGCCCCTCGCCGCCCGCTCAGCCCGTCGTACGCGGCCCGCTGCACCGACGCCCTGACCGTGGTGACGACGTCGCCGCCCGGCTGCCGGCCCCGGGTGAACTCGTTCCAGAACGGCAGCGGCGCCAGCAGCGCATCGGTGCCGGACAGCACGGAGTCCTCGGCGTGCTCGATCAGCGTGGTGCCGTACGTCTGCGAGGCGTAGCCGGTCACCGGGGCGTACAGCGGACCGTGCAGATAGGTGCGCTCGAAGCTGAGCTGCTCGCCGGTCTCCCTGTTCCCGGTCACGGCCCGGCCGTCGACCAGGATGTTGCCGCGCGGCTGGTCGTAACGGGCGATGGTGTTGCGGCGGTTGGCCGGGTTGTCGTCCAGCTCGTCGGCCTCGAAGAGCTGGACGCGGGCCGCGTTGACGAGCAGAGCCACCAGCAGCAGCAGGCAGAAGGCGGCGGCCCGCCGGATGTAGCGGATCACCGGTCCTCCTGCGGGGTCGTCGCGATGACGCCCGTCTCGGCCTGTTCCGGGTGGGGTCGCCGCGAGACGTCGCTGACCCGGATCAGCAGCGCCACGATGATCCAGTTGGTGACGACGGACGAGCCGCCCTGCGCCAGGAACGGCATCGCCATACCGGTCAGCGGGATCAGTCCCATCACCCCGCCCGCGATCACGAACACCTGGAGCGCGAGGATCGACGCCAGGCCGATGGAGAGGAGCCGCCCGAACGGATCGCGCAGAGCGAGTCCGGCCCGGTAACCGCGTGCCACGAGCAGCGCGTAGAGGAGGAAGATCGCGGTCAGCCCGCTCAGGCCCAGCTCTTCGCCCGCGGTCGCCAGGATGAAGTCGGACTTGGCGGCGAAGCCGATCAGGATGGAGTGGCCCGCGCCGAGCCCGGTCCCGAGCATCCCGCCCGCGGCGAACGCGAACAGCGACTGGGCGAGCTGGCTCGGCCCCCGCCCCGCCTCGATCGAGGCGAACGGGTCCAGCCAGTCCTGCACCCGACTGTGGACGTGCGGTTCGAAGGAGCCGACGACGAAGGCCCCGACGGCGGCCAGAAGCAGGCCGACCGCGATCCAGCCGGTCCGGCCCGTCGCCACGTACAGCATGATGACGAAGAGCCCGAAGAACAGCAGCGAGGTGCCGAGATCGCGTTCCAGCACCAGCACCCCGACGCTCAGCAGCCAGATCGCCACGATCGGCCCGAGCACCCGGCCGGCCGGCAGTTGCAGCTTCCCCACCGTGCGGCCGGTGTACGCGAGCGCGTTGCGGTTGGCGGCCAGGTAGGCGGCGAAGAACACCGCCAGCAGGATCTTCGCGAACTCTCCGGGCTGGAAGGACAGTCCGCCGACCCGGATCCAGATCTTCGCCCCGTTCACCGCCGGGAAGAAGATCGGCACGATGAGCAGTCCGAGCGCCGCGGCCTCCGAGAGGTACGCGTACCGCTGGAGCACCCGGTGGTCGCGCAGCAGCACCACCACGGCGGTGAACAGCGCGACGCCGAGCGTGGACCAGACGAGCTGGGTGGGCGCGGCCTGGTCCCTCGGGGTCTCCAGATCGAGCCGGTAGATCAGCACCAGGCCGAGGCCGTTGAGCAGGACGGCGATCGGCAGCAGCAGCGGATCGGCGTACGGGGCCCGGAAGCGGACCGCGACATGGGCGAGCAGCGCGAGCGTGCCGAGGCCGGCGCCGTACCCGGCGACGTCGGGGGGCACGGCGCCGTCGTGGGTGAGGCCGACCGCCGCGTAGCCGAGGACGGAGATCAGGACGCCCCCGACGAGAAGGGCGAGCTCCACCCCGCGCCGTTTGGGCAGGCGTAGCTCGGGCGGGGGAGTGTCCGCCGTCGTTGCGGTCATGCTCCGCAACGTAGCAAGAGGTGCGCGCTATTTGCCTTATGTCGCACCTTGCTCATGTCAGTGCCCGCCCGGGCGTGCGCCCGCCCGCGGGGCTCACGGCGGCGGGGCCGGGCTCCACGGGCGGGCGGGTGTGCGGGTGACGGCAGGTCAGCACCACTGCGGCGCGGCGCCGATGTTCTCGATGTAGCGGGCCGAACCCCACGCCCAGGTGCCGTCCGAGAGCAGGTACCAGCGGTTGTTGCCGTCGACGTTGTCGCCCGTGGTCTTGCAGAAGATGCTGACCACCGTGCCGTATTCGACCGAGCCGACGATGCGGCTGCTGCGGGTCGGCCTGTCACGGAGCAGCAGGTACGGCTTGGCGATGACGCGTCCCTTGTAGGTCCGCTTGGGCGCCTGGGGGCGTGCCTGCCCCTGCTTCTGCGCCTCCTGGCGGGCCTCCTTCTGCTGCGCCTCGTGCTCGCGCTGCAGGGCCGAGGCGGAGAGCTCGTCGGACGCCGGCTCCGGAGCGGTGGCCTCCGCGCGCTGTCCGACGGGCTGGGGGTCGGCCGCCAGAGCGGCGGGCGCGGCGGCCGTGAGCGCCGCGAGCGTGCCGGTGGCCACGCAGAGACCGAGCCGGCGGAGCCGCGAGGGGCGGGACAGGGGGGACATGCTGCCTCCATACGATGAGGAAGGGGACCGTGGGGGACACGAGCTGAGCTCGTGCTGACGACGCTAGGTTCGCCACTCGCGGTCCGCAACGCGTCACGTTGGGTGAGGTGCGTTCCTCGTTGAGCCGTCCGGGTCGTCCGTGCTCGGCGGACCCCCGTCGCGACCGGGATTCCCGTCGGAATCACCGTCGTCGAGGCGGACGTACTCCGGCAGGGTCATCCGGGCGAGCGCCCCGCCGTCCGGCGGATTCTCGAAGTCCAGCCGGGCGCCGATGACCCCGGCCTGACCGAGGGCGATGGTCAGCCCCAGCCCGTGGCCCTTGCCCGCGCCGTCCGTGCGGAACCGCTGCGGACCGCTCTCCAGCAGATACGCCGGAAACCCCGGGCCGTGGTCGCGCACGGAGATCACCGCGCCGTCGACGCTCAGCACCACCGGAGGGCCGCCGTGCCGGTGGGCGTTGGCCACCAGGTTGCCGATGACCCGCTCCAGGCGCCGCCGGTCGGTCTCCACCCGGGCCGCGCGCCCCACCCGCACCTCGGTGTCGGTGCCCGACGCCCGGACGACCCGCTCCGCCACCGGCACGAGATCGTGCACGGCGAGGTCGACCTGCTCGGTCCGGGCGTCCAGGCGGGAGATCTCCAACAAGTCCTCCGTCAGCGCCCGCATCGCCCGCACCCGGTCGCGCACCAGCTCCGCCGGGCGGCCCTGCGGCAGCAGCTCCGCGGCGGCCGACAGGCCGGTCAGCGGGGTGCGCAGCTCGTGCGCCACGTCGGCGGTGAACCGCTGCTCGGCCTGGAGCTTGCGCTGGAGGGTCGAGGCCATGGTGTCGAGCGCGCCCGCCACGATCGCCACCTCGTCCTGGGCGCGGAGCGGGCGCGCGGTCCGGGGGTCGCCCACCCGGGCGTCGAGATCGCCCGCGCTGATCCGGCGGGCCACCCGGGCGCTCTGGTGCAGCCTGCGGGTCACCCGGCCGACGGCGAACAGGCCGACGAGCAGGGTCGCGGCGATGGCCAGCAGCGAGGAGCCGATGATCGCCCGGTCCAGCCCGGCGATGGTGCGGGCGCTGTGGCTGTAGTCCGTCCAGGTGGCCAGCGCCCGCCCGTCCGCCGGGCCCGCCGCCCACATGGCGGGGCCGCCGCGCCCGTCCGGGTCGCCCGGCCGGCGCGGTCCCGCCGCGACGACGGTGCCCCGCTCACCGCCCGCGGCCAGGGCGCGCAGCGAGGCGGGCAGACCCGGCGGATCGATGCCGGACCCCGGGGGCAGCGGCTCCCCGGCCTCGTACGCGTCGGTGACCACCTCCAGCCGGCTCAGCGTCTTCTCCCGGGCCTGTTCGACCGTCTGCCGGGTGACCGCCGTGTGCACCAGGAAGCCGAGGAGGGCGGCCAGGGTGCAGCACATGGCGGTCAGGAAGACAGCGGACTTCCAGGCGAGGCTCGCGGTCCAGGAGGGCGAGCGGAACCGGTGCCGCCTCATCGCGCTCCCGCCGAGGACGCCGGGGACGCCGGGGACGCCGAGGACGCCGGGGACACCGGGGACTCCGGGGAGGGCTTCGGGGCCCTCCGGTGCTCGGGCGTCCGCAGGATCTCGTCCCGGGTGGGCAGCATCGCGCCCTGCCGGTCGTCCCAGGACCACGCCGTGCGGTACTCGTACCCCGGGATCACCGAGGGAGCCCGCATGATCAGGTCCCGGCCCGCCAGCTCCACGCTGATGACGGCGTCGTAGGTGGACATGATCCGGGTCAGCCGCCCCCGGTCGGGCATGTAGACGCGCAGGGCGAGCTGCCGGTCGGGCATCCGGATGCCGAGGACCAGTTCGTCCCTGCCGTCCCCGGTCAGGTCGCGGTAGTACGGCGGGAGGACCGGGCAGTCGTCCGGAGCGGTCCGGCACGCCTCGATCCGCCGGACCGTGGCATCCGGCAACTCGTCCAGGCCGCTGTCCCGCTCGGTCTTCGCCTTGAGGCCGGCCTGCGCCACGGCCACCGGATCCAGCCGCCGCACATCGCCGCCGGTCACCCGGATCCCCGGGATCAGCGCGGTCTCGCCCTCCCCGTAGTCGTACGGCGCGGAGGAGGCGGGCGGCAGATCCGGCCAGAGGCTCTGGGGCTCGACGGCCGACGGTGCGTCCCCCGCGCTCTCCAGCCCGCCCGCCGCGCCGCAGCCGGCCGCCAGGGCGAGCACGGCGACGGCGGTCACGGCGCTACGGGCCGCCCTCGCGACGCGGTGCGGAAGCACGGCTCGCCTCCTCTTCGACGACAGCGGTTTCCCACCCGGAGCGGACACGCACGGGCGGTTCCGGCCTCGCGGCCCCGTGCGGCACCACACGCTCACAGGAGCACGGAGAAGAGGGCCGGTCGGCGGGCCGGGGCGGCCGGGAAGCGGGAGAAGCCGTGCGGCCCGGGCGGCGGAGGCCGCCGGGTCAGCGCTGGTACGGGTTCCCGGGCGGGGTGAAGCCGGGCTGCTGCGGGGCCTGGCCGTGGGCGCCGCCGTCCTGTCCGCCGGCGGCCTGGGCGAGCAGCTGATCCGCCTCCTCCTCGGGTATCTGCCGCTCCCCGCCGCAGAACGTGCACTGCGTGGCGTACTTCGTCGAGAACGGGAACAGCGGGACGAAGAACAGCGTGAACTTCGTGACCCGCTTGCGCAGGGTGTGCGCGGCCGGATTGCCGCACCAGCCGCACACCATCGTCAGGATGGCCAGCTGGTGGAGGTAGCCCTTGGTACCGAAGATGATCATGCCGTGGTTCCTTTCCCCGTCCCCCGCAGTGCCCGTCGGCACAGCGCCAGGAGCTTCTCGTCCTCGTGGATGTCATGACTGCCGTACCCGCCGTCCATCGCGTTGTGACGGCGTACGGAGGCGAGTTCGCTCCGCAGGACGTGTGCTGCGGCCGACCCCTCCGGGACCGGCCCCATCCTTGCCACGCATTCTGCCACCCGGACCCGGACCTGGCGGCTCCGCTCCCAGTCGGCGAGCAGGGCTTCGGTGGTCTCCCGTGTCCGGCCGGACACCTCCCACAGCGCGATCGCCGCGTCCACGCGCAGCCACAGCTCCTCGTGCGCCAGCAGTCCGCGCAGCCGCGGCGCGACCACGGCGGCACGCGGCCCGAGGGCCCCCAGCGCCACCGCCGCCGCCCGCCGGTCGTGCACCTGGTCGGACTGGAGCCCCTCGATCAGCACCGGCAGCACGGCCTCGGTGTCCCCGGAGACGGCCCACAGCGCCTCGGCCGCCTCCGTCGCGGCGGGCGTCCCCGGGCGGCGGATCAGCGCCCGCAGCTCCGGGACGGCCTCCCGGGCGGCGGGTCCGAACGAGCCCAGCGCCCGCAGCGCCGCCGTACGCAGCCACTCGCCCCGGTACTCCGGAGCCCCGCGCAGCACCCGCAGCACCTCGGGGGCCGCCTCGCCCGCCCGCAGCCCGGTCAGCCCCGCCAGCAGCGGGCTCGCCCGGTCGTAGGCCCGCTCGTCCAGCTCCACTTCGGCGAGCCTGCGCCGCAGCGCCCCGGCGAGCGGCCGGGCCGCCTCCCCGAGGTGGCTCACCGCGAACCCCACGTCGTGCGCCACCTGGGGCAGCTCCAGCGCCGCCGCGAGCGCGGGCACCGCACGGGCGTCACCCAGGCGCGCCAGCGCCTTCACGGTGGAGCCGAGCCCGGGCGGACCGCTCGCCCAGGACTTCACCCAGCCCCCGGGATCGGCGGCCAGCCGGGCGGCCAGGGCGTCCGCGGCGGGCTCGGCCAGGCCGAACAGCTCCTCCAGCACATGGGACGCGGCCTCGGCCAGCCGGGGCTCGGGGTCGGACAGCTGGTCGCCGACGAGCGCCACCAGCTCATCGTAGGGGCCGCGCCAGGCCCGTATCAGCCCACCGCTCATCCGTACGGCGTCGATGCGCTGCCGGCGGTCGGGGCTGCGCAACTGGTCGGCGAGCAGCGCCGTGCGGTCGCCCACCCGGTCGTCGAGGCCGACGTGCAGGGTGCGCAGCAGGTCCGCGGCCCACGGGGCGCCGTGCCCGGCACTCTCCTGGGCGGACAGCGACCGCAGCCGGCCCACGAGCGTCGGCGTCGCGACCTGGTCGCCGCGACGGGGCTCCGCCGCGGTCACGGGCTCCGGATCCATCGGCTCGGCGTCAATCGGCTCGGCGTCCACCGGCTCGGGGTCCATCGGGTCGGGACCCGCCGGCTCCGGGGCCACCGGCCCGGAGTTCATCGGGTCGGGGTCCGTCGGGCCGGAGTCCGTCAGCCCGGGGGCCGTCGGGTCAGGAACCACCGTCTCCGGCTCCGTGCCGACCGGCTCCGTGGGGACCGGACCCGTGCCGACCGGCTGCGCGGGGGCCGGACCCGTGCCGACCGGGCCCGGGCCCAGGGGCTCCCGCTCAGGGTCCACCGGCTCCGCGGCCGGGCGCGGCCCGGGGCCCGGCTCGGCCCTGTCCCGCGGTGCGTCCCCCTCCGCGGCGTACTCCTCCGGCGACGCGCGCATCTCGCGCAGCAGCCCCGAGACCACCGGCACCACATCGCCGGGCAGCCCGTCGGGCGAACAGCGCGCCAGCTGGGCGAGGGCCGCGAGCCGCAGCCCCGGGGAGTGCGCCCGGGACGCCAGCCGGCCCAGCCACTCCGCGACCCGCCCCGCCAGCGGCCGGTGCCGCAGCGCGACCCGCCCGGCCGCCTCCACGAGGGCGAGCCGGACCTCCTCGTCGGGCTCCACCGGCAGCCGCTCCCGCAGCAGCGCGAGCACCCGCACGGGATGCCGGTGCAGCGTGGCGAGCGCCAGCGGGGCCGCGAGCCGCACCCCCGGGTCCTCGTCGGCGATCAGCTCGAAGAACACCCCCGCGCCCGCGGTGACCGCGGCCGCCGCCATCGCGTAGTTCGCGGCGCCCTCGATCTCGTCCTCGTCGATCTCCGCCTCGTCGTCCTCGTCGAGGTCGAAACCGCCGATGCTGGTGAGCAGTTCGACGACGCTGCCCCGGTCCTGCACCTCCGGGTCCACGGCCAGTTCGAACAGGAACGGGATGCACGCGAGCGTGCACGCGTACACATCGCCCTGGTGATGCACCGCGCCGTACATGCCGTCGAGTGCCGCCTCCCGCTCCGCCGGATCGTCGGAGGCCAGTCCCCGCAGGAGCTCCGGCACGTCGTCGGCAGGCCCGTAGGCATGCTCCATCGAGGCCCAGTCGACCTCGTCGATCCCCGAGAACACGCCATCCCCTCCCCACGATCACGACAGCGCCCGGACCGGCGCACCCCGGGCGCGCCCCTGTCCGTCACACCCCTCCCGGCGCGCCCTGTAGAAAGCGCCTGCGCAGAGTGTGCACCACCGGTCCGACAATCCACCCGCCACTTGTGGCCTTTCCTCGGGCCGTGACGAGGTCATGACCCGGTCAAGACGATTCGGCTGTGCGGTCCCTGTGTGCGGCGGGTCTCCACGGGCGGAGGAGCGCCGTCACGCCGGCAGCGGGCGGCCCTGCTCCGGATCGTTCAGGGGGGCGAGCAGATCGCCGTGCAGGTCCAGCCGGGCGGCCATGTCCTGGGCGCGGAACACCAGGTCCCCGGCCTCCCGGCACCCCCTGATCTCCTCCCAGGTGACCGGGGCCGACACGGTGGGTTCGGGCCTGGCGC
The DNA here is from genome assembly GCF_044756785.1 of Streptomyces sp. NPDC091649. Classification (NCBI taxonomy): domain Bacteria; kingdom Bacillati; phylum Actinomycetota; class Actinomycetes; order Kitasatosporales; family Streptomycetaceae; genus Streptomyces; species Streptomyces sp. NPDC091649. Next base: position 453,258 of record NZ_JBIVTR010000001.1, on the reverse strand, counting down.
GCAGGGTGTAGGGCGTGGCGGTCGTCTTCGACGCGGAGTTCTGGCTGAAGTCGACGAAGACCTTGCCCGGCCGCAGGGAGCGCTTCATCCGGTGCAGGGCCAGCCCCGGAAGGGCGGCCTCCGCCTCCACGGCCACCCGCTTGGCGTACGCGGACGCCTCGTCGGACGGGACCGGCTCCAGCGGCACCAGCAGATGCAGCCCCTTGGACCCGGACGTCTTCCCGTACGCGACCAGCCCGTCGGCGGCGAGACGCTCCCGCAGCCAGAGAGCCACCGCGCAGCACTCCACGACGGTCGCGGGGGAGCCGGGGTCAAGGTCGAAGACCATCCGGTCGGCGATCTCCGGCGCGTCCGTGCGCCACTGCGGGGTGTGGAACTCCACCACCAGGTTGGCCGCCCACATCAGGGAGGCCAGATCCCCCAGGACCACCTGCCGGGCGGCCGGGTCCTCGCTCCGGGGAACCGGGGTGGTGGCCACCCAGGCGGGCGTGCCGGGCGGCGGGTTCTTGGTGAAGAAGAGCTGGCCGCCCGGCCCGTCGGGGTAGCGCAGGAAGGACACGGGGCGGTCCCGCAGATGCGGCACGATCACCCCGCCCGCGGTGGCCGCGTAGTAGTGCAGCACCTCGCCCTTGGTCGTCCCGCCGGCCGGATACAGGACCTTGTCCAGATTGCTGAGCGAGACCCGTCGCCCCTCCACCTCGGTGATCGGCGTCATACGATAAGAGTCACACGAAAACGGGCCAAAGTGTGCTCAGGCGTTCTGGGTGGCTGAAGGGCGCTCCACGGTCGACAAGGGGTGAACGGTGAGGTCCATATGGAACGGCGCCATCTCCTTCGGGCTGGTCAGCATCCCGATCAAGCTGATCAACGCCACCGAGAACCACTCGATCCACTTCCGCCAGATCCACCTCGCAGACGGTGGCCGGATCCGGTACCGCAAGGTCTGCGAAGTGGACGAGGAGGAGGTCGCGAGCGGTGAGATCGGCAAGGCGTACGAGGACGCCGACGGCACGATGATCCCGATCACCGACGAGGACCTCGCCCAGCTCCCGCTGCCCACGGCGAAGACGATCGAGATCGTCGCGTTCGTGCCGGCGGACCGGATCGACCCGCTCCAGATGGACACGGCGTACTACCTCTCCGCCAACGGTGTCCCGGCCGCCAAGCCGTACACCCTGCTCCGTGAGGCGCTCCAGCGCAGCAACAAGGTCGCCGTCGCCAAGTACGCCCTGCGCGGCCGCGAACGGCTCGGCATGCTGCGCGTCGTGGACGACGTGATCGCCATGCACGGCCTTCTGTGGCCGGACGAGATCCGCGCCCCCGAGGAGGTCGCCCCGGACGGCGACGTCACGGTCCGTGATGCCGAACTCGACCTGGCGGACGCCCTCATGGACACGCTCGGTGGGGTCGACATGGACAGCCTCCACGACGACTACCGGGAGGCCGTGGAGGAGCTGATCGCAGCGAAGGCCGCCGGCGAGACCGTGCCCGCGGCCCCGACCGAGGACGGCGGCGGCAAGGTCATCGACCTGATCGCCGCCCTGGAGAACAGCGTGCGGGCGGCCAGGAAGTCCAGCGGCGAGGAGGGCGCCGAGACGGAGGCGCAGGAAGAGGGCGACGGCGACATGGCCGACGTCCATCCCATCAAGAAGACGGCTTCGCGGACGTCCGGTACGTCGTCCGGGGGCGCCTCGGACACGTCGTCCGCCTCCGCCTCGTCGTCCGGGAAAGCCGCGAAGAAGACGACGAAGACCACGCACCGCACTCCGACCGGCAAGACCGTCACCCGCTCCGGCAGCTCCACGACGAAGAAGCCGGCCCCCAAGTCCACCGGCACGAAGAAGTCCACGTCGACGGCGAAGAAGTCCGGCGCCGGCGACGGGAGCAGCGGGAGCCGAACGGCGGCGAAGAAGAGCACCGCGAAGAAGAGCACGGCGGAGAAGAGCAGGGCGGAGAAGGGCACGGCGAAGAAGCAGTCGTCGTCGACCGGTGGCGCCGCGGCGAAGAAGACGGCATCCTCGTCCTCCCGCAAACGCGCCTCGGCCTGACAACGGCCGTGGCTCGACGTCGACAAGCCCCGACGTCGACATGAGGTGACGACGACATGACGACATGGCGACGTGGCCCGACTGAGAACGTACAACTGCGTCCTGACCGTGCCGTGCACGGCTGTCGTACGGCCGCCGTACGCTACGTCCCATGAGCGAAGAGGCCCCCTCGGGACGGGTGATCGACGGTCGTTTCACGCTGGTGGAGCGGCTCGGCAGCGGTGGCATGGGCATGGTCTGGCGGGCCCGTGACGAGGCGCTCCACCGCGATGTCGCCCTCAAGGAGGTACGGCCCCCGGACCCGGCGCTCGCGGAGTACGACCCCGAGGGCGCCCGCACCCTGCGCGCTCGGGTGCTGCGCGAGGCCCGCGCCCTGGCCCGCGTCGACCATCCATGCGTGGTCACCGTCCACCACATCGTCGACCCCGGCGAGGACGGCTACCCGTGGATCGTGATGGAACTGGTGGCCGGCCCCTCCCTGCACGACCGGCTCGCCGCAGGGCCCATGGAGCCCGCCGGGACGGCCGCACTCGGCCGCGGCATCCTCTCCGCCCTCCGCGCCGCCCACGCCTCCGGCATCCAGCACCGCGACGTCAAGCCCGCCAACGTACTGCTGCGCCCCGACGGCCGCCCCGTCCTCACGGACTTCGGCATCGCCGCCATCCGCGAGTCGACCAGCCTCACCATGACGGGCGCCCTCATCGGCTCGCCCGACTACATAGCCCCCGAGCGCATCCGGGGCACCGAGGGCGACCCGTCCTCCGACCTCTGGTCGCTCGGCATGCTGTTGTACGTCGCCGTCGAGGGCCGCCACCCGCTGCGCCGGGCCACCACCCTGGCCACGCTGGCCGCCGTGCTCGACGAGGAGATCCCGCCGCCGGTACGGGCGGGGGCCCTCGCCCCGGTGCTGAGCGCGCTCCTCACCCGGGACATCCCGGCCCGCCCGGACGCCGAGGCCCTCGACCGGATGCTGGCCCGGGCCGCGTCGGACACCGGCGGGAGCCCGGCCCCGACGCCCACGGAGCCCGTACGGCATCGCCCCGCCTCCGCGCGCCCGGCGGCCTCCGCGCACCCCGCATCCGTGCACGCGACGCCCACGCAGACGGTGTCCGGGCCTCCGACCGGGCCGAGACCCGGGCAGCCGCCCGCACCCGACGGGAAGCCGCACACCGCCTCGTCCACCCCGTCCACCCCGTCCGCCTCGTCCGCCTCGGACTTCGGGGCCGCCGCGTCCGGCGTGCCGCACGACCGCGTCCCGACGGGGCACGGCCTCCCGTCGTCCGCTGCCACACCCGCACCGGGCGACCCCGGCCGACAGATGGTCACCGGTCCTCCCGCTGCCCCGGAAGAGCGCCGAGACCGCTCCACACTCCTCTACCGGCCGCTCGCCATCTCCTCGGCCGCCATCGCCGCCGTGGTGGTGGCGGGCGTCATCCTCTGGACGGTCGGTCCGTTCTCCTCCAACGGTTCCGACAGCGACGACCGCCCCCGTGACACGGTGAGCACGCCGTCGGCAGACGGGACACCCTCGTCACCGGGTTCCGCGCCGGCATCGGAGCCGGCCGCCGACGAGGACGGGCCGGAGGTTCCGGGAAGTCTGCTGACCCCGAAGGGGGCACGGGCGGTGATCAAGGCGCTGACGCCCCTCATGGGCGGGACGAAGGTCACCGGCTTCACCCTCTTCGACGAACACGCCTCGGCCGAGGCGCCGCTGAAGTCCAACTCCGCGCTGTACGACCGCTTCAGCTATCGCGAGGGCAGGGCCAGGAACGACGAGACGGGCGGCACGCTGATGCCGAGGGACACGACGGTCGACCTGGACTCCGTCGACTGGGACGCGCTGCCCGCCCTGCTGAAGACGGCGGAGAAGACGCTCAACATCCCGGAACCGGAAAGCCGTTATGTGATCCTGGACCCCTCGTCCCCCTTCCACGACGACCGCCCGGTGCTGCGCGTCTACGTCTCCGACTCGCACGGCGGCGCCCATCTCACCGCGGAACTGGACGGCCGGGTCATCGAGAAGAGCCCGCGCCCCAAGGGCTGAGCACCGGCCGCAGCGGGTCCGGGATCAGCGGCAGGTCCAGCCCGAACGGACCCCGTTCGATGGCATAGGTGCAACGCCGTACACCCGGGAGTTCGGTCGTCCGGGGCCTCCGTGCGGCAGCTCCAGGGAGCCACGTTCCCCGGGGGAGTGGGCTCGGGCGGTTCGATGGTCGACCGGACGTAGATCCGCGGGAGCGCGTGGGCGCGGGGGCATGGAGCACTCAGGCGCTCATCTTCACCTGTTCTCCGCTCTCCGCGCCGTGCGTTGTGGCACCGTGGATCGACTGGCGACTCGGGCGTCCGAGCGTTCGCGTAGGGGGAATCTGCATGCGTTTTCGCACCGTTGCGGCCTCGGCCACGTTCGTCCTGTGCGCCTCGACGGGCGCGGCGGCCTGTTCCTTCTCGCCGGGCCCCACAGACGCCACCCGGCCCGCCGTCCCCGCCGTCTCGGCGACGCCCGTCCCCGCGGAAGGCATGGCGGGACACATCGAGACGGGCCGGCGTCAGGCAGGCCCGCCCCCGACGGGCGGACAGGACGGCACGGGCCCCGCGAAGTGCGCGACGTCCGCCGCCGCGATCCCGGCGGAGTGCGCTCTCGATCTCTCGTTCCCCGACGTCACCGAGGGGAAGCCGGCCACGGAACCTCCCGTGCGGTGAGAACCGTACGGGGGAGGGGCGGGCACACGGCGTGTGCCCGCCCCCCTCTGGCCGGGCCTGCGGCACGCACGCCCCGGCGCCTCGACCCCCGATGCGCCTCGTACCGTCGGAACCCCTGCGTCACAGAAGCCCCTTCCATCCGTCACGGTGATCTCTTAGTCTCACAGTCTGTTCACATATTGATATTGATGATCTTGCAACAGAGGTCAGGCGCGGGGGTAGTGAAGCATGCGTGAAAACTGGCGCTCGAAGTTGAGCGTTCTCGCCGGTACGTCAGCACTTGTGCTCTCGGCCGTCACCGCGACGCCGGCGCTGGCCGACGACGCACCGGTGAGCCCCCAGGAAGTGCGGATGCCGGCGAACATGAAGATCGTCGAAGGCGGGGCCACGGAGCCCGGAGCGGCTGCTCCCTCACCGGCGGAACGGGCGGAACCGGCGGCGCCGGCGAGCCCGGCAGTATCCGCGGGACCGGCGGGAACGATGGAAGCGGTGGGCACGGCCCAGGCCGCTCCGTCGTCGAACACCTGCCTGGGCTCGACCGCCGCGTACGGCGCCAGCGGATGCTTCCAGCACAGCGGCGACATCGTCTGGGCGGGCGACACGAAGAAGGACGGCATGTCCGCGGCCGTCGGGGTCTACACCGACTACGGGCGCGCCGCCGAGGTCTGCGTCAACAAGCTCGGCGTCGACACCTGGGCGACCTGCAACAAGAACTACGGCGAGGGCGGGAACGTACGCCTCCGCGTCCTGCGCTACGACGGCGACACGGGCAAGTTCTACCAGCCCGAGACGTGGTCCGGCTGGATTCCGGTCGACGGGAAGTACTGAGCCCCGGAGACGATCCCGACGTGCGGCTCCGGGCTCGGTCACCCGCACGCCGTCATCACACCCGTACGCCCCTGCCTGCCCCGTGACCCGACCCGACGGAAGCCGGAAGGGGCCCGGCGGCGACACGGTCTAAGACGTCAAGCTGACCAGGTGAGACCGTAGGGCACGCTCGCGCGCGGATATTGACCCGGGGCCGCCTGTCAGCGGTGGGTGGGACAATCCGCGGCATGCGTGAACACACGGACTGGACGTCGATCCCCTCCCCCGGCCGCATCGCCGCGGGGCTGGCCTACGGCGCGACGTTCGCCGCCGTGCTGGGCCTGCTCCCCCGGCACGCGCCCGAGCCCGAACGGGCCGCCCACGACGACGGCGGCGGCAGCTCCTTCGTGCTCGACCTGTCCGGGACCGTACCCGTGCTGGTGACGCGCGACCGGGATGTGTACGACGTGCAGATCGCGTATGAGGACGTACGCGCCACGCTGGACCTCGCGGAGCTGCCGGGCCCCTACGCCCACGCGTGGGACCTGGCCTTCAGCGGGGCAGCCCGGTGGGACGGAGCGTCCTGGACGCCCGCCGTCGGCGTCCCGGGCCGCGTCGTCACCGGCGTCGTCGACGACCGGCACCTCCTGAGCGAGGCTGACATCGCCCTGGCCGAGGTCGCCGAGGGCGAGAGCGACCCGAACGCGCTGGCCGCCCTCCTGGCCGCGGTCCGCGCCGGCGCCTGGGACCGGGACATGGTCGAGGCGGCCGTACGCCTGGCCCCCTACGAGGACGACGAAGACCTCGAAGCCCACCCCGACCCCGAAGCGGCCTTCGACGCCCTGGAGCGCTACGCCCACTTCCTGGAACACGCCCTGGCGGTGGACCGCGGCACTTCCTGACGTCGGGTCAGCCGACCACCGCGGGCGGAGGCCGCCCTGGAGCATCTCGACGCCGGCAGTCCCGCTGTGTGGTCGCCGGGGCGCGCTTCTCACCAGTTCCTCCGGCTTGGGGAGGCGGCTCCCGTGCAGAGGGATCCTGTTCTTCCTGCCTGCGGCGTCGGGCTGCGGACGGACTCGTACGTCGAGGCGAAGTGCAGCTCATGCACAGGGCCCTTCGCGCGCGAATGCCGCTCATGCCGGTGGATGTGACCGCAGGGTCGGTCTGGTGGTGAGGGCCGCCGACCGCGCCGGGACCGTGGTTTCGCCAGGTCCGCACCGGTACCTCCGCACCGACCACGAGGCAGTCTTCCCGTCCATCGTCCTGTACTACGGTCGCCCGCATGCTTGTCGAACAGAACGCCGACCCCGCCCGCGTCGAGGCGGCCTGGCGGAACATCACCGCGTGGCTCGCCGAACACGCACCCCTCTCGCACGCCTCACTCCTGCCGCCCGCGTCCGAGGCTGAGACCGAGCGCGCCGATGCTCTTCTTCGGGAACGCCTCGGCTTTGGACTTCCGGCTGAACTGCGGAAGTTGTGGCGACTGTGCGGTGGTGTGGAGCACCAGGACATCGAGGCCGACGCGCAGGGCGAGGTCTTCTCCGGGGCGTTCTTCCCGGACGGGGTGCTTCTGTCGCCGGCCAAGGCGCTGGGGCCGCGCCTTCCCGGGCCGGGGGCAAAGGACTTCTGGGGCGCCGAGGTGGTTCCCTGGCTCACGGGGGACGACGAGGACGCTCCACTGCAGGGCTCCTACATCGGCGCCCGGGGTGTCGGGAAGTGGTCGTTCGAGGACGACCCGGCCGGCACACCCGATTACCCATCGATGGCCGTCTACCTGGAGGACGTTTACCGCACGCTGAACACAGGGCCTGCGAACCTGATGGGATCCGATGTCCCCGGCGTCGTGTGGGGGTGCCTGGTCTGGGACCGTCCTCAGGGGTCCTGGTTGACGGATGCCGCCGAGCACTGGAGTCCGCTCCACTGACTGGGCGGCGCCTGCTTCCACGCGAGACGCCGTGCCTCTCTTCTGAACGGCGGCACAAGGCTTCTGGTCGAAGAGCTAGGGAAGTCAATCGCACACGGACCTTCGGACCGGTGCTGCTTTGGCAGGAACAAAAAAGGCGCTGACCTGCATTTCTGCTGGTCAGCGCCTTGATCCGGAAGTGCCCCCGGCAGGATTCGAACCTGCGCACCCGGCTCCGGAGGCCGATGCTCTATCCCCTGAGCTACGGGGGCGTATCGCTGTGCTGCTCTGCGACGGGTGAAACACTACCAGCTTCCACGGGGTGTCCGTGAACAGGTATTCCGTCGCGCCTCCGGGGTTCTCCCCGCCGGTCGGGCGGCCTTCCAGAGCGGTGGCCACTCGTCCGGTGCGGAAGTGGACAAAACCCGGACGCCGGGCCTCCGGCCGACCTACTCTCGAAGGGTGTCAGGGGCGTACGGCCGCGTGCTTGTTGTCGACGACAACAAGGTCATCCGGCAGCTGATCAGGGTCAATCTCGAGCTGGAGGGCTTCGAGGTCGTGACCGCGGCCGATGGCGTCGAGTGCCTGGACCTGGTCCAGCGGATCCGCCCCGACGCGATCACCCTCGATGTCGTGATGCCCAGGCTGGACGGTCTGGAGACCGCCACCCGTCTCCGCTCCGATCCTCGGACCCGTCGTCTTCCCATCGCCGTCATCAGCGCCTGTACGCCCCAAGAGGTCGACGCGGGTGTGGCGGCGGGGGTCGACGCGTTCCTGGCGAAGCCGTTCGAGCCGAGTGAGCTGGTGCGGATCATGCGCCGGCTGGTGACCGGTGCGGAAGAGCCCGCGGTGGACGGGCGGCGCGGTGCGGGCCGGGCGGGGAGCACCGCCGGCTGACCTTGCCGGCGAACGGGAGTCCGGGCCGGCTCTGCGGCTGGAACCGCGGATGGAACCGCGCCCTGCGCGTCGGAGCGCTGTGCATCCGGGTCACCGCCGGCCAGGGCCGCCGAACCGGGCCCGGCGGAGCACGGCAGCCAATCCGGCCCGACCAATCCAGCCACCGAACCGGCCCGACCGAACCGGCCCCGAACCAGCCCCACCGAACCGGCCCAGCGGAGCAGGGCAGCCACATCGAGCCGGCCGAAGCGGGGCCGGTGGAGCAGGTGGTGAAACGGGGCGCGGCTGCCCGGATGGCGAAACCGGGTCGCGGAGTGCCCCCCTCTCTCACCTACGCTTGACCCGTGACCCCCGCCGATCTCGCCTCGACCGTGCTGCACGCCGTGCGCCGCGCGGTCGACGAGGATGCGTTGCGCGCGCCCGTGCCCGCGCGCGTGCGAGTGGAGAGGTCACGGCCCGGCGGCAGCGGGGACTACGCCTGCGCCGTCGCGCTCCAGCTCGCCGGGCCCGCCGCGCTGCCCGCCCTGGAGGTCGCCCGCATCCTGCGGGAACGCGTCGTCGGCCGGCCCGGCGTCGGGCGGGTCGAGATCACCGGACCGGGGTTCCTGAGCTTCACCCTCGACGCCCCGGCCGATCGCGACCGGGCCGTGCTCGACGCCGTACGGGCACAGGGCCTCGGGTACGGACACGGGGACGCGCTCCGCGACGAGGCCCTCCAGTTCCACCACGCGCGGGAGGTGCGCGCCGCCGTCACCGCCCACGCCGTGCGCCGGCTCGCCGTCGCCCAGGGCGCCCGGGTCCGGGTCAGCTGCGAGGAGGCGCCCGACCCGCACTGGGCCCGCCTCGGCGTCGCCGTCGACGCGCACGGGACGCCCCCCGTACCGCTCACCGGGATCCGGCCCGTCCCCGCCGGGGCCACCGCGGCGGAGCTGTCGGAGCGGCTCGGGTCCGACGCGGCCCGCTGGGGGCTCCTGCGGCCCGCCGGGCACGACCGTGCCGCCCTCGGCCCCGAACTGCTCGTCCAGGGCGAGGCCAATCCGCTCTTCCGGGTCCGTTACGCCCACGCCAGGGCCCGTGCCCTCACCCGGGCCGCCGCCCTCCTCGGCTTCACCGCCGAACCCACCGGCCACGCCCCGTACGGGAAGCACACCGGGCAGGCAGCGCAGGCGGGGGCCACCGTGCAAGCCCCCTGCACCGAGCACGCCGGCGATGCCGCGCACCGAGAGCAGACCGGGCCCACCCCGTACGGCGAAGGCCCCGCCCCGTACGACAGTGCCGCGCGCCCCCTCCTGGACCTCATCGCCGACCATCCCGGCGTCCTGCTCGCAGCGGCTCGTCACCGCGCGCCCGACCGGGTCGCCCGGCAGCTGGAAGCCGTCGCGTACGCCTTCTTCGACTTCCACGACGCCTGCCCGCCCCTGCCCGCCGGTGACGAGAAACCCTCGGCCGCCCACCGTGCCCGGCTGGCTCTCGCCGAAGCCGCCGGGACGGTGCTGGCCGGTGGCCTGTCCCTGCTCGGCATCCGCGCGCCCGAACATCTCTGACGAGATCAGACGAGACCCGAGAGAGCATCACGATGAGCCGCTCCGCACACCCCGCCGGCCCCCGTCACGCCGACGTCTTCACCGAGGGCCACTACTCCGCGCCCGCCGCCGACCTCAACGTCCTCGACGAGAAGGTCTGGTCGCGTACCGTCACCCGCGACGCGGACGGCGCCCTCACCGTCGGCGGGATCGCCGTCGCCCGGCTCGCGGAGGAGTTCGGCACCCCGGCCTACTTCCTCGACGAGAGCGACTTCCGGGCCCGTTGCCGCGCCTGGTCCGACGCCTTCGGGCCGGACGCCGACGTCTTCTACGCCGGAAAGGCATTCCTGTCCCGCGCCGTCGTGCGCTGGCTGACGGAGGAAGGGCTCAACCTGGACGTCTGCTCCGGCGGGGAGCTGACCACCGCCCTCGACGCCGGAATGCCGGCCGAGCGCATCGCCTTCCACGGCAACAACAAGACCGTCGCCGAGATCGAGCGGGCGGTCGCGGCCGGCGTCGGGCGGATCGTCCTCGACTCCTTCCAGGAGATCGTCCGCGTCGCCCACATCGCCCAGCGCCACGGCGTCCGCCAGCGCGTGCAGATCCGCGTCACCGTCGGCGTCGAGGCCCACACCCACGAGTTCATCGCCACCGCGCACGAGGACCAGAAGTTCGGGATCGCGCTCGCCGACGGGCAGGCCGCCGAGGCGGTGCGCCGCGCCCTCTCACTCGACGGGCTCGACCTCATCGGCGTCCACTCGCACATCGGCTCGCAGATCTTCGACATGGCCGGCTTCGAGGTCTCCGCCCGGCGCGTGGTGCAGCTGCTCGCCGAGATCCGCGACGAGCACGGCGTCGAACTGCCCGAGATCGACCTCGGCGGCGGCCTCGGCATCGCCTACACCTCCGAGGACGACCCCCGCGAGCCCCACGAGATCGCCAAGGCGCTCAGCGACATCGTCACCCGCGAGTGCGAGTCGGCGAAGCTGCGCACCCCCCGCATCTCCGTCGAGCCGGGCCGCGCCATCGTCGGACCCACCGCGTTCACGCTGTACGAGGTCGGCACGATCAAGCCCCTGGAGGGGCTGCGGACGTACGTCAGCGTCGACGGCGGCATGTCGGACAACATCCGCACCGCGCTGTACGACGCCGAGTACAGCGTCGCGCTCGTCTCCCGCACCTCGGACGCCGAACCCATGCTCGTCCGGGTCGTCGGCAAGCACTGCGAGAGCGGCGACATCGTGGTCAAGGACGCCTTCCTGCCCGCCGACCTGGCCCCCGGCGACCTGATCGCCGTCCCCGCCACCGGCGCGTACTGCCGTTCCATGGCGAGCAACTACAACCACGCGCTGCGCCCGCCGGTCGTCGCGGTCCGCGACGGAGAGGCGCGCGTCATCGTCCGGCGCGAGACGGAGGAAGATCTCCTGCGCCTCGATGTCGGCTGATGAAATAGTCATCTCAGGATCCGGACGGGGGTCAGAAACTCCCGTCCGGTGAGTGAGACTGGTCCACACATGAGTATGACCCTCCGGCGATCGGGAGGGCGGGAGAAGGAGCGGGACTGGGTGCGTGCGGCTGCAAGGCGGAGGATCGAGGCATGGCGGAGCCATGGTGATTGACGACAACGCCGCAGATGTGCGCACCCAGTCCCGCGACGCCGCTCCCCGATCGCCGGAGGGCCCAGGTATGAGAAACGAGGTCGGATGATGCGTACGCGTCCGCTGAAGGTGGCGCTGCTGGGCTGTGGAGTGGTCGGCTCAGAGGTGGCGCGCATCATGACGACGCACGCCGACGACCTCGCGGCGCGCATCGGCGCGCCCGTGGAGCTCGCCGGGGTGGCCGTCCGCCGGCCCTCGAAGGTGCGGGAGGGCATCGACCCCGCACTGATCACCACCGACGCGACCGCGCTCGTGCGGCGGGGCGACATCGACGTCGTCATCGAGGTCATCGGGGGCATCGAACCGGCCCGCGCGCTCATCACCACCGCCTTCGAGCACGGCGCGAGCGTCGTCTCCGCCAACAAGGCGCTGCTGGCCGAGGACGGCGCCGCCCTGCACTCCGCCGCCGAGAAGTACGGCCGCGACCTCTACTACGAGGCCGCCGTCGCCGGAGCCATCCCCCTCGTACGGCCGCTGCGCGAGTCGCTCGCCGGCGACAAGGTCAACCGGGTGCTCGGCATCGTCAACGGCACGACCAACTTCATCCTCGACAAGATGGACACCAGCGGCGCCGGCTACTCCGAGGCGCTCGACGAGGCCACCGCCCTCGGGTACGCCGAGGCCGACCCGACCGCCGACGTCGAGGGCTTCGACGCCGCCGCGAAGGCCGCGATCCTCGCCGGCATCGCCTTCCACACCCGGGTCCGGATCGGGGACGTGCACCGCGAGGGCATCACGGAGGTCACCGCCGCCGACATCGCCTCCGCCCGCCGGATGGGCTGCACGGTCAAGCTGCTGGCGATCTGCGAGCGCGCCGCCGACGGGCAGTCCGTCACCGCCCGCGTGCACCCCGCGATGATCCCGCTCAGCCACCCGCTGGCCTCGGTCCGCGAGGCGTACAACGCGGTCTTCATCGAGGCCGACGCGGCCGGGCAGCTCATGTTCTACGGGCCCGGGGCCGGCGGCTCGCCGACCGCCTCCGCGGTCCTCGGCGACCTCGTCGCGGTCTGCCGCAACAAACTGGGCGAGGCCACCGGTCCCGGTGAGTCCGCCTACACCCGCCTGCCGGTCAGCCCCATGGGCGAGGTCGTCACGCGGTACCACATCAGCCTCGACGTGGCCGACAAGCCGGGCGTTCTCGCCCAGGTCGCGACGATCTTCGCCGAGCAGGGCGTTTCCATCGATACGGTACGCCAGCAAGGGCGTCCGGACGGAGGCGGCGAGGCGTCCCTCGTCGTCGTCACCCACCGCGCGCCCGACGCCGCCCTCTCCGGGACCGTCGAAGCGCTGCGCAAGCTCGACACCGTGCGCGGTGTCGCCAGCATCATGCGTGTTGAAGGGGAGTAAAGGACCCATGACCAGCAAGGGCACCCACCAGTGGCGCGGCATCATCGAGGAGTACCGGGACCGCCTTCCGGTCACGGCCACGACGCCGGTCGTCACCCTTCGTGAGGGCGGTACGCCGCTCGTTCCGGCGCAGGTCCTCTCCGAGCGCACGGGCTGCGAGGTACACCTCAAGGTCGAGGGCGCCAACCCCACCGGTTCGTTCAAGGACCGCGGCATGACCATGGCCATCACCCGGGCCAAGGAGGAGGGGGCGAAGGCCGTCATCTGCGCCTCCACCGGCAACACCTCGGCCTCCGCCGCGGCGTACGCGGTGCGCGCCGGGATGGTCTGCGCCGTCCTCGTGCCGCAGGGCAAGATCGCCCTCGGCAAGATGGGCCAGGCGCTCGTGCACGGCGCCAAGATCCTCCAGGTCGAGGGCAACTTCGACGACTGCCTGACTTTGGCCCGCTCGCTCTCGGACAACTACCCGGTGGCGCTGGTCAATTCGGTCAATCCGGTCCGTATCGAGGGCCAGAAGACCGCCGCGTTCGAGATCGTCGACGCGCTCGGCGACGCCCCCGACATCCACGTCCTGCCGGTCGGCAACGCGGGCAACATCACCGCGTACTGGAAGGGGTACACCGAGTACGCCGGTGACGGGGTCTCGACCCGCTCCCCGCGCATGTGGGGATTCCAGGCGTCCGGCTCCGCGCCCATCGTGCGCGGCGAGGTCGTCAAGGACCCGTCCACCATCGCCACCGCGATCCGCATCGGCAACCCGGCCTCCTGGGTCTACGCGCTCGCCGCACGCGACGAGTCGGGCGGCTTCATCGACGAGGTGACGGACCGGCAGATCCTCTCCGCGTACCGGCTGTTGGCCTCGCAGGAGGGCGTCTTCGTGGAGCCCGCGTCGGCCGCGTCCGTCGCCGGCCTGCTCAAGGCCGCCGAGGAGGGCAGGGTCGACCCCGGCCAGCGCATCGTCTGCACCGTCACCGGGAACGGCCTCAAGGACCCCGACTGGGCCGTCGCGGGCGCGCCGCAGCCGGTCACGGTCCCGGTCGACGCGGCCACCGCCGCCGAGAAGCTCGGCCTCGTCTGACCCGGCCCCGGGCCGGCCCCGGGTCGGCCGCAGCAGACGACGCGGCCGACCCGGGCAACCGCGACAACCCGCTCAACCGGCCCCTTTCCGGGGCGGAGAGCGCATGCGAGGCGGGCGACACGCATCGTGCGCCTCCTGTGCGCCCTATGTCGCCACAGAACCTTCCTTCGATAAGCTGTACCCCATCCGCCCGGCATCCGCCCGCCGGACCGCCACGCCGACGGTCCCCGTCGTGGCCGTCGGGCCGGCCGCCGGATTCCCGCACCGTCTCGGAGCCCTCCGCACAGCCGCGACCCCACCGCAACGACCTCCGCCGTTCGCACCCGCCCCCGTCCCCGCCGTCAACGCCCCGCCGCCGCAGAGCCACCCGCACTGCATCCCCGCCGCCTTACAAGGAGTGGTCCGACCGATGGCCGGTCCCGCGTTCCGAGCCGCCGCCGTCAGGGTGCGCGTCCCCGCAACCAGCGCGAATCTGGGTCCGGGTTTCGACTCCCTGGGCCTCTCGCTGGGGCTGTACGACGACGTCGTCGTCCGGGTCGCCGACTCCGGGCTGCACATCGACATCGCAGGTGAGGGCAGCGAGACGCTGCCCCGCGACGAGAGCCACCTGCTCGTGCGCTCCCTGCGCACCGCGTTCGACCTGCTCGGCGGCCAGCCCCGCGGGCTGGAGATCGTCTGCGCCAACCGCATCCCGCACGGCCGGGGCCTCGGCTCCTCGTCCGCCGCCATCTGCGCCGGGATCGTCGCCGCCCGCGCGGTGACGACCGGCGGCGACGCCCGCCTCGACGACGCGGCCCTGCTGGAGCTGGCGACCGAGATCGAGGGGCACCCCGACAACGTCGCGGCCTGTCTGCTCGGCGGATTCACGCTCGCCTGGATGGACGGCGGTGCGGCCAGGGCGATCAGGATGGACCCCGCCGCCTCCGTCGTCCCGGTGGTCTTCGTACCCGGGCGCCCGGTGCTCACCGAGACGGCGCGCGGCCTGCTCCCGCGCACCGTCCCGCACGTCGACGCGGCCCTCAACGCCGGCCGGGCGGCCCTGCTCGTCGAGGCCCTGACCCGTCGGCCCGAGCTGCTGCTCGCCGCGACCGAGGACCGGATCCACCAGGAATACCGGGGCCCGGCCATGCCCGAGAGCGTGGAGCTGGTCAACCGCCTGCGCGCCGACGGCGTGCCCGCGGTCATCTCCGGCGCGGGACCCACGGTCCTGGCGCTGACGGAGGAGGGCTCGGCCGACAAGGTCGCCCGACTGGCGGGGGAGGACTGGGCGGCGAACCGGCTGGCCCTCGACGCGACGGGTGCGAGTGTGCTGCCGCTGGCCGCATAGGCGCAGGTGATTACCGGTGAGCGAGAGGGGGAATATGTGTTGGAGCCGGTAGTGTTAATCTCAAGTCTGCAACCGACGTCTTTGAGGCGCGTTGCTTCGTGTCCCTTTCCGGGACCGCCATTCTTCCGGGAGCCTCCCCAACTGCCTGAGCAGCCTGCCTGAGCAGTTTCGAGCACGCTCCGGAACCGGCACGACACCCCTCGCTGGTCCAGGAGTGGGCCGAGCAGGGGGATTTCGCGCCGGACCCCGCACGTTCATCTCTCCGCCGTACCCGGCGGACCACCGCCCCGGCAAGGTCCGCGATCCAGCAAGATCGAAAGACCGCAGTCGGACAGCACAACCGGTCGCCGAGCCAGAAGGCCGACGTCCGCTCCAGGGAAGGACCCTTCGTGAGCGACACCACCGATCTGATGGGCGTGACTGCCGACAAGAACGTCGACAGCGCCGCGCCCGCCGAAGGTGCTGCCACTGGCACCACCGCACGGCGCCGCCGCTCCGGCACCGGCCTCGAGGGCATGGTCCTGGCCGAGCTGCAGCAGGTCGCGTCCGGCCTCGGCATCAGGGGCACCGCGCGGATGCGCAAGAGCCAGCTGATCGAGGTCATCAAGGAGGCGCAGGCGGGTGGCGGATCCGCCGCCCCCAAGACCTCCTCCAAGTCCGCAGAGGCCCCCGCCGAGGCGGAGAGCAAGCCGAAGCGCCGCGCGACCTCCAAGGCGCGCACCGGGGACGAGGCCGCCGCTGCCGCCGCCGAGAAGGACACGGCCCAGCAGCAGACCGCCCAGCAGCAGATCGACATCCCCGGCCAGCCGGCCAGCGACGACCAGCCCGCGGGCGAGCGTCGGCGCCGCCGAGCGACCGCGCAGGCGGGCAGCCCCGACACCAAGACCGAGGCGAAGTCCGAGGTCAAGGCCAAGGCGGAGCCCCAGGCGGAGCAGAAGACCGAGGAGCGGGGCGAGCCGAAGGGCGACGCCAGGGCCGAGGCCGCCGCCGACACGGCCGAGGGCCGTCGCGGTGACCGTCGCGACCGCGGTGAGCGCGGCGACCGCAGTGAGCGCCGCGAGCGTCAGCGCGACCGCCGCGGCAAGGGCGACGACCAGGGCCAGCAGGGCGGCGGCGGGCAGCGCCCGCAGCGCCAGGGCCAGGGTCAGGGCCAGCAGAACCGCGACAACGGTCCGCAGGACGACTTCGACGACGAGGCGGGCGGCCGTCGCGGCCGTCGCGGACGCTACCGCGACCGCCGGGGCCGTCGCGGGCGCGACGACTTCGCCAGCGATGTGCAGGTGGCCGACGACGACGTCCTCATCCCCGTCGCGGGCATCCTGGACATCCTCGACAACTACGCGTTCATCCGGACCTCCGGCTACCTGCCGGGCCCGAACGACGTGTACGTCTCGCTCGCCCAGGTCCGCAAGAACGGCCTGCGCAAGGGCGACCACGTCACCGGCGCGGTGCGTCAGCCCAAGGACGGCGAGCGGCGCGAGAAGTTCAACGCGCTGGTCCGCCTCGACTCGGTCAACGGCATGGCCCCCGAGTCCGGCCGGGGCCGCCCCGAGTTCCAGAAGCTGACCCCGCTCTACCCGCAGGACCGGCTCCGTCTGGAGACGGACTCCAACATCCTGACGACGCGGATCGTCGACCTGGTGGCCCCGATCGGCAAGGGCCAGCGCGGGCTCATCGTGGCTCCGCCGAAGACCGGCAAGACCATGATCCTGCAGGCCATCGCCAACGCGATCACGGTCAACAGCCCCGAGTGCCACCTGATGGTCGTCCTGGTCGACGAGCGTCCGGAAGAGGTCACCGACATGCAGCGGTCGGTGAAGGGCGAGGTCATCTCCTCGACCTTCGACCGTCCCGCCGAGGACCACACCACGGTCGCCGAGCTGGCCATCGAGCGCGCCAAGCGCCTCGTCGAGCTGGGTCACGACGTGGTCGTGCTGCTCGACTCGATCACCCGTCTGGGCCGTGCGTACAACCTCGCGGCGCCCGCCTCAGGCCGCATCCTGTCCGGTGGTGTCGACTCGACCGCGCTCTACCCGCCGAAGCGCTTCTTCGGCGCCGCGCGCAACATCGAGGACGGCGGCTCGCTGACCATCCTGGCCACCGCGCTCGTCGAGACCGGCTCGCGCATGGACGAGGTGATCTTCGAGGAGTTCAAGGGCACCGGCAACATGGAGCTCAAGCTCGACCGGAAGCTCTCGGACAAGCGCATCTTCCCGGCGGTGGACGTCGACGCGTCCTCCACCCGCAAGGAAGAGATCCTGCTCGGCACCGACGAGCTGGCGGTCGTCTGGAAGCTGCGCCGGGTGCTGCACGCGCTCGACCAGCAGCAGGCCATCGAGCTTCTCCTGGACAGGATGAAGAAGACCCAGTCCAACGCGGAGTTCCTGCTCCAGATCCAGAAGACGACACCGGGCAGCGGAAACGGCAACGACTGACCGACCGCGCACCGGCACCCGTCCGGTCCCCAAGGACTCCGCCCCCTCGCTCCGGCACTCCGGTGAGGGGGCGGAGCCCGTTCCCGGGGGCGGTGCCCGGACGTCTCCCGCCGCCGGCGCTCCCCGCCCCGGCCGGGGCCCACCCTTCCGGCCGGAAGGCCGGCCCGCCCGAACCCGAGACCTTGACCACACGGCACCGGCGCCCGAGCTGTCCGCCGACTCCCGGCACCGCGCACGAAACCCCAGGTGAAAGCGGTCTCCGGGCCCGTTCGCCCGAACCGTCCGCGGCCCCCGTCGTCCGGCGGGGGCCACAGACGCGTATGCAACCCTTCTTGCTGCTTCGGCCGTCCCCCCCCGGGAGAGGCCGACCGCGCGTGGAGGACCACGGCAGGGGGCCGGACGGGCAACAGGAGCGACGAGGAGACGCGTGAGCGAGCAGAGCAGGAGCACGGGCCGCATACGCGGTACCGGCAGCCGGCGGAGGAAGCCGTCGCGCCGGCGCCGCGCCAAGGCCGTCGCGGCCTGGACGGCGGCGGGTGTCGTGGTCGTCGGCGGGGCCGGACTCGGCTACGCCTATCTGGCGCTCGACGGCAACCTCTCCAGCATCGACATCGACGCCCGGCTGGGCGCCGACCGCCCCGACGACGTCGACGACGGCTCGCAGGACATCCTGGTGCTGGGCTCCGACTCGCGCTCCGGCGACAACGGGGAGTACGGCGAGGACGAGGGCGCGGCCCGCTCCGACACGGCGATGGTCGTGCACGTCGACAAGGGCCACAAGTCCGCGAGCGTCGTCTCGATACCCCGCGACACCCTGATAGAGCGTCCCGCCTGCGCCAGTGACACGACGGGCGAACCCGTCGGCGCCGAGCACCGGGCCATGTTCAACACCGCCTACGAGGTCGGCGGGCCCGCCTGCGCGGTGAAGACCGTCGAGTCGATGTCCGGCATCCGCATGGACCACTACCTGGAGGTCGACTTCACCGGCTTCAAGAAGCTGATCGACGAGCTCGGCGGCGTCGAGATCACCACGAGGACCGCCATCGACGACGCCAAGAGCCATCTGGACCTGGAGCCGGGCACCCACACCCTGAACGGCGAGGAGTCCCTCGGCCTCGTCCGTACCCGCAAGAGCGTCGGCGACGGCAGCGACCTGGGGCGCATCCAGCTCCAGCAGGCGTTCATCAAGGCGCTGATGGAGCAGGCGAAGAGCGTCGGCGTGTTCTCCAGCCCCAAGAAGCTGTTCGGCCTCGCGGACGCCGCCACCAAGGCCGTCACCACCGACTCGGGGCTCGGCTCCGTCAAGAAGCTCACCGGTTTCGCGGGCGGCCTCAAGGGGCTGGACGCGAAGAACGTGCACATGGTGACGCTGCCCGTGGAGTACGACCCGGCCGACCCGAACCGGGTCCTGCCGCAGGAGAAGGCCGGCCGGCAGGTCTGGGCCGCGCTCAAGGCCGACCGGCCGATCCCCGCGTCCGCCACCGAGGAGTCGGCCGGCGACAAGGGCGACGCCGCCGACGTCGTCGAGTAGCCACCCGCCGGCGCACGGACCGCGCACGCCGTCACACTCCGTGCGCGAGGCGCCGGCGAACACCCGGCGGGGAATACCTGCGCTACGCCCCCGGTTTTGGGAGATACGGCCGGTCCTGGCAGACTGGTACGTCGGCCCCGGTTCACGGCCGCGCAATCCGCGCGGACGACCCGGAGCCCTCCCGAAACTAGGAGACACCTTGAAGCGCGACATTCACCCCGAGTACGTCGAGACGCAGGTCAGCTGCACCTGCGGTGCCTCGTTCACCACCCGGAGCACCATCGACAGCGGCGCCATCCGCGCCGACGTCTGCTCCGAGTGCCACCCGTTCTACACGGGCAAGCAGAAGATCCTCGACACCGGCGGCCGCGTGGCCCGCTTCGAGGCCCGCTTCGGCAAGGCTGCCGGCTCCGCCAGCAAGTAGCGAGCCACTGCGCCGGTTCTCGGCGCCCTCTTCCCCGGGGGCGTCGGAGCCGGCGTTTTTCCGGTCGGGTGCCCCGGGGGAGCCCTCCCGGACCGAGGAGTCTCCCCGGCCCGGGAAAGCCCTCTGGGCCACCCCACCCGGCAGTACGCCCTCCAGCAGGCCCGCAGACGTAAACCAACCAGGAGCCCCCGAATGTTCGAGGCGGTCGAGGAACTGATCGGTGAACACACCGGTCTTGAGAAGAAGCTCGCCGACCCGTCGGTCCACACCGACCAGGCCAACGCGCGCAAGCTGAACAAGCGCTACGCGGAGCTGACCCCGATCGTCTCCACGTACCGGACCTGGAAGCAGACCGGCGAGGACATCGAGACCGCCCGCGAGTACGCGGCGGACGACCCCGACTTCGCCGCCGAGGTCAAGGACCTGGAGAAGCAGCGCGACGAGCTCACCGACAAGCTCCGCCTCCTCCTCGTCCCGCGCGACCCCAGCGACGACAAGGACGTGCTCCTGGAGATCAAGGCGGGCGCCGGCGGCGACGAGTCGGCCCTGTTCGCGGGCGACCTGCTGCGCATGTACCTGCGCTACGCCGAGCGCATCGGCTGGAAGACCGAGATCATCGACTCCACCGAGTCCGAACTCGGCGGCTACAAGGACGTCCAGGTCGCCGTGAAGACCAAGGGCGGCAACGGCGCCACCGAGCCCGGCCAGGGCGTCTGGGCCCGGATGAAGTACGAGGGCGGTGTGCACCGCGTGCAGCGCGTGCCCTCGACCGAGTCCCAGGGCCGCATCCACACCTCCGCGGCGGGCGTGCTCGTCACCCCCGAGGCCGAGGAGGTCGACGTCGAGATCCACGCCAACGACCTGCGCATCGACGTCTACCGCTCCTCGGGACCCGGTGGGCAGTCCGTCAACACCACCGACTCCGCCGTCCGCATCACGCACCTGCCGACCGGCGTCGTGGCCTCCTGCCAGAACGAGAAGAGCCAGCTCCAGAACAAGGAGCAGGCCATGCGCATCCTGCGCTCCCGGCTGCTGGCCGCCGCCCAGGAAGCCGCCGAGCAGGAAGCCTCCGACGTCCGCCGCAGCCAGGTCCGCACCGTCGACCGCTCCGAGAAGATCCGGACGTACAACTTCCCGGAAAACCGCATCTCGGACCACCGCGTCGGCTTCAAGGCGTACAACTTGGACCAGGTGCTCGACGGAGAGCTCGACGCCGTCATCCAGGCATGCGTCGACGCCGACTCCGCCGCCAAGCTCGCCAACGCGTAAGCGACCCGCCCGCCCCGCACGCCCGTAACCCGTACGGAGAACCGCGATGAACCTGCTGCTCGCCGAGGTGGCCCAGGCCACCCAGCGGCTGGCCGACGCCGGTGTCCCCTCACCGCGTTTCGACGCCGAGGAACTCGCGGCCTTCGTCCACGGGGTGAAGCGGGGAGCGCTGCACACGGTGCCCGACACGGATTTCGACGCCCGCTACTGGGAGACGATCGCCCGCCGCGAGGCCCGCGAACCCCTCCAGCACATCACCGGCCGCGCCTTCTTCCGCTACCTGGAACTCCAGGTCGGACCCGGGGTCTTCGTCCCCCGGCCGGAGACCGAGTCGGTCGTCGGCTGGGCGATAGACGCCGTGCGCGCGATGGACGTCGTCGAGCCCGTCGTCGTCGACCTGTGCACCGGCTCGGGAGCCATCGCGCTCGCCATGGCCCAGGAGGTCCCCCGCTCCCGGGTGCACGCCGTGGAGCTGTCCGAGGACGCCCTCAGGTGGACGCGGAAGAACGCCGAGGGGTCCAGGGTCACCGTGCACAAGGGAGACGCCCTGAGCGCCCTTCCCGAGCTCGACGGCCAGGTCGACCTGGTGATCTCCAACCCGCCGTACATTCCGCTCACCGAGTGGGAGTACGTCGCCCCGGAGGCCCGCGACCACGACCCGCAGATGGCCCTGTTCTCCGGCGAGGACGGCCTCGACACCATCCGCGGCATCGAACGCACCGCCCACCGCCTGCTGCGCCCCGGCGGCCTCGTCGTCATCGAGCACGCCGACACCCAGGGCGGCCAGGTCCCCTGGATCTTCACCGAGGAGCGGGGCTGGGCGGACGCCGCCGACCACCCCGACCTGAACAACCGGCCCCGGTTCGCCACCGCCCGCAAGGCCATGCCGTGACCGGCCCCCGGCACCACCACCCGTACCCGTACCCGCTCCAGGAGGCCGGCTGATGGCTCGGCGATACGACTGCAACGACGCCACCGACCGGACCACGGGCCTGCGCGAGGCCGCATCGGCCGTCCGCCGGGGCGAACTGGTCGTGCTGCCCACCGACACCGTGTACGGGATCGGTGCGGACGCCTTCACCGCGGAGGCCGTCGCGGACCTGCTGGACGCCAAGGGCCGGGGCCGCAACATGCCCACCCCCGTCCTCATCGGATCGCCGAACACCCTGCACGGCCTGGTCACCGACTTCTCGGAGGAGGCGTGGGAGCTCGTCGACGCCTTCTGGCCCGGCGCCCTCACCCTCGTCGCCCGGCACCAGCCCTCCCTCCAGTGGGACCTCGGCGACACCCGGGGCACCGTAGCCATCCGGATGCCGCTGCACCCGGTCGCCATCGAGCTGCTGACCGAGGTCGGTCCGATGGCCGTCTCCAGCGCCAACCTCACCGGACACCCCGCGCCGGAGGACTGCGACGCCGCCCAGGGCATGCTCGGCGACTCCGTCTCGGTCTACCTCGACGGCGGCCCGACGCCCGGCATCGTGCCGTCCTCGATCGTCGACGTCACGGGCGCCACCCCGGTACTGCTGCGCGTCGGCGCCCTCTCCGCGGAGGAGCTGCGCAAGGTGGTCCCCGACCTCGAGGTGGCCAATTGACCGCCCCCGAGGGGCGTGGCATAGCGGGGCGGACCGACACCTTCCGCATCCTCCACGTCAGCACCGGCAACGTCTGCCGCTCGCCGATCACCGAGCGGCTGACCCGCCACGCCCTGGTGGACCGCCTCGGCGATCCGCTCAGCGGCGGGCTCGTCGTGGAGAGCGCGGGCACCTGGGGCCACGAGGGCGCACCCATGGAGGCCAACGCCGAGGTCGTCCTCGCCGACTTCGGCGCGGACTCCAGCGGTTTCGTCGGCCGGGAGCTGCTGGACGAGCACGTGATCCGCGCCGACCTGGTCCTCACCGCCACCCGTGACCACCGTGCCCAGGTCATCTCCATGGGCCACTCCGCGGGCCTGCGCACCTTCACGCTCAAGGAGTTCACCCGGCTGGTGCGGGCCATAGACCCGGCCACCCTGCCCGACGCGCTCGACGAGGGCGTCGTCGAGCGCGCCCGCGCCCTGGTGCGCGCCGCCGCGGCGCTGCGCGGCTGGCTGCTCGCCCCGACCGCCGAGGCGGACGAGGTCTACGACCCCTACGGCGCCCCCATCACCTTCTTCCGCTCCATCGGCGACGAGATCAATCAGGCGCTCGACCCGGTCGTCACCGCGCTCACCGGCGTACGCGCCCCGCACTGACCGGGCGCACCCGCCGGGCCCGCGCACCTCGCGCCGGTGCGCCGACCGGGGTACGGGACCCCGCGACAGCGGGCACAGCGCCTCGCCCCGGCCTACATTGGAGCTGACACCGGCACGCTCGCCGGCGCACCCTCCTCCAGGCCCGGAGCCGTCCCATGCCGGTCACCTCTCCCGCCGCACCCGCAGCTGTGCCGCCCGCGCCCGACGCCCTGCCCCAGGACTTCGGCGCGCTGCTCCGCCAGGACCCGGAGGTCGCCGGGGTCCTGCTGGCGGAGGGGGACCGGCAGGCGTCGACCCTCCAGCTGATCGCCGCCGAGAACTTCCAGTCGCCCGCGGTCCTCGCGGCCCTCGGCTCCCCGCTCGCCAACAAGTACGCCGAGGGGTACCCGGGCGCCCGCCACCACGGCGGCTGTGAGTACGCGGACGCCGCCGAGCGTGTCGCGGTCCGCCGGGCCACCGCCCTCTTCGGCGCCGAGCACGCCAACGTCCAGCCGCACTCCGGCTCCTCGGCCGTCCTCGCGGCCTATGCCGCACTCCTGCGCCCCGGCGACACGGTGCTCGCGATGGGACTCCCGTACGGCGGACACCTCACCCACGGGGCGCCGGGCAACTTCTCCGGCCGCTGGTTCGACTTCGCCGGCTACGGCGTGGACGCGGAGACCGGGCTGATCGACTACCCCCGCCTCCGCGCCCTGGCCCGCGCCCGCCGCCCCAAGGCCATCGTGTGCGGCTCGATCTCCTACCCCCGCCACCCCGACTACGCCCTGTTCCGGGAGATCGCCGACGAGACCGGGGCGTATCTGATCGTGGACGCCGCCCACCCGATGGGGCTGATCGCCGGGGGAGCGGCGCCGAACCCGGTCCCGTACGCCGACGTGGTCTGCGCCACCACGCACAAGGTGCTGCGCGGGCCGCGCGGCGGTGTGATCCTGTGCGGCGCGGAGCTGGCCGAGCGGATCGACCGGGCGGTGTTCCCGTTCACCCAGGGCGGCGCGCAGATGCACACGGTGGCGGCGAAGGCCGTCGCGTTCGGGGAGGCGGCCACTCCCGCGTACACGCGCTACGCGCACCAGGTCGTCGCCCACGCCCGGGTGCTCGCCGCCGGCCTGGAGGCGGAGGGCTTCGAGGTGACCACGGGCGGCACGGACACCCACATCGTCGTCGCGGACCCGGCCCCGCTCGGCGTCGACGGCCGCACCGCCCGCGAGCGGCTGGCGGCGGCCGGCCTGGTCCTGGACACCTGCGCACTGCCGTACGGGAACGCCCGGGGCATCCGCCTGGGCACCGCGGCCGTCACCACGCAGGGGATGGACGACGGGGACATGGCCCGGATCGCGGCCCTGTTCGGGGCGGCGGTGCGGGAGCCGGGCGGTGCGAGCCGGATCGCGGCGGAGGTCCGGGACCTGGCCGCGCGCAATCCGCCGTACCCGCGGGAGCGGACTCCGCGGTATCCGTAGCAAAATCCCCGGGACAGCGGGATTCCGGGGGCGGGAGCTCCCCGGGTCCGGGCGCGCGTCCCCGTGCGCGGGGCGGCTGACCCGGCCGTATCCGGGGCAGACGAACCCTGTGCAACCATCACCCGTACCGTGGAGTCCTTGTTCCAGAGACTAGGGTGTGGGTTTTGGATGGCCGGCGAGTTCTGTGGGGCAGCCCGTGCGTGATTACCTGCTGACGCTCTGTGTCACGGCAGCGGTGACTTATCTGCTGACCGGACCGGTGCGTAAGTTCGCCATCGCGGTCGGGGCGATGCCCGCGATCCGTGCGCGTGACGTCCACCGGGAGCCGACACCCCGGCTCGGTGGGATCGCCATGTTCGGCGGACTGTGCGCGGGGCTGATCGTGGCCGACCACCTCTTCAACCTGAAGGGCGTCTTCGAGCTCTCCAACGAGCCGAGGGCGCTGCTCTCCGGCGCCGCCCTGATCTGGCTGATCGGCGTCCTCGACGACAAGTTCGAGATCGACGCCCTGATCAAGCTGGGCGGCCAGATGATCGCCGCCGCCGTCATGGTCATCCAGGGCCTCACGATCCTGTGGCTGCCGATCCCCGGCGTCGGCACGGTCGCCCTCACCCAGTGGCAGGGCACGCTGCTCACGGTGGCGCTGGTCGTCATCACGATCAACGCGGTCAACTTCGTCGACGGCCTGGACGGCCTCGCGGCGGGCATGGTGTGCATCGCGTCGGCGGCCTTCTTCCTGTACGCCTACCGCCTCTGGATGGGGTACGGCATCGAGGCGGCGGCCCCCGCGACCCTGTTCGCGGCGATCCTGATGGGCATGTGCCTCGGCTTCCTGCCGCACAACATGCACCCGGCGCGGATCTTCATGGGCGACTCGGGCTCGATGCTGATCGGCCTGGTGCTGGCGGCGGGCGCGATCTCGATCACGGGTCAGGTCGACCCGGACAACATGCAGATCTTCGGCAGCGAGCGCGGGGCCACCCACGCGATGCTCCCGGTCTTCATCCCGCTGGTGCTGCCGCTGACGATCATCGCGATCCCGGCAGCCGATCTGGTCCTCGCGATCGTCCGGCGCACCTGGAACGGCCAGTCGCCGTTCGCCGCCGACCGGGGCCATCTGCACCACCGGCTGCTGGAGATCGGCCACTCGCACAGCCGGGCCGTGCTGATCATGTACTTCTGGTCGGCACTCATCGCGTTCGGCGCCGTCGGCTACTCGGTGCACTCGGCCTCGATGTGGATCGTCTTCGTCATCATCGCGGCGAGCACCATGGGACTGGTCCTGCTGCTGATGCCGCGCTTCACCCCGCGCGCCCCGCACTGGGCCAACCGCATCGTGCCGCCGCGCTACCGCCGGGCTGCGGTGCAGGAGCCCTCTTCCTCGCACGAGGAGCAGCCGGCGCCCGGGACCTCCGGAGCCCAACAGGGCTCAGCGGACGCTCCGATGGACGAGGAGAGCGACGAACGGGCTCCCGTGGCGGTCGGGGTGTCCGGCGTCAACGGCGCTACCGCGATCGGCGCTCGTTCGCGGTTCCCGGATCGCCGCTCCATCGACTCGTCACATTGACGATTCGGGATCCGCGGTGCATTACCAGACATTGCGCCTACTTGTCGTGCACACACGCGCGCCGTCACTCTCATGTGTGACAGTTGGCACACTTTTCAGGTAAAGACCTCATCAAATAGTTTGTGATACCGTTCACGAGACCCGGTGACGGAGCCGAAGGACCTTGGTAACACGGTCCATTGGCCCGAAGATCCGCCTCGCGGACCGGGCCTACGCTCGTCCATGACGACGCCCCATTCCTCCCCTCAGACCAGTGGAGCTGCCGCCATGCAGTCCGACATGCGCGAACTACTGCGCATCGCCACCCCCACCGCCGCAGTGGGAGCCGTCGCCACGCTCGTCGGCGGCCTGCTCGCCGGTGGCGAGGGGGCGATCGGCGCCGCGGTCGGCTGCGTGGTCGTGATCGTCTTCATGGCGCTCGGACTGCTGGCGCTCAACTGGGTCGGCAAGACCATGCCTCACCTGTTCCAGGGCATGGGGCTGATGATTTACTCGGCTCAGCTCGTGCTCCTGCTCATCTTCATCCTGAGCATCAGGAACACCACGCTCTTCGATCTTCAGGTCTTCGCCCTCTCGCTGGTCGCGGCCGTCATCACGTGGATCACCACACAGGCCGTGCTGCATTCCCGGAGCAAGACCCTTTACGTCGACCCCGACGCGGAGACCCGGAACCGTCCGGGCGGAGCTGGGGGAGATCGTGACGAGTAGGGCCGGAATAAAGCCGTGTTCGACGTGCTGCTATCGTCCGGTCTCGGTTGCGGTAGTGCGAGCGCGGGCAACAGGGCGGTCGCATGATTCATCGCGAGGCTTCGGGCCCGGCCGCCGCCTCCTCACCGTAAGAACCAGTCCGGTGCCGACCTGCGGCCACCCGCCGCTCCGACACAACGAGGTAGCCGCATCCATGCGCCATGCAGAAGGAGCTCTTGGTGACTGACGCCCAGACGCTCGCCTTCGAGACGAACTGCCACCTGTTCAAGGACTGCGGGTTTCATGCCCCCAGCGTGTGGTCGTTCCTCTTCGAGCCGCTCTTCACCATTGGGCCTGTCGAGTTCAACAAGCCCATGCTGCTCGCGATCATCGGCACATTCGCGATCCTGGCCTTCTTCTGGGCCGGTTTCTCGAAGCCCAAGGTCGTCCCGGGCAAGCTCCAGATGGTCGCCGAGGCGCTGTACGACTTCGTCCACCGCGGCATCGCCCGTGAGGTCATCGGCAAGAAGGGCGAGCCCTTCGTCCCTCTGCTGGTCTCGCTCTTCTTCTTCGTCTGGATCCTGAACCTCTGGGCCATCATTCCGCTCGCCCAGTTCCCCGTCAGCTCCGTCATCGCCTACCCCGTCGGTCTGGCGCTGGTGGTCTGGGTGACGTACATGACGGTGACGTTCCGGACGAACGGGCTCGTCGGGGGCATCCGCAACCTCTGCGTCCCGAGTGGTCTGCCCAAGCCGATCTACGTGCTGCTGACGCCGCTGGAGTTCATCTCCAACGTCTTCGTCCGGCCGTTCACGCTGGCGGTACGACTCTTCGCGAACATGTTCGCGGGCCACATCCTGATCCTGATCTTCACGATCGCCACCTGGTACATGCTCGGCACCGTCCTCGGCACGGTCTACGCCGGAGCGTCGTTCATCATGACGCTGGTCCTGACCGTGTTCGAGATGTTCATCCAGGCCCTTCAGGCATATGTGTTCACGGTGCTGACCGCCACGTACCTCTCCCAGGCGCTCGAAGAAGCCCACTGAGGAACCCCCGAGCCCTCCGGCTCGATTCCTCACCCACCCCAGACGCCCGGTGTGAAGACACTTTCCACCGGTCCCACCAAGAGAAGGAACCACGGACATGTCTGCTGCTTTCGAGACCCTCGCGGCCGTGAACGGCAACGTCGGCACCATTGGCTACGGCCTCGCCGCGATCGGCCCCGGCATCGGCATCGGCATCATCTTCGGTAACGGTGTGCAGGCCATCGCCCGCCAGCCCGAGGCTGCCGGCCTCATCCGCCAGAACATGCTGCTCGGCTTCGCCGTCGTCGAGGCCCTCGCCCTGATCGGCTTCGTCGTTCCGTTCATCGTCAAGTGACGTTGTGGCTGTAGCTCCATTCGACGAAAGGTCCACCATGATGTACCTGGCAGCCGAGGAACCGCAGAGCCCTCTGCTCCCGGTCTGGCCTGAAGTCGTCATCGGCCTGATCTGCTTCGGCATCGTCTTCTTCGTCTTCTCGAAGAAGCTGCTTCCGGTGATCAACAAGACCCTGGAAGAGCGCCGCGAGGCGATCGAAGGTGGCATCGAGAAGGCCGAAGCGGCTCAGACCGAGGCCCAGAGCGTTCTTGAGCAGTACAAGGCTCAGCTCGCCGAGGCCCGCCACGAGGCCGCCCGTCTGCGCCAGGAGGCGCAGGAGCAGGGTGCCGTCATCATCCAGGAGATGAAGGCGGAAGGTCAGCGGCAGCGCGAAGAGATCATCGCCGCCGGCCACACCCAGATCGAGGCCGACCGCAAGGCCGCGGCCTCCGCGCTGCGCCAGGACGTCGGCAAGCTCGCCACCGACCTGGCCGGCAAGCTCGTCGGGGAGTCCCTCCAGGACCACGCCCGGCAGAGCGGCACCGTCGACCGTTTCCTCGACGAGCTCGAGGCGAAGGCCGAGGCGGCCCGATGAACGGCGCGAGCCGCGAAGCACTGGCTGCCGCACGCGAGCGTCTCGACGCGCTGACCGACAACACGTCGGTCGACGCGGCGAAGCTCGCCGAGGAGCTGGCATCGGTCACGGCACTGCTCCACCGCGAAGTATCCCTGCGCCGGGTCCTCACCGACCCGGCCCAGAGCGGCGAGAGCAAGGCCGAGCTGGCCGCGCGTCTGCTCAGCGGGCAGGTCGGCGGAGAGACTGTCGACCTGGTGTCCGGACTCGTCCGGTCCCGCTGGTCGTACTCCCGTGACCTGGTGGACTCGGTCGAGGAGCTGGCGAACACCGCAGACCTCACCGCGGCCCAGCGCGGCGGCCGCCTCGACGACGTCGAGGACGAGCTGTTCCGCTTCGGCCGGATCGTCGGCTCCGACACGGGCCTGCGGTCCGCGCTCACCAGCCGTACGGCCACGGCGTCCGCCAAGAGCGAGCTGCTGCGCAGCCTGCTCGGCGGCAAGGCGCAGCCGGTCACCGAGCGGATCATCGTCCGCCTGGTCACCCAGCCCCGTGGACGTAGCCTGGAAGCCGGGCTGGACTCACTGTCCAAGCTCGCCGCGGAGCGCCGGGACCGCATGGTCGCCGTCGTCACCTCGGCGGTGCCGCTCAGCGACCGGCAGAAGCAGCGCCTCGGCGACGCCCTGGCGAAGCTCTACGGCCGGCAGATGCACCTGAACCTGGACGTGGACCCCACGGTCCTCGGCGGGATCTCGGTGCGCGTCGGTGACGAGATCATCAACGGCACCGTCGCGGAGCGCCTCGAAGAGGCGACCCGCCGCATGGCCGGCTGACACAGAGCAAGAACAAGCAAGACCAGCGGCCCGGTTGGGCCGTGCAGAAATTGCAGAAGATTCCTGGGGGTCGGCCCCCAGACCCCCTTAAGAAACTTCGGGCCCAACAAGGAGAGCAGGGAACCCAGATGGCGGAGCTCACGATCCGGCCGGAGGAGATCCGGGACGCGCTGGAGAACTTTGTCCAGTCGTACAAGCCGGACGCGGCCTCGCGCGAGGAGGTCGGTACGGTCAGCGTTGCCGGCGACGGCATCGCGAAGGTGGAGGGACTTCCCTCCGCCATGGCGAACGAGCTGCTGAAGTTCGAGGACGGCACCCTCGGTCTCGCCCTCAACCTCGAGGAGCGCGAGATCGGTGCGATCGTCCTCGGCGAGTTCAGCGGCATCGAGGAGGGCCAGCCGGTGCAGCGCACCGGTGAGGTGCTCTCCGTAGGCGTCGGCGAGGGCTACCTCGGCCGTGTCGTCGACCCGCTCGGCCAGCCGATCGACGGTCTCGGCGAGATCGCGACCGACGGCCGCCGCGCCCTCGAGCTGCAGGCCCCTGGCGTCATGGTCCGCAAGTCGGTGCACGAGCCGATGCAGACCGGCTACAAGGCCGTCGACGCCATGGTGCCGATCGGCCGCGGCCAGCGTCAGCTGATCATCGGCGACCGTCAGACGGGTAAGACCGCTCTGGCCGTCGACACGATCATCAACCAGCGCGACAACTGGCGCTCGGGCGACGTGAACAAGCAGGTGCGCTGCATCTACGTCGCCATCGGTCAGAAGGGTTCCACCATCGCCTCCGTGCGTGGTGCGCTCGAAGAGGCCGGTGCGCTGGAGTACACGACCATCGTCGCCGCCCCGGCGTCCGACCCGGCCGGCTTCAAGTACCTGGCGCCGTACACCGGTTCGGCCATCGGCCAGCACTGGATGTACCAGGGCAAGCACGTCCTGATCATCTTCGACGACCTCTCGAAGCAGGCCGACGCCTACCGCGCCGTGTCCCTGCTGCTGCGCCGCCCGCCGGGCCGCGAGGCATACCCGGGTGACGTCTTCTACCTGCACTCGCGTCTGCTGGAGCGCTGCGCCAAGCTCTCCGACGAGATGGGCGCCGGTTCGATGACGGGCCTCCCGATCGTCGAGACCAAGGCGAACGACGTGTCGGCGTTCATTCCGACCAACGTCATCTCCATCACCGACGGCCAGTGCTTCCTGGAGTCCGACCTGTTCAACGCGGGTCAGCGTCCGGCGCTCAACGTCGGTATCTCGGTCTCCCGAGTCGGTGGCTCCGCCCAGCACAAGGCCATGAAGCAGGTCTCCGGCCGGCTTCGCGTGGACCTCGCCCAGTACCGCGAGCTGGAGGCGTTCGCCGCCTTCGGTTCCGACCTGGACGCGGCCTCGAAGGCTTCGCTGGAGCGCGGTAAGCGCATGGTCGAGCTGCTGAAGCAGCCGCAGTACGCCCCGTTTCCCATGGAGGAGCAGGTCGTCTCGGTCTGGGCCGGTACCACGGGCAAGATGGACGACGTCCCGGTCGAGGACATCCGTCGCTTCGAGGGCGAGCTGCTGGAGTTCCTGCGCCGCGAGCGCAAGGACCTCCTGACCAGCATCGCCGAGGGCGGCAAGATGTCCGACGACACGCTGCAGTCGATCGCCGACGCGATCGCCGCCTTCAAGCAGCAGTTCGAGACCTCGGACGGCAAGCTCCTGGGCGAGGGCTGATCGATGGGCGCTCAGCTTCGCGTTTACAAGCGCCGCATCCAAGCCGTCACCGCGACCAAGAAGATCACCAAGGCGATGGAGATGATCGCCGCCTCGCGCATCGTCAAGGCGCAGCGCAGGGTGGCGGCGTCCAAGCCGTACGCGACCGAGCTCACCCGTGCGGTGACCGCGGTGGCGACCGGCTCCAACGCCAAGCACCCGCTCACCACCGAGGTCGAGACCCCGACCCGGGCCGCGGTCCTGCTCGTCACGAGCGACCGCGGTCTGGCCGGCGGCTACTCCTCCAACGCCATCAAGGCCGCGGAGCGGCTGCGGGAGCGCCTTGCCTCCGAGGGCAAGGAGGTCGACACGTACATCGTCGGCCGCAAGGGTGTCGCGTACTACGGCTTCCGCGAGCGCAAGGTCGAGGACTTCTGGACCGGCTTCACCGACAACCCGGCGTACGCCGATGCCAAGCGCGTCGCCGCCCCGTTGATCGAGGCCATCCAGCGGGACACGGCCGAGGGCGGCGTCGACGAGCTGCACATCGTCTTCACGGAATTCGTGTCGATGATGACGCAGAACGCGGTCGACGACCGGATGCTGCCGCTTTCGCTCGACGAGGTGGCGAAGGAGAACGCCCGCAAGGGTGAGATCCTGCCGCTGTTCGACTTCGAGCCGTCGGCCGAGGACGTCCTCGACGCCCTTCTGCCGCGCTACGTCGAGAGCCGCATCTACAACGCACTGCTGCAGGCAGCAGCCTCCGAGCACGCTGCCCGCCGCCGCGCGATGAAGTCGGCCACCGACAACGCCGGGGACCTCATCAAGAGCCTGTCCCGGCTTGCCAACGCGGCCCGCCAGGCCGAAATCACCCAGGAAATCAGCGAGATCGTCGGCGGTGCCAGTGCGCTGGCCGA
Organism: Streptomyces sp. NPDC091649; assembly: GCF_044756785.1. Classification (NCBI taxonomy): domain Bacteria; kingdom Bacillati; phylum Actinomycetota; class Actinomycetes; order Kitasatosporales; family Streptomycetaceae; genus Streptomyces; species Streptomyces sp. NPDC091649. Next base: position 421,005 of record NZ_JBIVTR010000001.1, on the reverse strand, counting down.
CGCGACCGCGGGGAGTGACAAGTAATGACCACCGCTGTTGAGACGGCCGCTGCCACGGGCCGCGTCGCCCGGGTCATCGGCCCGGTCGTCGACGTGGAGTTCCCCGTCGACGCGATGCCGGAGATCTACAACGCCCTCCACGTCGAGGTCGCCGACCCGGCCGAGGACGGCGCCCGCAAGACGCTGACCCTCGAGGTCGCCCAGCACCTGGGCGACGGCGTGGTCCGCGCGATCTCGATGCAGCCCACCGACGGTCTGGTCCGCCAGGCCCCGGTGACCGACACGGGTGCGGGCATCACCGTCCCCGTCGGTGACATCACCAAGGGCAAGGTGTTCAACACCCTCGGTCAGATCCTGAACGAGCCGGAGGCCGAGGCGCAGATCACCGAGCGCTGGCCGATCCACCGCAAGGCCCCGGCCTTCGACCAGCTCGAGTCGAAGACCGAGATGTTCGAGACCGGCCTGAAGGTCGTCGACCTGCTGACCCCGTACGTCAAGGGCGGCAAGATCGGTCTGTTCGGTGGTGCGGGCGTCGGCAAGACGGTCCTCATCCAGGAAATGATCATGCGTGTGGCGAAGCTGCACGACGGTGTGTCGGTGTTCGCCGGTGTCGGTGAGCGCACCCGTGAGGGCAACGACCTCATCGACGAGATGACCGAGTCGGGCGTTCTGGAGAAGACCGCGCTCGTCTTCGGCCAGATGGACGAGCCGCCGGGGACGCGTCTGCGCGTGGCCCTGTCCGCCCTGACCATGGCGGAGTACTTCCGCGATGTGCAGAAGCAGGACGTGCTGCTCTTCATCGACAACATCTTCCGCTTCACGCAGGCCGGCTCCGAGGTCTCCACGCTGCTCGGCCGTATGCCGTCCGCGGTGGGTTACCAGCCGACCCTGGCCGACGAGATGGGTGTGCTCCAGGAGCGCATCACCTCGACGCGTGGTCACTCGATCACCTCGATGCAGGCGATCTACGTCCCCGCGGACGACCTGACCGACCCGGCCCCGGCCACCACGTTCGCCCACCTCGACGCGACGACGGTTCTCTCCCGTCCGATCTCCGAGAAGGGCATCTACCCGGCCGTGGACCCGCTGGACTCCACGTCCCGCATCCTGGACCCGCGCTACATCTCGCAGGAGCACTACGCCGCGGCCAGCCGCGTCAAGGGGATCCTGCAGAAGTACAAGGACCTCCAGGACATCATCGCGATCCTCGGTATCGACGAGCTGGGCGAGGAGGACAAGCTCGTTGTCCACCGTGCTCGTCGCGTCGAGCGCTTCCTGTCGCAGAACACCCACGCCGCCAAGCAGTTCACCGGCCTGGACGGTTCGGACGTGCCGCTCGACGAGTCGATCGCCGCGTTCAACGCGATCTGCGACGGGGACTACGACCACTTCCCCGAGCAGGCGTTCTTCATGTGCGGTGGCCTGGACGACCTCAAGGCCAAGGCCAAGGAGCTCGGCGTCTCCTGAGCCTCCGGCTCACCGAGGGGGGTGGGTGTGTCCCGCCCCCCTCACCACGCCCCGTAGAATTGACCCAACACCCGGCCGGGCGGCCGGGTGGTGACCCGAGGAGCCACCCTTGGCTGCTGAGCTGCATGTCGAGCTGGTCGCCGCGGACCGAAGTGTCTGGTCCGGCGAGGCCACCCTGGTCGTCGCGCGCACCACGTCCGGCGACATCGGCGTCATGCCCGGTCACCAGCCGCTTCTCGGTGTGCTGGAATCGGGCCCGGTGACGATCCGCACGAGTGAGGGCGGCACCGTGATCGCCGCTGTGCACGGTGGATTCATCTCGTTCGCGGACGACAAGCTGTCGCTGCTGGCCGAGATCGCCGAGCTGGCCGACGAGATCGATGTCGAGCGTGCGGAGCGTGCGCTGGAGCTCGCGAAGTCGGACGCGGACGCCGCTGCCCAGCGGCGCGCCGACGTGCGACTGCGCGCGGTGGCGGTGCGCTAGCACCCCCACTGACAGATGTTTTTACTCAGCCGCGGCCCGAGCTGGAGCAATCCAGCCGTGTCGCGGCTGAGGCGATGCAGGTGCAATACGGTTTCGGTACGCGTTACTCGACGATGCGAGGAGGTCGGTGGAGATGGTCCTCGCGTTGTGGGTGGGCGTGTCCGTCGTCGTCATGGTCCTGTTGGGACTGTTCGTCTTCGGTCTGCGAAGGCGGTTGATCCAGCGGTCCGGAGGAACCTTCGACTGCAGTCTGCGCTGGGATGTGTCCGAGGAACCGGACTCCCTCGGCAAAGGCTGGGTGTACGGGGTCGCCCGCTACAGCGGTGACCGCGTCGACTGGTTCCGGGTCTTCTCCTACGCTCCTCGCCCCCGCCGGGGCCTGGAGCGTTCTGCGATCGAGGTGATCGCCCGCCGGCTGCCGGAGGGCGAGGAGGAGCTGGCGCTCCTGTCCGACTCCGTCGTGCTCGGCTGCCTGCACCGCGGGACACGCCTGGAGCTGGCGATGAGCGAGGACGCCCTGACCGGCTTCCTCGCCTGGCTGGAGGCGGCACCGCCCGGCCAGAGGGTCAATGTGGCCTGAGAGGCAGCCCCGCTGGTCGGGGGCGCCCCTGGACGGAGTCCGGGGGGGCCCCGGACCGTGTCCGGGCCGGGGCGGAGGCCGCGTAGCCACGGGCGTACACAGCGAAAACCGGGGAGACGGGGGGCGGACCCGTCTCCCCGGCGCTTTTCCGGGGTGGTGCTTGCCGTTACGGCGTGGGGGTGACCGTCGTGGCTACTGGAGACCGCTGTCGATCGCGCTCACCAGTTCGCCGTTGGCGGTGTCACCGGAGAACTCCCAGAAGAACGCGCCACCGAGGCCCTGGTTCTTCGCCCAGGTCATCTTCGAACCGATGGTGGCCGGGGTGTCGTAGCTCCACCAGTTGGTGCCGCAGTGGGCGTACGCGGTGCCGGCGACGGTACCGGTGGACGGGCAGCTGTTCTTGAGGACCTTGTAGTCCTCGATGCCCGCCTCGTAGGTGCCCGAGGCCGCGCCGGTCGCCGTGCCGCCGGGGGCGGACTGGGTGACGCCGGTCCAGCCGCGGCCGTAGAAGCCGATGCCGAGGAGCAGCTTCTTGGCCGGGACGCCCTGTGCCTTCAGCTTGGCGATGGCGTCCGCGGAGGTGAAGCCCTGCTGCGGGATGCCGGTGTAGGAGGTCAGCGGCGAGTGCGGGGCCGTCGGGCCCTGCTTCGCCCAGGCGCCGAAGAAGTCGTACGTCATCACGTTGTACCAGTCCATGGACTGGGCCGCGCCGGCGTAGTCGGTGGCGTCGATCTTGCCGCCTGCCGAGGCGTCCGCGGTGATGGCGGCGGTGACCAGGTTCTTCGAGCCGAACTTCGCCCGGGTGGCGTCGGAGAGCTTCTTCAGCGCGCCCGGACCACTGGTGTCACAGGTCAGACCGCAGGCGTTGGGGTACTCCCAGTCCAGGTCGATGCCGTCGAAGACATCGGCCCAGCGGGGGTCCTCGACCAGGTCGTAGCAGGACTGCGCGAAGGCGGCGGGGTTCTGCGCGGCCTGGGGGAAGCCGCCGGACCAGGTCCAGCCGCCGAACGACCAGAGGACCTTGATGTGCGGGTACTTGGCCTTCAGCTTGCGCAGCTGGTTGAAGTTGCCGCGCAGCGGCTGGTCCCAGGTGTCGGCGACGCCGTCGACGGACTGGTCGGCCGTGTACGCCTTGTCGTAGTCGGCGTACGAGTCACCGATCGTGCACTTGCCGTTCTGCACGTTGCCGAAGGCGTAGTTGATGTGCGTGATCTTCGCGGCCGAACCGGACGTCACCAGGTTCTTGACGTGGTAGTTGCGTCCGTAGACGCCCCAGTTGGTGAAGTAGCCCAGGTTGATCTTGTCGCCGCCGGGGCCGGGGTTCTGGTCGCCGCCGGTGGTGCGCACGGAGACGGAGGCGGAGACCGGGCCGGTCTGGTCGGCGGTGTCCCGGGCCTGCACGGCGTAGGAGTAGTCGGTGCCCGCGGTCAGACCGGTGTTGGTGTACGTCGTGCCGGTGACCGTGGCGACCTTCGCGCCGTCGCGCAGCACGTCGTAGTTCTTGACGCCCTTGTCGTCCGTCGCGGCGCTCCAGCTGAGCTTCACCGAGGTGTCGGTGACATCGCCGGTGGTGGGGGCTCCGGGGGCGGAGGGCGGGTTGTCGCCCGGCACGCTGCCGCCGTCACAGGAGGCGCCGTTCAGCTTGCAGCCCGTGGGGGAGCCGGAGCCGGTGCCGTTGAAGCCGAAGCTGACGCTGGCGCCGGGCGCCACGGTCCCGTTCCAGGAGAGGTTCTTGGCGGTCCAGTGGTTGCCGCTGCTGGTGACGGTGGCGTCCCAGGCGGAGCCGGCCGAGGTGCCCGAGGGGAAGTCCCACTCGATGGTCCAGGACGAGAGCGCGGTGGTGCCGGTGTTCTTCACCGTCCACTGGCCCTCGAAGCCGCTGCCCCAGTCCGACTTCTTGGTGTACGTGGCGGTGGCCGACGTGGCAGCCGAGGCGGGGGAGGCGAGCCCCACCATCGCGGCCAGCGGCACGACCAGCGCGGTCAGCCCCGCGACGACCTTGGACCGGCCGCTCGGGGTGGGTATCCATCTGAATCTGGAACGGCGTTGTGGGGATTCTGTGCTCAACGGTGCTCCTCGGGTGAGGTCCAACAAACGGGGGGTGATTCGTGGACTGCAAACCCTGCGCCGCCCTGAGTACGTGGTGCGCTGTACTCACCGCAGTGTGTGTGTCGGTGACAGTAGGAAGGTCTGGACCAATCGTCAAGAGGTCTGGACCAAAGATCGGGGAAGCCCGTTCAGATCCCCAACTCCTGCGCCAGGACGGCGGCCTGCACCCGGCTGCGCAGTTTCAGCTTGCCCAGCAGCCTGCTGACGTGGGTCTTCACCGTGGCCTCGGCCATCGAGAGGCGCAGCGCGATCTCCGCGTTCGACAGGCCCTCGCCCAGGCATCCCAGCACCTCGCGTTCGCGCCGGGTGAGCACGTCCAGCACCGCCGGATCGGCGGCCACCCGGCCGCGGGCGGTGCCCGTGCCGCTGCCGGTTCCGCCGCCGGTTCCGGCGAACTCCGCGATCAGCCGGCGGGTCACGGCCGGGGCGATCAGCCCCTCGCCCCGCGCCACCGTGCGTACCGCCTCCAGCAGGCCCCGCGCTTCGGTGTTCTTCAGCAGGAAGCCGGACGCGCCCGCGCGCAGCGCCCCGAAGACGTACTCGTCCAGATCGAACGTCGTCAGGACCAGGACGTCCGCGAGCCCTTCCGCGACCACCTGCCGCGTCGCCGACACCCCGTCCAGACGCGGCATCTGCACATCCATCAGCACCAGATCCGGGCAGAGTTCCCGGGCCAGGCGCACCGCCGCCTCGCCGTCGCCCGCCTCGCCGACGACCTCGATGTCCGGCGCGCTGCCGAGGATCAGCACCAGCCCCGCGCGCACAGCTGACTGATCCTCCGCCACCAGTACCCGGATCGTCATTCCCGCACCGTCCTCTCCGTCACGGGCAGTTCGGCCCGCACCCGCCAGATCCTGTCGCCACCGCCACCGCCACCGCCGCCCTCGTCGCCGGACGGCTCGGCCCCGGCGTGAAACGTCCCGCCGAGCAGCGCCGCCCGCTCCCGCATGCCCACCAGGCCCGCCCCCGAGCCCGGCGCCGTGGGGCCGGGGCGGCGGCCCAGCACACTGGTCACCTCGACCGTCAGCAACTCCCCGGCCAGGCGGAGCCGCACCACGACCGGGCCCGGCGCCGCGTGCTTGAGCGCGTTGGTCAGGGACTCCTGAACGATCCGGTACGCGGCCAGCTCCACCGGCGTCGGCAGCGCGCCCGCCCCCGGGCCCCGGGCGTCCTCCACGGCGCAGACGAGCCCGCTGGAGGCCCCGTTGGCGTTCGCCTGCGCGACCAACGCGTCCAGGGAGGCGAGCGTCGGGGCCGCCGCCGGGGCGTCATCCTCGCCGCCCTCCCTCAGCAGCCCGATCAGCCGCCGCATCTCCGCCAGCCCCTCGACGCTGTTCTCCCGGATCACCTTCAGGGCGTTCCGTGAGGTCTCCGGGTCGTCGATGGACAGGGCGGCGGTGGAGTGGATCGCCACGGCCGAGAGGTGGTTGGCCACCATGTCGTGCAGTTCCCGGGCCATCCGGGCGCGCTCGGCCACCACCGCCTGCGTCCGGTCCACCTCGGCCAGCCGCGCGGTCTGGCGGGCCGCCAGCCGGGCGGCGTCGGCGGCGGTGCGGTGGTTGCGCACGCTGACCCCGGCGATCGCGGGGAGGAAGGAGAGCAGCCCCGCGACGACGCCGATCAGCAGCGCCTCGGGTCTGCGGAACCAGCCCAGGAAGCCGATGGTCACCGCGACGGTGATCAGGAGTGTGGCCACCGGGATCCGGCGCGCCGCGGCCGGGGTCCCGTACAGCACGGCCGCGTACACGATGTCCGTGAACATCAGGACGGTGGCCAGACTGCCGCGGGTGAGCTGGTCCGCGATCAGCGCGAGGGCGCCGACGGCCAGTGCCGCCCGGGGCGCGCGGCGGCGCAGCAGCTCCATCGCGGCCATCACGGTCAGCGGTACGAGGGTGACCCAGGGGGCGGCGAAGGGGCGGCCGCCCTGGGTGTGCAGGCCCAGCAGCCACAGGAGCAGCCCGCCGAGCAGCCCGGAGGCGGCGAGGGCGACGTCGTCGCGGTGGAAGCGGATCGCGGTGGACACCCCTCCATCCAACACGCGGCAACGCCGCCGGGCCTCCGTTCCGGGGCCGAGGCGCGGCTACATCGAAGGATGCAGTCCTGTTTCGTCACTGCCGACGACGCGTCCCCGCCCGCCGGACGGAAAGCTGGAGGAGAACGGGAGGAGAGAAGTCGTGATCGCCATTCTGATCGTGCTCTGCGAGGTCGCTTTCTGGGTGCTGCTGGCCGCCGGACTCGCGTTGCGCTACGTCGCGAGGAAACCGAGGCTCGGCGCGGCCGTCCTGCTGTGCGAGCCGCTGCTGGAGGTCGTGCTGCTGGTGGTGACGGCCATCGACCTGAAGAACGGCGCCGAACCCGACTGGAAGCACGGTCTCGCCGCCGTCTACATCGGCTTCACCGTGGGCCTGGGCCACTCCACCGTCAAGTGGGTGGACGCCCGCGTCGCCCACCGGTGGTTCGGCGGCCCGCCGCCGGTGAAGCCGCCGAAGTACGGCAGGGCACGCGCCGCCCACGAGTGGCGCACCGCCGCCCGCTGGATCCTCGCGTCGGTGGTCGCGCTGGGCCTGCTCCAGGCGGCGATCTGGTACGTCGGCTCCGGCGGGGACAGCGGCTCGCTGCGGATGTGGCAGCAGAAGATGACCTGGGTGATCGGCATCAACCTGGTCATCGCCGGGAGCTACACCCTCTTCCCGAAGCAGGCCCCGAAGGGCGCGGTGGCCGATCGGGAGCCGGCCGACCGCTAGCGCTCGCCGCCCGGCACCCACAGTACGTCCCCGACCTCCTTGTTCGCGCTCCGTGCCAGGATGAACAGGAGGTCGGAGAGACGGTTGAGGTAGGTGGCGGTCAGAGTGTTCATCGACTCCCCGTGCACCTCCAGCGCCGCCCAGGTGGACCGCTCGGCGCGCCGGACCACGGTGCACGCCTGGTGCAGCAGGGCCGCGCCGGGCGTACCGCCGGGGAGGATGAAGCTGCGGAGCTTCTCCAGCTCCTCCAGGAAGGTGTCGCAGTCCGCCTCCAGCTTGTCGATGTAGGACTGCTCGACCCGCAGTGGCGGGTACTCCGGGTCCTCGACCACCGGGGTGCACAGGTCCGCGCCCACGTCGAAGAGGTCGTTCTGGACGCGTACGAGGACCTTCACCAGCTCCTCGGGAAGCTGCCCCAGCGCGATGGCGGCGCCGATCGCCGCGTTGGCCTCGTTGGCGTCCGCGTACGCCGAGATCCGCAGATCGGTCTTGGCGGTGCGGCTCATGTCGCCGAGGGCCGTGGTGCCCCGGTCGCCGGTCCGGGTGTAGATGCGCGTCAGATTGACCATGGGGCCAGCGTAGTTACGCTCCGGCCCGCCGGAAGAGCCGTGTGCCCACCGTCACGGCCGCGGCGGCGGGACGGACGGCGGCCGGGCCCTCAACTGTGCGCCCGGGGGAGCCGAATGACACGTCCCGGTGTGATGTCCGTCATCTGAGACGTGACGCGCATCTCTTCACCGCCCCAGCGCGCCCGACGGGTACTAACCTCCGCCGGAGAGCATGTGAACCGCCGTGAACAGAAGCGCACGGGCGAACAGAAACCAAGGGGTGCGAACGTGGCCAGGAAGCTCGCCGTCATCGGGGCCGGACTCATGGGATCCGGGATCGCGCAGGTCTCCGCCCAGGCGGGCTGGGACGTCGTGCTGCGCGACGTCACGGACGCCGCGCTGACCCGGGGCCGTGACGGCATCAGGGCCTCGTACGACAAGTTCGTCTCCAAGGGCAAGCTGGACGCGGCGGACGCCGAGGCCGCGCTCGCCCGCATCACGACGTCCACCGACCTCGACGCGGTGGCCGACGCGGACGTCGTGGTGGAAGCCGTCTTCGAGAAGCTGGAAGTCAAGCACGAGATCTTCCGGGCCCTGGACAAGGTCGTCGGTGAGCACACCGTCCTCGCGTCCAACACCTCCGCCATCCCGATCACCAAGATCGCGGCCGTGACGGAGCGTCCGGAGCGCGTCGTCGGCGTGCACTTCTTCTCGCCGGTCCCGATGATGCAGCTCTGCGAGCTGGTGCGCGGCTACAAGACCAGCGACGAAACCCTCGCCACCGCGCGGGAGTTCGCCGAGTCGGTCGGCAAGACGTGCATCGTCGTGAACCGCGATGTGGCGGGCTTCGTCACCACCCGGCTGATCTCGGCGCTCGTCGTCGAGGCCGCGAAGCTGTACGAGTCGGGCGTCGCCTCCGCCGAGGACATCGACACCGCCTGCAAGCTGGGCTTCGGCCACGCCATGGGCCCGCTCGCCACCGCGGACCTGACCGGCGTCGACATCCTGCTGCACGCCACGGGCAACATCTACACCGAGTCGCAGGACGAGAAGTTCGCCGCCCCGGAGCTGATGCGCCGGATGGTCGACGCAGGTGACATCGGGCGCAAGAGCGGGCAGGGCTTCTACACGTACTGACCGGAGCCGCCCCCTCGGCCCGCCGGCCCGCCGCCGTCCGGGCCGGGGAAGCCGGGGACGCTACCCGGCAGTGACCGGTCACCGCCGAACCGGCGTCACTCCACCGAGTGAATTCGATATCGATTCGCTCACAGACGGCAACTTCCCTGTCGCCGCGACAGTCAGTGGTGGCAGGGGCAAGGCCGGTGACAGCGGCGAACGCCGACGGCCGAGCAGAGCGGCCGGACAGCACGGGCCGGAGAGCACAGCCAGACAGACCTTCTACGGAGCATGACCGGGGAGCACATATGCATATCAGGGGCGACCACGCCGAGCTGGTCGTCGGGGGCCGCCTCGACGTCCGAAGCGCGGCGGACGCCCGTACGGTCCTGCACTCGGCCGTGGACGACGGAGTCGGCGACCTCGTGCTGGACCTGACCGAGCTGGACTCCTGGGACGCCACCGGACTCGGCGTCATCATGGGGGCCCACCGCCGCGCCGGGCGGGCCGGGCGCCGTCTCGTGCTGCGCGGCGTGCCGCCGCAGATGCAGCGCCTGCTGGTGGCCACCCGGCTGCACCGCATCCTGGCCATCGAGGGCGGCATCGTCGCGGAGTCGCTGCCGCGCGTCTGAGGACCTCCGCGCGCCGCTCACCCCGCCGCTCAGCCCTGCCACCCACCGCTCGCCCGTCCGCGGGCCGGGCGGACCGGGCGGCCGGGCGGACCGTCCGTGGAGGCAGAAGTCACGCAATCCTCACCGGAACGTGACGTCCTGGACGGCGTGGCACCCCGCCGGTTTATGGATACTGGGTCACGGTCTAGGGTTCGGCCGTCCGCCGAATGACGACGAACCCATGGGCGGACACCGGACCGGAAGCGACAGCGGGGCGCGTGTGAGGCCGGGAGGGCGACCGCGCACGACGCGTCTGGGGGACTTTGCGATGGACCCGACACACCGGGCACCGGAAGAGTACGGGCAGGGCCACGACCGCTCCGGCGGCGATCCGGGCCACCGGCGGCCGTCCCGTGACTCCGGCGCCGACTTCGCCCAGCAGGCTCCGCAGCAGGTCCGCGTCGTCCAGCTGACCGTCGGCGACCTGCTGCTCACGGTCAACCCCGTCGACGGCAGCGAGGTCGAGGCGTGCCCGCCCGGCTCGGGCCCCGACGCCCCGGTCCGCCGCGCCCCCGCCGAACGCGCCGACCACGAACGGGCCGGCGCTCCCCCCGTGCCCGCCGGCCCGCCGGCTCCCCAGCCGCCCCTCCTGGAACGCCAGGAGGAGCGCGAGCGCCTGGTCCGCCTGCTGGCGCGCGGCCGCAGCGTCCGCCTCACCGGCCAGGCCGGCGCCGGCCGCACCGCGCTGCTGGACGCCGTCGCCGCCGACTGCGCGGACCTGGCCCCCGACGGGGTCGTCCGCCTCAACGGCCGGGGCCGCACCGGTCCCGATCTGCTGCACGCCCTCTTCGACACCGTGTACAAGGCCCCGGGCCACCGCCCCGACCGGGACGAACTGCTCGCGCTCGTCCGGGGCATCGGCGCCGTCGTCACCATCGACGACCTGGAGATCGGCGGCGCGGCCCTCGACGAACTCCTCGCCGCCACCCCCGAGTGCGCCTTCCTGCTCGCCGCCACCCCCGACGTCACCACCCCCGGCGTCGACGCCCACCTGGAGGAGGTGCTCCTCGCCGGACTCGGCCGGAGCGCCTCACTGGACCTGCTGGAGAAGGTCGTCGAACGCCCCCTCACCGAGGAGGAACGGAACTGGGCGGGCGACCTCTGGTTCGAGTCCGAGGGCCTGCCCCTCCGCTTCGTCCAGGCCGGCTCCCTCCTCGTCCAGCGCGACCGGCTGCGCGCGGACCCCGGCGCCTTCGACGAGCACGACTCCTTCGAGCCACGCGCGGACGACGCGCCCGAGGCGCCGGCCGCCGAAGCCCCGGACGCCCCCCTGCCGAGCCTCGGCGAGGGCGCGGCCCCGGCCGCGCTGCTGGCCTCCCGGCTCAGTGAGGCGGCCCGTGCGGCGCTGCGCTTCGCCGTCGCCCTCGGCGGTGAGGTGCCCCACCAGGCCCACCTGCCGGCCCTCGTGGGCGACACCCACGCGGACGCCGCGCTCGGCGAGCTCGCGGGCTGCGGTCTGCTCTCCCCGGCCGGCCCCCGCTACCGCCTCGCCGCCGGAGTCCTCGCCCAGCTGGCGGCGGCCGGTTACGAGGACGACGCCGCCGCCCACGCCCGCACCGCCGCCCAGCACTACGCCTGGTGGACCTCGCACCCCTCGGTCACCCCGCAGCGGGCGGTCGCCGAAGCCGACGCGATCGTCGCCGCCCTGGCCCGGCTGGTACCGGGCGACGAGGCGGGCGCGGCCAGCGCGGCCGTCCTGCTGGCCCGCAGCGCCTCCCCGGCCCTGGCCGCGGGGCTGGGCTGGGGGGCCTGGGAGCGGGCCCTCAGGATCGGCCAGGAGGCTGCCAGGATCGCCGGTGAGGTCGCCGAGGAGGCGTACTTCCACCATGAGTTGGGTGTCCTCGCGCTCTGCACCGGCAACGCGGACCGGGCCCGCACCGAGCTGGAGACCTCGATCGGGATGCGCGGTGCGCTCGCCGACAGGTCCGGGGCCGTGGCCGGGCGCCGGGCGCTCGCCCTCGTCGCGGACCGCTCCGGCGACTTCACCCCGCCGGGCCGCACCCCCTCGGGCGACGACGTGCCCGTCGTGTCCCAGGAGGCCCCGGGCACGCCGCCCGGCGGGTTCCCGGGTGCGCCGGTGTTCGCCCGGCACACCGGCGGGGAGGAGCCCACCGTCGCCTCCTCGCTGCCGCCCGGTCCCGCCGTGCGCAAGGGAAGCGGGCGCGCCGTCCTCGGCGGCGCCCGGCGCAATCTGGCCGCCGCGGGCGCGGGAGCCCTGCTGATCGCGGTGCTCGGCACCGTCGTCACGCTCGGCGTCACCGCGGGCGACGGCGACGAGCCGGCCGGCCGCAACGTCACCACCGAGCAGACGGCCACGAAGGACGCGACCGACGACGGTTCGTCCGCGGACGAGCCGGAGGGCGGCTCCGTACCGGCGGGGGCGACGACCGGCGGCGAGGCGCCCACGACCCCCGGCCCCTCGGGGTCGGCGAGCCCGAGCACGTCCGGCTCCGCGTCCCCCAGCGCCTCCGCCACGGACGGCGCCTCCCCGGGATCGGACGGGCCGACGGACGGCGGGAGCAGCGGCTCCCCGGACGATCCGTCGCCGACCGAGAGCTCGCCCGAGCCCTCGGCGAGCGAGAGTGACGGCGAGAGCGAGAGCCCGAGCCCCTCGCCGTCCGGGTCGGAGAGCGACTCGTCGTCCCCGACGCCCACCACCCCGACGACGTCTTCGAGTTCGGCGGAGGTGTCCTCCTCCGCGGTCGGCCCCGTGCAGTCGGCCGCCGCCCCGGAGTCCGGCGAGGCCACCGACCCGGCCCTCTGAGCGCGCCGGGGCGCGGACGGACGACGGGCCGGGGCGCGGACGGACGGAAGCCGGGCGGTGCGCGCTTTCGCGCGAGCCGCCCGGCTTCCGTCCGTCCCGGTCAGATCAGAACAGCCGCAGCTTGTCGTCCTCGATGCCCCGCATCGCGTCGTAGTCCAGGACCACACAGCCGATGCCGCGGTCCGTCGCCAGCACCCGGGCCTGCGGCTTGATCTCCTGCGCGGCGAAGACGCCCCGGACCGGCGCGAGGTGCGGGTCGCGGTTCAGCAGCTCCAGATAGCGTGTCAGCTGCTCCACGCCGTCGATGTCACCGCGCCGCTTCAGCTCCACGGCCACCGTCTGCCCGTTCGCGTCCCGGCACAGGATGTCCACCGGTCCGATCGCGGTGGGGTACTCCCGGCGGATCAGGGTGTGGCCCTCGCCGAGGATCTCGATCCGGTCCGCGAGCAGCTCCTGGAGGTGGGCTTCCACGCCGTCCTTGATGAGCCCCGGGTCGACGCCCAGCTCGTACGACGAGTCGTGGAGGACTTCCTCCATGGTGATGATCAGCTTCTCGCCCGCCTTGTTCACCACGGTCCAGACGCCTTCCTCACCGTCGGCGCCCTCCTTCAGGGTGCACGGCGGGGACATCCAGTTGAGCGGTTTGTACGCCCGGTCGTCGGCGTGGATGGAGACGCTTCCGTCCGCCTTCACCAGGATCAATCGGGGTGCGGAGGGCAGGTGGGCGGTGAGCCGGCCCGCGTAGTCCACGGAGCAACGGGCGATGACGAGACGGATGGCACTTGCCCTTCTCTACAGCAGCTGAGCTGCGTGTTTCGGGTGCGACCACGGAGACCGCGGGACATGGGCGGGATGCGAGGCGAACGGCGTCCGCCCCGTATCCCACGGGCTTCGACAGGGCCGACAGTCTACGGGGAAGCGGAGCCGCACCGCTTCGGCCCCTTCGACGGCGCCGTCGCCGGGGGCCGGCCCGGGACGAACGCTCCCGAGGGGCCGCGGGGGCGGTGGTCCGGCCCGGCGCGGGCGCTTCGGCCGGCGGGCCCGGTGCCGCGGGCCGCTCCCCGCTCCGTGCTGCCCGCCGGGGTGCCGCGCCGCCGCGAAGGGCAGGCCACTTCACGTCAACCTCGGGCTGTGGCCACGGCCGGCCGGCTCGGGGCTCAACGCGATCGCCCCACCCGCCGTCTCCTGTCACTCGGTGCACGTCGCGTCGCGGCCGAGCGGGCTTGCCCCTCTTTGCGACCCTTCGTTATTGGCCGGTTGTGTTCCCAATCTCCTGGTGCGGCCCCGACCGCGCGCTTAACGTGGAAGCAGGAGGTCGCCGCCCGTGCACGCTGCGTCGTCGCCCCCCTTCCCTGCCCGTAAGGCCCCGGCCACTGCCCGGGGTCGCGAGAGGAGAACCCATGTCGCTCGACGTCTCACCGGCGCTGTTGGAACAGGCCGAGCGAGGCGAGGTCGACGAAGCCGACTTCGTCGACTGCGTCCGGACCTCCCTGCCCTTCGCATGGGAGATGATCAGCTCGCTGGTGGCTCAGTTGAAGGTCGACGGCGGAGAGTTCGCCGACAACCAGACGCCGCCGCCGGACGAGCAGGCACGTGGTCAGCTGCTGCGCGCGCTCGCGAGTGATGCGATTCGCGGCGCGCTCCAGCGGCACTTCGGAGTGCGTCTGGCATTCCAGAACTGCCACCGCGTCGCGGTGTTCCCGCTGGACGCCTCGGTCGACGACCGACTGGCCAAATTCACCTCGGTGAGGGGCCAGTTGCTCAACCAGTCGCCCGGACTACGGGACTGCTGAACGCTTCTGCTGCCGTCCCGGGCCGCGGGAGGTGCAACTGGCTCCGGGGCGGCAGCTCCCGTACCACCGCACCACACGTCCCACTGCGGTCCCCGAGGAAGGCCGAGCCGCGCAGGTCAGGTGAGCAGTGGCAGCACGTCGGCGCCCAGGCGCCGGACGTTCTCCTCGGTCGCCGCGAGATCGCCCGACCCCTCCACCAGGAGAGCGAAGCGCGTGATCCCGGTCCGCTCGGCCGTGGCCGCGAGCCGGTCGGCGGCCAGCCGCGGCGGGCCCACCGCATGCATGCCGCACAGCAGTTCCGTGTACGCGACCGGGTCCCGCATCACGCGGTGCCTGCCGTCGACCGTGACATGGGCGTCGAGCCCCTGGCGCAGCCAGCCGGGCATCGTCTTCACCAGCAGCTCCGTGGCGTCTCCGGCACCGTCCGCGATCTGGGCCACCCCGGCGGACACGTGTTCTGCTCCCGCCACCACCTCGGGCGGATGGCCGGCCTCCCGGGCCGCCGTACGCCACAGAGCGACCATCTCCGCCTTCTCCTCGTCCCCGCAGTGCATTCCCAGCAGCATCGGGAGTGCCCGCCGCGCCGCCAGCCGTACGCTCTTCGGAGAGGTGCACGCCACCACGACCTCGGGCCCCGCGGCAACCGGACCCGCGTCTCCCGGGCCCTCCAGCAGTTCGTCCGCGCGCGGCACCACCGCCACCTCGCGGAACCCGAACCGCTCGCCGCGCCCCGCGACGCGCGGCTCCCGCAGCCAGTCGAGCACCAGGCCCAACGCCTCGGGGAAGCCGTTCTCGTACGCGTCGAGACCCCCGCCGAACACTTCCAGGTCCACCCACGGGCCGCCCCGGCCCACTCCCAGCGAGAAGCGCCCGCCGCTGGTCAGATGCAGCAGGGCGGCCTGCTCGGCGAGGGCGACCGGGTGGTGGTTGGGCAGCACGCTGACCGCCGTGCCGATGCGGATTCTGCGGGTGCGGCCCAGCAGCAGCGCGGCCAGTGTGGTCGCGGACGGGCAGACCCCGTACGGCACGAAGTGGTGCTCGGCCAGCCACACCGAGTCGAGACCGCTCACCTCGGCGGCCTCGGCGGACCGCACGGCCCGGTGCAGGACTTCACCCGGCCCCTGCCCCGGGAACTGGGCTGCCAGAACGAATGTTCCGATGCGCATCGCCTATTGCCTCCTTGCGGCCGACGCGTTTCTCCCCCACCGGCAACAACGTCCGACACGTGCCAAAGGCACGGTCCGGGCGGAAGTTGTTGCGATTTTCCGCTAACTCACCCCTGTGCCGGATCGGGCCGCCGCGGCGCCCGACGGCCGCCCCCGGGGCCAGGCCCTAGGCTTGGGAGAACCGTGCCCGATCCGCCCCCGTGAGGTGTCCCGTGTCCCCGCGCCGCAACCGCCCCCGTGGCGGCGAGATTTCCGATGAACGCCTCGGCTCGGCGCCCGGCAGGTACGGCGGGGGAGGGGCCACCGAGAGCTGGCAGGGCGAGGAGTGGTCGGTGCGCCCGGTCAGCGGCGCGAGCGCCCGGGGCAAGCGGTACCGCTGCCCCGGCTGCGACCAGGAGATCCCCTCCGGGGTCCCGCATCTCGTCGCCTGGCCCGAGTTCGGCGGCATCGACGACCGCAGACACTGGCACAAGGCGTGCTGGAACGCGAGGGACCGCCGCACCACCCGGGTGCAGCGGTCACGGAACGCGCCGCGCTACTGACGACGAGCGGACCCCTCGGATGCCGAGCGGCCTCTCCGGGTGCCGAGCGGGTCCCTCGGAGGTACGCGCCGGGCGCCGCCCGCCCCTCAGACGTCGCGCCGGTGCAGTATCGCGACCGCACCGCCCAGAACCACGACGGCCAGCCCCAGCATCAGCAGCAGCGGCTCCCAGCCGGACGGGCCGGAGTCGATGAGCGTCGAGCCGTACAGCCCGCCGAGCTGGTTGGGGATCGAGTAGCCGATCAGGAAACGCTGGAGCCCCCGCAGGTTCTCGGCGAACATGAACAGTGCGAGGACCAGAGGCAGCAGCACCACGCCGATCATGATGGTGATCGCGCCCGCCGAGTGCCGCACGATCGCCCCCACACCCAGCGACAGCAGGCCGAGGGCCGCGATGTAGAGCCCGATTCCGACCGTGCCGCGCAGCCACTCGCCGGCCGACGCGGGAGCGCCGTCCAGGATGAGGTTCTGGATGCCCGCCACCACCGTGGCCGTCACCGCCGTGACGGCGAAGGCCAGCGAGAAGAAGACGATCGCCTTCGCCGACAGGACCCGGGCCCGGCTCGGGCAGGCTGTCAGCGTCGTACGGATCATGCCCGTGCTGTACTCGGATCCGATGGTGAGCACACCGAGGGTGATCACACAGATCGAGCTCAGCAGCACCCCGAAGAAGCCGAGCCCCACGACGGGCTCGTCCGCCATACTGCCGCCCTCCGCCGCGATCAGCAGCGCGGCGCCGATCCCGATCGACAGCATCAGCGCGATCATCACGCCGAGCGCCCACATCGTGGCGCGCACGGAGCGGATCTTGGTCCACTCCGAGGCGACCGCGTCACCGAGGGTGGCGGGCCGGATGGGGATCGGTGACTCGTACGAGCCCGGCGGGCCCGCTTCCGGCGCCTGCTGGTGGGCCCGCGGGGTGGCCGGCGTCGTCATCGGAGGTCCTTGTCGGTCGGCGCTGCGGCGTTGGCCGGTTCTTCGGCCGGGACGGCGGCCGGGGACCCGGCGCCGAGTGCGGGGGAGAGGCCGGGGCCCGGCCCGGCGACGGGCGGCGGCGGGGCGTACCAGCCCTCCTGCGGCACCTCCACCGGCTCGGGGGACGTGAAGCCCTCCCCGCCGCTCCCGTACGCCTCCTGCGGCAGCGGCTCCACGAGGCCCGCCTTGGCGTCGTCCGTCGAGCGGTAGTCCACCACGCCCTGCGTCAGCCGCATGTACGCCTCCTCAAGGGATGCCTGGTGCGGCGACAGCTCCCAGAGCCGTACGTCGCAGCCGTGGGCCACCTCGCTGATCCCCGGCAACGGCAGCCCGGTGACCCGCAGCGCCCCGCCGGGCTCCGACATGACACGGCCGCCCGCCTCGATGAGCGAGGCCGTCAGCTTCTCCCGGGCAGCGGGGCCGTCGTCGGGCACCCTGACCCGGGCGAAGTCGGCGGAGTTGGCGGAGATGAAGTCCGTGACGCTCATGTCGGCGAGCAGCCGGCCGCGCCCGATCACGATCAGATGGTCGGCGGTGAGGGCCATCTCGCTCATCAGATGGGACGAGACGAAGACCGTGCGCCCCTCGGCGGCCAGCATCTTCATCAGATTGCGGACCCAGTGGATGCCCTCGGGGTCGAGACCGTTGACCGGCTCGTCGAACAGCAGCACCTGCGGGTCGCCGAGCAGCGCCGCCGCGATCCCGAGCCGCTGTCCCATCCCGAGCGAGAAGCCGTTGGAGCGCCGCTTGGCGACGTCCTGGAGGCCGACGACGCCCAGCACCTCATCGACCCGGGCCGCCGGGATGCCGGCCAGCTGGGCCAGGGACAGCAGGTGGTTGCGGGCGGTGCGCCCGCCGTGCACGCCCTTGGCGTCCAGCAGCGCGCCCACCTGGCGCGGGGCGTTCGGCAGATCGCGGTAGGGGTGGCCGCCGATCGTGACGCTGCCCGCGGTGGGGCGGTCCAGACCGAGGATCATGCGCATGGTCGTGGACTTGCCGGATCCGTTGGGACCGAGGAAGCCGGTGACGGCACCCGGCCGCACCTGGAAGGAAAGGTCGTCCACGGCCGTCTTCACGCCGTAGCGCTTGGTCAGGCCGACTGCCTCGATCATTCTCCAGCCCCATCGACTCACTCTGTCGTTCGGGGCTCGGGCCACCCGGCCGCGCACCCCCGTAAGAATTAGGAGGATAACCAGGTGCTGACCGTTCCGGCCAAGTCGCGCACAGCCCGCTACCGGGCCGTCACACGGATCAGGGCATGCGACGGGGCCCCCTTACGCGTCCCGCTTCTTCAGGACCAGGAAACCGCCGAGCACCGCGGCCAGGACCCAGAGCACCATGATCCCGAGCCCCGCCCAGGGACCGTACGGGGCCGGATCGCTGCCCATCGCCTCCGGAACGACCTGCATGATCTTCGAACCGGCCTGGTCGGGGAAGTACCGGGCGACGCTCTTGGCTCCCGGCACCGCCGCGAGGATCTGCGAGACCAGGAAGAAGAACGGCATCAGGATGCCGAGCGACAGCATGGAGCTGCGCAGCATCGCCGCCACCCCCATGGAGAAGATCGCGATCAGCCCCATGTAGAGCCCGCCGCCGACGACCGCGCGCAGCACGTTCTCCGCGCCGAGGTCGGTGCCCCGGTCGCCGAGCATGGCCTGGCTCAGGAAGAACGAGACGAAGCTGGTGAGCAGACCGACCACCAGCGCCAGACCACCCGCCACTGTGATCTTGCTGAGGAGGAACGTCGCACGCTGGGGCACCGCCGCCAGAGAGGTTCGGATCATGCCGGAGCTGTACTCGGTGCCGACGACGAGCACGCCGAACACCACCATCGCGAGCTGGCCCAGAACCGTCCCGGAGAAGCTGACCAAAGTGGGGTCGAACGTGGCCTGCTCCGCTTCGGAGAGATCGTCGAACTGGGCGTTCAGGAGGGCGCTCAGCGCCGCCCCCATCACGACCGTGACGGCGAACGCGGAGATGAGGGTCCAGGTGGTCGAGGAGACCGACCGGATCTTGGTCCATTCCGAGGTGAGAACCGCGGGTACCGATGCCATGGTCGTCACGCCCCCTTGCCGTCGGCGCCGTCGGGCCTGTTCCAGTTCTCGCCCCAGCCGGCTCCCACCCCAGGTGGTTCCGCCGCCGGGTCCCGCTCCGAGTGGGCGTGGTATTCCACCGAACCGGCGGTCATCTGCATGAACGCTTCTTCCAGGGAGGCCCGCTGGGAACTCAGCTCGTGCAGCACCACCTGGTGCCGGGCCGCCAGTTCACCCAGCTCCTCGGTGGTGGCGCCGTCGACCTCCAGGACGCCGCCCGCCGTCTCGACGGGAGTGAAGCCCTCCTGGTGCAGCACGTCGCGCAGCCGCTCCTGCTGAGGGGAACGCAGTCGCGTGTAACTGCGGGAGTTCTCGTGGATGAAATCCGCCATCGAGGTGTCGGCGAGCAGCTTGCCCTGGCCGATCACGATCAAATGGTCGGCGGTCAACGCCATTTCGCTCATCAGGTGGGACGAGACGAAGATCGTCCGGCCCTCCGAGGCGAGCGCCTTCATCAGATTGCGGATCCAGTGGATGCCCTCCGGGTCCAGTCCGTTGACCGGCTCGTCGAACATCAGGATCTCGGGATCACCGAGCAGAGCCGAGGCGATGCCGAGCCGCTGGCCCATGCCGAGGGAGAACCCCTTGGACTTCTTCTTCGCCACCGCGGTCAGGCCGACCATGTCGAGCACCTCGTCGACCCGGCTGCTCGGGATGCGGTTGCTCTGGGCCAGGCACAGCAGGTTGTTGTACGCGCTGCGGCCGCCGTGCATCGCCTTGGCGTCGAGGAGTGCCCCGATGTACTTCAGCGGTTCCTGGAGTTCGCGGTAGTGCTTGCCGTCGATCCGCACCGTACCGCTGGTCGGGTTGTCGAGATCGAGCATCATCCGCATCGTGGTGGACTTGCCCGCCCCGTTGGGACCGAGAAAGCCGGTCACGATGCCAGGTCTGACCTGGCACGACAGATGATCGACGGCGATCTTACTGCCGAATCGTTTGGTGAGTCCCTCGAGCTCGATCATGCGCTCACGCTAGAACGCCTGAGCGCCCGGCGCCACCACAAAGGCGGAACCGGGCGCACACGGGGGTACCGCGCGTGCCGGGGTCAGCGGGTCTGCTGGGCCGGGACGCCGCGGGTGGCGGACTCGTCCTCCGCCGGGGAGCCGGCGGCGGCCACGGCGGCGCCGGTCAGCGTCGCCAGCATCTCGCGGACGTTGGTCAGCTGCGCGTTGATCGAGTCGCGGCGGTTGGTGAGCGCCGCGAGCTCGCGCTCCGATTCGCTGCGGATCCGGTCGGCCTTGGCGTTGGCGTCGGCGACGATGTCCTCGGCCTGGCGCTGGGCGGTCTCCACCGTCTGGCGGGCCCGGCGTTCGGCGTCCGTGCGGAGCTTCTCGGCCTCCAGGCGGAGCTGCTCGGCACGGTGCTCGATCTCGGCGAGCCGCTTCTCGGCCTTGGCCTGACGGGACGCGAGGTCGCGCTCCGACTGCTCGCGGCGCTTGGCGAGGTTGGTCTCGAAGTCGGCCGCGGCCTGGGCGGCCTTGGCGCGGGTCTCCTCGAAGAGGGCGTCGGCCTCCTCGCGCTTCTGCTGGGCGTCCTTCTGGGCGTCGGTGCGGAGCGTGTTCGCCTCGCCCTGCGCCTTCTCGACGATGCGGACGCCCTCGTCCTCGGCCTTCGCCTTGCGCTCGGCGGCGAACGACTCGGCGTCGTTGCGCACCTGCTGGGCCGCCGACTCGGCGAGCTCGCGGTGCTGCTCGGCCGCGCGACGGGCCTCCTCACGCAGGTCCTTGGCCTCCTCCTCGGCGAGGCGGAGAATCTTCTCGACACGGGCGCCGAGGCCGGCGTACGACGGCTCGGCGTCGTTTACCTGGGCCTGGGCGTTCTGCGTTTCGAGGTGCAGCTCCTCGATGCGCTTTTCCAGAGAGGTGATTCGGGCCAGAGCGCTGTCGCGGTCGGCGACGAGCTTGGAAATGCGGTCGTCCACCTGACCGCGGTCGTAGCCACGTCGCACGAGCTCGAAGCCGAAGGGGGAGGAAGGGTCACTCATGAGGTTCCTGTCGAATGAGACCGGTGAGGTGATAGAGGGAATCCTAGGGGCCATAACGGCGTGTCAGCGTGCAGATGCCTATTTGATCTGGAGAATGACACCCCTTTTGAGTGGCCGGCCCCCGGAGCGCTTGCCACTCGCAGGGTCTGAACGTCCATGACGAAGCGCGGCGCGCCGGGGACCGGCTACCGCTCGGACGACTTGCCCCCCGATCGCGTGCCCGCCGCCGCGGGAGCCTTGGCGCCTCCCCCGGAACCGCCGGCCGGTTTCCCGCCCCCGGTCGGAGCCTCGAAAGACTCCAACGCCTCCAGTACGTCCTGGACACGGGAGATCTCCGTATTGATGTCCGCGCGCCTGCGCACCAGGACGTCCAGCTCGCGCTTGCCCTCCTCGACCGTCCGCTTCGCCTCGGCCTCGGCGTCGGCGCGCAGCTTCTCGGCCTCGCGGATCAGGCCGGCCTTCTTGGCCTCGGCCTCCTTCAGCAGCGACTCGGCCCGCTTCACCGCGGCGATACGGACCTTGCTCGCCTCCGAATTGGCGTCCGCCATCAGCTCCTTGGCCTTCGCCTCGGCCTCGTCGCGCTGCTCGGTCGCCGCCCTCATCAGGTTGTCGACACGCTCCCCCGCGGTCTTCATCTGCTCGGACGTCTCCCGGCGGGCCCGCTCGTGCAGCTCCTCGATCTCGCTCTCCAGCCGGGCCCGCAGCTCCTCGGCCCGCTCCCGGATCGCGGTCGCGTCGCGCCGGGCGCCGACCAGCAGTTCGTCGGCGTCGGCGCGGGCACGCTCCACCAGGGTGTTGCCCTCGACGGTCGCCTCCGAGGTGATGCGCACGGCCTCCTTGCGGGCCGCGCCGACCATCGTGTCGGCCTGCCCCTCGGCCTCGGTGGCCGTACGCAGCGCCTCTTCGCGCGCCTTGTCGATGAGCTGGTCCGCCTGCTCGGCCGCGTCGGCCCGGCGCTTGGCCGCCGCCTCCCGTGCCTCGTCCAGCAGCCGGTCCGCCTCCTGGCGGGCCTCGGAGCGCAGCTCCTCCGCCGCCGACTCCGCCTCGGCGCGCAGCTGTTCGGCCTCCTCGCGGGTGCGGGCCGCGTGCTCCTGCGCGGAGCCCAGCCGCTCGGCCGCCTCCGCGCGCAGCCGTTCGGCCTCGCCGGTCGCCTCGGCCAGCATCCGGTCCGCCTGCTCGGTGGACTCGGCCCGGCGGCGGTTGGCCTCCGTGGTGGCCTCGACGACGAGCTGCTCGGACGCCTGGGCGGCCTCGTTGCGGATGCGTTCGCTCTCGGTGGTCGACTCGCCGATCAGACGGTCCGACTGGGCCGCCGCGTCCGAACGGATCCGGTTGGCGTCCTGCCGGGCCTCGGCCCGGGCACGCGAGGCGTCCTGCTCCGCCGACGCCAGGGCGTCGGACGCCTCGGTCCGCATCCGCTGGCTGTACTCGGAGGTGTCCGCGCGCAGCCGCTCCGACTCGCTGATCGCCTCGGCGACGGTCCGCTCGGCCAGCGCCTTCGCCGCGTCGGTCTCCTCCTCGGCCTCCCGCCGGAGGCGGGCCGCCTCCTCGTTCGCCTCCCGGCGCAGGCGGACCGCGTCCTCGGCGGCACGCTCCCGCTCCGCGTGCGCGTCGGCGCGGACCCGGTCCGCCTCCTCCTGCGCCTCGCTCCGGGTGCGCTCCGCGACGTGCTCCGCCGTCGAGCGCAGCCCGGCGATCTCCTCCTCGGCCTGCTCCTGCAGACCCGCGACGGAGTCCCGTACCTGCTGGGCGGTCTGCTCGGCTGCCGTGACCAGCTCGGTCGCCCGGGCGTCCGCCTCCTCGACGAGCCGGTGCGCCTCGGCCTCCGCCTCCTCGACCCGCTTGCGGGCGGAGGCGAGCAGCTCCTCGCTCTGCTCGCGGGCCCGCTCGCGCTCCTGCTCCGCCTCCGTCCGGGCCGCGCCGAGGATCTCCTCGGCCTCCCGGCGGCGGCGCGTGGCCTCCTCCTGGGCGGCGTCCAGCGCCTCGGCGGCCTCGGCGGAGACCCGCTCGGCGGCGGCTGCGGCCTCCGCGCGCACCCGGTCGGCGCTCTCCTGGGCCTCGGACCTGAGCCGCTCCGCCTCGGCGGCGGCCTCGCCGCGCAGCCGTACGGCGACGCTCTCGCCCTCGGCGCGGGACTGGGCGGCGTCGGCGGCGGCCTCGTCACGCAGCCGCTCGGCCTCCGCCTCCGCCTGCTCGGCCAGCGCCCGCAGCCGCTCGGCCGCCTCGTTGCGCAGCCGCTCCGACTCCTCGCTCGTCTCGCGGCGGACGCGTTCGGCTTCGGTCCTGGCCTCGCCGAGCGCCTCCTCGGCGGCGGTGAGCCGGCTCTCGGCCTCGGCGTGCAGCCGGGCCAGCTCGTCGGCGGCCTCCGTCTGCCGGGCGGCGACGGCGCGCTCGGTCTCCTCGCGCAGTTCGGCCGCGGCGCGCTCGGCGGCCTCCGTGACGGCCGCCGCCTGCTCCTCGGCCTCGGCCCGCAGCCGGTCGGCCTCGGTCCGGGTGCGCTCCAGCGTCTCCTCGGCCTGCTTGCGCAGGGTCGCGGCGCGCTCGGCGGCCTCGGTGCGGATGCGTTCGCTCTCGCTGTTCGCCTTGGTGCGCAGCTCGTCCGCGTCGGAACGGGCCTCGGTCAGCAGCTCCTCGGCCGTGCGGGCGCCCTCCTCCAGCTGCTGGACCGCCTCGCGGCGGGCCTCGCCGCGGATGCGCTCGCCCTCGGCGACCGCCTCGGCGCGCAGCTGCTCGGCCTCGCCGCGCAGCCGGCGGGCGTCCTCCTGGAGCTCGACCGTCTTGGCCCGGTACTCCTTGGTGTCGTCCTTGGCCGCGCCCTTGAGCTCGTCGGCCTGCTCGGCGGCCTCGCCGCGCAGCCGGTCGGCCTCGGCCTCCGCCTCGCGGCGGATGCGCTCGGCCTCCTCGCTCGCCGCCTTCGTCGTCGACCGGGCGTCCTCGGATGCCTTGGTCAGCACCTCCTCGGCGCTGCGGGCCGCCTTGGCCAGCTGGGCGGCGGCGTCCTCGGCGGCGGCCGTACGGGCCTTCTCGCCCGCCTCGGCGACCAGTCGCTCCGCCTCGGCACGGGCGTCGACGAGGGCCTGTTCGGCCTCTTCCTTCAGCGCCTCGGTGTTCTTGGTGGCCTCGCCGACCAGCCGGGCGATCTCCGACTTGGCCGTACGGGTGCGCTGTTCGTTCTGCGACTCGGCGGCGGCCAGCTGCCTGGCGGCGGCGTCCTTCGCCTCGGAGAGGAGCTTCTCGGCCTCCAGGCGGGACTCGCGCAGCCGGGTCTCGGCCTCCGAGAGGCGCTGCTCGGCGGACCGGTTCAGCTCGGCGGTCTGCTGGCGGGCCTGGTCGGTCTCCGCGGTGGTGCTGGAGCGCAGCCGCTCCGCGTGGCTGGTGGCCTCCTGGGCCTGCGCGGAGGCGGTCTGGACGAGGCGCTCGGCGTCCTTGCGGGCGCGCAGCAGGATCGCTTCCGCTTCGGTCCTGGCGGCCTCGGTCTCCGAGCCGGCCCGCCGACGGGTCTCCTCGGCCAGCCGGGCGGCCTCGTCGCGGGCGGCGGCCAGGGCCTGTTCCGCCTCGGCGCGGGACTCCTCCAGCAGGCGGCGCGCCTGCGACTCGGTGCGGGCGCGCAACTGCTCGGCCCAGGCGACGTTCTCGTTGACGTGCGACTCGACGGTCTGGCGGCGTTCCGCCAGCTCCTGGTCGAGCCGCTGCCTGCGCTGGACGGCCTCGGCGTGCAACTCGGCCTGGAGGCGCGCCTGGTGCTCGGCGTGCTCCTGCAGGATCCGCTGGGTCTGGGCCCGCGCCTCGCGCAGTTCGCGCTCGGCGTCGCTGCGCAGCTGCTCGGCCTGGACCTGCGCGTTCCGCAGCATCTGCTCGGCCTGGTAGCCGATGTCAGCGCTGTCGTAGGCGGGACGGGTCGCGAGATTGCGCCGGGCCTCGTGCAGCTTGGCACGCAAGACCTCGACCTGGTAACCGAGGTCCTCGGCGTGCTGGACGGCCTTCTCCCGGTCGGTCCTCAGCCGGTCCATCTCGGCTTCGAACCGCGAGAGATGGTCGTCTTCAGCCCGGTGGCTCTCCTGGCGTTCGTAGCCCCGCACTGCGCGGTCCCATCCTTCCCCGAGCTCTCAACTCTTTCCCCAGACTCTCGACTTCGTTCGAGCAGGGGATGCCCCACTGAGCAGGGGGAGACCCCAACCCTGG
Organism: Streptomyces sp. NPDC091649; assembly: GCF_044756785.1. NCBI lineage: Bacteria > Bacillati > Actinomycetota > Actinomycetes > Kitasatosporales > Streptomycetaceae > Streptomyces > Streptomyces sp. NPDC091649. Next base: position 395,788 of record NZ_JBIVTR010000001.1, on the reverse strand, counting down.
TCGTAACTCTCCACACGGCGCGTACTGCACGCCGGCGAGCGGTCCCCCGGGGAATGGTGACAGACAAATGACGAGGACGTGGTACGGCCCCGACCCGGCCCCGGTCCGGAACCGCCCACTCTACCGGGCCGGGTATGCGGTGGTCAGTGCTCCGCCCGGCTCGTGACCAGTTCGGTCAGGACGCCGTGGCAGTCCTTGGGGTGCAGGAACGTGATCCGGGACCCCATCGACCCCGTCCTGGGCTCGTCGTACAGCACGCGGACGCCCTTCTCGCGGATGTCCGCGGCGTCCCCGTCCACGTCCTCGGTGCCGAAGGCGATGTGGTGCACCCCCTCCCCGTTCTTCGCCAGCCACTTGCCCACGGCCGAGTCCTCGCGGGTGGGCTCCAGCAGCTGGAGGTAGGAGGCCCCGCCGTCCGAGGTCCCGTTGATCCTGAGCATGGCCTCCCGGACGCCCTGCTCCTCGTTGATCTCGGAGTGATACATCTCGAACCCGTACGTGGCACGGTAGAACTCGACGGTCCTGTCCAGGTCGAAACAGGCGATCCCGATGTGGTCGATTCGCGTCAGCATGAATCCAGTGCAGCGTTCCCGCCATGGTTACGCAACGTGCGCGCCGTCACACCGGTTGCCGGATGACGGGCGCGGTACCGCTCAGTACATTCAAGTAAACCCTCGTTCACATCCGATCCCAAGGGGCCGTGCCCATGCCAGCAACGACCGGTACCACCACCTCAGTGATCGTCGCGGGCGCCCGGACGCCCATGGGCCGCCTCCTCGGCTCCCTCAAGAGCTTCTCCGGCGCCGACCTCGGCGGCTTCGCCATCAAGGCCGCCCTGGAGCGGGCCGGCATCGGCGGTGACCAGGTCCAGTACGTGATCATGGGCCAGGTGCTCACGGCCGGAGCGGGCCAGATGCCCGCCCGGCAGGCCGCGATCAAGGCCGGCATCCCGATGAACGTCCCGGCGCTCACCGTCAACAAGGTGTGCCTCTCCGGGCTCGACGCCATCGCGCTGGCCGACCAGCTCATCCGCGCCGGGGAGTTCGACGTGGTGGTCGCGGGCGGCCAGGAGTCCATGACCAACGCCCCGCACCTGCTCCCCAAGTCCCGCGAGGGCTACAAGTACGGCGCGATCGAGATGCTGGACTCGATGGCGTACGACGGTCTCACCGACGCCTACGAGAACATCCCGATGGGAGAGTCCACCGAGAAGCACAACGGCCGCCTCGGGCTGGACCGCGCCGCCCAGGACGAGATCGGCGCGCAGTCCCACCAGCGGGCCGCCGCGGCGCAGAAGAACGCCCTCTTCGAGGCCGAGATCACCCCGGTCGAGATTCCGCAGCGCAAGGGCGGCCCGGTGCTCTTCGCCCAGGACGAGGGCATCCGTCCGGAGACGACCGTGGAGACCCTCGGCAAGCTGCGCCCGGCCTTCGCGAAGGACGGCACGATCACCGCCGGCACCTCCTCGCAGATCTCCGACGGCGCCGCCGCGGTCGTCGTGATGAGCAAGGCCAGGGCCCAGGAGCTGGGCCTCGACTGGATCGCCGAGATCGGCGCCCACGGAAACGTCGCGGGCCCCGACAACTCCCTCCAGTCGCAGCCCTCCCAGGCCATCCGGCACGCCCTGAAGAAGGACGGCCTGACCGTCGACGACCTCGACCTGATCGAGATCAACGAGGCGTTCGCGGCCGTCGCCGTCCAGTCCATGAAGGACCTGGGCGTCACCTCGGACAAGGTCAACGTCAACGGCGGCGCCATCGCGCTCGGCCACCCCATCGGGATGTCCGGCGCCCGGGTCGTCCTGCACCTGGCCCTGGAGCTGAAGCGGCGCGGCGGGGGCACCGGCGCGGCGGCGCTGTGCGGCGGCGGCGGTCAGGGCGACGCGCTGATCATCCGCGTTCCCGGCAAGTAGTACCCGGCAGGACACGAGGGCAAGGCGAACGGAGCGGTGAACGTGGACATGGACGTCCCCACGCTGGTCGAACAGGCGAGAGCGGGCAGGCCGCGTGCGGTGGCCCGGCTGATCTCGCTGGTGGAGGGGGCGTCCCCGCAGCTGCGGGAGGTGATGGCCGCGCTGGCTCCGCTGGCGGGCCACGCCTACGTCGTCGGGCTCACGGGATCGCCGGGCGTCGGCAAGTCGACCTCCACCTCGGCCCTGGTCACCGCCTACCGCCGCGCGGGCAGGCGGGTCGGCGTCCTCGCCGTCGACCCGTCCTCGCCGTTCTCCGGCGGGGCGCTGCTGGGCGACCGGATCCGGATGGCGGACCACGTCTCCGACCCGGGCGTCTACATCCGCTCGATGGCGACCCGGGGCCACCTCGGCGGCCTCGCCTGGTCCGCGCCGCAGGCCATCCGGGTGCTGGACGCGGCGGGCTGCGACGTGATCCTCGTCGAGACGGTCGGCGTCGGCCAGTCCGAGGTGGAGATCGCCTCCCAGGCAGACACCTCCGTCGTGCTCCTCGCCCCGGGCATGGGCGACGGCATCCAGGCGGCCAAGGCCGGAATCCTGGAGATCGGTGACGTCTACGTGGTCAACAAGGCCGACCGGGACGGCGCGGACGCCACCGCCCGGGAGCTGAACCACATGCTGGGCCTCGGGGAGTCCCGGGGCCCCGGCGACTGGCGCCCCCCGATCGTGAAGACGGTCGCCGCCCGGGGCCAGGGCACGGACGAGGTCGTCGAGGCCCTGGAGAAGCACCGGGCCTGGATGGAGGAGCACGGCGTCCTGGCCGAGCGCCGCACCGCCCGCGCCGCGCACGAGGTCGAGACGATCGCCGTCACCGCGCTCCGCGAGAGGATCGCCGACCTGCGGGGCGACCGCCGCCTGCACGCCCTGGCCGCGCGCATCGTGGCGGGGACCCTGGACCCGTACGCGGCGGCGGACGAGCTGGTGGCGGGGCTGACGGGCAACCCCTGAGCAGGTGCTGACGCCCCGGCCGCCGTGAAGCGGCCGGGGCCATGGGGTCAGGGCGTGTCCGGCGGATCAGTGCCGGACAGGCCGTGCCCGGCGCCGCGGGCCCGGTCAAGATCCGCCGGACGCGCCCCAGCGCACCGGACCCGGCGTTCCGGTCGCCGCGATTCCCGCCGCTGCGACCGCCGCACGGCAGAATCTCTCGGGTGGGCGGTAGCGGTGCGCGGTGATGTAGTGGATGACCAGATTCGGCGCGGCGTAGACCGTTCCGTCCTCTCCCCGCACCCGGATCTCCGCCGAACCGAGCCATACCCGGGCGTCCCCGTTCGGCCCGCCGGAGACGGAGATCCGGTCCGTGTCGCAGAACCCGCACCGATGGAAGCCGCGCATCTGGTTGTCGTAGGCGGCGCTGAGGAGCACCAACGCCCGCACCACCCGTGCGTCCACGACCCCGGTGGCGTGACCGCGTCCGGGATGCAGCCAGCCGACGTTGAGCATGGCGTGGGGTGACTCGTCGTAGACGTACGGTGACAGGTCGGGGTAGTGGCTCATGTGCCGGTCCTCGGCGTCGTGGGTGGAGGCGCCTCCGGCGGATCGCCGGAGGGGCCCGGCCCATATTCGGTCCGAGAATCCCGCCGAGCAAGGTCTCCTCGCCCACCGTGACGGAACCGCTCGTATCCGGGGGTCGCACCCGGACCCGGACGCCACGGCGCGGGGCGGGAGTGGCGTGCCGGGGCCGGTGATCTCCGTGGGCCCGGTCTTGTTCCCCGGGCCGCGCCACGGTGGGACCGGCGGACTGGCGCAGACGGTGGGCGGCGGGTCAGCCGTCGTCGCCGTCCCGGTCGTCCGCGCGGTCGTCCCGGTCGTCGTCACCGTCGTCGTCGCGGTCCGCGGTGACCTCGCCGGTCTGCGCGTCGACGCGCAGTTCGTGCTGCTCGCCGTCCTTGCCCGCGATGTCGATGTCCCAGTGCGAGACCTGGCCCCGGCGGCTGTCGTCATCGTCATCGTCGTCGTCCAGGTCGATCGACGTGATGCTGCCCGGAGCGTGCTTCCCGGCCGCGTCCGCCGCCGCGTTCAGCGTGACGGCGGAGGCGCGGGGCGCGTAGCGGTCGCGGTCGTCGTTGTCGTCGTCGCGGGTCTTCAGGACCTTGCCGTCGCCGGCGTCGACGGTCACGTCGTGCCAGGTCCTGTCGGAGCCGTACACGTCGAGCTCCCAGACCGTGCGGCCGCCGTGGTCGTCGTCATCGTCCAGCTCGGCCTCGGTGACCGTGCCCGGGACGCTCTTCAGGGCGGCGGCGACGGCCCGGTCGAGGGTGATCCGGGTGGTCTTCGCGGCGGCCGGGGCCCCGTCGTCGTCGGGGGCGTCGTCGGCGAGGCTCACGGCGCTCGCGCTCCTGACGGGCGTACGGTCGCCGTCGCTGTCCGCGAAGGCGACGGTGGCGGCGGTGGTGCCGCCGATGAGAACGGCCGCGGTGATCGCCGCGATGGTGACGTTGCGCTTCATGAGGGTTCCTCCCCGAGTGCTGCCGCTGTGTTGACGTGAGCCACACTGCCGGGGCGATGCTGAACGCAGCCTGAAGCCACCTGAAGCCGTCTTCAGGTGGAGTTTGCGAGGCTGTGCGCATGCGCCTGTTGATCGTGGAGGACGAGAAGCGACTCGCGGTGTCCCTGGCCCGGGGACTGACCGCCGAGGGCTTCGCCGTGGACGTCGTGCACGACGGGCTGGAGGGGCTGCACCGGGCGAGCGAGGGCGTTCACGACCTGGTGATCCTCGACATCATGCTGCCCGGCATGAACGGCTACCGCGTCTGCTCGAACCTGCGCGCCGCCGGACACGAGGTGCCGATCCTCATGCTGACCGCCAAGGACGGCGAGTACGACGAGGCCGAGGGCCTGGACACCGGCGCCGACGACTACCTGACCAAGCCCTTCAGCTACGTCGTCCTCGTCGCCCGGGTCCGCGCTCTGCTGCGCCGCCGGGGGGCCGGCACCGCCGCGCCCGTCCTGGCCGTCGGGTCCCTGCGCATCGACACCGCCGCCCGCCGCGTGGTCCGCGGCGAGGACGAGATCGCGCTCACCGCCAAGGAGTTCGCGGTGCTGGAGCAGCTCGCCCTGCGCGCGGGCCAGGTGGTCAGCAAGGCGGAGATCCTGGAGCACGTGTGGGACTTCGCCTACGACGGGGACCCGAACATCGTCGAGGTCTACGTCTCCACCCTGCGCCGCAAGCTCGGCGCGCCCACCATCCGCACCGTGCGGGGCGCGGGCTACCGGCTGGAGGCGAAGTGAGGTCCGTACGGGCCAGGGCCGCCCTCGGGGCCACCCTGGTCGTCGCCGTCGCTCTGGTCGCGGCCGGCCTCGCCGTGCTCCTGGTCCTGCGGGCCAACCTGATCGACCAGGCGGACCTCCAGGCCGAGGTGGCGGCCCGGGAGGTGGCCGGACAGCTCGCCACCGGCACCCCGTACGGCGAACTGGAACTGGACGACGACGAGGACCACCCCGTCCAGGTGACCGACGAGGAGGACCGCGTCGTCATCGTCTCCAAGGACCTGCGGGCCGTCACCGGCACCGGCACGCCCGGCGTCACCCCGGTGCCCTCGGCCTCGGCCGGGGCCCCCGTCCCGCCGGGCGACGACGACGAGGACGACGACGCCGACGATGACGACCGCGGACGCCCCGGCCGGGGCGAGGTCTCCTCCGACGACCCGGACTTCTCCGACGGCGCCGCCACCGTCGACCGCACCACCGCCGACTACCGCTTCGCCGCCGTCGAGGCGACCACCCCCGACGGGGTCACCCTGACCGTGTACGCGGGGGCGCCGCTCGCCGCCGAGCAGGAGGCGGTGAACACGGTGCGCGGGGCGATGCTCACGGGGCTGCCGCTGCTCCTGCTGGTCGTCGCCGGGGTGACCTGGCTGGTGACCCGCCGGGCGCTGCGGCCGGTCGAGGGCATCCGCCGCGAGATGGCGGCGATCACCGCGTCCGAGGACCTGGCCCGCCGGGTGCCGGAGCCCGGTTCGCGGGACGAGATCGCCCGGCTGGCCCGGACGACGAACGAGACGCTCACCGTGCTGGAGGCGTCCGTGGAGCGCCAGCGGCGGTTCGTCGCGGACGCCTCGCACGAGCTGCGTTCCCCGATCGCCTCGCTGCGCACCCAGCTGGAAGTGGCCGAGGCCCACCCCGAGCTGCTCGACCTCCCGGGCGCCGTCGCCGACACCGTACGGCTCCAGGTACTGGCGGCGGATCTCCTGCTGCTGGCCCGGCTGGACGCGGGGGAGAAGCCCGGAAGCGCCACGGTGGAGCTGGGGGCGCTGGTCCGGGAGGAGGTGTCGCAGCGCGCCGCGGACCGGATTCCGGTGGCGGTCGAGGTGCCGGAGGGCGGTGCGTTCGAGGTGAACGGGTCGCGCGGGCAACTGTCCCGGGTGATCGGCAACCTGCTGGACAACGCCCAGCGGCACGCCGAGGAGAGCGTCGCGGTGTCGGTGGCGGCCGACGGGCGCGGGGTGCGGGTGGAAGTCCGGGACGACGGGGCCGGTGTTCCGGACGGCGAACGCGAGCGGATCTTCGAGCGGTTCGTCCGGCTCGACGACGCCCGCAGCCGGGACGACGGCGGCGCCGGCCTCGGCCTGGCCATCGCCCGGGACGTCGCCTCGCGGCACGGGGGGACGCTGACGGTGCACCGGGCGGCCGAGGGCGGCGCGGCCTTCCGGCTGTGGCTGCCCCGCCCGGCCTGACCTGCCGCCCGGCCCGATCCGCTGCCCGGCCCGGCCTGCCGACACGGCTGACCGGGCGGGCGGCGGATCGGCCCGGTGCGGCCCGCCCGGGGCCGCCCGCGCCGAGCCGGCCGGGCCGCACCCGCCCGGCCCGACACGGGTTTTACAGCTTGCCCCGCTTGCCGCGCAGGTGTTCCGCGATCGGGGTCAGCGCCGCGTTCAGCTCGGCGAGCGCCTCGGGGGCCAGCAAATCCATGAAGTGCTGCCGCACCGAGGCGACATGGTGCGGTGCGACCTTGCGCATGGTCTCCGCGCCGTGCTCGGTGAGGACCGCGAAGAGTCCGCGCCGGTCCGACTCGCAGTGGGTGCGGCGGACCAGCCCGGCGGTCTCCATTCGGGTGATCTGGTGCGAGAGCCGGCTCTTGGACTGGAGGGTGGCGGCGGCGAGGTCGCTCATCCGCATCCGCTGGTCGTCCGATTCCGAGAGGTTGACCAGGATCTCGTAGTCGTTCATGGTCAGGCCGAACGGCTGGAGGTCCTTCTCCAGTTGGTGCATCAGCAGCCTGCTGACGTCCAGGTGGGTGCGCCAGGCGCACTGCTCCGTGTCGCTCAGCCAGCGGGTGGCCGTCTCGGTCTCCATATATGGATTCTACCTAAGAAGTTGAAAGCCGGACGAAATAGGGAGGTGTGACGACCGGCACTCCCGGACCGACGGAGTGCTGACGGGCCCGTCGGCAAGCACCGCAGGCTGGGCGCAGACGTTCGACGTCACACTCCGCAGACTACCGCTCACAACCCGAAGCGACGCTGGAGATCCCCCAGCTGGCCGGGCATGCGCGGGGCGGACCCGTGTTGACCGCCACCGCCCGGGACGCCCGGTTCGTTCGGTACCGCCCCCGCCGCCTGCTCCGCCATCAGCGCCTCGCTCGACTGGAGCAGCACCGTGCCCGCCCCGGCGAACTCGAACTGGTGCTCCTCGCCCGACGTTCCGCCGATCCCCGTGAGTGACCGGATACCGCCCATCACGCCCGTCATGTAGCCGTGGTCGTAGTGGTGGCACGGGGAGGGGCAGTCGGCCCAGCCCACCAGTGCCTGCGGGTCCACCCGCAGCGGCGGTTCCATGAAGACCACAGGACCGTTCGACGCGGCCACGAACTTCCCCGTGCCGATCAGCGTCACGAACCCCGGCACGATCGACTGCTTCAGCGCCATCGTCGGCTGGTACGCCAGCAGGTTCCCGGACCGGATGGTGAGGTTGCCGTCCTCCAGGTCGAAGGAGTTCACATCGAAGGCCCGGTCCGCCAGCAGCATCTTCCCGCTGCCCTCGGCCACCACCCAGTCGCTCGCGTGCAGCGGCGAATGGAAGCCGGCGCGCACCAGCCGCTCGAACCGGCCGTGCCCGATGCCGTCGAAGGCGATCTGCCCGTAGTAGGCGATCATCTTGCCTTTCTGCAGGAACCACCGGCTCCCCTTGAGCTCCACGCAGAAGGTGTAGGAGTTGACGTTGTCGTCCGACGGCAGCGTCATCGGGTCGAAGACCACGGGCGTGCTCACAGCTTCTCCTCCGACGCCTGGACGTACACCGCACCGCTGCCGCTCAGCTCCAGCTGGAACGCCTCGCCCGAGCCCCGTCCCACCATGTCCCGCCAGCCGACCGCCGTGGACAGCTTGTTGCGGACCTCGCCGTGGTGGGCGACGTACGCCTGCGGGTCGACATGGACGTCCCGGCCCGGCGTGATCGGCAGTTCGATCACTCCGCCGTGCGCCATCACCGCGACCGCACCGTGTCCCTTGAGGGTGGTGGTGAACAGGCCCTGGCCGGTCACCTGGCCGCGCACCATGCCCATCACCCCGCCCTGCGAGCCCATGAACATCGTGCCCTGCTGGAGGGTCCCGTCGAACGCGAGCAGCCGGTCGGCCTCCACGTACAGGGTGTCGCCCGCCAGCTCGATCACCTGGATGTGGTGGCCGCCGTGGCCGAACATCACCGTGCCCGAGCCCTCGACCGTCATCAGCGGTGTCGACTCGCCCGCCGCCCGGCGGCCGATCATCGACGCGACGCCGCCCTGGCCGCCCTGGACGTTCGGGGTGAAGGACACCTCGCCCCGGTACGCCAGCATCGCGCCGCGCTGGCTGAACAGCTTCCGGCCCGGGGCGAGGGTGGCCTCGACCATCTTGGAGTTGATCTCCCGGAACGGCATCAGACATCGCCCCCGACGGTGTTGCGCTCGCTCGGCTGTACGTAGACCAGGCCGTCGCCCTCGAAGCGGATCTGGAACGCCTCGCCGGAGCCCTCGCCCATCAGCGTCCGGAAGTTCACCCCGGCCTGGAAGCTCTGCTGGAGCCGGCCCTGGTGGGCGATGTACGCGCCGGGGTCGACCGTCAGCGGATACTGCGGCGACACCCGCAGCAGCACCGCCGTGCCGTCCGACATGACCGCCGCCTGCCCGGTGCCCTCCACCGTGGTGGTGAACAGGCCGTTGCCGCTCGCCCCGCCGCGCAGCCCGGTGAACGTCGTGCCCGTGCGCAGCCCGGCGTCCGTGGCCAGCAGATTGCTCGACTCCACGTACAGGGTCTCTCCGCGCAGCGCGACCAGGTTGATCTCGCTCGCCCGGTCGGCGAAGTAGCAGGTGCCCTGCCCGGACACCTCCATCACCGTCAGCTGCTCGCCGGTCAGCCGGCGGGTCACCATGCCGCGTATCCCCTCACCGCCGCCGGACATCTTCTTGAAGGTCATCCGGCCGTCGTACGCGACCATCGAGCCGTTCTTCGCCTTGACGGCATCGCCGGTCAGATCGACGGCGAGCGTCTTGCTGCCTTGGAGTCGGAACATCGCCACGCATCGAAGGTAGCCCTCGACCCCCTGCCGGGGCCAGGGCCCCCAAGCCGAGGGCCGAGGGCCGTGGTGCTCGGGCCGCGCACCGGGAGGCACCGCCGGTGCGCGTGCGGGGCGGCCCTGATATGCGGCGATACGCCCGCCGTGCCCGGTGCGGCCCCCGACGCCGGGGACGCGGCGGCGCGATGCCACAATGGGGGCGGCTTGTGCCTGGGTTCACAAGCCCTCGCGACCCTCCCACCGAAGGTGCCCCTGTGGACATCAAGACCGCTTCCGCCCTGCACCGGCTGCGCCTCATCTCGATTCCCGAGGCGCTGTCCTTCCCCGCCCTGATCCTCTTCGGCTCGGTTCTCAGCCGCGTCTCGGACATCGACTTCCTGATGATGCCGCTCGGCATGATCCACGGCGCGCTCTTCGTGATCTACGCCGTGTTCCTGCTCGACGTCTGGGTGAAGGCCAAGTGGCCGCTCAAGCGCGTCGCCCTCTTCTTCGTCCTGTCCGTGATCCCCTTCGGCGGGCTCTACGGCGACAAGCTCCTCAAGAGTTACGAGGCCGACGGCGTCATCGCCGCCCGCGCCCGCCGCGAGGGCACGGTCAGCGCATGATCGTCGCGTTCTCGGTCTCCCCGCTCGGTGTCGGCGAGGACGTCGGGGAGTACGTCGCCGACGCCGTGCGGGTCGTCCGCGCCTCCGGGCTCCCCAACCGCACCGACGCCATGTTCACCTCCATCGAAGGGGAGTGGGACGAGGTCATGGACGTCGTCAAGCGCGCCGTCGCCGCCGTCGAGGCCCGCGCCGGCCGCGTCTCCCTGGTACTGAAGGCCGACATCCGGCCCGGTGTCACCGACGGCCTGACCTCGAAGGTCGAGACCGTGGAGCGTCACCTCTCCCCCTGACGCACCGTTCGCGCGGAACGGTCCGCGTTCACCCGATAAGCCCCCGGCGCCACACGGCCGGGGGCTTTTCCGGTTCCGGATCAAAAACCGCTCACTCGGACCTGCCAAGTCGACACACCGTTAGCTGTCCCCTTCTGTGGGGATATCAACCCGTTCGACAGTGGGAGGCACGGTGCGGTCGGAGGGCTACGACTACGACACCTACAGCCGGCTCGCGGGTCCGCTCACGGAGCCGGATCCGACGGGGTACCGGGTGCGGTACAAGAGCCTGCTCTCGACGGAGAAGCACCGGGTGAGGGCCGTCCTGCTGATGACCCTCGCCCCGGTGCTCACCGGCATCCTGCTGCTCTACCTGGTCTGGCCCACGCACTGGACCGAGCGGGAGAACGGGGAGCGCTGGCTGGTCGTCGCCGACACCGTGATGCTGGTGTCGATCGCCCTGATCGAGCTGTTCATGCTGGTCAACGTGGCCTCCATCGCCCACGCCACGCTCGTCGCGCGGGACCCGGTCCCGGTGACGCCCGAGCCAGGCACCCGGGTCGCCTTCCTGACCACGTACGTCCCCGGCAAGGAACCGCTCTCGATGGTCCGCGCCACCCTCAAGGGGGCCGTACGCCTCAGACACGCCGGTCCGCTGGACGTCTGGCTGCTCGACGAGGGCGACGACCCCGGGGCCCGGATGCTCTGCGCCGAACTGGGCGTCCACCACTTCACCCGGCGCGGCGTCCCCGAGTGGAACCGTGACCGGGGCGTCCACAAGGCGAAGACCAAGCACGGCAACTACAACGCCTGGATCGCCCTGCACGGCGGCGACTACGACTTCTTCGCCTCGGTCGACACCGACCACGTGCCCATGCCCAACTTCCTGGAACGGATGATGGGCTACTTCCGCGACCCGGACGTCGCCTTCGTCGTCGGACCCCAGGTCTACGGGAACTACGACTCGGCCGTCACCAAGGCCGCCGAGTCGCAGCAGTTCCTCTTCCACGCCCTGATCCAGCGCGCGGGCAACCGCTACGGCGCCCCGATGTTCGTCGGCACCAACAACGTGGTGCGCATCGCCGCGCTGCGGCAGGTCGGCGGCCTGTACGACTCGATCACCGAGGACATGGCCACCGGCTTCGAGATCCACCGCCGCCGCAACCCGCGCACCGGGCGCTACTGGCGCTCCGTCTACACCCCGGACGTGCTGGCCGTGGGCGAGGGGCCCGCCTCCTGGACGGACTTCTTCACCCAGCAGCTGCGCTGGTCCCGGGGAACGTACGAGACGCTGTTCAAGCAGTACGGCAAGGCGCTGTTCCGGGTGCCCCCCGGACGGCTCCTCAGCTACACGCTGATGCTCGTCTACTACCCGATGACCGCCGTCAACTGGCTGCTCGGCGTGGGCAGCTGTGTGCTGTTCCTCTGGTTCGGGGCGTCCGGCACCCAGGTCGCCGCGTCCATCTGGCTGATGCTCTACAGCGACGCCGCCGCCCTCCAGATCGGGCTCTACCTCTGGAACCGCCGGCACAACGTCTCGCCGCACGAGCCCGAGGGCTCCGGCGGCCTCGCCGGCATGGCGATGTCCGCGCTCTCCGCGCCGATCTACCTCAAGTCGCTCGGGTCGGCGGTGCTGCGCACCGACGGCCGGTTCGTCGTCACGCCCAAGGGCGGCCAGACCTCCCCGGACCGGCTGCTCACCTTCCGTATCCACCTCTTCTGGGCAGCGGTCCTGCTGTCCTCCCTCGCCGCTTCCGTGTACCTGGGCCACACCCATGTCGCGATGCGGACCTGGGCGACGCTGGGCCTGGCGATATCCCTGTCCCCGGTCGTCGTGTGGGCCTGGACCGTCCGGCAGGACAAGCGGGCCGAGGCCGCACGCGCCGTCCCCGTCCCGGCGCCCCCGCAGCCCGAACCGGTGTACGTCACCGCTGCCCCCACCCCGTCGGCGACCACCACGGCGGGCGCCGGCACCACCGCCACCACCGCAGGAGGGAACTGAACCATGGCCTACCGGCCCTCGAAGAAGATGAGGAAGACGCTCCTGGGAGGCGGTGCGGTGATGCTGCTCGCCGGGCTGAACGCTCCAGCGGCCCTGTCCTTCGCCGAGGACAGGTATCACGCGTACAAGATCGACCAACCGGAGTACAAGGCGGAGTACGGCTCCTGGGCGAAGGTGGACATCCCGAAGGAGTACCGGACCAACGCGATCCACGCGGCGCTCCTGCACACCGGGAAGGTGCTGATCGTCGCGGGCTCCGGCAACGACGAGGAGCACTTCGACGCCGGCACGTTCGACACCGTGCTGTGGGACCCGGCCGAGAACACCTTCCAGAAGATCCCCACCCCCGAGGACTTCTTCTGCGGCGGCCACGCCCAGCTCCCCGACGGCCGCCTCCTGATCGCGGGCGGCACCGCCCGCTACGAGGTGCTCGACGACAAGGTGAAGCGGGCCGGCGGCGGCATGCGGGTCAAGAACGAGAACCCCGACAAGCCGCTGAAGCTCAAGAAGGGCACGGTCTTCCGCTCGCCCTCCGGCACCGAGTACGTCGCCAAGTTCGACGTCACGGTCCCCAAGGCCAAGCGCGAGTTCGAGGTCGACTACTTCGAGAGCGGCCAGATGAAGCCGTGGAAGACCAAGGTGACCGCCTCCGAGCAGCGGGTCTTCGTCGAGGCGGTCAAGGACGGCCCCGAGGCGGTGACGACGGAGGCCGCCCAGTACGAGATCGTCGGGCTGAAGGGCAAGGCCGCCGACAACTCCTACGGCCTCGCCGAGAAGATCACCATGGACAAGCAGGACTTCCAGGGCATCCGGGCGGCCTACGAGTTCGACCCGACGGCGGAGAAGTACATCAGGGTCGACCCCATGAAGGAGGCCCGCTGGTATCCGACGCTCGTCGGCCTGGAGGACGGCAGGGTGCTCGCCGTCTCCGGCCTCGACGACGTCGGCGCGATCCTCCCCGGAGACAACGAGATCTACGACCCCAAGACCAAGAAGTGGTCCGAGGGCCCCTTCCAGTACTTCCCGACCTACCCGGCGCTCTTCCTCACCAAGGGGGGCAAGCTCTTCTACCCGGGTGCGAACGCCGGTTACGGACCGGCGGACAAGGGGCGCGAGCCCGGGATCTGGGACATCAAGAAGAAGACCTTCACCAAGGTGCCGGGCCTGACCGACACCGACGAGCTGGAGACGGCGGCCTCGCTGCTGCTGCCGCCCGCGCAGGACCAGAAGGTGATGGTCCTGGGAGGAGGCGGGATCGGCGAGTCCAAGGAGTCGACGGCCCGCACGGCGGTCATCGACCTCAAGAAGGACAGCCCGGCCTTCGAGCCGGGCCCCGACCTGCCGCAGGGCACGCGCTACCTGAACAGCGTGATCATGCCCGACGACACCGTCTTCACCAGCGGCGGATCGGTGGACTACCGGGGCCGCGGGAACAGCAACATCCTGAAGGCGCAGACCTACGACCCGAAGACCAACGCCTTCAAGGAGGCGGCCGCGCCGACGGTGGGGCGCAACTACCACTCCGAGGCGCTGCTGCTGCCCGACGGGCGGGTGGCGACCTTCGGCTCCGACCCGCTCTACGGCGACAAGGACAACACCAAGCTCGGCAAGTTCGAGCAGCGCATGGAGGTCTACACCCCGCCCGCCCTGCACCGCGGCGAGGACAAGCGTCCGGTGATCGGGAAGGGCCCCGAGGAGACCGAGCGCGGCGCGACCCTCACGTACGAGAGCGCCGACGCGGACCGGATCGCCACCGCCCGGCTGATGCGGCCGAGCGCCGTCACCCACACCACCGACGTGGAGCAGCGCTCCATCGAACTGGACCTGAAGAAGGGCGACGGCGAACTGAGCGTGACGGTGCCGGAGGACCCCACGCTGGTGCCGCCCGGCTGGTACATGCTCTTCGTCACCGACGCCGACGGCGTCCCCTCCGAGGCGAAGTGGGTCAAGGTCGCCTGACCCACGTCCCCTCCGGGGCCCAGTGGGCCGGGGCCGCCTGATCCCGCGGCCCCGGCCCGAAGGCGTGGCGCGGCCGTCTCAGGAGGCGGCGCGCCGCGCCAGGCCGAGCGCGTACTCCGGCCACCAGTCGCCGGCCGGCGGGCCGCCCCGGCAGGTGCCGTCGGAGTCGCCCGGCCGCTTGATCCACAGATAGGCGTCGAGCCGGCCGTCCCCGGTGTCGGTGGTCGGCGGCGTGCCGAGCCCCCGGCCCGGCGGATTGCACCAGGCTTCCTCGCGGCCCCCGGACAGGGGGCCTCTGCCGTTGCGGCTGGTGTCGATCACGAAGTGCGAGCCGCCCACGGCGTCGGAGAGCCGGGTGGCGTACGCCTTCACGCTCTCGTTCGGCTGGAAGTTGGAGACGTTCAGCGAGAAGCCGTCGGCCCGGTCGATGCCGGCCTGCCGCAGCGGCTGCGCCATCTTGGACGGCTCGTCGATCCACTCCGGGTTGCCCGCGTCCAGGTAGACCCGGGTGTTCGGCCCGGCCTTCAGCGTGTCCACCGCCTCGGAGAGGAGCTGGTAGCGCTCGGCGTGGTGCTCGGGCGGGGTGCAGCCGTCCACGATGTGGGGGAGGGCGTCCGGTTCCAGGATCACGGTCGCGGGCGCGTCCCCGATGGCCTCGGCGAACTCCCCGATCCAGGACCGGTAGGAGTCCGCGTCCTTCGCGCCGCCCGCGGAGTACAGCCCGCAGTCGCGGTGGGGGATGTTGTACGCCACGAGCAGGACGGTCTTCTCGGTCCGGGCGGCGGACTTCACGGCGGCCCGGATCCCGGGGGCGGGGTCGTCCCAGGCCGGCCAGTCGGCCACCGGCCGGCCGGAGATCCGCCGCAGCAGCTTCGCGTCCGCCTCGCGCCCCTCCTTCTCCCAGACGCGCACCTGGCGGGCCGCGTCGCTGTTCGGATCGACCCAGTACGGGGAGGCGGCGGCGGGGGCGGGCTCCCCGCGGAGCGGATCGGTTCCCTCCTCGCCGTCCGCCCCGGCGTCCGGGGAGGAGCAGCCCGCCACGAGGGCGGTCGCCAGGGCGGCCGAGGTCAGGACGGGAAGGACGCGGGAGAGAGCGCGCGGGAGAGCGAAGGCGCGGGGGACGATTCTGCGGCCGGACATCCAGACCCCTCAGACGGCGGTGGCTCACGGGCACGGGAACGTGAGCAATCGTGACACAACGGTTACGGGGAGTGGTGGTGCGACACTGTCCGTGACCCGTGACCCGTGACCCGTGACCCGTGCCCCGTCGTCCCGCAGCGTCTCAGTCGGAGGCGGCCAGCGCGGCCCCCAGCGGTGTGCGCTCGTACAGCACCTGGTGGCCGTGGCGCCGTGACGTCAGCAGTCCGGCCCCGCGGAGCACGGACAGCTGGGCCGACACGGACGAGGGGGCGAGACCCAGCCGGTGTGCCAGGGCGCTGGTCCCGGCCGGTTCGTCCAGCGCGCACAGCACATCGGCCCGGACCCGGCCCAGCAGCCGGGCGAGGGTCTCGGGGGTCCGGTCGCCGGACTCGCTCCACAGCCCGCCGATGCCGCGCGCCGGGTAGATCAGCCCCGGCTGCCACGGCTCCTCGTGGCCGCCCACCACCTCCGGCCAGACGAACACGCTCGGCATCAGGACCAGCCCCTGCCCGCCCAGCACCCGTTCGTGGTCGCCCTGGGTCCCGGCCAGGATCAGCGTCGAGCCGTTCCACCTCAGCCGGGGACTCAGCTCACCCAGCAGCTGTTCCAGCCCGCTGTCCGCGAGCCGCCGGGAGTGGTAGGCGATGTCCGCCTCCAGCAGGGCCCGCAGCCGGGGCCAGTACGGCTCGATCAGCGTCTGCCAGGCACGCTCCAGCAGATCGGCGAGTTCCCGCACCGCCCGCACCGGATCGGCCAGCAGCTGACGGCCCGTCGCGGACCCGGCCCCGCCGGGCCGGTCCGCCAGGGCCAGCGCCATGTCGGCCCGTGCCACCTCCGGATCGACCGCCCGGACGGCCGCGATCTCCTCCTCGAACGTCGCGAGCGGCCCGATCGGCGGCGGGCAGAAGAAGTCCGGGTTGTGGCCGGAGGCCGGCATCAGCAGCCACAGCGGTTCGAGGTCCAGCGCCCCGGACGCCTCCCGGATCCGGCGGAGCCACGGCAGGTGGTAGCCGTGGCGGTTGGTGCGGTACAGGGTGCGCACCGCTTCCTGGGTCTCGAACAGGGGCGACAGCGCGAACCGGCAGCGCAGCAGATCGCTCTCGCCGAAGTGCAGCTGGAACGGCATGCCTCCCCCTCACTGAACGGCCCTGGACATTCGTCTCCAGCCGAAAGTCTAGGATCGCCCCCGCCCCGGCCGCAGGCTCGTCCCATGCCGACCGACAGCCCCGCCCCGGCGGACACACCCCGTACTCCCGCCCCGGCGGCTCCGGTCCCGGCTTCGCCCCCGGAGCGTGCCGCCCACCCCGACCCGGGCCCCGCGCCCACGCTCCGGGAGCCCGCCGCTCCCAAGGCCCCCGCCGGCGCCCCTGCCGTCCCGCACGGCTACCGGGCCGTCTTCGCCGTCACCGAGTTCCGGGCCGTCTTCGCCGCGCATCTGCTCTCGCTCCTCGGCGTCGTGGTCAGTGAGCTGGCGCTCACCGTGCTGGTCTACGACCTCACCGGCTCCCCGCTGCTCAGCGCCCTGACGTTCGCGCTGGGGCTGCTCCCGTACATGATCGGCGGAACCCTGTTCGCCGGGGTCGCCGACCGCTACCCGGCCCGCCGCGTCCTGGTCGTCTGCGACCTGCTCTGCGCGGCCTGCGTCGCCGTGATGCTGGTGCCCGCCACGCCGGTCGCCGGACTCCTCGCCCTGCGCTGTCTGGTCGCCGCCATCGCCCCCGTCTTCACCGGGACCCGGATGGCGGCGCTCACCGACATCCTCGGCGAGAGCGACCTCTACGTCCTCGGCCGCTCGCTGCTGCGGATCGTCTCGCAGAGCGCGATGCTCATCGGGTTCGGCGCCGGCGGGGTGCTGCTGACCGTGCTGTCCCCGCGCGGCGCGATCACCGTCACCGTGGTGACCTTCCTGTGCTCGGCCGCCCTCCTCCGCTTCGGCACCCGCGACCGTCCGGCCCGCACCGCCACCGGAGAGAGCGGCGGCACGCTTCTCAAGGAGTCGCTGTCCGGGGCCCGTCTGGTGCTGGGCGACCGCCGGGTCCGGGCGCTCATGCTGCTGTTCTGGCTGCCCGCGATGTTCGTGGTGGCCCCGGAGGCGCTCGCCGCCCCGTACGCCGACGCGATCGGGGCCCCGCCCGCCGCGCTGGGGCTGCTGCTCTGCGCGATGGCCTTCGGGCACATCGGGGCCGAGCTGTTCGTGGGCTCCGCGCTCAGCGCCCGCAACCGCTCCCGGATCGTCCTGCCGGTCGCCGCGGCCGGCCTGCTCCCGCTCCTCGTGTACGTCGTCCGGCCCGGGCTGCCGCTCGCCCTGGCGGCCCTCGCGCTGGCCGGCGCGGGCGCCGCGTACGTGATCGGGCTCGACCAGTGGTTCGTCGACGCCGTGCCCCAGGAACTGCGCGGCCGGGCCATGACGCTGCTCACCGCCGGGCTGATGACCGTCCAGGGCCTCGGGATGGCGCTGGCGGGGCTCGCGGCGGAGTTCTTCCCCGTGCACCAGGTGGTCGCCGGATCCGGAATCATCGGTACCGTCTGCACGCTCCTCCTCGTCGCCGAGGTCCGCAGGACAGCCCCCGGACGGATGTCCGATACCGAAGGACGAGACGGGGCTGACCGGCATGTGACCAGTCGGTAAGGTCGGGTCCGTGCCGAAGCCGCTCAGTCTCCCCTTCGACCCCATCGCCCGCGCCGACGAGCTCTGGCGGCAACGCTGGGGACCCGTGCCCTCGATGGGGGCGATCACCTCGATCATGCGGGCCCAGCAGATCCTGCTCGCCGAGGTCGACGCCGTCGTCAAGCCGTACGGACTGACCTTCGCCCGGTACGAGGCCCTGGTGCTGCTCACCTTCTCCCAGGCCGGTGAGCTGCCGATGTCCAAGATCGGGGAGCGGTTGATGGTGCACCCCACCTCGGTCACCAACACCGTGGACCGGCTCGTCAGGTCCGGCCTCGTCGACAAGCGGCCCAACCCGAACGACGGCCGCGGAACGCTGGCGTCCATCACCGACAAGGGCCGCGACGTGGTCGAGGCGGCCACCCGGGACCTGGTCGCCGTCGATTTCGGGCTCGGGGTGTACGACTCCGAGGAGTGCGCCGAGATCTTCGCCCTGCTGCGGCCGCTGCGGGTGGCGGCCCGGGACTTCGAGGAGGGGTGAGCGCGGTCCTCGCCGGCCCGCCCCGACGAGGCCGGGGTCGCGCGAAGATCGCCCCGGTCGCCCCGTTACGCTCGTAGCCATGAAACAGAACGTGCTCACCCGCTACCGGGTGATGGCCTACGTCACCGCCGTCTGGCTGCTCGTCTTCACCGCGGCGATCATCGCGAAGTACGGCTTCGAGACCGGCGACACCATGCTGATCTCGCAGATCCACGGCGTGCTGTTCATCGTCTACGTCGTCTTCGCCTTCGATCTCGGCTCCAAGGCGAAGTGGCCCTTCGGCAAACTCCTGTGGGTCCTCGCCGCGGGCTGCATCCCCTTCGCCTCGTTCTTCGTCGAGCCGAAGGTCAGCCGCGAGGCCCGCGCCCTGGTCACCGACCCCGCACCGGTCACCGCCGAGGTCTGACGCCGCACCCCGGACCGCCCCGCGCGAAAAGCGCCGGGCGGTTTCCCATCGACATTTAGTAGGACGTCCTAGTAAATTCGAGGTATGGACGCTGACGCGATCGAGGAGGGCCGCCTCCGCTGGCAGGCCCGTTACGACAAGGCCCGCAAGCGTGACGCGGACTTCACCACGCTCTCCGGGGACCCGGTCGAGCCCGTCTACGGGCCGCGACCCGGTGACACGTACGAGGGATTCGAGCGGATCGGCTGGCCGGGGGAGTACCCCTTCACGCGCGGGCTGCACCCCACGGGCTACCGGGGCCGCACCTGGACGATCCGCCAGTTCGCCGGCTTCGGCAACGCCCAGCAGACCAACGAGCGCTACAAGATGATCCTCGCGGCGGGCGGCGGCGGACTCAGCGTCGCCTTCGACATGCCGACGCTGATGGGCCGGGACTCCGACGACCCGCGCTCGCTCGGCGAGGTCGGCCACTGCGGGGTCGCCATCGACTCCGCCGCCGACATGGAGATCCTCTTCGGCGGCATCCCCCTCGGCGACGTCACCACCTCCATGACGATCAGCGGCCCGGCCGTGCCCGTCTTCTGCATGTACCTGGTCGCCGCCGAGCGCCAGGGCGTCGACCCGGGGGTGCTCAACGGCACGCTCCAGACCGACATCTTCAAGGAGTACATCGCGCAGAAGGAGTGGCTCTTCCAGCCCGAGCCCCATCTGCGCCTCATCGGCGACCTGATGGAGCACTGCGCCCGCGACATCCCCGCCTACAAGCCGCTCTCCGTCTCCGGCTACCACATCCGGGAGGCCGGAGCGACGGCCGCGCAGGAGCTGGCCTACACCCTCGCGGACGGCTTCGGCTACGTGGAGCTGGGCCTTTCGCGCGGCCTGGACGTCGACGCCTTCGCCTCCGGGCTCTCCTTCTTCTTCGACGCGCACCTGGACTTCTTCGAGGAGATCGCCAAGTTCCGCGCCGCCCGCCGCATCTGGGCCCGCTGGATGAAGGAGACGTACGGCGCGAAGACCGACAAGGCGCAGTGGCTGCGCTTCCACACCCAGACCGCCGGGGTGTCGCTCACCGCTCAGCAGCCGTACAACAACGTGGTGCGCACCGCCGTCGAGGCGCTCTCCGCCGTCCTCGGCGGCACGAACTCACTGCACACCAACGCCCTCGACGAGACCCTCGCGCTGCCCTCCGAGCAGGCCGCCGAGATCGCCCTGCGCACCCAGCAGGTGCTGATGGAGGAGACCGGCGTGGCCAATGTGGCCGACCCGCTGGGCGGCTCCTGGTACGTCGAGCAGCTCACCGACCGGATCGAGGCCGAGGCCGAGAAGATCTTCGACCAGATCAGGGAGCGCGGCACCCGGGCCCACCCCGACGGGCAGCACCCCATCGGGCCGATGACCTCCGGCATCCTGCGCGGCATCGAGGACGGCTGGTTCACCGGCGAGATCGCCGAGTCCGCCTTCCAGTACCAGCGGGCCCTGGAGAAGGGCGACAAGCGGGTCGTCGGCGTCAACGTCCACCACGGCTCGGTCACCGGCGACCTGGAGATCCTCCGGGTCAGCCACGAGGTCGAACGGGACCAGGTCAGCCAGCTCGCCGACCGCAAGTCCCGCCGCGACGACGCGAAGGTGACCGCCGCCCTGGACGCGATGCTCGCCGCCGCCCGCGACGGCTCGAACATGATCGCGCCGATGCTGGACGCGGTACGGGCCGAGGCCACGCTCGGCGAGATCTGCGGGGTGCTGCGCGAGGAGTGGGGCACCTACACGGAGCCGCCGGGCTTCTGAGGGTCGCCGCCGCCGGCGCGGGCGGGACGCCGGGCCCGTCGCGGGCCCGGCCGCCGGGGCACTACACCGCCTGCGCGCCCGCCAGTCCCAGCAGCAGCAGCGAGGTGAAACCGCTCGCCCACGCGGAGTCCACCGGCTCCGCGCTCACCAGGGTGCGGTGCACCACGGCTCCGGCGATCACGTCGAAGATCAGGTCCGCGTTGCGGGTGGCCGTCGAGGCGTCGTCCTCGTAGCGCAGCTCGCCGCGGGCCTGGGCGCGCTCCCGGCCGAGCAGCACCAGCCGCTTCTGCCGGTCCACGATGGCCGAGCGGATCCGGTGGCGCAGCGAGTCGTCGCGGGTGGACTCGGCGACCACCGCCATCAGCGCGGTCCGGGCCTCCGGCCGCTCCAGCAGGGCGGCGAACTGGAGTACGACGCCCTGCACATCGGCGGCCAGGCTGCCGCGGTCGGGCAGCTCCAGTTCGTCGAAGAGGACCGCGACGGCGTCCACGACCAGCTCGTTCTTGCCGGCCCAGCGCCGGTAGAGGGTCGTCTTGGCGACCCCGGCCCGGGCCGCCACATCACCCATCGTCAGCTTGGACCAGCCGAGATCGACCAGGGACGCCCGTGTCGCTTCGAGGATCGCGGCATCGGCCGCGACGCTCCGCGGGCGTCCTGTCCGGGTGGCTCGGGAGTCGCTGTCGCTCATGATGCGGCGACCATACCGGCCGGTAGGGAGAACCGTTGCGCCCCGGCACCCGTGAGACAGATCACCGGGAGGCCCTGTGCCGACGGGCCGATCGGCAGTTACGCTACGGGTCGTAGCGTAAGGAGGGCGGTCAGCCCGTCCCCGTACGCCACGGAACGCACGAGCGACAGCCACCGGGGTTCTCCACGAGAACTCCAGGCTCCGGGTGGGGACCCGGGGCCGCACGGACCGGCCGGACGGGGATCCGGAAGGTCCACCCGCCGGGCCTCCAGGGGCCCGGTCGGTTCCATCGGGGTCCTTGGGGATCCGGCCGGGAGCCAGCCGGGCCCTTCGGGCGGCCGGCCGGTCCCGCCGGGCTCTTCCTGGGCCCGTCGGGCCCCTTCCGGAGCCCGGGACCGCGCCGCGCCCGTCCGCCCCCGCACGCCGGTGGGGGCACCGGGCCGGTCCGGTTCTCGCACTCGCTTTTCGAAACGGTGCGGTCAGGGGGGAGGATGTACGTATGCAGCCTAGGAACATGTCCATGAGCGGCGTTGTCGACCTCGCCGCCGTCAAGGCGGCCGGAGAGGCCAAGGCCAAGGCGGAGCAGGCCCGCGCGGAGGGCTCCCGTACCGGGGGCGCCGGAGCCGTCGCGCCCGCCGCCCTGGTGATCGACGTCGATGAAGCCGGTTTCGAGCGCGATGTCCTCCAGCGCTCCGCCGAAGTCCCCGTCGTCATCGACTTCTGGGCCGAGTGGTGCGAGCCGTGCAAGCAGCTGGGCCCTCTGCTGGAGCGCCTGGCCGTCGAGTACAACGGCCGCTTCCTGTTGGCCAAGGTCGATGTCGACGCCAACCAGATGCTGATGCAGCAGTTCGGCATCCAGGGCATCCCGGCGGTCTTCGCCGTCGTCGCCGGGCAGGCCCTCCCGCTCTTCCAGGGCGCGGCCCCCGAGGCCCAGATCCGCGAGACGCTCGACCAGCTGATCCAGGTCGGCGAGGAGCGCTTCGGCCTCACCGGGATCGCCGTCGACCCGGGCGCCGAGGCGCCGGACGCCGCCCCGGCCGAGGTGCCGGCCGGTCCCTACGACGCCGTGCTGGAGGCCGCGGCGTCGGCTCTCGACGCCAACGACTTCGGCGGCGCCGTCCAGGCGTACAAGAACGTCCTGTCCGACGACCCGGGCAACCCGGAGGCCAAACTCGGCCTGGCTCAGGCGGAGTTGCTCGGCCGCGTGCAGAGCCTGGACCCGCAGGCGGTCCGCAGGGAAGCCGCGGACCGGCCGGACGATGTGAACGCCCAGCTCGCCGCCGCCGATCTCGACCTGGTCGGCGGACATGTCGAGGACGCCTTCGGCCGGCTCGTCGAGGCGGTCCGGCGCTCCGCGGGCGACGAGCGCAACACCGCCCGGCTGCGCCTGCTGGAGCTGTTCGAGGTGATCGGCCCGGAGGACCCCAGGGTCACCGCCGCGCGCACCGCGCTGGCCCGCGTCCTGTTCTGACACCGGCCCGCCGTCCGTTCCGGACGAGCCCGATTGTTCCGAAGTGACAAGACGGCCGCACTGCTCTCCGGGCAGCGCGGCCGTTTTGCCGTGCCGCCGCCGAAGAAGGGCGCGCGAAGCCTTCGCTTTGCCAAATCTTGACAAAGATGCGAGCTGTTACTCGCAGTAAGGCAGGCTGGTGATTCTGTCCCGTTTCCAGGAAGTTTCCGGCCATTCTGATGTCCTTTTCGTGCCACCCTGCGTCGCCGTGTGATGTCACCCTGTCGTGCTGTGATTAACGGGCCATTACCAGCCAGTAATGATCCCTCTTGTGCCCCGGCCGTGAATGGACCACGATCGGCCACGCTCGGTCCAACACCTCCGGCCCGGTCTCCAGCCGGTGGCCGAGGGTCTGTTGGGTCCCCACCGAGTGGTCGGCGGCAGTGGCGCCGACCTCGGACAGGGGGGTTCCCGCTCACCCGCGGGGCCTGTCCGGCCGGCTGCGCGGAAAGCGCGGCCAGTGGTTGTCGCTCGGGGGTGAACGCCGGCGCATCGGATGCGGGACACGCCTCCGGTCGCGGGCGCTCTCCTTCCCGAGGACGTAGCACTTCTCCCATCCCAGACGGGCACGAAGCCCGGCCGGAGATGTACGTCCGAGAAGAAGGAGCAAGTATGAGTTCCCAGGTTCGCGGTGGGACGAGATGGAAGCGGTTCGCTCTGGTCATGGTGCCGAGCGTCGCCGCGACGGCCGCGGTGGGCATCGGCCTGGCGCAGGGTGCGCTGGCGGCCTCGTTCAGCGTGTCCGGCCAGGAGTTCAAGGTCAAGGCCAAGGAGCTGGAGGGCTGGGACTTCGTCCAGTACGGCAGCGTGGCGTCGGGCAAGACGCTCAAGGGCGAGGAGATGGCGGCTCCGGTCGCTGTGTCCGGCTTCAGCCGGGCCTACATCACCGAGATGTGCCAGTCGGTTGTCACACCTGACCTGCCGTTCGGCCTCGGCAGCGTCACCCTGAGGCTGGAGGCGGGTGGCAAGGGACACGACCGTGTCTTCGCCAAGGACCTCTACCTCGATGTGTCGGAGCTCGATGCCGACGCCAAGTTCAAGAACATCGACATCGGTGTCGCGGCGGGTTCGCTCAAGGACTTCCCGGGCGGCAAGAAGGGGCCGACGGGCATCCAGCCCAATACCGAGGCCAACCCCCACGGCTTCTCCCAGCGGGCCGAGAAGGCCGTGCTGTCGAACGTCGAGCAGAAGGCGTGGGCCACGACGGCGGGCACCTTCAACCTCAGCGGTCTGAAGCTGCGCCTGCACAAGGGCACGGAAGAGGAGTGCTACTAAGCACCCCCTCGGGTGGCCGGAGCCCGCGCCTCGCCGGTTCCGGTCACCCACCCCTCACTTCTCACGGCAGTACCGGTTCCAGGGAGCTGTTTTCCATGAGCCCCGAGTCCACAGGGCAGAACGAGCACTACATCCGCGTCTATCGGCGACGCTTCCGCGCCTGGCGGGGTAACCGGCCGTTCTGGGCCGGACTGTTCACCATGGCCGGTGGCGTTCCCATCGCCTACTTCCCGTACGCCAACATGCACCTCGGCAACGTGACGCTGGCCATGTCCACCACGGCCGGCGCCGGTTCCCTGATCATCGGGGTCCTGCTGGTCACGCTCGGCCTGACGATGTGGTTCCACAGCATCGTCCGGGTCTTCGCCGGTGTCGCGGCCATCCTGCTGGCGCTGATCTCCATACCCGTCGCCAACATCGGCGGCTTCGTCGTCGGCTTCCTTCTCGCCCTCGTCGGCGGAGCCCTGTCCGTTTCCTGGGCCCCGGGTGAGGCTCCGAGCGCGGAGGAGCCGTTCGACGAGCAGACCTCCCGGCGCACCGCGTCCCCGAACGGCGTGCCGTACGAGGAGCGTTCCGAGGACCGGCCCGACGCCACCACCGTGCCCCTGCAGCAGAACGCCGCGCTCGGCGCCGCGGCCGGGGACGACGGAGGGAGCCGTCGTGCGGGGTGACGACGGACAGCGGACGGACGCCCGGCCCGGCGACGACCTCCGTGAGCGCCGGGGCCCCCGGCACGCGGCCCCCAGGAAGTCGCTGCTGGCCAAGCTCAACCTGCCCAGCGGCAAGAAGGCGCTGGCGCTCGCGGCGATGCCCACGGCGGTCTTCGTGGGCATGGGGCTGACGCCCAGGCCGGCCCTGGCCGACGACCATGCCGACATCCCGTTCGCGCCGGGCCCCTGCGTCACCCGGTCCGACGAGCCGAGCGCTTCCGAGCCGCCCGGAGCGACCCCGTCCCCGTCGGCCACGGCGAAGGACGAGAAGGGCGAGAAGGACGAGGCGTCCGGCGGGGACGGGGCCGCGTCCCCGAAGCCCTCGGCAAGCGGTTCCGCCTCCGAGGCGGACGGGGAGTCCGCGCCCGACGCGGACGCGTCCGCGCGGTCCGCCGAGGAGAAGCCCGCGCAGGCCCCCTCGCCGACGCCGACGCCCACGAAGTCGAAGAACCCGCTCGACCCGCTCGGGGTCGGCGACGCGCTCAAGGACCTCTTCGACGGGCCCGACAGGACGGCGGAGGAACCGGCGAGCCCGTCCCCGGCCCCCACGGCCGAGGCCCCCGGGCCGTCCGGCCGGCCGGACGGCCCGGCGGCGGACCGGCCCGAGGACCCGGAGAAGAGCGCGGCGGACCGTGCGAAGGAGGCGTCCGACAAGACGGCCGACGCCATCCGCGAGGCGGCCGGGAAGGCCGGCAAGGCCGTCGAGGAACTCGACGAGGACGTCAAGGGTCTCGACCCCAAGAAGGACGAGGACATCCCGGACGGCGCGAAGCCCCGCTTCCCCTGCCCGGAGCCCGACCCGGACGCGCTCGCCGCGGCCGAACTGGAGCCCGGCCTCCCGCTGCTCCCGGCCGACCCGTGGATCCTGGAGTCGACGCTGCTCACCCTCAACGGCCTGGACTACCACGGCATCGTCGAGGTGAGAAAGGCGGACGGCAGCGTCAAGAAGGTGCTGAAGTTCACCGCCAGTTCCATCGACATCAAGGACCTGCACCAGCTGACCGTCGGACCGGCGGGCACGACCGGCCATGTGAGGTCGCGCCCCGGCTCCACGTCGAAGATCCGCGACGGGGAGGTGACGATGTACACGGAGGAGCTGAAGGGCAATCTCTTCGGCCTGTTCCCGGTCACCTTCAGTCCCGAGACCCCGCCGCCGCTGAACGTGCCCGTCGCCTTCTTCACCAAGGTGAAGGTGACCCAGGCCGGCCAGTTCGGCGGCACACTCACCGTGCCGGGGCTGCGGAACTTCCTCGACGGCGGCAGGAGCTAGCAGCCTCCCCGGCCCGCCCGGGAGCCGCGCAGCGCCGTGGGCCGCACTCCTCACCGGGAGTGCGGCCCACGGGTCCGCGGTGCGAGGTGCGGGTCAGTCCCGCTCGCCGCCCAGGTGGTGCACCCTCACCATGTTGGTGGTGCCGGGGATGCCGGGGGGCGAGCCGGCGGTGATGACCATCGTGTCGCCGTCGTTGTAGCGGTTCAGCTTCAGCAGCTCCGCGTCGACCAGGTCGACCATGGCGTCGGTGTTGTCCACGTGCGGGACCACGTGCGACTCGACGCCCCAGCTCAGGGCCAGCTGGTTGCGGGTGCCCTCGTCCGTGGTGAAGGCCAGGATCGGCTGGGCCGTGCGGTAGCGGGAGAGGCGGCGGGCGGTGTCGCCGGACTGGGTGAAGGCGACCAGGGCCTTGCCGTCCAGGAAGTCCGCGATCTCGCAGGCCGCGCGGGCCACCGAACCGCCCTGCGTACGGGGCTTCTTGCCGGGGACCAGCGGCTGGAGGCCCTTGGCGAGCAGCTCCTCCTCCGCGGCGACGACGATCTTCGACATCGTCTTGACCGTCTCGATCGGGTACGCGCCCACCGAGGACTCGGCGGACAGCATGACCGCGTCCGCGCCGTCCAGGATCGCGTTGGCGACGTCGGACGCCTCGGCGCGGGTCGGGCGCGAGTTGGTGATCATCGACTCCATCATCTGGGTCGCCACGATCACCGGCTTGGCGTTGCGCCGGCACAGCTCCACCAGGCGCTTCTGCACCATCGGGACCTTCTCCAGCGGGTATTCGACGGCCAGGTCGCCACGGGCCACCATCACACCGTCGAACGCCATGACGACGCCCTCCATGTGCTCGACCGCCTGCGGCTTCTCCACCTTGGCGATGACGGGGACCCGGCGGCCCTCCTCGTCCATCACCTTGTGCACGTCCTTGACGTCCTCGGCGTCCCGGACGAAGGAGAGGGCGACCAGGTCGCAGCCCATCCGCAGGGCGAAGCGCAGGTCCTCGACGTCCTTCTCGGACAGGGCCGGGACGTTGACCGCCGCGCCGGGCAGGTTGATGCCCTTGTGGTCGGAGATGACACCGCCCTCGATGACGATGGTCTTCACCCGGTGGCCCTCGACCGCCACGACCTTCAGCTCGACGTTGCCGTCGTTGATCAGGATCGGGTCGCCCTTGGTGACGTCACCGGGCAGACCCTTGTAGGTCGTGCCGCAGATCGACTTGTCGCCGGGGACGTCCTCGGAGGTGATGGTGAACTCGTCCCCGCGGACCAGCTCGACCGGGCCCTCGGCGAACTTCGCCAGCCGGATCTTGGGTCCCTGGAGGTCGGCGAGCACGCCGACCGCGCGGCCGGTCTCGGCGGCCGCCTGACGGACGCGGTCGTAACGGCCCTGGTGTTCCTCGTGGGAGCCGTGACTGAAGTTGAAACGGGCCACGCTCATGCCGGCCTCGATCAGAGCGACGAGCTGCTCATGGGAGTCGACGGCGGGACCGAGGGTGCAGACGATTTTGGAACGGCGCATGAGGCGGATCCTATCGGTTTGTTTCGTTGCGGAATATTCCGTCTGGTGGAAGATACAAAGGGGCGCGGGGGTGCTCAGTTGTCGACCTGTCCGAGGCGCTCGGACCCGGATGCCGACCGGGGCCCCGTTTCGGCGTTGACCGGGCCCCCGACCAGCGCGAACGTCTGGCCGGCGATCTCCAGCTCTTCGTCCGTCGGCACCACGGCGACCGCCACCCGGGCGTACTGGGGCGAGATCAGCCGCGGCTGAGCGGACCGTACGGCGTTGAGCGTGGCGTCCACCGCCATGCCCAGCTCCTCCAGGCCCGCGATGGCAGCTTCCCGTACCGGAGCCGCGTTCTCCCCGACCCCCGCCGTGAAGGCCACCGCGTCCACCCGGCCGAGCACCGCCGTATAGGCGCCGATGTACTTCTTCAGCCGGTGGATGTAGATGTCGAAGGCCAGCGCGGCCCGCTCGTCGCCCTCGTCGACGCGGCGGCGGATCACCCGCATGTCGTTGTCGCCGCAGAGGCCGACCAGCCCGCTCCGCTGGTTCAGCAGGACGTCGATGTCGTCGGCCGACATGCCCGCCACGCGCTTGAGGTGAAAGGTGACCGCCGGATCGATGTCCCCGGAGCGCGTACCCATCACGAGCCCTTCCAAAGGCGTCAGCCCCATGGAGGTGTCCACGCACCGCCCGCCCGCGACCGCCGAGGCGGACGCCCCGTTGCCCAGGTGCAGCACGATGACGTTCACGTCATCCGGCGCCCGGCCCAGCAGCTCGGCCGTCTTCCGGGAGACGTACGCGTGCGAGGTCCCGTGGAAGCCGTAGCGGCGGATGCGGTGCGCGTCGGCGGTCTCCACGTCGATCGCGTACCGTGCGGCGGCCTCCGGCATCGTCGTGTGGAACGCCGTGTCGAAGACCGCGACCTGGGGCAGGTCGGGCCGCAGCGCCCGTGCGGTGACGATGCCCGTGATGTTCGCCGGATTGTGCAGCGGGGCGACCGGGACGAGGCGCTCGATCTCCTCCAGCACCTCGTCGGTGATCACGGTCGGCGCACTGAACTTCAGCCCGCCGTGGACCACCCGGTGCCCGATCGCGGCGAGCTCGGGGGAGTCGAGCCCGAGGCCGTCCGCCGCCAGCTCCTCGGCCGCCGCCTCCAGGGCCGCCGTGTGGTCCGCGATCCGGCCGGTGCGCTCGCGCGGCTCCGCGCTGGCGCCGGTCAGCGGCGTGTGCACCAGCCGCGAGGTCTCCTCGCCGATCCGCTCGACCAGGCCCGAGGCGAGCCGGGACCGGTCGCGCATGTCGAGGAGCTGGTACTTCACCGACGAGGAGCCGGAGTTGAGGACGAGTACGCGGTGCGGTTCCACAGGGGCTGCCGTGCTTTCGTGGTCGGGGGCAGGGGTCGTCATGCGGGGCGCTCCTCGCTCTGCGCCTGGATCGCCGTGATCGCCACGGTGTTGACGATGTCCTGGACGAGCGCGCCGCGCGACAGGTCGTTGACCGGCTTGCGCAGGCCCTGGAGCACCGGGCCGACCGCCACCGCGCCCGCCGAGCGCTGCACGGCCTTGTAGGTGTTGTTGCCGGTGTTCAGGTCCGGGAAGATCAGCACGGTCGCCCGGCCCGCCACCTCGGAGCCGGGCAGCTTCGTCGCCGCGACGGACGGCTCGACGGCCGCGTCGTACTGGATCGGCCCCTCCACCCGCAGCTCGGGCCGCTCCGCCCGCACCCGCTCGGTGGCCTCGCGCACCTTGTCGACGTCCGCGCCGGAGCCGGAGGTCCCGGTGGAGTACGACAGCATCGCGACCCGGGGCTCCACGCCGAACCGGGCCGCCGTCACCGCCGACTGCACCGCGATGTCCGCCAGCTGCTCCGCGTTCGGGTCCGGGTTGACGGCGCAGTCGCCGTAGACGAGCACCTTGTCGGCCAGGCACATGAAGAAGACGGACGACACGATTCCGGCGTCCGGCTTCGTCTTGATGATCTCGAACGCCGGGCGGATCGTGGCCGCCGTGGAGTGCACCGACCCGGACACCATCCCGTCGGCAAGGCCCTCGCGCACCATCAGCGTCCCGAAGTAGTTCACGTCCGCCACCACGTCGTGCGCCAGTTCCACCGTCACCCCGCGGTGCGCGCGCAGTTCGGCGTACCGCTCGGCGAAGAGCCCTCGCAGCTCCGAGGCGTGCGGGTCGATCAGCTGGGTGTCCGCGAGGTCGATGCCGAGGTCGGCGGCCTTCTTGCGGATCACGTCCGCGTCGCCGAGCAGCGTGAGGTCGCAGACGTCCCGGCGCAGCAGTACGTCGGCGGCGCGCAGCACCCGCTCCTCGGTGCCCTCCGGCAGCACCACGCGCTTGCGGTCGGAACGGGCCTGCTCCAGCAGTTCGTGCTCGAACATCATCGGTGTGACCCGTCCGCTGCGGGCCACCGAGATCCGCTCCAGGAGCGCGCCGGTGTCGACGTGGCGCTCGAACAGGCCGAGGGCGGTCTCCGCCTTGCGGGGGGTCGCCGCGTTCAACTTCCCTTCGAGGGTGAAGAGTTCCGCGGCGGTGGGGAAGGATCCGCCGGCCACCGACACGACCGGGGTCCCCGGTGCGAGCCGGGCGGCCAGCGTGAGTATCTCCTCATCGGGGCGTTCGTCCAGGGTGAGCAGCACGCCGGCGATGGGCGGGGTGCCCGCGCTGTGCGCGGCCAGCGAGCCCACCACCAGGTCGGCCCGGTCCCCGGGGGTGACCACCAGGCAGCCGGGCGTCAGCGCGTTCAGCAGGTTCGGCAGCATGGCCCCGCCGAACACGAAGTCCAGCGCGTCGCGCGCGAGCCCCGAGTCGTCGCCGAGCAGCACCGTGCCGCCCAGCGCCGCGGTGATCTGGGCGACCGTGGGCGCCGAGAGCGCCGGGTCGTCCGGGAGGACCGAGACGGGCACCGGCAGCCGGGCCGCGAGGCGCTCCGCGATCATCTCGCGGTCCTCGGCGGCGACCCGGTTCACCACCATGGCCAGTACGTCGCAGCCGAGGCCGGCGTAGGCGCGGTAGGCGTTACGCGTCTCGGCGCGGACGGACTCCGCGTCCTGCCCCCTGCCGCCGACGACCGCGATCACCGAGGCCCCGAACTCATTGGCCAGCCGGGCGTTCAGCGCCAGTTCGTCGGGGAGCTGGGTGGCGGCGAAGTCGCTGCCCAGGACGAGGACCACCTCGTACTCCCGGGCCACCTGGTGGAAGCGCTCGACGAGCCGCGAGACCAGCTCGTCGGTACCCTTCTCCGCCTGCACGGCGGAGGCTTCGTGGTAGTCCAGACCGTAGACGGAGGCCGGGCTCTGGGAGAGCCGGTAGCGGGCCCGCAGCAGCTCGTAGAGCCGGTCGGGCCCGTCATGGACCAGCGGGCGGAAGACGCCGACCCGGTCCACCTGACGCGTCAGAAGCTCCATGACTCCCAGCTCGACGACCTGTCGGCCGTCCCCCCGGTCGATCCCGGTCACGTACACGCTGCGCGCCACGCGTGCTCTCCCGTCCTCGTGTCGGTGCCGCGGCCCGCGGGGCGCCCGGACGTGCGGTGACGCCCCCGTGCCCGCCCGGTGTTCCGCCGGGTGCGGCAGTGGCCTGCATTGGCTCTTGACGATACCCGCGAGGGCCGCTAGGCCGCCCGCCGGAGGCCCGGGCGTCCGTGCCCGGCGGTCCGGGCCCTCCGGTCTCCTCCTGCCCCGCTTCCGCCCTCGTGCCCGGCCGAAAGCGCCGTGTCCGCGAGAGGCGTGGGAGAATCGTGGAGGTTCAGGGCACGGGGGCCGCCCAGGTCGGCCTCCCGGAAAGCGCGGTAACTAACGAGCAGGAGACACACCTCGATGCGCATCGGAATTCTCACCGCGGGCGGCGACTGCCCCGGCCTGAACGCAGTGATCCGGTCGGTCGTCCACCGGGCCGTCGTCGGCCACGGCGACGAGGTCATCGGCTTCGAGGACGGCTTCAAGGGGCTGCTCGACGGCCACTTCCGCCCTCTCGACCTCAACGCGGTCAGCGGCATCCTCGCCCGCGGCGGCACCATCCTCGGCTCGGCCCGCCTGGAGCGCGACCGCCTGCGCGAGGCCGCCGAGAACTGCGAGGAACTGTCCCGTCGCTACGGCATCGACGCGCTCATCCCGATCGGCGGCGAAGGCACGCTCACCGCGGCCCGCATGCTCTCCGACGCGGGCATGCCGGTCGTCGGCGTCCCGAAGACCATCGACAACGACATCTCCGCCACCGACCGGACCTTCGGGTTCGACACGGCGGTGGGCGTCGCGACCGAGGCCATAGACCGTCTCAAGACCACCGCCGAGTCCCACCAGCGCGTGATGGTCGTCGAGGTCATGGGCCGGCACGCCGGCTGGATCGCGCTGGAGTCCGGCATGGCCGGCGGCGCCCACGGCATCTGCCTGCCCGAGCGGCCCTTCCAGGTCGACGACCTGGTCAAGATGGTCGAGGAGCGGTTCGCGCGCGGCAAGAAGTTCGCCGTCATCTGCGTCGCCGAGGGCGCCCACCCGGCCGAGGGCTCCATGCCGTACGCCAAGGGCGAGATCGACCAGTACGGCCACGAGCGCTTCCAGGGCATCGGGAACCGCCTGGCCGTCGAGCTGGAGACCCGGCTCGGCAAGGAGGCCCGGCCGGTCATTCTCGGCCACGTCCAGCGGGGCGGCACGCCGACGGCGTACGACCGGGTGCTCGCCACCCGCTTCGGCTGGAACGCCGTGGAGGCCGTGCACCGCGGTGACTTCGGCCGGA
This sequence comes from Streptomyces sp. NPDC091649, assembly GCF_044756785.1. Classification (NCBI taxonomy): domain Bacteria; kingdom Bacillati; phylum Actinomycetota; class Actinomycetes; order Kitasatosporales; family Streptomycetaceae; genus Streptomyces; species Streptomyces sp. NPDC091649. Next base: position 363,315 of record NZ_JBIVTR010000001.1, on the reverse strand, counting down.
TGACGGCCCTGCGCGGCAACGACATCGCCATGGTCCCGCTCGCCGACGCCATCACCCAGCTGAAGAGGGTGCCCGCCGAGCGGATGTACGAGGCCGAGTCGGTCTTCTAGGGCCTGCCGGTCTTCCGGAACCGCACCGGCCGCACCGGCCGTACGGACCGCGTGGGCCGCACGGACCGCACCGGCCGCACGGACCGCACGGACCGCACGGGCGGTCCGTGCGGAGTCACATCCCGGCGGTCCGCCAGAACTGATCCACCACCCGGGCCAGGAACGCCCGGCCCGCGTCGCCGGTCGACCCGGAGCGTTCCTGGCCCGTGCTGCTCCAGCTCAGTGTGGAGACCATCAGGGCCTGGTACTCGGTGTGCAGTTGTTCCAGCACGTCCTGGACCCGCGCCCGGTCGAGCGGGACGATCTTGGCCACCGGGCGGACGTACGCCTGCCACCGCGTCGTGACCGCGCTGCTCAGCAGCTCCGCCAGCTCGTCGTCGCGTCCCGTCGCCGTCAGGAACTGCGCCGCCGACAGCCCCAGCGCCCGGCACAGCGCCGCCGACTGCTTCTCGTTTCCCCGCCACCGCCCCGACTCCTCCATCCGCAGATACGAGGCGCCGGTCATCCCCAGCCTTCGGGCCAGGTCGTCCACGGGCAGGTCCTGGGCCATCCGGTGCTGGCGCAGGGTGGTGGCGGCGGCCAGCAGCTCTCCGGGGGCGCACCACAGGACGCCGGCGAGGGCGGTCAGCTCGCGTTCCCCGGGGGTGGCGACGCCGCGTTCCCAGGCGATGACGGTCTCTGCGCTGATCCGGAGGCCGTACTGGGCGGCGAGCCCGTAGGCGACATGGCCGGGAGCCATCCCCAGAGCCTCACGGAGACGGCGCGCGGCGGGGGCGTTGAAGGGCGGGGTGGGGTGCACGGCCACCACCGTAGGAGTCCATTTCCGCCCTGGCTACGGTACGTTCCCCACAGAACACGCTTCGTAGGAACCTCCTAGCGCGAACCGCGCGGACGGTACGTGAACCCCGCCCCACCAGCGCTTTCTTTTCCCCCTGCGCACAGGTGCGCCAGGACCGGGAAACCGACCGGCAAGCGGTTGTCGGCCAACTCGGCGGCGGCCGGTCAGCGCCCTGCGGCCAGCCACCTGTAGTGCAGTTCCGGTCGGCCGACCTGCCCATAATGCGGACGCCTCGCGGCGCTGCCGACGGCCACCAGGTGCTCCAGGTACCGCCGGGCGGTGATGCGCGAGATGCCCAGCCGCTCCCCGGCGGCGGCCGCCGTCACCCCCTCCGGCGACTCCTTCAGCACCCGGGTCACCGCCTCCAGCGTCGGGCCGCTGAGCCCCTTGGGCAGGGCGGCCGGATGCGCGACCCGCAGCGCGCCCAGCGCCCGGTCCACCTCCTCCTGCCCGCTCGCCTCCCCGGCGGCGGCCCGGAACTCCGCGTACCGCACCAGCCGGTCCCGCAGCGTGGGGTAGGTGAACGGCTTCAGCACGTACTGCACGACGCCGAGCGACACCCCCTCCCGCACCACCGCGAGATCCCGGGCCGAGGTCACCGCGATCACGTCCGCCCCATGTCCGGAGGCCCGCAGCGAGCGCAGCAGCCCGAGCCCGTGCCCGTCGGGCAGATAGAGGTCGAGCAGCAGCAGGTCCACCGGGGTGCGCTCCAGTGCCCGCACCGCCGCCGCCCGGGTGTGCGCCACCGCCGTCACGGTGAAGCCCGCCACCCGCTCCACGTACAGCTGGTGCGCGTCGGCGGCCACCGGATCGTCCTCCACCACCAGTACCCGGATCACGCCGTGGCCTCCTCGTTCGCGCTGCCGGAAGGGACACCGGAGGCGGACTCGGGCATGGACCCCGGGCCCGCCGTACGGGCCGGCAGCGGCAGCCGTACGGTGAACCGGGCCCCGCCGTCCGGACCCGCGTCCAGCTCCACCGTGCCCCCGTTGCGGTAGGCCGCCTGCCGTACCAGCGCCAGGCCCAGCCCGCGACCCGCCCCATGCGTCGACCAGCCCCGCCGGAACACCTCGTCCGCCGCCTCCGGGCCGATGCCCGCCCCCGAGTCCGCGACCCGCAGCAGCAGCTCCCGCTCGTCCGCGAGCGCGGTCACCGTGACCCGGGCGCGCCCCGGGCTTCCCGGCGCCCGGGGCGCGGGCACCGTCCCGGCGCCGCCCGCGACCTCGGAGTTCTCCGAGGCGGCGTCCACCGCGTTGTCGATCAGATTCCCGAGGATCGTCACCAGGTCACGCTGGGCCAGCGAGGGCGGCAGCGCCCCGTCGTCGATCAGGCTGTCCTCCGCGAGCACCAGCTCCACGCCCCGCTCGTGTCCCTGGGCGGCCTTGCCCAGCAGCAGCGCGGCCAGGACCGGCTCCTCCACGGCTCCCACCACCCGGTCGGTCAGCACCTGGGCCAGCTCCAGTTCCTCCGTCGCGAAGTCCACCGCCTCCTCCACCCGGCCCAGCTCGATCAGCGACACCACGGTGTGCAGCCGGTTCGCCGCCTCGTGGGCCTGGGAGCGCAGCGCCTGGGTGAAACCGCGCTCGGAGTCCAGCTCACCGGTCAGCGCCTGCAACTCGGTGTGGTCCCGCAGCGTCACCACCGTGCCCCGCCGCTCACCGCCCACCACCGGACGGGTGTTGACCACGACGACCCGCTCCGCCGTCAGGTGCAGCTCGTCCACCCGCGCCTCGGACGCCAGCAGCGCCCCGGTCAGCGGGGCGGGCAGGGCCAGCTCGTCGACGGTACGGCCGACCGCTTCCGCGTCCGGCTCCAGGCCCAGCAGTTCCCGCCCGGCGTCGTTGATCAGCGCGATCCGCCGCCGCCCGTCCAGCATCAGCAGCCCCTCGCGCACCGCGTGCAGGGTGGCCTGATGGTAGTCGTGCAGCCGGCTCAGCTCGGCCGCGTTCATCCCGTGGGTGTGCCGCCGCAGCCGGGCGTTGACCACATAGGTGCCGATCCCGCCGAGCGCCAGCGCCCCGCCCGCGGCGAGCGCGAGGGCGCCGAGCTGGTCCCGTACCTGCGAGGAGACCCGGTCCACGGTGATGCCCGCGCTGACCAGGCCGACGATCCGCCCCTGGTCGCGGATCGGGGTCACCACCCGTATCGAGGGTCCCAGCGTGCCGGTGTACGTCTCGGTGAACGTCTGCCCGCGCAGGGCCTTCGCCGTGTTCCCGAGGAAGGTGTCACCGATCCGCGCCGCGTCCGGATGCGTCCAGCGCACCCGCTCGGGGTCCATGATCGTGATGAAGGCGATCCCGGTGTCCTCGCGTACCCGCTCCGCGTACGGCTGGAGTGCGGCGGACGGGTCCGGGGTGCGGATCGCCTCCCGTACGGAAGGGGAATCGGCCACCGCCAGGGCCGCCACCCGCACCTGCCGGGCGGCCGTCTCCTCGGCCTGCGCGCTGCCCGAGGCGTACGCGAAGACCGCGCACCCGGCCACCACCGCGGCGATGAGCACCACCTGCATGGCGAAGAGCTGGCCCGCCAGGCTGCGGGGGAGAGTACGGGGGAGGCGCATCCCCACAGTCTGCCTGGCACCGCCGGCCCTTTCCCGGGTGGCCGGAAAACGACTGTGAACGATATGAACGCAAGGGTGACCGGGGTCACAGGTGGGTGGATAGTCACCGGAGCCCCCAGGGACGGGGGCGTCAAGGGCCTTTGACCGAGCCGAGGAGCCAGCCGTGGCAGTGGCAGCCAAACAGCGGGACCGAACCCACTATCTGTACATCGCCGTCATCGGCGCCGTCGCGCTCGGCATCCTCGTCGGCTTCGCCGCCCCCGGGGTGGCCGTCGAGCTGAAGCCCGTCGGCGCCGGTTTCGTCAATCTGATCAAGATGATGATCTCGCCGATCATCTTCTGCACGATCGTCCTGGGCGTCGGCTCGGTGCGCAAGGCCGCCAAGGTCGGCGCGGTCGGCGGTCTGGCACTGGGCTACTTCCTTGTCATGTCGACCGTGGCCCTCGCCATCGGCCTGCTCGTCGGCAACGTCCTGGAGCCCGGCTCCACCCTCCACGTCACCGAGCAGGCGCGGGCCGCCGGCGAGGCACAGGCGTCGGGCGCGAGCGAGTCCACCGTGGACTTCCTGCTCGGCATCATCCCGACCACGATCGTCTCCGCCTTCACCGCGGGCGAGGTCCTCCAGACCCTGCTCGTCGCCCTGCTCGCGGGCTTCGCGCTCCAGGCGATGGGCTCGGCCGGCGAGCCGGTCATCCGGGGCATCACGCACATCCAGCGCCTCGTCTTCCGCATCCTCGCCATGATCATGTGGGCCGCCCCGGTCGGTGCGTTCGGCGCGATCGCCGCGGTGGTCGGCGAGACCGGCCTCGACGCCCTGAAGTCCCTGGCGATCATCATGGTCGGGTTCTACGTCACCTGCGCGCTCTTCGTCTTCGTGGTGCTCGGCGCGATCCTGCGCCTGGTCGCCGGGGTGAACCTGTTCTCGCTGCTGAAGTACCTGGGCCGCGAGTTCCTGCTCATCCTGTCCACGTCCTCCTCGGAGTCGGCGCTGCCGAGGCTGATCGCGAAGATGGAGCACCTGGGCGTCAGCAAGCCCGTCGTCGGCATCACCGTGCCGACCGGCTACTCCTTCAACCTCGACGGCACCGCGATCTACCTCACGATGTCCTCGCTGTTCATCGCCAACGCGATGGGCGACCCGCTGAGCGCGAGCGAGCAGATCTCGCTGCTGGTCTTCATGATCATCGCCTCCAAGGGCGCGGCGGGCGTGACCGGCGCGGGCCTGGCGACCCTGGCCGGCGGGCTCCAGTCGCACCGCCCCGAACTCGTGGACGGCGTCGGCCTGATCGTCGGCATCGACCGCTTCATGAGCGAGGCCCGTGCGCTGACCAACTTCGCGGGCAACGCCGTCGCCACCGTGCTGGTCGGTCACTGGACCAAGGAGATCGACAAGGGCCGGGTGCACGAGGTGCTGGCCGGACGGGTCCCCTTCGACGAGAAGACCCTCCTCGACGACGGCCACGGCGCCGCCCAGGACCCGGCCGACGCCGGCGAGGTCCCCGAGCAGCGGGAGACGGCCGCCGAGCAGCCCGCCAAGGTCTGACCCCGGCCCGGCACTGCCCAGCCGCCGACACGACCGCGGCCCGCCCTCCCCACACACGGCCGCAGCGGCGCCTCCCCCACAGCCGCTGCGGCACCCCCCACGCGAGGACACCCGTACCCCCCCGGTGCGGGTGTCCTCGTATCGCTCGCGTGCCGGGGCCGGCCGGTGCAACCCTTCATGCCCGGCAGGGGTCTTGAGAGGTGAAGTGCCGCAGTCCGCCCCACGAGCCCCACGACCGAAGGACTTCCATGCGTATCACCCCTTCCCGTCGCCGTACGCTGCGCGGCGGGACCGCCGCCATGGCCGCCGCCGCACTGGTGGCGCTGGGCGCCGCACCCGTGCTCGCCGACGAGCCGGAGCCGGACCTCGGCGTCGGAACGATCGCACCGGTCAAGGGGGTTCAGGCCGGAAGCGGGTTCTCCACACCCCTGACCTTCCTCAACAAGGGGGCGGAGGAGGTGCCCGTCTCCTACGTGACGTACGCCGTGTCGCCCGGTCTGAAGGCCGAGGAGACGTACGAGAACTGTGTCTACTACACGGTCCCCTCCCACGACGAGATGCCCGACACCCACGTCGCTGCCTGCAAGATCGACCAGCCGCTGAAGCCGGACGTCCTCTACCGGACCGAGAAGCCGCTCTCCCTCAAGGCGCTCGACTCCGCGCTCAACGACGACCTGCGGGTGACGATCGGCGTCGTCGAGCCGGACCCGGACGCGGGCGACAGCGGCTCCACCGAGCCGGTGCCCGGCGCCGGCGACCCGCTCAGGCTGGTCGAGGAGCGCCCGGCCACCGACGCCGACCGCGAGAACCACCCCGCATCCGCCGCCTCGACCGAGGTCACCGCGGCGAACACCGCCGACTTCGGCCTGACCGGAGCCGAGCTGAAGGGCGAGGTCGGCGACCAGGTCACCGCGTCGGTGAAGTTCGCCAACAAGGGCCCCGCCCGGGTGCAGGGGAAGTCGGGCCAGAGCGTGACCCATGTCGACATACGCATCCCGAAGGGCACGTCCGTCGTCAAGGCCCACGGGTACTGCGACGCGGTCACCGAGACCCACTACCGCTGCGGGACCTCGCAGTCCTGGGTGGACGTGGACGGCGGCGAGAGCTACCCCCTCGTCCTGCGTATCGACAAGGCGGTCGGCCGCACCACCGGCGAGGTCTCGTTCAGCGGGCAGGAGCGCCCCTTCGACCGGAACGCGGCCAACGACACCGCGCAGATCGTGATCGACACCGGCAAGGGCTCGGACACCTCCGGTTCAGCCGGTTCAGCCGGTTCCGCCGGTTCCGCCGGAGGCACGGGTGGCCCCTCGCCCACCGCGGGCCCCGGCACCGCGGGCCCCGGCACCACGGGCACCACCGGCACCACGGGCGGCTCCGCGGACACGGGCGGCTCGACGACCGGCGGTGCGGCGAACCCGCAGACGGCGGGGGGCGGAGACCTCGCGGCGACCGGCTCGGACTCCACCGTGCCGCTCGCCGGTATGGCGGCCGCGGCGGTCGCCGCGGGCGCCGGCATCGTCTGGGCCGTGCGCCGGCGCTCCGTGGCCCGCGCGCACTGACCACGCGGACGCCGGCCCGCCGCGCCGTCCCCGGGCGTCGGTCCGGGGACGGGGCGGGGCCACCGGACGGCGGGGGGCTCGAAGGACGGGACCGGGATCGTGGGACGCGGCGGTAGACGTTCGGCCGGGAAGCCGGGAAGAAGGTCCGGCCGGGCGGAACGCGCTGAGCTGGACCCTTTCCCGAAAGTGCGTATCTGACAGTCAAGTGGGTTCTGGTCAGACCCTGTTCGCCCGCCCAGCATGGTCCCCATGACGCAAGCGAACACCACCACCGCACCCACCACCCCCGTCACCGTTCTCGGCCTCGGTGACATGGGCCGTTCCCTGGCCCGCGCCTTCGTGGCGGCCGGTCACCCCACCACCGTCTGGAACCGTTCCCCCGAGAAGGGCGAGGACGTCGTCGCGCTGGGCGCGGTGCGGGCCGCGTCCGCCGACGAGGCCGTGCGGGCGAGCGGACTCGTCGTGGTCTGCCTCGTCGACTACGACGCCTCCGACGCGGTCCTGGAGCCGCTGGCCGGGGCCCTGGCGGGGCGGGTCCTGGTCAACCTCACCTCGGACACCCCGGCCCGTTCGCGGCGGACCGCCGCCTGGGCCGAGAAGCACTCCCTGGCCTACCTCGACGGGGCGATCATGGTGCCGGTCGACGTGGTCGGATCGGCGGAGGCGCTGGTGTTCCACTCCGGCGACCGGGCCGCGTTCGAGGCGCACGAGACCACCCTCAAGGCGCTCGGCGAGCCCGCCACCTTCCTCGGGGAGGACCACGGGCTCGCCGCCGCCTACGACATGGCGATGCTGGACTTCTTCTACGGAGCCATGGGCGGCCTCGTCCACGCCTTCGCGCTGGCCCGCGCGGAGGGCATCGACGGCGCCTCGCTCGCCCCGTACCTCAACACGATCGCGGGCATCCTGCCGCCGATCGCCGCGTACACGGCGACCGACATCGACACGCGCTCGTACGCGGGCGAGGGCGCCAACCTCGCCATGATGGCGGCCAGCGTCGACCACATCCTGCACACCGCGAAGGACCGCGGCCTGGACGTCTCGCAACTGGCCGCGCTCAAGGGCGTCACCGACCGGGCGATCGCCAAGGGCCACGGCCCCGACTCCTGGTCGAGCATCGTCGAGGTGATGGCCGCCGAGGGCTGACCCGTCGCGAACGGGGGAGGGGCCGGTACCGCGTCCGAAAGGGACGCGCTACCGGCCCCGGCCGTTCACCGGGCCCGGACGGGCTACGCCGGGCGGAACCACACCGTCGCCAGCGGCGGCAGCGTCAGCGAGATGCTGCACGGGCGGCCGTGCGCGGGCACCGCCTCCGACTTCAGCGGCTCCTCGTTGCGCACGTCGCCACCGCCGTAACGGGCCGCGTCGGTGTTCAGGACCTCCACCCAGCCCTCCGCGCCGGTCTCCGGCACCCCGAGGCGGTAGTCGCTCCGGACCGCCGGCGAGAAGTGCGAGACCGCGAGCAGCGGGGAGCCGTCCGCGTCGTACCGCAGGAACGCGAACACGTTGTCCTCGGCGGCCCCGCCGTCCACCCAGCTGAACCCCTCCGGCACGGTGTCGCGCTGCCACAGCGCGGGCACCGCCCCGTACACCGCGTTCAGGTCGCCGACCAGGGTCCGCACCCCGCGGTGGTCGCCGGACGCCTCATAGGAGGGGTCCAGCAGCCACCAGTCCGGGCCGTGCCCCTCCGACCACTCCGCTCCCTGTGCGAACTCCTGCCCCATGAAGAGGAGTTGCTTGCCCGGGTGAGCCCACATGAAGCCCAGGTAGGCGCGGTGGTTCGCGCGCTGCTGCCACCAGTCGCCGGGCATCTTCGCCACCAGCGCCTGCTTGCCGTGCACCACCTCGTCGTGCGAGATCGGCAGCACGTAGTTCTCGCTGTACGCGTACACCATCGAGAACGTCATCTCGTCGTGGTGGTACTTGCGGTGGACCGGCTCCTTGGCGATGTACTGGAGCGAGTCGTGCATCCAGCCCATGTTCCACTTCAGCCCGAAGCCCAGTCCGCCGCCGTCGGTGGGGCGGGTGACGCCGTCCCAGGCGGTGGACTCCTCGGCGATGGTGACGACACCGGGATTGCGGCGGTAGACCGTCGCGTTCATCTCCTGGAGGAAGGCGACCGCGTCCAGGTTCTCCCGGCCGCCGAACTCGTTGGGCGACCACTGGCCGTCCTCGCGGGAGTAGTCGAGGTAGAGCATCGAGGCCACCGCGTCCACCCGGAGCCCGTCGATGTGGAACTCCTCGCACCAGTACGTGGCGTTGGCGACCAGGAAGTTGCGGACCTCGGTGCGGCCGTAGTCGAACTCCAGCGTCCCCCAGTCCGGGTGCGCCGCGCGCCGCGGGTCGGAGTGTTCGTACAGCGGGCGTCCGTCGAACTCCGCCAGCGCCCAGTCGTCGCGCGGGAAGTGGGCCGGGACCCAGTCCATGATCACGCCGATGCCCGCCCGGTGCAGGGAGTCCACCAGGAAGCGGAAGTCGTCCGGGGTCCCCATCCGCGAGGTCGGCGCGTAGAACCCGGTGACCTGATAGCCCCAGGAGCCGCCGAAGGGATGCTCGGAGACCGGCATCAGCTCGACGTGCGTGAAGCCCAGGTCCTTGACGTACGCCGGGAGCTGCTGCGCCAGCTGCCGGTAGTTCAGTCCCGGTCGCCAGGAGGCGAGATGGACCTCGTACACCGAGAAGGGGGCCTCGTGCACGGGCCGGTCGCCCCGGTGCTCCATCCAGTCCGCGTCCTGCCACTCGTGGTGCGACGCGGTGACGATCGAGGCGGTCGCGGGCGGCACCTCGGTGCGCCGGGCCATCGGGTCGGCCCGCACCGTGTGCGAACCGTCCGGGCGGCAGATGTCGTACTTGTACAGCGCGCCCTCGCCGACCCCGGGCAGGAACAGCTCCCACACCCCGGTCGAGCCGAGCGAACGCATCGGGAAGCCCGTGCCGTCCCAGAAGTTGAAGTCACCGGTGATCCGCACGCCGCGCGCGTTCGGCGCCCAGAGGGTGAACCGGGTCCCGGTCACCCCCTGGTGCTCCATCGGCTCCGCGCCGAGCGCCCGCCACAGCTCCTCGTGGCGGCCCTCGCCGATCAGGTGCAGATCGAGTTCGCCGATCGCGGGCCAGAAGCGGTAGGGGTCCTCCACCTCGATGGTGGTGTCGTCGTACGCCACTTCCAGCCGGTACGCGGGCACCTGCGGCACCGGCAGCACACCGGAGAAGAAGCCGCCGCCGTCGTCGTGCAGCTCCGCCCGCAGCCCCGCCGCCAGCACGGTGACCGACCGCGCGAACGGCCGCAGCGCCCGTACCAGCACGCCGCCGGGGATCGGGTGCGCGCCGAGCACGTCGTGCGGCGCGTGGTGGTCGCCGGCCAGCAGCCGGCCGCGGTCGGCGCCGTCCAGGGCCGGCGCGGGGCGGGCGCTCCGGCCGTCACCGGCCTGCCGGGGGCGCGGCGGGCCCGCGTCGGCGCGGCGGGGCCGGGCGCGCTCGGCGGGGGCGGCCTTCGCGGCGGGCACGGGCGTCGGCGCGGCCGCCCTGGCGGCCGGGGCCTCGGCGGTGGCTTCGGTGACGTCTTCGACGGGGACCTCGACGGGGACTTCGACGGTCTTGCGCGATGCCTTGCGGGACGGCTTGCGGGCGGTCACAGGGACAGCCTCCTCGGAGGGTGAAGGGGAGAAGCACGAGTGGAAGGGGAGGGACGGGGCGGGGGACGGGCCGGCTCAGGCCGCGACGGACTGGGCCAGCCGTTGGATGGCCGCCATCGGAACCGGCAGCCAGTCGGGGCGGTGCCGGGCCTCGTACAGCACCTCGTACACGGCCTTGTCGGTCTCGTGGGCGCGCAGCAGTTCCGGCTCGCCGCGCGGATCGCTGCCCGACACCTGGGCGTAGCCCTCGCAGTAGGCGGCCCGGCAGCGGGCCGCCCACTCCGGGTTCCACGGGCGGTGCGAGCGGGCCGCGTAGTCGAAGGACCGCAGCATGCCCGCGACATCGCGCACCGGGGGCGCGGGCATGCGGCGCTCGGGGAGCGGGCGGGCCGGCTCGCCCTCGAAGTCGATCAGCGACCAGAAGCCGTCGGCCGAGCGCAGTGTCTGCCCGAGGTGGAGATCGCCGTGCACCCGCTGCTGGGCCCAGCCACTGCCCCGGACCCCGAGGTCCGTCACCGCCTCGAAGGCGGCGCGCAGTCCGGGGACGTACGGCACGAGCGCCGGGACCGCCTGGGCGGCGGCCTCCAGCCGCTGCGTCATCTGGGAGGCGAGCTGCCGGGTCCGGGTGCCGCGCAGCGCCGGGGTGGGCAGCGCGGTGGCGAGCGCGGTGTGCACCTCGGCGGTGGCCCGGCCCAGCGCCCGTGCCTCCGGCAGGAAGTCGCGGCCCGCGGTGAGCGCGGCCAGCGCGAGCTGCCAGCCGTCGCGAGCGCCGTGCAGGAAGGGCTGGAGCACGCCGAGGGTGAGCGGTTCGCGCCCCGGCGCCTCGAACCAGGCGACCGGGGCCGGGACCCGCTCGCACCCCTCGCCGGCGAGCGCGAGGGGAAGCTCCAGGTCCGGGTTGACGCCCGGGAAGACCCGCCGGAAGATCTTGAGGATGAACGCGTCCCCGTAGACGAGCGAGGAGTTGGACTGCTCGGCGTCCAGCACCCGGGGCGTGAGACCGGCCGGGACCGCGGCGGTCCGCTCGAACCGGAGCGAGCCGAGGCTCCCGGGATGGCGGAATCGTTCCAGCAGCAGCTCGGCCAGCCGCGGGTCGTGCAGCGCGTCGTAGACGGTCAGGCCGGCGAGCGGACCCTGCTCCACCCGGCCGATCAGGGCGCCGGCGAGCATCGGAGGCAGTGACGTCCGGGCGCCCAGCAGCAGTTGGTAGCAGTCCTCGGCTGGACGGGCCTGCTGGGCGGGCTGCTCGACCCGCAGCAACAAATGCAGGAGACCCGGGCCCGCGGCGCCGTCCAGCGGCAGCATCTCGGTGGCCGAGACCAGGGAGAAGCCGGTGACCGGCCGGCCCTTGCCGGCGAACCAGCGCTGCCGGGGCAGCCAGGCGTGGAGCAGGGGGGCGAGGGACGGGAGCAGGGCCCGGTCCGCCGTCCCGCCGGGCGTGGTCGTGCTGTTCCTCGTGCTCTTCGCCAGGGCGACGTGAGTTGATGCGGCCTCCGACATGGCATCGCGTCCTTTCCCCGGGCACACCACAGGATGCGAAGAGTGTCCCGGATTGCGGCAATGGCTGTCCGGCTGTGCGGGACGTGTCGGGAGAGGAGGGTCCTTACGGACTCGAACGGCGGAACCGTGAAGGCGCGGAGCGGCGGAACCGTGAGGGCCCGAGGGCTCTCGTTGGGCTCAGGGTGCCCCGTGCGGGACGGAGGAAACCGTCCCGCACCGGGCCGCGGCGCCTCAGGCCGGCGGCGCGTCCTTGCGCAGCCGGAACCAGTAGAAGCCGTGTCCCGCAAGGGTCAGCAGGTAGGGCCACTGGCCGATGGCCGGGAAGCGCACCCCGCCGATCAGTTCGACCGGATGACGTCCGTTGAACGACCGCAGGTCCAGCTCCGTCGGCTGCGCGAACCGCGAGAAGTTGTGCACGCACAGGACGAGGTCGTCCTTGTACTCGCGGGTGAACGCCAGCACCGCCGGGTTGGAGGACGGCAGTTCCGTGTACTCGCCCAGACCGAAGGCCGGATTCTGCTTCCGGATCTCGATCATGCGGCGGGTCCAGTGCAGCAGCGAGGACGGCGAGGCCATCGACGCCTCGACGTTGGTGACCTGGTAGCCGTAGACCGGGTCCATGATCGTGGGGAGGTAGAGCCGCCCCGGATCACTGGAGGAGAACCCGGCGTTGCGGTCGGGCGTCCACTGCATCGGGGTGCGTACCGCGTCCCGGTCGCCCAGCCAGATGTTGTCGCCCATCCCGATCTCGTCCCCGTAGTAGAGGATCGGGGAGCCGGGCAGCGACAGCAGCAGCGCGGTGAACAGCTCGATCTGGTTGCGGTCGTTGTCCAGCAGCGGCGCCAGGCGCCGCCGGATGCCGATGTTGGCGCGCATCCGCGGGTCCTTGGCGTACTCCGCGTACATGTAGTCGCGCTCTTCGTCCGTGACCATTTCGAGGGTCAGCTCGTCGTGGTTGCGAAGGAAGATGCCCCACTGGCAGTTCTTCGGGATCGCCGGGGTCTTCGCCAGGATCTCGGAGACCGGGTAGCGGCTCTCGCGGCGCACCGCCATGAAGATCCGCGGCATCACGGGGAAGTGGAACGCCATGTGGCACTCGTCCCCGCCCTGCTCGTAGTCGCCGAAGTAGTCGACGACGTCCTCCGGCCACTGGTTGGCCTCGGCGAGGAGCACGGTGTCCGGGTAGTTCGCGTCGATCTCCTTGCGGACCCGCTTGAGGAAGTGGTGGGTCTCCGGGAGGTTCTCGCAGTTGGTGCCCTCGCGCTGGTAGAGGTAGGGCACCGCGTCGACCCGGAAACCGTCGATGCCCAGGTCCAGCCAGAAGCGCAGGGCCGCGAGGATCTCCTCCTGCACCGCCGGGTTCTCGTAGTTGAGGTCCGGCTGGTGCGAGAAGAAGCGGTGCCAGTAGTACTGCTTGCGCACCGGGTCGAAGGTCCAGTTGGACGTCTCGGTGTCGACGAAGATGATCCGGGCGTCCTGGAACTGCTTGTCGTCGTCCGCCCAGATGTAGTAGTCGCCGTAGGGCCCGTCCGGGTCGGTGCGGGACTGCTGGAACCACTCGTGCTGATCGCTCGTGTGGTTCATGACGAAGTCGATGATGACGCGCATGCCCCGCTGGTGCGAGGCGTCCACGAACTCCACGAAGTCGGCGAGGTCGCCGAACTCCGGCAGGACGGCGGTGTAGTCGGAGACGTCGTAGCCCCCGTCGCGCAGCGGCGACTTGAAGAACGGCGGCAGCCAGAGGCAGTCGACGCCGAGCCACTGGAGATAGTCCAGCTTGGCGGTGATGCCCTTGAGGTCGCCGATTCCGTCGCCGTTGGAGTCCTGGAAGGACCGGACGAGCACCTCGTAGAAGACGGCGCGCTTGAACCAGTCGGGATCGCGGTCCTTGGCGGGAGTGTCCTCGAACGTGTCGTGGACAGGCTCATTGACGATCATGGTGTGGGTGACCCTCCGGTCGGCGGGGACGGTCGCAGGACGGCGATGTGCGCGGGCGTGATGCCCGGCTCTAGGCGCACATAGAAGGCCCTGCCCCAGTGGTAGGTATCGCCGGTGAGCTCGTCGCGCACCGGTACGCGCTCGTGCCATGAGAGGCCGAGCCGCTCCATGTCCAACGAGACCGTGGCCTCCTGGGTGTGGTGCGGGTCGAGGTTCACGACCACCAGAACGGTGTTCGCTCCGGAGCGCTTGCTGTAGGCGATCAGCGCTTCGTTGTCGGTGTGGTGGAAGTGGACGTCGCGCAGCTGCCGCAGAGCGGGGTTACGCCGACGGATCCGGTTCAGCGAGGTGATCAGGGGCGTCAGCGTGCGGCCTTCGCGTTCCGCCGACTCCCAGTCCCTCGGGCGCAGTTCGTACTTCTCCGAGTGCAGGTACTCCTCGCTCCCCGGCCCCGCCGGAGTGTTCTCGCACAGCTCGAATCCCGCGTACACGCCCCAGGACGGGGAGAGCGTCGCGGCCAGGACCGCCCGTGCCTCGAAGGCCGGGCGGCCGCCTTCCTGGAGGTAGCCGGGAAGGATGTCGGGGGTGTTCACGAAGAAGTTGGGCCGCATGTACGAGGCGGCCTCGCCGGACAGCTCCGTGACGTACTCGGTCAGCTCCTGCTTGGTGTTGCGCCAGGTGAAGTACGTGTACGACTGCTGGAAGCCGACCGCGCCCAGGGTGTGCATCATCGCCGGGCGGGTGAACGCCTCCGCCAGGAAGATCACGTCGGGGTCGGCGCCGTTGATCTCCTCGATGACCTTCTCCCAGAAGACCACCGGCTTGGTGTGCGGGTTGTCGACCCGGAAGATCCGCACCCCGCGGTCCATCCAGAAGCGCAGGATGCGCACGGTCTCCGCCACCAGGCCGCGCATGTCCTTGTCGAAGGCGATCGGATAGATGTCCTGGTACTTCTTCGGCGGGTTCTCGGCGTACGAGATCGAACCGTCGGGGCGGTGATGGAACCAGTCCGGGTGCTCCTTGACCCACGGGTGGTCCGGCGAGCACTGGAGCGCGAAGTCCAGCGCGATCTCCATCCGCAGATTGCGGGCCACGGAGACGAAGTGGTCGAAGTCCTCCAGCGTGCCCAGCTCCGGATGGACCGCGTCGTGCCCGCCGTCCGGCGAACCGATCGCCCACGGCACGCCCGGGTCGTGCTCCCCGGGCGTGAGGCTGTTGTCCGGACCCTTGCGGTGCGTCGTCCCGATCGGATGGACCGGCGGCAGATACACCACGTCGAACCCCATCGCGGCGACCGCCGGCAGCCGCTCGGCGGCCGTCCGGAACGTGCCGCTGACCAGCCGGGTCTCCGCGTCCGGCGAGGTGTCGGACGGATCCACCGGCACTCGCCGCGCCCCCTCCGAGCGCGGGAACAGCTCGTACCACGACCCGAACAGCGCCCGCTCGCGCTCCACCCGCACCGCCAGCGGCTTGGAGCGGGTGACCAGTTCGCGCAGCGGGTGGCGGGCCAGGACCGCCTCGGCGGCCGGGGTCAGCGCCGCGGCCAGCCGGGCGGCCGGGGGGTGGGCGGTGTCGCGCAGCGCGTCCACCGCCGCCAGCACCGCCTCGCGGCCGTGCTTCTTCGGTACCCCGGCGGCGGCCCGCTCCAGCAGCGCCGCGCCCTCCGCCAGCACCAGGTCCGTGTCGATGCCCGCCGGGATCTTGATCACGGCGTGGCGCCGCCAGGTGGTGACCGGATCGCTCCACGCCTCCACCGTGTACGTCCAGCGGCCCTCGGCCCCCGGCGTGACCTCCGCCCCCCACCGGTCCGTCCCCGGGGCCAGCTCGCGCATCGGGGTCCACGGCCCGACCCGCCCGCTCGGGTCGCGCAGCACGACGTTGGCGGCCACCGCGTCGTGGCCCTCGCGGAAGACGGTGGCGGTGACCTGGAAGGTCTCACCGGAGACGGCCTTCGCCGCTCGTCTGCCGCAGTCGACGAGAGGACGGACGTCCAGGACGGGAATACGACCGATCATGGAATCACCTGAGGGCTGGAGGAGCTCTGCGGGCACGGGAGGCGGCACGGGTGCGGAGGACCGACCGCGCGTGCCGCGAATACGGGGATCTGTCCTTTGTAGCTGCTCAGCAGGGTGCTGACTGGCTGTGGGCATGGCCGCTCCTGTCCGCGTTCACTCGAATGGCACTCGAATGGGTGGGTCGCGGGGGTTTCGCACATGTTTCGGGACGCGCGGAGCACGTCTGCGGGCGGGGTCGTGCCGCGTACCGGGAAAGCCCTTCCCGCGTCCGCAGGTGGGAAATCCGGCGCCGTGCCGGCTACTCGGTCGTAGCCGACCGTTCGGGAACCGCCGCGCGCGGCGCGCACGCCCCGGCGGGCGCGGGGGACCCGAAGCGCCCCCACGGATTCCGGATACCCGTTCTGCGGCGCCACACGGCAGCTTTCCCTGTGACGAGGTGGTCCACAAGGCTGCGTACGGGGGTGAAATCGGCCAAACCCCCAGGTGAGCGGAGTGACGGGAGGTCACCGGCGAGGCGTGTGGGGCCGCTGTGAGGAGGCGCGCGCCGGCCGGCCCGGGGCCTCGCGCGCCCTCCGCGCGCCGTGGCGGGCCGCGACGGACGACCGCTACCGTCAGGGGTGACGGAAGGGGCGCCCCCCGTGGTGCGTCCGCCCGGATGCGCGAGTCCCCTGTAAAGGTGGAGTACGTGAAGGCCATTCGTCGATTCACCGTGCGCCCTGTCCTCCCCGAACCCCTCCGACCCCTCCACGACCTCGCGCGCAACCTGCGCTGGTCCTGGCACACCGAGACCCGTGAACTCTTCCGGTCCGCCGACCCCGAGGGCTGGCGGCCTGCGGACGCCGACCCCGTACGGCTGCTCGGCTCCCTCTCCGCCGGGCGGCTCGCCGAACTGGCCCGGGACGAGGAGTACCTCGGCCGGCTCGCCGAGGCGTCCGCCGACCTGGCCGACTACCTCCAGGGCCCCCGCTGGTACCAGGAGCAGCGGGCCGCCGGCGTGGAACTGCCCTCCGCCGTCGCCTACTTCTCGCCCGAATTCGGCGTCACCGCGGCGCTGCCCCAGTACAGCGGCGGCCTCGGCATCCTGGCCGGGGACCACCTCAAGGCGGCCAGCGACCTCGGCGTCCCGCTCATCGGCGTCGGCCTGCTCTACCGGCACGGCTACTTCCGCCAGACCCTCTCGCGCGAGGGCTGGCAGCAGGAGCACTATCCCGTCCTCGACCCCAACGAACTCCCGCTCGACCTGGTCCGCGAAGCCGACGGCGCCCCCGCCCGGGTGGTGCTCGCCCTGCCCGGCGGACGCTCGCTGCACGCGTGCGTCTGGCTGGCCCGGGTCGGCCGCGTGCCGCTGCTCCTGCTCGACTCCGACGTCGAGGAGAACGCGCCGGGCGAACGCGACGTCACCGACCGGCTGTACGGCGGCGGCAGCGACCACCGCCTGCTCCAGGAGATGCTGCTCGGCATCGGCGGGGTCCGCGCGGTGCGTACCTGGTGCCGGCTCACCGGCACCCCGGAGCCCGAGGTGTTCCACACCAACGAGGGCCACGCCGGCTTCCTCGGTCTGGAGCGCATCCGTGAACTGGCGGCCGGCGGTGCGGACTTCGACGCCGCCCTGGAAGTGGTGCGGGCCGGGACCGTCTTCACCACCCACACCCCGGTGCCCGCCGGGATAGACCGTTTCGACCGAGGGCTCGTCGCCCGCCACTTCGGCGACGACGGCGAGCTGCCCGGCGTCGGCGTCGAGAAGATCCTCCGGCTCGGCACCGAGACCTACCCCGGCGGTGAGCCGGAGCTGTTCAACATGGCGGTGATGGGCCTGCGGCTCGCCCAGCGCGCCAACGGCGTCTCCACCCTGCACGGGGCCGTGAGCCGGGAGATGTTCTCCGGGCTCTGGCCGGGCTTCGACCCCGCCGAGGTGCCGATCACCTCCGTCACCAACGGGGTCCACGCGCCGACCTGGGTCGCCCCCGAGGTGTTCCGGCTCGGCGCGGGCCAGGTCGGCGAGGGCCGCGCCCACCAGGTGCTGGCGGGCGGCGCGGTGGACGACGGGGCATCCTCGGGGGGTGGCGCCCCGCGCCGCTGGGACGCGGTGACCGGCATCGGCGACCAGGAAATCTGGGACCTGCGCCGGGACCTGCGTGGCCGGCTGGTCACCGAGGTCCGCCGCAGGCTCTACGCCTCCTGGCGCCGGCGCGGCGCGGGCACCGCCGAGCTGGGCTGGATCGACGGCGTCCTGGACCCGGACGTCCTGACGATCGGCTTCGCGCGGCGCGTTCCCTCGTACAAGCGGCTCACGCTGATGCTGCGCGACCGCGACCGGCTGCGGGCGCTGCTGCTCCACCCGACGCACCCGATCCAGATCGTCGTCGCGGGCAAGGCCCATCCGGCGGACGACGGCGGCAAGCGGCTGGTGCAGGAGCTGGTGCGGTTCGCGGACGACCCGCGGGTGCGCCACCGCATCGTCTTCCTCCCGGACTACGGCATGGGCATGGCGCAGAAGCTCTACCCGGGCTGCGACGTCTGGCTGAACAACCCGCTGCGCCCGCTGGAGGCGTGCGGCACGAGCGGGATGAAGGCGGCCCTGAACGGCTGCCTCAACCTGTCCGTGCGCGACGGCTGGTGGGACGAGTGGTTCGACCCGGACTTCGGCTGGGAGATCCCGACCGCCGACGGTTCGGCGGTCGACGAGGACCGCCGCGACGAGCTGGAGGCGAACGCCCTGTACGCCCTGATCGAGGACCGGGTCGCCCCGCGCTTCTACGACCGGGGGGCCGGAGGTCTGCCCGACCGCTGGATCGAGATGGTCCGCTCCACCCTGGTGAATCTGGGGCCGAGGGTGCTCGCGGGGCGGATGGTGCGCGAGTACGTGGAGCGCCTGTACGCCCCCGCCGCGCGGTCCCGGCGGGCCCTGGAACCCGGGGTCGCGCGGGATCTGGCCGAGTGGAAGGCCAAGGTCCGGACGGCCTGGCGGGGGGTGTCCGTCGACCACGTGGAGTCGGTGACCGACACGGCAGCGGGCGGCTCGGCGGAGCTCGGCGCCACCCTGGCACTGCGGGTGCGGGTCGCGCTCGGCGGCCTGGACCCGGACGACGTGGAGGTCCAGGTGGTCGCGGGCCGGGTCGACTCCGGCGACGCCATCGCGGACGCCCAGGTCTTCCCGCTGAAGCCGGCGGGCGGCCAGGACCTGGAGGACCGCTGGCTGTACGAGGGCCCGCTCGCCCTGGACCGGACGGGACCGTACGGCTACACCGTGCGCGTGCTGCCCGCCCACCCGTTGCTGGCCTCCGGCGCCGAACTGGGCCTCATCGCGCTGCCGGCCGAGGCGGCGGGGGAGGGCGCGGGCGTGCTGATGCGCTGAGCGCGCCATGGCGAACGGCCCGGGAGGGGGTGAACTCCTCCCGGGCCGTTCCGTGTGTGCTCCCGCGGGCCGGCGGGGTTTCGGCGCCGGGCCGGTGGGCCCGGTGGGATCAGAAGGTGAGCTTGAAGCTGTTGATCCGCCCGGTGTCGTACCGCGCGAAATCCTGGACCTTCAGCTTCCAGACTCCGTTGGCCACCTCGGACGAGGCGTTGACCGTGTAGGTCGCCACCACGTTGTCCGCGGAGTCGCCGGAGGAGGAGTTCTTCAGCCGGTAGGCGGTCCCGTCCGGGGCCACCAGGTCGACGACCAGGTCACCGCGCCAGGTGTGCGTGATGTCCACGCCGACCTTGAGGGTGCTCGGCGCGTTGCCGGTCACACCGGAGACGGTGACCGAGCTGGTGACGGCCGCGCCGGCGTCCGGGATGTTCACGACGGTGGTGTTCTCGAACACCTTGCCGCCCGGGTCGGGGTCGCCGCCGCCGGGGCGGGCGCCCACGTTGATGCCGGCCCAGGCGTGGGCCACGGCCGCGTACTCGGGGCTGGTGGCCCCGTACAGCTCACCGGCGACCGCGAGCGTGCCGGTGCGGGCCGCGGCGTAGTTGGTCGTCGAGGTGAACTTGGTGGTGAGCGCCTTGAACCAGATCTGGGCGGCCTTGTCCCGGCCGATGCCGGTCACCGGGAGTCCGTCGGAAGTCGGCGAGTCGTAGTTCACGCCGTTGACGGTCTTGGCGCCGCTGCCCTCGGAGAGCAGGTAGAACCAGTGGTTCGCCGGGCCCGAGGAGTAGTGGACGTCGACGTTGCCGATGCCCGAGTACCAGTAGTCCTTGGACGAGCCGTCCCTGGAGGGCTTGTCCATGTAGCGCAGCGGGGTGCCGTTGCCCCTGATGTCGATCTTCTCGCCGACCAGGTAGTCGCCCGGGTCCTCGGCGGTGTCGGAGTGGAACTCCACGCCCGCGGCGATGATGTCGGAGGTGGCCTCGTTCAGGCCGCCGGACTCGCCGCTGTAGACCAGCCTGGCCGTGGCCGAGGTCAGACCGTGCGTCATCTCGTGCGCTGCCACGTCCAGGGAGGTCAGCGGCTTGACGTTGCCGTCGCCGTCCCCGTACGTCATGCAGAAGCAGCTGTCCTGCCAGAACGCGTTGACGTAGTTGTTGCCGTAGTGGACGCGGGAGTACGCGCCGACGCCGTCACCCCGGATGCCGGAGCGGCCGTGCACGTTCTTGTAGTAGTCCCAGGTCTCGGCCGCGCCGTAGTGGGCGTCCGCGCCGGCCGTCTCGGCGTTCTGCGGAGTGCCGTCGCCCCAGACGTCGTCCGGGCCGGAGAACAGTGTGCCGGTGCCGGAGCTGCCCCGGTTCAGGTTGTACGTCTTGTGGTTGCCGCGCGCGGTGTCGGTCAGGGTGTACGAGGGCGCGGTGCCCAGGGTGACCTGGCCGTTGTACTGCGTGTTGCCGGTGCCGTTGTGGACGGCCTGCCACTCGTAGAGCTTCTCGCCCGAGGCGGCGTCGGTGAGCACGTGCAGCTCGTTCGGGGTGCCGTCGTGCTGGAGTCCGCCGACCACGGTCTCGTAGGCGAGCCGCGGGGAGCCGCTGCCCAGCCACACGACCTTGCGCGGGGCCTGGCTGGCCTTCTTCGCCGTCGAGCCCTCGGCCTTCGCCGCGCCGAGCGCCTGCTTCTCGGCTGCGGCCGGGGCCACGTCGGCGGTGCGGTCGACGGCCTTCAGCTGCGCGCTGGTCGCCCTCGACGCCTTGCTGACGCCCTGGGTCGCCCCGGCTGCGGACTCCTTGACCACGAGGTCGCCGCCGAGGACGGGGAGCCCGTCAAGGGTGCGCTCGTAGCGGGTGTGCGTCGTGCCGTCGCGGTCCTGCACGACGTCGCGGACCACGAGCTTCTCCGTGGACCCGAGGCCGAGTTCCTTGGCGGTGGCCGCCCTGGTGGCGTTCGCCTCGCTGAGCAGCTCGGCGCGCTGGGCGGGGGAGAGCTTGGCGGGCAGGGCGCCCGGGTCGGCCTTCGTGCCGGCGGTGATGCCGCCGAGCGGGGCCGAGGCCGGGGCAGGGGTGGCGGTCGCGGCGCCGGAGGGGACGGCCACGGCTATCAGGGCCGCGGCGGCTATCAGGGCGCCGGTCGCGGTGGCGCGACGGCTGGGCGTGGATCTCACGCGGACTCCTTCTGCGAGGGGGGTACCGGCGGCGCTGGACGGGCCGTCCGGACGGTGCAGGCGGTGCGCAGAACGGGTGAAGAGTGTCAGCAGATGCGGCCACCTGTCAGGGGCGCGTCAACAACTTGGCCGGAATTCGTTCGTTGCCGGAATGGTCATGTTCGTTAAGCGGACGTTTCGCCGGACGTTGCCGCAGTGTTGCCGGGCGTCCAGAAGCCCGGTCCTCACAGGGTGGTCACAGGTTTCGGGTCCGCCGGGACTCAGCGAGCCGCAGGCGGGGGCGGCGGTGGGGACCGCCTGCTGAGACGGCGTCGCATTCTGGCCAGATTCACGCGTCGGAATGCGCCGATCCGTCTCCGCCGTGCGGGCTGGACCGCGGCCGTTCCGGAGTGCCGTGCCGAACGGGATCGGTGCGGTGCGCCCTTCGGCGTCCACCGCACCGCGAGGTGTGACCCGCCGGGGAGTCAGGCGCTGGTCCGGGCGGCCCGCCTCCCGTGCGGGAGCGGCGGGTCCGGGCGCCAGGCCAGCAGGTCCGTCATGGCCACGCGGACGAGGTCGAAGAGCGTCGCAGCCGGCCTGCCGCCCGCCCCCGCCGTACGGAGTTTCCAGACGCTCGTCGCCCACCTGGCCGCCTCCCTGGCGATGGCCGTACAGGCCGGGACGCGGGACCACCGCTGGGGCCAGGTGCGGGACATGGTCAACGCGCTCCCGGCGCCGATGCCGCCGGGGACGACCTGTTCGTCGTCGGCGGCGAGGAGCAGTTCCGGTTCGGGCTGCGGCTGTTGCTGGCCGGCATCCGGGCGGAGGCCGCGGCCGCTCCTCGCCCCTGACGCGCGGCCTCGGCCGCCGCGACCGGAGAACCGCGGCGCCGCCGAGTCGCGCAGCCCGGAGCCCCCGGCCCCACCCGCTCAGGCCAGACTGTCCCGCCACGTCCGGTGCAGCCCCGCGAACCGCCCGGTTCCGCCGATCAGTTCGGCGGGCGCGCCGTCCTCCACGATCCGGCCGTTCTCCATCACCAGCACCCGGTCCGCGATCTCCACCGTGGAGAGCCGGTGGGCGATCACCACCGCCGTGCGGCCGTGCAGCACCGTGTCCATGGCCCGCTGCACGGCCCGCTCGCCGGGGATGTCCAGGGAACTGGTCGCCTCGTCCAGGATCAGTACCGCCGGGTCCGCGAGCAGCGCGCGGGCGAAGGCCACCAACTGGCGCTGGCCCGCCGAGATCCGGCCGCCCCGCTTGCGTACGTCGGTGTCGTAGCCCTCCGGCAGGGCGGCGATGAAGTCGTGTGCGCCGATCGCCTTCGCCGCGTGCTCGATCTCCTCGCGGGTCGCGTCCGGGCGGCCGATCGCGATGTTCTCCGCGACCGTCCCGGAGAACAGGAACGCCTCCTGCGTCACCATCACCACTCCCCGGCGCAGCTCGGCGGTCTCCAGGTCGCGCAGGTCGGTGCCGTCCAGCAGGACCCGGCCCTCGGTCGGGTCGTAGAAGCGGGCCAGCAGTTTGGCCAGCGTCGACTTGCCCGCGCCCGTCGAGCCGACGACCGCCACCGTCCGGCCCGCGGGGATGTGCAGGTCGAAGGTGGGCAGCACCTCGCCGCCCGTACGGTAGGCGAACCGCACCCCGTCGAACGTGACCTCCCGGCCCGGCAGTTCGCCCGAGCGCGGCGGAAGTTCCTGCGGCTGGTCGGTCTCCGGGACGTTCGGCGTCTGGGCCAGCAGGCCGGCGATCTTCGCCAGCGAGGCCGCCGCCGACTCGTAGGAGTTGAGGAACATCCCCAGCCGGTCGATCGGGTCGTACAGCCGGCGCAGGTACAGCACCGCCGCCGCCAGCACCCCGAGCGCCAGCGTCCCCGACGCCACCCGGTGGGCGCCCCACAGCACCATGCCCGCCACCGCCGTGTTCGCCACCAGCCGGGAGCCGATGACATAGCGCGCCATCTCCAGTATCGCGTCACCGTTGCGCCGCTCGTGATGCGTGTTCAGCGCGCCGAACGCGGCGTCGTTGTCGCGCTCCCGGCGGAACGCCTGGACCGGGCGGATGCCGTTCAGCGTCTCCGCGAACTTCACGATCACCGCGGCGATGGCCGTCGACCGGGCCGCGAACACGACGGACGCCCGCCGCCGGTACATCCGCACCAGCAGGTACAGGGGGACGAAGGAGAGCGTCGCGATCGCGCCGATCCCCAGGTCCAGCCAGAGCAGCACCAGCGAGATCGACACGAACGACAGGACCACGCCGATCAGTTCCTGGAGACCTTCGCTCAGCAGCTCCCGCAGCGACTCCACATCCGTCGTGGAGCGCGAGATCAGCCGGCCCGAGGTGTAGCGCTCGTGGAAGTCGACGCTGAGCGCCTGCGCGTGCCGGAAGATCCGCCCGCGCAGGTCGAGCAGCACGTCCTGGTTGATCCGCGCGGCGGCCCGGATGAAGCCGTACTGGAGGACGCCCGCGCCGACGGAACACACCGCGTACCCGACCGCGACCGCCATCAGCGGCCCGTAGTCGTGGTCCCGGAACGCCGGAACCCCGCGGTCGATCGCGTACGCCACCAGCAGGGGGCCGGCCTGCATCGCGACCTGCTGGGCCAGCAGGAGCAGGGCCGTCAGCGCGACCCGCCCGCGCATCGGGGCCAGCAGCGAGAACAGCAGCGCCAGGGTCGCCCCGGGCGGCGCCGGCAGGTCGTCCCGGTCGAACGGGTCGTCGGCGCGCCCGGGGACGGGCGCGATCCGGACCTTCGGCGGGCCGTCGTCGGCGGCCGGGAGCGAGGCGTCGTCGGTGGTCGTGGTCATCGGGCACTGCCTTCCTCGGCGGGGGCCCGCCGGACGGCGCCCCGGTCGTCCTCGTCCCCCGCGCCCGACATCAGCCAGGCGTACTCCGCGTTGTCGCGCAGCAGCTCCTGATGGGTGCCGACGGCGGCGATCCGGCCCCCCGACAGCAGCGCCACCCGGTCGGCCAGCATCACGGTGGAGGGGCGGTGCGCCACGACCACCGCCGTCGTCCGCTCCAGCACCTGCCGCAGCGCGGCCTCCACCAGCGTCTCCGTGTGCACGTCCAGGGCGGAGAGCGGGTCGTCCAGCACCAGGAAGCGCGGCTCCCCGACCACGGCGCGGGCCAGCGCCAGGCGTTGGCGCTGGCCGCCGGAGAGGCTCAGGCCCTGCTCGCCGACCTCGGTGTCCAGCCCCCGCGGCAGGTCGTGCACGAAGTCGGCCTGGGCCACCGACAGGGCCCGGCGCACCTGCTCCTCGTCCGCGTCCGCCGCGCCCATCGTCACGTTCTCGCCGACCGTCGCGGAGAACAGGGTGGGCTCCTCGAACGCCACCGATACCAGCTCCCGCAGCCGCGAGCGCTCCATCGCGGCGATGTCCTCGCCGTCCAGCGTGATCCGCCCGCCGGTCACCTCGTGCAGCCGGGGCACCAGAGCGGTGAGCGTCGTCTTGCCCGAGCCCGTACTCCCGACGAGGGCCAGCGTCTCACCCGGCCGGATGTGCAGATCGACCCCGGCGAGGACCGGGGGCGAGCCCGGATCCGCGTCCGGATAGCGGAACTCGACGCCCTCGAACACCATCCCGGGGGCGGCCTTCGGCGCGCCCGGGCGCACGGCCACGGCCACGGCCCCGGTCTCCTCCGCCACGTCCATCACCTCGAAGAACCGGTCGGTGGCGGTCGCCGACTCCTGGCTCATCGCCAGCAGGAACCCGATCGACTCCACCGGCCAGCGCAGGGCGAGCGCCGTGGACAGGAACGCCACCAGCGTGCCCGCGGACAGCGTGCCGTCCGCCACCTGGACGGTGCCGAGCACCAGCGCCGCGCCGATCGCCAGCTCCGGAATGGCGGTGATCAGCGCCCAGATCCCCGCCAGCAGCCGGGCCTTGCCCAGCTCCGTGGTGCGCAGCCGCTGCGACAGCGCCCGGAACGCCCGCGCCTGGCTGCGGTGCCGGCCGAAGCCCTTGACCACACGGATGCCCAGCACACTCTCCTCGACGACCGTGGTGAGGTCGCCGACCTGGTCCTGGGCCCGGCGCGCGACCACGGAGTACTTCGTCTCGAACAGCGAGCACAGGATCATCAGCGGCACCGCGGGGGCCAGCAGCACCAGGCCGAGCGTCCAGTCCTGGGCGAACAGGAGGACGAACCCGACCAGGATCGTCGTCGCGTTGACGATCAGGAAGGTCAGCGGGAACGCCAGGAACATCCGCAGCAGCATCAGGTCCGTCGTCCCGCGCGACAGCAGCTGGCCCGAAGCCCAGCGGTCGTGGAACGCGACCGGCAGCCGTTGCAGATGGCGGTACAGATCCGCCCGCATCGACGCCTCGACCCCGGCCAGCGGACGCGCCACCAGCCAGCGCCGGAACCCGAACAGCAGCGCCTCCGCGATGCCCAGCAGGAGCAGGTACAGCGCCCCCAGCCACACCCCGCCCGGATCGCGGTCGGCGACGGGACCGTCCACCATCCACTTCAGGACCAGCGGGATCACCAGCCCCAGGCAGGACGCGAGGATCGCCACGAACGCGGCTGTGAACAGGCGCACCCGCACGGGTCGGACATAGGGCCACAGACGCAGGAGGGAGCGCACGGCGGACCGGTCCGTGTGCTCTGCAGGCTTTTCGGGCATCAGGGCCGACCTTACGTTTCACCACTGACATCGGTCCTGCCAATTTCCCTCCGCCCGGGGCCGCCCCGGGCGGGCCGGCCCGCCCGGGGCGGCCCCGGGCCCTCGGTCCCGACGGGGAGCGAGACCACCACCTACGCCGTCACCCGCAGCAGCAGCACCGAGCGGGCCGGCACCGTCATCTCCCTGCCGCCGTCCAGGACCGTGCCGGGAGCCTCGGCCTGCTCCTCCCGCGAGGTGTCCAGGAGCAGTTCGTACGCGCTCGCCCACGGGGCTCCGGGCAGGGCGAAGGCCGTCGGCTCCGCGCCCGCGTGCAGCACCGCCAGGAAGCTGTCGTCGGTGACCGGCTCGCCCCGCGCGTCCCGCCCCGGGATGTCCCGCCCGGAGAGGTAGAGGCCGAGCGTGGCGGCCGGGGCGTACCAGTCGCCCTCCGTCATCTCCCGGCCGTCCCGGGTGAACCACGCCAGGTCCCGCAGCCCGTCCGGGGCCTGCGCCCGGCCGGAGAAGAACGCGCGGCGCCGCAGCACCGGATGGGTCCGGCGCAGCGTCAGCACCCGGGCCGTCAGCTCGGTCAGCTCCCGCCACTCGGGCCGCTCCAGCAGCGACCAGTCCAGCCAGCCGGTCTCGTTGTCCTGGCAGTAGGCGTTGTTGTTGCCGCCCTGCGTCCGGCCCATCTCGTCGCCCGCCACCAGCATCGGCACCCCCGTGGACAGCAGCAGGGTGGTCAGCAGGTTGCGCAGCTGACGGCGGCGCAGCGCGTTGACCTCAGGGTCGTCGATCTCGCCCTCCGCCCCGCAGTTCCACGCCCGGTTGTCGCTCGTCCCGTCCCGGTTGCCCTCCCCGTTGGCCTCGTTGTGCTTCTGCTCGTAACTGACCAGGTCGCGCAGGGTGAAGCCGTCGTGCGCTGTGACGAAGTTGACCGAGGCGTACGGGCGCCGGCCGCCCCAGGCGTACAGGTCACTGGAGCCGGTCAGCCGGTAGCCCAGATCCCGGACGTCGGGGAGCGCGCCGCGCCAGAAGTCGCGCACCGCGTCGCGGTAGCGGTCGTTCCACTCGGTCCACAGGGGAGGGAAGGCGCCCACCTGGTAGCCGCCGTTGCCGACGTCCCACGGCTCGGCGATGAGCTTGACCCGGCGCAGCACCGGGTCCTGGGCGATCACCGCGAGGAACGGGGAGAGCATGTCGACGTCGTGCATCGAGCGGGCCAGCGCCGCCGCCAGGTCGAAGCGGAAGCCGTCGACACCCATCTCGGTGACCCAGTAGCGCAGTGAGTCGGTGATGAGCCGCAGCACCTGGGGCTGCACCACGTGCAGTGTGTTGCCGCAGCCGGTGTAGTCGGCGTAGCGGCGCGGGTCGTCCCGCAGCCGGTAGTAGCCCCGGTTGTCGATGCCGCGCAGCGACAGCATCGGGCCCAGCTCACCGGCTTCCGCGGTGTGGTTGTAGACGACGTCGAGGATCACCTCGATCCCGGCGTCGTGCAGCGCGTGCACCATCCGCTTGAACTCGCCGACCTGTCCGCCCGCCGTCCCGGAGGCGGAGTAGTCGGCGTGCGGGGCGAAGTAGCCGATGGAGTTGTAGCCCCAGTGGTTGCGCAGCCCGCGCCGCAGCAGATGGTCCTCGTGGGCGAACTGGTGCACCGGGAGCAGCTCGACGGCGGTCACCCCGAGCCGGGTGAGGTGCTCGATCGCGGCCGGGTGCGCGAGCCCCGCGTAGGTGCCGCGCAGTTCGGGCGGGATGTCCGGGTGCAGTTCGGTGAAGCCGCGCACGTGCAGCTCGTAGATGACGGAGTCGGCCCACGGGGTCTTGGGCCGGCGGTCAGCCATCCAGTCGTCGTCATCGTGGACGACCACGCCCTTGGGCACGAAGGGCGCCGAGTCCCGGTCGTCGCGCACGGTGTCGGCGACATGCTGGTCCGGCCAGTCCCGTACGTGCCCGTAGACCTCGGGCGGCAGGGCGAAGGTCCCGTCGACCGCGCGGGCGTACGGGTCCAGCAGCAGCTTCGCCGCGTTCCAGCGGGCCCCCGTCCACGGGTCCCAGCGGCCGTGCACCCGGTAGCCGTACCGCTGACCGGGCCGCACCCCGGGCACGAAGCCGTGCCAGATCTCATGGGTCAGCTCGGTCAGCGGGCAGCGGGTCTCGGCGCCCCGCTCGTCGAACAGGCACAGCTCGACCGCCTCGGCCCCGCCCGCCCACAGGGCGAAGTTGGTCCCCGCCACCCCGTCCGGGCCGACCCGGAAGCGGGCCCCCAGCGGCATCGGGGCCCCGGGCCACACGGCGGGGGCCGGCGCCCCCGCCCGCACGGCCTCGGCGCGCCCGGCGCGGTGCGCCTGGGCGGCCTCCGCGCGCACCGCCGCCTCGGCGTCCGAGCGCACCGGGCCCGCGCCCCTCGGGCGCGGTGCGTCCGTACGGGTGCCCGCCCCCGGCCCGCCCGACGGCTCGCCGGTCTCCGCCGGCGTCCCCGCCGGACCCTGTCCTGCCTCCTGCTCGGCTGCGCTCGACACCGTGTAGCCTCCCGCGGCTCGTGGGACGGGCACCGGAGAGGAGGGCACGCCGCGTCCCGGCCGCGGCCCTCCTCGGGTAGTCCTCCCCCCTGTTCTGCCCACCGGTGGCCCCGCACTCACGTTTCCCCCGACCGGCCCTGGTCGTTGGGGGAGCGTGAACCACACAGCGAAGAGCGCACGGACCGGCTCGGCCGCCGTGCTGACATGGGCAGGACTGCTGACCGTGCTGGCCCTCCTGACCGGCTGCACCGACACCCGGGACGCCGTGCTCAACGGCAAGGCGCGATCCCCCGACGCGATCAGCGTCTACCCCGAGGACGGCGCCACGGGCGTCGACGAGGAGACCCGCGTCGCGGTGAAGGTCCCCGACGGGCGGCTGGAGAGCGTCAAGGTCGTGCGGATCGAGGACGCGCGACAGCAGACGGTGGCGGGGCGCATCGCCGGGGACGGACGCTCCTGGGCCCCGGAGCCACGGGGGGCCCGGCTCGCCCTCGCCGCGAAGTACAGCGTCGACGCGGTGGCCGTGGACGGGGCGGGACGCCGCTCCGCCCGGCACACCACCTTCACCACCCTCGTGCCCGAGCACCGCTTCATCGGCTACTTCAAACCGGAGAACCGGTCCACGGTGGGCACCGGCATGATCGTCTCCTTCTCGTTCAACCGCCCGATCACGGACCGGGCAGCGGTGGAGAAGGCCATCCGGGTGACGTCCGATCCGGTGGTCGAGGTCGCCGGCCACTGGTTCGGCGAGGACCGGCTCGACTTCCGCCCGAAGGCGTACTGGAAACCCGGCACCGAGGTCACCGTCGACATCGGGCTGCGGGACGTCGAGGGCGCCCCGGGCGTCTACGGCAGCCAGGACAAGACCGTCGTCTTCACCGTCGGCCGCTCCCAGGTCTCCCGGGTCGACGCGGAGGCCAAGACCATGGAGGTGCGCCGGGACGGAGAGCTCGTCAGCACGGTCCCGATCACCGCGGGGGCGCCGAAGACGACCACGTACAACGGGAGGATGGTGGTCACCGAGATGCACGAGGTCACTCGGATGAACGGGGCCACCGTCGGCTTCACGGACAAGAAGGGCAAGGGCGAGTACGACATCAAGGACGTGCCGCACGCGATCCGGCTCACCGAGTCCGGCACCTTCCTGCACGGCAACTACTGGGCCGACGCCTCGGTCTTCGGCGAGGAGAACGTCAGTCACGGCTGCATCGGGCTGCGCGACACCAAGGGCGGGGGCGGCTCCACGCCCGGCGGGTGGTTCTTCGACCGGACCCTGATCGGCGACGTGGTCGAGGTGGTCAACTCCAAGGACAAGAAGGTCGCACCGGACAACGGGCTCAGCGGCTGGAACCTCGGCTGGAAGAAGTGGAAGGCGGGCTCCGCCCTGCGCTGAGCCGCGCCCGGCCCGCCGGCGGCCCGGCCCGCCCTGCGCCGCGCCCGGCCCGCACGGTGCCGGGCCGGGCCGGGCTCTGCCCGCGCCGCGGCCGTGGTCGCGGGCCCTGCCCCCGCCGCCGCCCCTCGCCGGCACCCCGCGTCACCTGCACGGCTCCCCGGCCACTTGGTACGGAACGGTGACATTCCGGGGGGAGTTCACCCCGCCCGCGATGTGATTATCTTGCGGCGGCGCGCATGTTCGGCGCGTGGGGGTGCGGGCCATGGCGGGGCCAGGCCGTGCGAGGGGAGAAGACCACAGTGAACGGGCAGCCGATATCGGGGGCATCGGCAGGGGCGGGCCGGAAGCGGCGCGGCGGAGCAGGGGCCCCGGCCCTGGTTCTGGGAGCACTGCTCTTGCTGGTGACGGCGTGCGGCGGCAGTGCCGACGCCGGGGACAAGAAGGGGCCGGCGGGCAGCACCAAGAAGGAGGACACGGCCGCTTCGCAGGCGGTGGTGACCGTCGCGCCGAAGGACGGTGCGGAGTCCGTGGCGACCAGCGGTGCGCTGAAGATCGGCGCCACGCGGGGAAAGCTGACCGAGGTGAAGGTCGCCGACCCCAAGGGCAACGAGGTCGAGGGCGAGATCGCGGCCGACGGCGCGAGCTGGACGCCCGAACGGCACCTCGCCGCCTCCACGAAGTACACGGTCCACGCGGTGGCCGAGGACGCCGAGGGCCGCGAGTCGGCTAAGGACACCTCCTTCACCACGCTCGTGCCGGCGAACACCTTCATCGGGCACTACACGCCGGAGGACGGCTCCACCGTGGGGGTCGGCATGCCGGTCTCCATCAACTTCACCCGGGGCATCACCGACCCGGACGCGGTGGAGCGGGCGGTCAAGGTCACGGCCGAGCCGGCCGTCGAGATCGAGGGGCACTGGTTCGGCAACGACCGCCTCGACTTCCGCCCGGAGAAGTACTGGGCGGCGGGCACCAAGGTGACCGTCGAGCTGAACCTCGACGGTGTCGAGGGCCGGCCGGGCGTCTACGGCAAGCAGGCCAAGACGGTGAAGTTCACCATCGGCCGCAGCCAGGTCTCCACCGTCGACGCCGGCGCGAAGCGGATGAAGGTGGTCCGCGACGGCAAGCAGATCAAGGACATCCCGATCTCCGCCGGCGCCCCGGCGACGACCACGTACAACGGTCAGATGGTCATCAGCGAGAAGCTCAAGGTGACCCGGATGAACGGCGACACCGTCGGCTTCGGCGGCGAGTACGACATCAAGGACGTGCCGCACGCCATGCGGCTGTCCACCTCGGGCACCTTCCTGCACGGCAACTACTGGGGCGCTTCCTCCATCTTCGGGCGGACCAACACCAGCCACGGCTGCGTCGGTCTGCGCGATGTGCGCGGCGGCTACGACAGCCAGACGCCGGCGGCGTGGTTCTACAACAAGTCGCTGATCGGCGACGTGGTCATCGTGAAGAACTCCCACGACAAGACGATCCAGCCGGACAACGGCCTCAACGGCTGGAACATGGACTGGGAGGAGTGGAAGAAGTAGGACCTCCTTCCCCTCCCCGGCGTGATCCGGCGGGCCCGGTGCTGTGACCAACGGCACCGGGCCCGCCCGCGTTAGCACTGGTTAACCTGCCTCCATGACTGTGACCCTCGAAGTACGTGACAACGTCGGCACGATCCTCCTGGACCGGCCGCCCATGAACGCCCTGGACGTGGCGGTCCAGGACCGGCTGCGGGAGCTGGCCGAGGAGGCGACCCGGCGCGAGGACGTGCGGTCGGTGATCCTCTACGGCGGTGAGAAGGTGTTCGCGGCCGGCGCGGACATCAAGGAGATGCAGGCGATGGACCACGCGGCGATGGTGCTGCGGTCCAAGGACCTCCAGGACGCCTTCACCGCCGTCGCCCGCATCCCCAAGCCGGTCGTCGCCGCCGTCACCGGCTACGCGCTCGGCGGCGGCTGCGAGCTGGCGCTCTGCGCCGACTTCCGGATCGCCGCGGACAACGCCAGGCTCGGCCAGCCGGAGATCCTCCTCGGGTTGATCCCGGGCGCGGGCGGCACCCAGCGGCTCGCCCGGCTGATCGGCCCCTCCCGGGCCAAGGACCTCATCTTCACCGGCCGCATGGTCAAGGCGGAGGAGGCCCTGACGCTGGGCCTCGTCGACCGGGTGGTTCCGGCCGCCGAGGTCTACGAGCAGGCGCACGCCTGGGCCGCCAAGCTGGCCAAGGGTCCCGCCCTGGCGCTGCGCGCCGCCAAGGAGTCGGTGGACGCCGGACTGGAGACGGACATCGACACCGGGCTCACCGTCGAACGGAACTGGTTCGCCGGTCTGTTCGCCACCGAGGACCGCGAGCGGGGGATGCGCAGCTTCGTCGAGGAGGGGCCGGGCAAGGCCACGTTCCGCTGAGCGGTAGTCAGAACGGGTGGCCCGGTAGTCGGGTCGGACGGTCCCGCGCGGGGAGTTCATCCGTCAGAGCGCATTATCCGCGCCTTAAGGCAGCCTTAAGGCGCGGCGCCGCCCTCCGCCGGGCGGTCCTCGCCGGACGAGGCGTCCTCGCAGGTCAACGCGGCCGCCCAGAGGGTTGTTCTGCCAGTGGCATATGCCGAAAGCCTTCTGCGGAGCGAGTCGTTCCGGGGGGCGGATTCCCGTGGAACGACCACGGAGGGCGATCCGTGCGGCCATGATGGTGGGCATGGCGGGCTTGGAGGATGTGGACCAGCCGCGACCGCGCAGCAGCGCGACCGCGGCACGCTGGACGTCGACCATGGATGACGAACAGGCGTTCAAGGCGCTGGAGTTGTTCGGGAATCCGACCGAGGAGGAGGTCCGGCTGCCGTCCCGCCCGGAGTCGGCCGCGACGGCCCGCCGGCTCACCTCCTGCGTCGTGCTCCGCCAGTGGGCCCTCTCGCCGCAGACCGCCGAGTACGCGGTGCTCCTCGTCTCCGAACTCGTCGGCAACGCGGTGCGCCACACCGGGGCGCGGATCTTCGGGTTACGCATGGTGCGCCGCCGGGGCTGGATCCGCGTCGAGGTGCGTGACCCCTCGCGCGGGCTGCCGTGTCTGATGCCGGTCCGTGCGATGGACGTCAGCGGGCGAGGGCTCTTCCTCGTCGACAAGCTCTCCGACCGGTGGGGCGTGGACCTGTTGCCGCGTGGCAAGGTCACCTGGTTCGAGATGCGGATCTCCGACCACTGATCCCCTCTCCCGTCGCCCGAGGCCGCCCTGCTCTCTCCCGCCCCGTCCGCGCCCGGTCCGCGCTCTCGTCCGTGCCGCCCCGGTCCCGCCGGACGCGCGGAAGCCTCGGCCGGCACGCGCAGAAGCCCCCGGTCGGCCGGGGTGCGGCGCTGCGGGGGCTTCTGGCGGGGGGCCGTGAAATGGGGGGTGTGTTCACGGCCGCTCAGGACGACCTGGCCCGGGTCAATGGAGGTCGTGGCTCCGACTATGGCAGACGGGCGACCCGGGCGCCAAAGCGGCTTGTCGGGATTTTTTAGGAACAAACGGGCATAAGGCGATTGAATCGTAGGTGTGCTCGGTCACTTGCCTGGCATTCTGTGCATGGTTATCGCAGGGTATGAATGATTCATTGATCATCTGGTGAGCTGCTCAATCGCCGCATTTTCCCCGTTTCGCCTCTACTGTGTGCCGGGAACCGGTGGACCCGTGGAACGCGAGGTGGTCGGGCATGGACGGACGCGGGACCCCGCTGGGACGCCGCGACGCGCTGGGCGCCGGGGCCGGGGCGCTGGCCGCAGTCCTCGGCGCGGGATGCGCCCGGAGCGACCGGGCGGGCGGAGCCGCCGGGCCCGCGCCCGCCGCCCGCCCTTCCGGCCCGGCCGCCGCCTCCCCAGCCCCGGACCCCGCCGCCTCTCCGGCCGCCGCCCCCGCACCGCACCGCTTCCCCGGGCTCCCCGTGCGGATCGCGCACGGACCGCGTGACCGGCCCCGCGTCGCCCTCACCTTCGACGGGCGGGGCGACCCCGGCCTCGCCCGCACCGCGCTCACCCGGTGCGAACAGGCGGGGGCGCGCGTCACGGTGCTCGCGGTCGGCACCTGGCTCGCCGAACACCCGGACATGGCCCGCCGGATCCTCGACGGGGGCCACGAGATCGGCAACCACACCGAGCGCCACCTCGACCTCTCGGTCCTGGACGAGCACGCGGCGTACGAGGAGATCACCGCGTGCGCCCGTCGGCTGCGCGGGCTCACCGGGTCCATCGGCGCCTGGTTCCGCCCCTCGCCCACCGCGTACGCCTCCCCGCTCCTCCAGCGGCTCGCCCAGCGGGCCGGCTACCCCCATGTCCTCGCCTGCGACGTGGAGTCGCTCGACCACAAGGCCACCCGCGTCGCGGCCGTCACCCGGAAGGTCGCCGGAGAGCTCCGCAACGGATCGGTGGTGGAGCTGAGCCTCGGCCGCCCGGTCACCGTCGCCGCGCTGCCGCTGCTCCTCGCCGAGATCGGCCGCCGCGGGCTGCGCGCGGTGACCGCCACGGAGCTGGTGGGCCGGCCCGGCGACCCCTGGCGGCGCCCTTCCGGTCCGGGGCCGGCGACCGCCGCCGGCCCCACCCGGGCGGCCCGATAATCTGACCCTGACATTCGGCATCACGAAGGGGCGGAACAGTGGCGGACATCGAGTCGGCGCGGACGGCATTCGAGCGGTTCGACCGGGACGGCGACGGGCTCATCACGGCCAACGAGTACAAGAGCGCGATGGCTCAGCTGGGCGACCCCTTCGTCACCGAGACGGTGGCGCAGGCGATCATCAACGCCCACGACGCCAACGGGGACGGCCGGCTCACCTTCGACGAGTTCTGGGCCTCGCAGAACAAGGGCTGAGCCGCACGACGAGGCCCCGGCCGGCGGAACACGGCCCGAGCCGCACCGCCCGCCGGGGCCGCCGTGCGTGCCGCCCCGTCAACACCCGCCCGTCAGCGGCCCTTCGCGCCCTTCTGGCCGGTGCGGTACGGCTCCCAGCCGTGCAACTCGTCGTCGCGCGGGGCCGACACCACCTCCGGAGCCCCCGGTCCGAAGACCCCCACGGGCCGCCGTGCGTCCCAGGACGGCCATCCCGGGTCCCCGTGCGTCGCGAAGTCCACCCACGCCCGGTGCATCGCGTCCGCCAGCTCCTGCGGGGCGTCAGGGCCGGTCAGGGCCATGGTGTCGGGGTGGCCGAGCGTGTCGAAGACGAAGCCCAGCTCCAGCGCGTGACAGGCGCCCAGACGCTGTACGGGGGTGGGCCAGCCGAACTCGTACACATACGTGGAGCCCGGCGCGTGCGTCCGGGCGTCGGCCAGCCGGTTGAGCGGGACCCGCAGCAGCAGGTCCGTCGCCAGCGCGCCGAGGATCTCACCGGGCGTGGCGTCCGGGCGGTTGGCGCGGTAGGTGCGGGCGGTGGCGTTCGGCACCCCGAACTTCAGCTGGGCCAGACGGAGTCGCAGCCCGCTGATCCGCTCGGTCAGTCCGCCGGGCACGAACCAGAGCCGGTACTCCTCGGTGTTCGCCCCCATCAGCAGGTCGATCCCGGCGGACGCGCCCGCGTGCAGCGCCGCCACGGGGTCGTGCGGCAGCAGAGCGCCGTCCACGACCGCCTGGAAGGAGTTGCGGCCGGTCAGCGGGTTCCCGCCGCCGGTGACCTCCGTCTGCGCGGTCAGCAGCGCCTCCGGGCCCACGGCGGCCAGGGCGGCGGCCGTCGCGGGGACGCCGAGCCGCTTCGCGATCAGCTCGGTCGTCCCGCGCCCGGCGTCCGGGGGCAGTGCGGCGGGCGCGCCGCTCTGGAGCACCGCCCGCCGCAGCAGCCCCGCCGACCGGGGCGCGGCGAGCAGGGCGGCGATGCAGACCGCCCCCGCCGACTCTCCTGCCACCGTCACCCGGTCCGGGTCGCCGCCGAACGCCGCGATGTTGTCGCGCACCCACTCCAGGGCCGCCAGTTGGTCCAGCAGCCCCCGGTTGGCGGGTGCGTCGGGGAAGACGCCGAACCCCTCGACGCCCAGGCGGTAGTTGACCGAGACGAGGACCACCCCGTCCCGGGCGAACGCGGACCCGTCGTACACCGGCACCGCCGAGGAGCCGTGCACCAGCGAACCCCCGTGGATCC
The DNA here is from genome assembly GCF_044756785.1 of Streptomyces sp. NPDC091649. Taxonomy (NCBI): domain Bacteria; kingdom Bacillati; phylum Actinomycetota; class Actinomycetes; order Kitasatosporales; family Streptomycetaceae; genus Streptomyces; species Streptomyces sp. NPDC091649. Next base: position 327,518 of record NZ_JBIVTR010000001.1, on the reverse strand, counting down.
ACACGAGGACCGGCAGCCGGGCGGCGCCCGGCGAGGGCGTCCACACGTTGAGGTTCAGCCAGCCCTCGCCCGGCACCGCCGGATCCGGCAGCAGCCGGTCCAGCGGCGGGGCGTAGGGCCGCTTGGGCGCCGTCGGGCCGTACGCCACGGTCTCGCGGACCCCCGTCCACGGCTCGGGCGGAGCGGGTGCGCGGAACCTCCCCGCACCCACCGGCGGAGCCGCGTACGGGATGCCGCGGAAGACCGCGACACCCCGTTCCACCGCACCGCGCACGGTGCCGTGCACAGTCAGCACCCGTGGGGGAGTACCCGCCTCGATGTCGGACATGGTGCGTGCCAACCCCTCTCGCGGTGCGGTGGTCCGGACGGCTACTTCAGGTAGACCAGCCCGTCCGTGGTGAGGGCCGGGCGGCCCTTCGTGCCGACGACCACGATCTTGACCGTGTGCTTCGCACTGGAGGACCAGGACTTCGTCCAGATCGCCTGCCGGTACTTCGTGGCGGAGGACTTCAGGTCCACCGTGGCGGCCTTCCTGCCGTCGACATAGACGTATGCCTGCCCCGAAGTGGCGGCCCGCGACACCACCCAGGCGGCCGATCGGCCGGTGAACGTCCAGGTCAGGGACGCGCCCTTGGCGTTGCTGGAGTACGACTTCCCGCCCAGGTAGCTGCCGGAGGACCTCGTGGTCCACTTGCCGCTCTTCCTGGCGGCGGACTCCTGGAGGATCACCGGGGTCCCGGAGACGGAGGCGGCGGCCGTGTTGCCCGCGCGGTCGTAGGCCGTCATCTTCCAGGCGGTCGCCCGGCCGGACTTCGAGGTGTGCGAGGCGCTGCCCGTCGTCGGGCCGTACTTCTTGGCGACGGGAGCGGTGAGCCGGACCTCCTTGAGGGCGGCGGCGTCGGTGGCCTTCCACTTCAGGGTGAGCGGGACGGCGGTGGTGTTCACCGTGCCGGTGCGCAGCGTGAGGGCCGGCTTGGTGGAGAAGACCGGCCGCGCGGTGTCGGCGACCACGGTCGCGGCCGGGGACAGGGACGTCTTCCCCGACTGGTGGGTGGCCCGCACCTGTACGGAGTGCTTGCCGGCGGCGAGGGTGGCCGCGGCCGAGGTGACGCTGCCCTTGACGGTGGCCACCGGCTTTCCGCCGACGAGCAGTTCGTAGCTCTTGACGAAGGACGCGGGCGTGGCCGCCTTCCAGCCGACGGTGATCTTCGACCGGGTGTAGTACGTGGAGCCGGAGGCGTTCGCTCCGGTCACCGAGGTGACGGTGAGGCCGGTGACGGGACCGGCGGCCAGCGCGCGGATGCCGGGGAGCTGGTGGTAGAGGGAGAGGCCGGGACACTCGGTGGCGAACCCGTCCCGGTGCCCGGAGATCTGCTGGAAGGAGTACTGCTGCCCGGCGACGAACTGCTTGTGGACCATGTTCTTGCCGTTCGCCCCGGCGGTGAGCTGGACCGTGCCGGCCGGGTCGCCCCGGTACTGGCCGAGCTTCCACGCGGCGACGCGGGCGACCGCGGTGGTCGCCGCGGTCGCGGCCTTGGTGTCGGTGTGCATGCCGATCACGGCGATGCCGGTGGTGTCCCGGTTGAAGCCGTAGGTGTGCGCTCCCATCACGGGCCGGTCCACACCGCCCTTGCGGCCCTCGAAGACCGTGCCGCACTTGTCGACGATGAAGTTGTAGCCGAGGTCCTTCCAGCCGTTCGACTTCACGTGGTAGGTGTGCAGGCCGCGCACGATGGCCGCCGAGTCGGCGCAGGAGTACGCGTTCGTCTGCGCGGTGTGGTGGACGAAGACGGCCTTGACCCGGTCCAGGTAGTCGGGCGACTCGTTGTTGAGCGACTCGTCCGCCTGCCAGCCCGCCCGGGAGACGACCGGCGGCTGCGGAACGGTGGACGGCGGGGCGGGCGGCAGGACCGGCGACGGGGAGCCGGTGGGCGCCGTCGGCGACGGGGGCGGGGTGGGGGACGCGGTGCCCGGGTCCGGCGTGGGGCTCGGCGGCGGGGCGGGGGACTCGGTGTCCGGGGCGGGGGACGGCTCGCCGGTGGACTCCCCGCCCGGTTCCTCCGTGGGCGGGGTGACCGGCGACGGCTCCTCGCCCGGTGACGGCTCCTGACCCGGCGACGGCTCGTCGGAAGGGGTCTCCTCGACGGCGAACGCGGCCGGCTCGGCGGCGAGCGGGGTGGGGTCGCCGCCCGGGTCGACGGTGTCGAGCCGCAGCCCCTCGGGCAGCCCGGTCCGTACGCCCTTCCCGGTGCTCACCCGGACCTCGACGCCGTTGGAGGGGCCGACCCAGCGGGGTTCGGTGGTGCCGCGGACGCCGGACCGGCCGGCCTCCGTCCGCCCGTCGATCTCGGTGTCCAGCGGCAGCCAGCCGGTCCACTCGCCCGTGGCGGCGGACCGGGTGCGGGCCTCGACGCGGCCCGTCACCTCGGCGGCGGGGTCGGTCCAGGTGACGCCGAGCAGACTGAACGGTTCGGTGTCGCGCCGCGCGAGCGAGGCGGAGCCGCCGTCCGGCGCGGTCTTCAGCGCGGTCCTGTGCACATCGGACTTCACAGGGGCCGACTTGGCGTCCGCCGCCCGCCGCTCGCGGTCGGTGTCGGAGGTGCCGGTGACGCCCTGGAACACCAGGACACCCGCCACGGCCGCCGTCGTGACGGCGGCCGTGGTCCAGATTCTTCGCTGTGCTCTCACGTGTGATCTCCCCGGGGGTGACGCTGGCTGAATGGCAGGGCATTCCGGCCGGTCAGTCGCTGACCGGGGGCACGACGTCGCCGTCGGCCCGGTCGGTGGGGCGACCCGGGACATGCTTGCGAAGCACAGTCTTCCACGCGGTCCGGCAGAGCTTGACCCGGCCCGGCCGGGCCCGGGAGGCAAAGCCCGGGCCCGGCCCGCCCGAGGGGCCCTCGTCGCCGCGCGAGTGCTTCTAGGCGGCGAAGAACTGGGACAGCGAGTCCCGTTCGTCCAGCTCCACCAGGTCGGGACGGGTGTAGCGCTCGGCGCGCGCGTGGTAGTCGAAGTCGCCGCGCACGAGCCCCCGGTAGTCCTGGACGCAGCGTTCCAGGGCGGCCCTGGCCGGTCCGCCGATGCCCGCCGCCTCGATCTCCTCCAGCAGTTCCCTCTCCGCCCGCCGCACCCGCTCGGCGACGCGGGCCAATTGGACCCCGGCCTCGTCGACGGCTTCCTGGAGGGTGCAGCCCCGGTCGCGCTGAATCAGCCGTACGGCGTTGTGCTCGTAGCCGAGAGCGGCTTCCTTCTCGAAGGAGCAGATGTCGTTGCAGAGACCGGAATGGTCGGTGACGGCGTTCCGCAGGGCGATATACGCGGGAAGGCTCCGCGCGGACTCCGGGAGATCGATTCCGGCGGTGATCTCATGCAGGCAGAGGAAGGGCTGCATGGCGACCGACTCCCGCCGGTGCCTGACGAATTCGGCGCGGCTCGGCACCTGCCCGGCGGCCCGCTCGACGGCCTCCGCGTAGTACGTCCACAGCCAGGCGGCGGTGTCCCGCCGGAACTGCCGGTTCCACTGCGGCGACCGCCCGTGGCAGGTCCGGTCCCGCAGTCCGGCGAGCGCCCGCTCCATCGGCCCGTTCGGCTCGGCCCCGTCGAAGACGTCCACCAGGCGGGTGATCGCCTTCTCGCACATCAGCGGGTCGCGCCCGGCCGGCCCGTCGTCGAACTCGTCGTCCACCAGGAAGGCCCAGAAAAGCCATTGGCCGAACAGGTCGAGATGCTCCTGCGCGGCCTTCGGAAAAATGAGGGAGATCCACAGTTCCGGGCGGGTCCGGATCATCTTCCGCCGGGCCGGTACGGACAGGTCGAGCCCTTCGGCGTCGGCCCATTCCCAGGCCGCCTCACGGGTTTGCGCCAGGCCGGGATGGCATCCGGCACTCTCGAACGGCATGTGAAACGCGGGTAACGCGATCTGGCTCATTGCTGTCCCTCGTCTGATGAATGCGGGCGGACGATGTCAACGGCGCCTGCCGGGCGACCGGGCGGGCGACGGGTCACCGTGGGGGGCGGCGCCCATGGCGCGGAGGCCGGGCGGCGGGACGACGTACGAGGTGAGAGGGGCCTCACCGTCCTCCTTTCGCCGCCGGAAGCCGGAGCGCCGGGGCAGGGCCGACGAACCGGTGGGCGGACGCGTCACCATGTGTAGTGCTCAGTCAACCCCGTGTGGGGGTGCCGAGGGAAGTCATGTGTGACCGAAATTGTCTGATCGGCGTGAACTCCCTGATCACTCATGGGCCATGAGTGAACGTGTCGGCCCTTCGTGTCGGCAGTGGCCGGGGTTCGGCAGTGGGTGCCGAGTGAACCGCCGGAACCACGGCACCCGGTTCAGGTCCGCCGGAAGAACTCCACCTCGCCGACCGCGATCGGCCGGCCCTCGCCCTGGCCGACCGCCTGCCGCAGCACCAGCTCGACGGAGACGACGTCGCTGATGCCCGTCCGCACCGTCTGCTTGCCGGGCTTGTCGTTGAAGGTCACCGCCTTCTCGTGGACCTTGCCGTCCTTCGTGGTGACGCGCAGGTCCGCCCGGACCGGCCGCGCGCCACGCCGGAACTCCTGCGGCTCCTTGGACACACCGGTGTGCACCACGACCCCGACCAGCCGGAACGGGGTCCCGAACGAACAGGTCAGCGACGCGCCGAGCGCGGGAGCGCCCCAGTATTCGTTCGTCAGCCCGTCGACCGCCGCGCCGGCCGGGTGGCCGGCGGCCGCCGCGCTGGCGGTCACCCCCGTGGGGCTGATCTCCGCCGTGCCGCCGAGCTTGTCCCGGACGTCCTCGTAGACGTAGCGCCCCAGCGGGAAGAACAGGAAGCCCGCGACCAGCAGCCCGGCCACGGCCAGGACCAGCAGCGTCCGCCGCAGCGCCCGGCCCGAACCGCCGCGCACCCGGCGGCGGAACGGCCACACCGTGCGCCACCAGGGCAGAGCGGCGGGCTGTTCCCGGGTCCGCAGGGGAGCGGCGCACCGCCGGCAGAACTGCCGCCCCGGCAGGTTCGGCGTGCCGCAGGCCGGGCAGGGGGGACCGTCCGGCGTCTCGTCAGCCGCCAACGGCCGCACGACGGGCCGCCGGGCCACGGGCTTGGCCGGCCGTACCGCCCCGATCGGCTCGTCCTCGTCGGGCACTCCGGCGGAGGCGTTTCCGGACGCCGCCGGTGCGGACACCGGCATTCCGGGGCGTACGGGAGCGGGCGCGGGCCGCGCCGGGGGCACGGGCGGCGTCGCCGGCCGGGGTTCCACCGGCGGCGCGGCGGGCCGCGGTGGTACGGGAGCGGGGGCTGGAGGTTTCGCGGGCCCGGGCGTCGCCGCGGGTCCGGGGGCCGGCCGGGGCGGAGCCGTCGGCTGACCGGGGCGCGCCGGGACGGGGCGTGCCGGTGGTTCGGTGCGCTCCGGGGGCGCCGGGGCGGGGGGCGTCGACGGTTCGGGCCGCACCGGGGGCGCGGGCTCGGGCCGTTCCGGTGCGGCCGACCGTTCCGAGGGCGCGGGCGAGGGCGCGGGCTTGGGGGCAGGCGCGGGCTTGGGGACAGGCGCGGGCGCCGCGGGCGCGGGCCGCGTCGGTCGTGGCGGCAGGACGGAGCCCGGTACGGGCGTGGCCGGCGGCGGCCCGGACGGCTCCGCCGCGGGCTCCGCCCCGCCCCCGCTCCGAGGATCTTCCGGCTCCGGCTCGGGCTCCGGCTCGGGAACCGCCGTCCGCGTCGGCCGCACGGGCTGGGAGGACCACCCCAGGTAGCCGCCGCAGTTGCCGCAGAAATCGTCACTCTCGCCGTTGGCCGTACCGCACGCCGGGCATGAACGCATCGCGTCAGCCTCCTGTCTGTTCGGGCTCGTCGGGCGGGTCCGGCAGGACCTCCACCCGGCAGGTGAGGTGGACGGGGCACGAGGCCGTGGCGACGTCCAGGACGCGGCGGGCGTCCACCGAGGCGCCCTCGCGCACCGGCCAGACGCGGACCAGCAGTTCACCGGTCGGCGGCGGCGGGAGGGCGGCGCCCGGCTCGGCCGACCAGGTGGCGCCCCCGCCGTCCCGGACCTCCGCGTGCACACCGCAGCAGAGCCGCAGGCGCTCGACGAGACCCCGCCGGGTGCCGCGCCACCGGTGCAGCTCGACGGCGCGCGCGACGACCGCCCGGCGCAGCTCCACCGGCCACGCCGGATCGGCGTCGACGCCCACCCAGGACGCCAGCCACGGCAGGAAGTCGGCCGGGGCCAGCGACGGGTCGAAGTAGGCGGGCAGGTTGTCCAGGGTCGACAGGACCGGGGCCAGCACCGTGTCCAGCCCCGCCGTGAACCGCTGGGCCAGGTCGTCGTCCGCGTACAGGGCGGGCAGCAGGTCGCCGATCGGGTACCGGCTCGGCAGCCCGGGTATCGCGGCCCGCGTCATACGCCCTCACCGGCCCCGCTCGCGGTGACGACCACCTGGTGCTGGTGCGAGAAGACCAGGGCCCCCGGCGCGACGTCGACACGGTCCACCGCCGCCCCGCGCCGCCCGGTGATCGGGTCCGCCGGGAACAGCCGGACGTCCTCGACCAACCCCGCCCCCTCCACGCCCTGGAGCACGGCGAAGACCTCCCCGTACTGCACGGGCCTGCCGAACGGCCACCCCCGGCCGTCCGCCCCGCCCCGCAGCGGGTCGATGTGGCGGAACAGCGCCTCCAGCGCCTCCGACCGGACCCGGTCCACGTCCCCGGGCGCGGCCACCAGCCGGGCGACGACCGTGACGCCCTGGTAGGCGGGCGGCTCCACGACCAGCCGGGTGCCGACCAGCCGCCGTTCGTCGAGCCGCTCCGTGACCGCCGCGAGCACCGGGTCCGAGGGGATCAGCTGCTCGAACCGCAGCCGGCCGTCCTCGTCGGCGACCGCGTCGGGCACCACCAGCAGCCGCACCGCGCCGGCCTCGCCCGCCACGGCCGGCAGGCACCGTACCCGGCGCAGGGACGGTGCGGCCTCCCGGGCGATGACCTCGTAGTCCTCGGCCGTGACCGCCCGCTCCTGCACCCGCAGGATGTTGGGCGCGCGCACCTTCGCGTTCTCCACGGTCTCCCCGTCGACGCCGCCGGTCGCCGCCTCGCGGTTGTTCACGCCGGCGACGTACGGCACCGAACTGCGGAGCACGGAGATCGCGCCCCGGGCGACGTTCCCGGCAGCGCCGCCGCCGGTGCGGTAGCGCGGGACGCGGAGCTGGGCGCCCTTCTCCGGCACCGCCCCGTACGCGCGCATGGTGCCGTCCGGCTCCCGCACCTCGGGCGGGAACGCGAACTCCCCGGAGACCGCGTCGATCCGGACGTGCCGGTCACCGGGCCCGGAAGCGCCGAAGTGCTCGACCGGGGTCCAGATCTGCCAGCCCTCGTCCGCCGACACCTGCACGACCGGCGGCTCCCCGTCCAGCAGCAGAGGCGCCCGGCTCACCGAGAACCGCTGCCCGGCGACGCCCTCGGACACCCCGAGGGGCACGTCCACGACGGCCTCCGCGTGCTCCGCCGGCGCCGTGCCGCCGACCGTGAACACCTCGGCCTCCCGGATCGTCGGCGACTCCGAGTAGAACGGCTGGCCCGGCTCCGGAGCGGTGACCCGGCAGCGCAGCCACCCCGCCCGGGTCCCGGCCACGACGGAGGCGGTGTGACCGGCCGGGACGAACACGACGATCTCGCCGGGCCGGTTCAGCCCGCCGGTGCTGTCGGTGCCGGTCGCACACGTCACCCAGCGGGCGCCGTCCCACGCCTCCCACACCAGCGGCGGCTGACGCGGGTCGACGCCCACGCCCTCCACCCGGCTGTCCAGCCGGACGGCGACGATGCACCGGGGCACGGCCGTCGGCAGCCCGAACAGCAGGGCGTCGCCCGGCTCCGGCCGGGACTGGAAGCACGGGATGTCCTTGCCCGCGCCGAGCGGCGCGGTCCGGTCGGTCTGGTCGCCCGACACCGGCGCGGTGACCAGCCTGACCAGCGAACTCGGCACGATCGGCAGGTCCTGCGAGGTGGAGAACACCACCGGCTCCTCGGCCTCCCCGCGCGCGGTGGCGACCTCGGTGCCCGCGAGGAGGTGCACGGTCTCCGGCTGCGGCGCGGACAGCCAGAAGTCGATCTCGGCCCGCGCCACGGCCGGCGGGAACAGGGTCACGCCCAGCAGGTCGAGGAAGGCCGCGTAGTTCTTGTCCGGCACCCGGTTCAGCCGGTACAGCAACTGGTCGACCAGATACGCGAACGTCTCGATCAGCGTGACCCCCGGGTCCGACACATTGTGGTCGGTCCACTCGGGGGAGCGCTGCTGCACGTACCGCTTGGCCTCGTCGACGAGCTGCTGGAAGCGCCGGTCGTCCAGATTGGGCGAAGGCAGGGCCATCAGCGCACTCCCGTTTCCTGAGCAGTCCCGGACGGGCCCTCCAACGAGCCCTCCGAGGACGGGATGGTGTAGAAGGGAAAGACGAGGTTGCGCAGGTCGTTGGTGGCCCGCACGGTGTAGTGCACGTCGATGTAGAGCGTGCCCTCCTCGATGGCGTCGAACGCGATCACCACGTCCGTCACCTCGATGCGCGGCTCCCACCGCTCCAGGGAGGTGCGGACCTCCTGCGCGATCCGCCCGGCCGTCGCCCCGTCGCCGGGCGCGAAGACGTAGTCGTGGATGCCGCAGCCGAACTCCGGGCGCATCGGCCGCTCGCCGGGCGCGGTGCCGAGGATCAGGCCGATCGCCTCCTCGATCTCCCGGTCCCGCTCGACCAGCGCGATCCCGCCCGTGGGCCCGACGCGCAGCGGGAAGCCCCAGCCGCGCCCGATGAAGCCGCCGCCGCTCACACCGGGCCCCCGATCAGGACGTTCGGCGCGCCGCTGATGATGGGCGCGCCGCAGCTGGTGACGTCCCGCATCCGGGCGGCCGGCAGTCCGCCGATCAGAACCTGCCCGGTGAGGGCACCGGCCGGGTTGGGCATGATCACGTTGGCCGGCCCCAGCGCGGCGTGCGGAGGGACGACGCACACGTGGAGGCTCCCGGTGACGGCCGCGGGCCGGCCGCCGATGAACACGGTGGCCACGGCCACCGCACCCGGGGGCGGGGTGCCGATGAGACCGCCGTGGGCGGTGCTGTCGCCCGTGCGGGCTGCGGGGGGCATGGCCGGGGTTCTCCTTGCTGTGAAAGGGACTTCGGAGGTACGGGGGAGGAGCGGGGAGCGGCGGCGGGGTCAGTTGATCCTGATGAGCTTGGCCTTGAGGACCGCGAGCAGCCCGCCGTCGACCGTGACCCCCGTCTTACCGTTGACGGTCACCGAACGGCCGTTGATGGTCACGTCGCCGGTGGCCCCGGCGTCGAGGGTGATGCCCGAGGCGGACAAGGTCACCGAGCTCAGCTCCCGGGTGCCGCCGCGGGCCTTCACCGTCAGCCGGATCTCGCCCTTCTTCTCGTCGAGGACGACGTCGAGCCGCTTGTCGCCGGTGGCGACGCGCACCCCGGACGGGCCGCGCGGCGCGTCCAGCAGTTCCAGCCGGTTGCCGGAACGGGACACCAGGGAGCGGCGGTTGACCTTCCCGCTCGTCGGGTCGACCAGCGGGACGTCGTGCGGTGAGGGCTTGTCGACCCCGTTGTAGAGGCCGCCGAGCACGTACGGGCTGTCCAGCAGCCCCTGCTCGAACCCGACCAGCACCTCGTCGTTGACCTCGGGGCTGAACACCCCACCGCCGCCCTGGCCGCCCCACTGCACCGTACGGACCCAGTCGGTGACGTAGGTGTCGTCGAGCCACGGGAACTTCAGCCGCACCCAGCCGCGTTGACCCTTGCCCTCCTCGCGGATGTCGGTGACCACCCCGATCGCCAGGCCCGGAATGCGCGGACCCCGGGCGGGGGCGTTCCCGCCGGTGGCCAGCCCCGACAGCGAACGGTCCGGTGAGGCGCTGACGATCACCGTCGTGCGGTAGCCGGTGTCCGGTTCGAGGACGTGGTGCGCGGCGGTCGCGGTGTAGCGGCCGGAGAAGGCGGGCCCGACGTTGCCGAGGGCCACCGGCAGGCCCGCCCGCAGTTGCGGGTTTCCGTAGGCGACGGCCTCGACCTCCCCGAAACCGGCGCTGACCGACGCGGCGAGCGCTCCGGCCACGGCCCGGGTCTCCGCCTGGGTGCGGTACGGGGTGTCGGTGATCGTCGTACGGGAGTTGGAGCCGAACACCCTCGCCGCCGTCGACGGGCTCATCCCCGGGGTGACGGTGTCGCTGCGGACGGACTGCTGCCGGGCCACCAGCCGCGTCTTGGTGTCGACGTTCCAGCCGCGCACCTCGACGCTGTCCGCCCCGTCCGCCCCGGTCAGCACCGCACGCAGGGCCAGCAGGTTGTTCCCGTACTCCAGGACCATCGGATCGCGCGAGGCGGACGTCGAGGGCGCCGGGGCCGACGCGGCAGGCTCCGGCTTCGTGAACTGCAGCAGGCCCTTGGCGTCCACCCGCACCGTGGCGCCGCTCTCGGCCGCGAGGTGCTGGAGGAACTCCCAGTCCGACACGTTCGGCTGGGTCACCTGCTTGTACGTGACCGGCGCGGCCTCGATCCTCCCGCAGGCCAGGCCCGCGCCGGTGGCGACCTTGCGGACGATGTCCGCCGTCTTCATGTTCCGGTACGCCACGACCTTCCGGCCGCGCTGGAGCCGGTGCGCCTTGGAGAACGCCCGTACGACGGTGAACGAGCCGGTGGTGTCGGTGTCCAGCTCGACGGCGGTGACCTCCCCGGTGAACAGCCGCTCGCGCACCCGGTCCTGCACGGTGATCACCGAGATCTTCAGGGGGGTGCCCATGCCGATGCCGGTCTTGGCGAGGAAGGTGTGGTCGGGGTCCCGGTACATCAGGACGGCGGTGTCCGGCAGGCCCACGTTCTCGTCGACCACGCAGCTCACCAGCTGGGTGGCCCAGGCGGCGGGCAGCTCGGCGGGCGCCTCGACGATGGGGTCGGCGGCGAAGGAGCGGCCGGGGGAGTCCTTGCCGCTCATCGGTTCTCCTCCGCCAGGTGGTCTTCCCGCCCGGGCACGAGGAGTTCCCTCCCGGGGGTCAGCTGCATGGGGTCGTCGATGTCGTTGGCATGCGCGATGGTCCGCCAGGCGGTGGCGTCGCCGTACTCCCGCCAGGCCAGCAGCGGCAGGCTGTCCCCGGCCACGACCCGGTGGGTGCGTCGCGCCTCCTTCGAACCCGAGGTGGGGTTCTGGCCCGCCGGGTCGACGCTGGCCTCCTCGATCGACAGGGAGCAGGTGGCGCGCAGCGGCTTCCCGTCGACGTCGAAGAGGGTGTAGGAGACCGAGAGGTTGGAGAGCACCCCGTCGAACGAGGTCGTCTTGGACGTCCCCCAGTCGAAGCGCACCCAGGGGCTGGCGGGCGTCTTGCGGGCCAGGCTGCTCGGGGTGGGGACACACGCGGTCATCAACTGCTCCACCGCCTTCTCCACGGAGTTGTCGTGGGTGGCGGTGGCGTCGAGGAAGACCTCCAGCGACAGGGCCCGGGGCCCGCTGCCGACGAACTCGGGCAGCGCGGACTGTCCGGCCATCCGGGACGGAGTGCGCCGCCACTCGGTGCTCTTGCTCAGCGACAGCTTCGCGGGGTTGAACTGCAACGTGAGCCGGGCGAGCGCGCCGCCGGGCTTGGCGCCGACGGTCGACGGCGGCTCCATGATGGTCAGCTGGGCACGAGCGCGGCTCGCACGGAGAGCGGGTGACATTGCGTTTCTCCTTCCTTCGTCGTGGTCTTGTCGTCCGGTCGGACGCGTTGCTTCCGGTCAGGAGGGCTCCAGGCCCTCGTGTGCGATCTCCAGCGTCTCGATCGCCGCCTGGGAGTTGGCCGGATCGAAGGACGGGCCCTGCCAGCGCACCGGCACGATGCCGTGCACCTGCCAGCTGATGATCCGGCTGAGGTCGGGGCGCAGCGCCACGATCTCGCCGTCCTTGGGCTCGACCCGCTGGATCGTCTCGTTCAGCCAGCGTGCGATCTTGAGGGTGTCGGCGGTCACCGGGCGGGTCAGCGTGATGTTCGTCCAGGTGATCCGCCCCGGCAGCTGCCAGGTGAAACCGTTGTTGCCGCCCTCGGCGTACGTCTCCATCTCCACCTCGGCGCCCAGGCCGGAGCAGGTGTGGAACGCGCCCAGGTCGCTGCCGCCGATCGCGAGCTTGAAGAACACGCTCGTCGCGAAGATGTTGTCCGTCATGGGTCTCTCGTCTTCCGTGCTGTCTGCCGTACGGGTCGTGCGGGGGTGGTGCGGGGGCCCGGCGGATCCGGTGCGCCGGGCGGCGCGCGACCGGGACGGCCGTGCCGTCAGCGGCGGCCGTCGTGCGGTCGCCCGCTGCGTTCCCGGCCCCGCCGCAGGTCGGCGCGGATGAGCCGGCTCACCGGGTCGAGGAGCCGTCGTGCCAGCTCCTCGATCTCCGTTCCGCTCAGCCGGTTCGCCGCGGGAGCGCCGGCGGTGTCGTCGGAGCCGGCGGCCGCCCCGGTCGTCCCGGCCGCGGGCTTCGCCGGGGCGGCCCGCACGGGAACCCCGGTGATCCCGGCCTCCTCCGCCGCACGCTGGACCGCCTGCGCGGCGCCGCTCTGCGGGCGACCCGCTCCGGCGGCCCGCGCGGGGGTGCGCGGCGGCACCCGTACGGAGGGCCCCGGCGGCGGACCGGGAGCGGTCCCGCCCACGGGGGCCGGCCCGGCGGCCGGCGGACCGGCGCCGTCCGGCACCACCGGCATCGCCGCCCGCTGTACGGGTACGGGGGCTTCCGGCCGGGCCGCCGCGGGCGGATGCGGCCGGACGACCGGGACGGGGCGCGTGCCGGGGGCGGAGGCGGGGCGGATGCCGGGGGCGGTCGCGGAAGCCGCCGCTCCGGAAGCGGCGGCCGGCCTTCCCGACCAGGGAGGCGCGGTGTGCGGAAGCGGCGTCGCGGGCGCGGCCGAAGCGGCGACGCGCTGGACGGCGACAGCCGGAGCCGAAGAAGCCGCCGAGGCCGCCGGAGCCGAGGAAGACGGGGAGACGGGGGCAGGTCGAGCGACCGGTCCGGCGGCCGGGGAGGCGTGCCGCGCGGAGCCCGGCCGAGGGGCCTGGGCGGTACCCGGCCCGGGAGCCTGACGCGGCGGCGTGCCGGGGAGCTCGGGAGAGTCCGTCGCGGCCCGCCCGGACCGCCGTACGAGTCGCTGGAGCACACCGCCGGCGGATGCCGCGCGCCCGGCCGGGGCAGGCGTCGCCTGCGGGGCGCGACCGGGCTCACGCCGGCCGGCGGGTCCGGCGCTCCGTGTCACGGCGCCCGGGGCCGGAGCGGTGAGGGAGGTGCCGCCCCCATGGGCGGGGCGCGCGCTCGTGGAGCGCTGGACCGGGGCGCCGGACGCCGCTCCGGACGGCGCCGGCTGCTGGGAGCCCGCGCTCGGACGGGTCCCGGCCCGCCCGTCGAGCGCGCCCGGCTGCCCCACGTCGCGCCGCCAGGTGGCCGCCACGACCGGGCGGGCGGCGCCGCCCGCCGCAGGCGCCGGAGGGGCCGAGAAGCCCTCGGCGGAACCGGTGGTCACCGTCAGGCCGCGGCTCGGGAGCAGTGACCGGGACCGCTGGACCGCGGGCGACGACGGTGTCGCGCCGCCGGAGCCCCGTGCCGTCGCACGTTCTCGACCGACCGGCCGGACGCGTACGGGCGGCGGGGGAACGGCGGCCCTGCCCGTGCCGGTACGGGTGGTGGCGGGGCCTGGGCCCGCCGAGCGCTGGACGGCCGCGCTCCCGGGCGAGGACGCGGCGGGCCCGGTGGGCGCGGCGGCAGCGGACCGCACCGGCATCGCGGCGGGCACGCCCGTCGGAGCGGGGGCCGGAACGGCCGGCCGGGAGCCCGGTGCCGACGCGGGCCCCCGGCCCGTGGCCCGGCCCGCGTCGACTCCCGTCCCGGCGGACCGGCGGTCACCGAGGAGCGGCGCGTCACGGCCGACCCGCGCGGTCGGCGGCAGCGAGGCAAGCGGTGCGCCGATTCCGCCCCGCGCACGGGCGCGTGCGCTACCGGAAGCATCGGGTCCCGGCATCGGGGAGGGGGCGGCGGGCGTCGCGCCGCCCGGGGCCGGTGCACGCTGCACCGGAGGAGAGGGCGCCGGGGGACCGGGCGGCCCGGCGGGCCGGGGCGGCTGCGGCGCCCGGGACCGGGCGTCCGGCGACGGCTGCTGCCGCTCCGGCGCCTTGGCATCCTTCGAACCGGCCGGAGGAGTCGCCGGCCGGCGAGACGCGGCCCGCCCACGAGGAGTCGTGGGAATCGGGGGCGTTGGGGGAACCGGAGGCGTCGTGGCCGGAGGGCCGGCCTGGTCCGACGCCTGGCGCTGGAGCACCGGCAGCGGTCCCGCCGGCTGAGCCGTCGCGGGGGCGGACGGCACGACGCCCGCCGGGCCGTCGGCGCCGGCCGGCCTGGCCCCGGCGGGCATTTCGCGCAGTGGCCTGCCCAGGGCCGGGCGCACCACCTCGGCGGCGGGCCGGCCGGGGGATCGGTCAGAGGGCGGGGCGCTCGGGGCGTCGCCGTCCGGACGCGCACGGTCCGGTCCGTTCAGCGGCCCGGACCCGGCCCGCTGGACGGCGACGGAGCCGGCCGCTGCCGGAGAAGTCGAAGAAGCCGGAGACGCCGGAGCGGGCGAAGCCGCCGGGGGGCCGGCGGGCGTGGCGGGCGGGAGCCCGGCGATCTGCCGCAGCGGCATCGACGGTCGCCGCGCGACGATCAGCGGCGGGGCGATCCGCTGCGGACGCACGGGTGCCGGCCGGGCCCGCTGCCCCACGGCCGGACCGCTGTCGTCGGCAGTCCGCGGACGTGGCGGGGCGGCGGGAGCGCGTGCACCGGAAGGCGTGGGCGAGCCGGACGGACCGGCGGAACCGGCGGACTGACCCGAGGAGCGGGACGGGGCCGGGGACATCGACGGTCCCGACGGCGACCGGTTCGCGGCGGAAGGGGCCGAACCACGCGCCGCGCCCGCCCGCTGGACCGACGGCGAGCCGGCGTCCGGCTTCCCTGCGCTGCCCGATCCCGTACGTGTACCCGTACCGCTGGTCGTACCGCCGTTCGCCCTGGCGCCCTTTCCCGCCGCCTTGCCGGCCGGGGCGGACGGCAGGCCCGGCGAGGGCTCGGCGGGCTCCTCGGCGCCCGGGGCCCGGACGGCGCGCAGCAGCAGCGGCCCACCGGGGGACGCGGCCCGCGCGCCGCCCGGACGGGCGACACCGTGGATGAGGCCGACCGGGGCCGACGGCAGGACGGAGTGGCCGAGTTCGCCGCCCAGGGCGGGGTTCTGCCAGGAGGCCAGCCGCGACCGGAACCGCAGCCCGTCGCTCACCCCGATCGAGGACCGGGCGACCGTCACCGACGGCGGGGCCACCCGCCGCCAGCCGCCGTCCCAGCCGCCGCCGTCCCCGCCTCCGTCGCCGGACGTCGCCGACGTACCGGAAGCGGGGTCGGGGGCTGGGGCGGGAGCGGGCACGCCCGGCGTACCCGCGTGTCCGCCGCCCTCCGGAGAGGGAGCGGCGGACCGCTGCCCGTCCGTGCGGCGGAACCAGTCCCCGAACCCCACGCGATCACCCGCCTTCGTTGACGCGGGTGTTGATCCGCGCTATCTCCCGCACCCACTGCTGACGCTCGCCGTGGGTGAGATCGAGAATGTCCTCACGCTGCCAATGGAAGTGGTAGGCGACGTACGCGATCTCCTCCCGCAGCCGGGGAAGCGCGTACGTCACGATTCCCCCAGGCGCCCACCCGAGAGATCCACCTCGAACGACCCGTGGCACAGCGGGCAGGTCACCGCGGCATGCGTGTGGCCCTCGCTGTTGATCCGGCGGTAGAAGTCCTGGAGGAACGCCACGTCGGTCGCGTACATCCGCTCGACGATCCCGGCGTGCACATCGGTGACCGTGCCGAGCTGGGTGATCACCTGGCTCAGCAGCACCACGGACAGGTACGCCGGGTTCTCCTTCACCCGCAGGTCGATCTGCGGGCGCAGCTCGTCCCGGGCCGTCGCGAGCCGCATGGTGCCGTTCCGGTGCACCTGGCCCTCGTCGTCGACGAACCCGCGCGGCAGCTCGAAGGCGAACTCCGTCTGCAGCGTCTCCCGTTCCCGGGGGCGCGCGGGAGGGGGCGCGGAAGCCTCCTCCCGTGCGGCGGGCGCGGCGGCGAGGTTGTCGAGGACCTCTTCGAGTCCGCCGCCCGGCGTAACGGTCCGGCGCCTCATTCGACCACGATCTCCTCGAAGGTGATGGTCACCGTCTCGGTCGCCGCGCTGGACTCGCCGGCCTTGAGGGAAGGGCCCTCCCACTTGGAGGCCCAGCCCTGCATCAGCTGGATGCGACGGACGGTCTCCCCGGTCGAGTCCTTGATCTCGATCGTGAGGTTCTGCCGCGCGGTGTCGACGGCCCCGTTGTTCAGGGTCTCCTTGATCCACGTGGTGAACTCGCTGCTCTTGTCGAGCCCGCGGGTGATCGTCACCTCGCCCGCCTGGCGCGCGCCAGGCTGCTTGCGGATGATCTGCTTGCCCTCGGCGGTCACCTGACGGACCTCGACGACTTCTTCCTCGACGGTCATGCCGCTGATCTCCTGGATGGACTCCACGAGATAGCCGCCGAGCTGTACGCCGAAGACGTGGGTGGAAAGAGCGTCGCCCTCTGCCATGACTCTGTGTCACCTGTTCCGATCGGAAGTGAAAGGGTGGGGGAGGACCGGGAAGGTCACTCGTCGATGAGGCTGGTGCTGTCGGAGAACTGCGCCAGGCGGAAGATCACGAACTCCGCCGGCTTCACCGGAGCCACCCCGATCTCGCAGACGACCTGACCGAGGTCGATCGACTCCTGCGGGTTGTTGCTCCGGTCGCACCGGACGTAGAACGCCTCCTCGGCCGTGCGGCCGAACAGCGCGCCCCGGCGCCACTCCTCGGTGAGGAAGGCGGTGACATTGCGCCGGATGCTCGACCAGAGGCGGTCGTCGTTCGGCTCGAACACCACCCACTGGGTGCCGAGGAGGATGGACTCCTCCAGGTAGTTGAAGAGGCGGCGCACGTTCAGGTAGCGCCAGGCCGGGTCGGAGGAGAGGGTGCGCGCGCCCCAGATGCGGATGCCGCGGCCGGGGAAGGCGCGCACGCAGTTCACGCCGATCGGGTTGAGGAGGTCCTGCTCACCCTTGCTCAGACGGATCTCCAGGTCCACCGCACCCCGGATGACCTCGTTGGCGGGCGCCTTGTGGACGCCGCGCTCACCGTCGCTGCGCGCCCAGACGCCGGCCACGTGACCGCTCGGCGGCACCAGGGAGTTCCGGCCGCTCGCCGGGTCGAAGACCTTGACCCACGGGTAGTAGAGGGTCGCGTAACGCGAGTCGTAGCCGGCATCCTCGTTGCGCCAGGTGCGTACCCGCTGGGCGTTCATGCCCGGAGGGGTGTCCAGGACGGCGACCCGGTCGCCCATCTGCTCGCAGTGCGAGATGACCGCCAGCTGCACGGTCTTGACGCCCTCGGCGTCGATGTCCCCGCGCTGGAAGGCGCTCATCAGGTCCGGGACGGCGACCATCGTGATCTCGTCGATCGCTTCCAGGGCGGAGAACCCGGTACGCGCGGAGGCGTCGCCCACGTACTCGGAGGCGTCGAGGCGTGCCACACCGGAGCCGGGAGCGCCCGCGGCGGCCGGGGCGAGGGCGACGGTCTGCTTCTCGGGGCGGCTCTGTGCCGTGCCGGGCTGCTCGGCGACCTGGACGAACTTGGAGTCGCGGGCCTGGGTGACCAGGTAGCCCTTCACGTTCTTGCGGGTGGAGACGTCGTAGGTCTCCACGGCCTTGCCGCCCTGGCGGACCAGCAGCCGGAAGCGGTCCTCCGGAGGGTTCTCGCCCTCGGCGTCGGCGATCTCCACGGAGAGGTCGGCGCCCGTGCCGGGCTTCGCGGAGAGGAGGAACCCGCCGAGCGCGACGGCCGCGGGGGTCTGGGAGACCGCGCCCTGCGCCGCGTTCGCAGCGCCCTGCGCCGGACCGCCGATGCGCACGATGTAGGCCGCGCCGCCGCCGTTGGCGAAGAAGCCGTAGACGGCGTGCGCCAGGTAGGTGTCGGCGGTGAAGGTGCCGAACGTCTGCACGTACTGGTCCCAGTTGGTCACCAGCGTCGGCTGGTGGAAGGGGCCCGTCCCGGCGAAGCCGACGAAGGCTGCGACCGCGGTGCCGACTCCTTCGATGGGCCGTGCTCCGGACTGCACCTCCTCCACGTAAACACCGGGGGTGAGGTACGACGGCATGCTCGCTCCTTCTGGACGGTCACTTGATCACCGCCCAGTCTTGACCGCCCGAGCGGGCGGAGAGTAGGCCCCAGGGTCCTGGGCACGGGGCAAGGAGGCTGCCTTTCCGGGCCTCCGTACGCCGGGTAACGCTGCCCTTGGCGGGCGGAGCGGAGCGACCGCCGCATTCACGGTCGCCGCCGCGCAATTGGACCGGCGACGTGAAGGGAACGGGAACACCGTGTTACGAAAGAACCCCGATCGCCACCGCTGCCGGGCGACGGGGCGAAAAGGCGGACGGCCGCACCGGGGACCTGATGTGTTTGGTATCTCTTTTTCCCGGTAAACCCCGGCCGGCCGGGGACCGTCCGGGGTCGCCGCGGGAACTCTTCGAGGCGACGTGATTCGGCCAGAATGCGCCGAGAAGGTGGGTGGATCCGGCCGGGTACGGGGAAGAAAAGCGGGCGCGAGGACGCTCCGAACGGGCACCGGGCGCTTCCCCCGTACCGTCAGGACCATTCCTGAGCAGGCTTGTTCGCGCCCGTGGCCACCGGAAGCGGATATTCTTCCGGTGCTGTCGCCGTCACGGGCGACCGAACTGGCGGAGACCCCTGAGGCACGGGGGAGGGTGAATCCGCCATCGCCCGGCACGCCGGGTTTCCTCTCGGCCGGGTTTCTGCTGTTGTCTCGTCGGCAGGCGAAGCGGAGCGCTCGGCGTCGCTGTTTCTACTGTGGGAGATCGCTCAGCACGCCGCTGACATTCAGAACCTGATGGCACCCGGAAGCCTGTGTTCCGGTGGCCGGAGTGCCGGGCTTGGCACAGGTGACGGAAGCGGTGACGGTGGCGTTCTCCGGAACCTGAATGGGGGTGACCCAGTGATAGTCCTGGTTGCGGAAGGTCTCCAGCGCGATCGTCGTGATCTTGTTCTCTCCGAAGGAGATCGTCACGATCCCCTCGTCACCCTGGAAGTTCGCCACCACGACGTCGGTGACGCCGAACACCTTCCCGGCCGGAACCTTGTAGGCCCCCTCCTTCGTCGCCCCCGCCCGGGTCTGCACGTCGATGGTCTCGGACGCCTGCTGACCGCCGAGGCCCGAGCCCGCACCGCCGCCGCCCCCGCCCGTACCGGAACCGCCTGTACCGGAACCGCCCGCGCCGGGACCCGTTCCGCCCGGAGCGGTCCCCTGCCCCTGGCCGCCGGCCGGGTCGCCCGCACCGCCCCGGGGGGCCGCGCCCTGCTCCTTGCCGCGCTCGGTCTCCTTCTGCGCGGCCTCGGTCCCGGCCTGCTTTGCCGTGCTCTGCACCGCGGGCCGCACCAGGGCGAACCACGCGAGCAGCAGCGCCAGCAGCGCCGCCAGCACGATCAGCAGCCACTTGGGCAGCACCGGCATCTGGGCGAACTCCCCGGGCAGCGGCTCGGGCCCGCCGGGCCGCTCGTCCTCGGCCCCGCCTTCGGCGCCCTCGGTCGCGTGGACCTCGAACGGCCAGCTGACGGGCTCACCGAACCAGATCAGCTTCCGCGCCCGGACCTTCAGCCGCACCTCCGCCGCCTCGCCCGGCTCCAGCCGCTTCTTGTCGGGCGTGAAGACCAGCCGCAGATCCTCCCCCGCCTGCTTGCCCGCGAGGGCCACGTCGACCGGGGTGTTCCCCTTGTTCTGCACGGCCGTACCGAAGCGGGCGCCCAGCCAGCCCCGGCGGCGGCGCGGTTCCAGCTCCGTGCGGAGCTCGTGGAAGGGCTCCACGGTCACCGTGCCCTCGGGCACCACCACCGACTCGGGCCGCTCCGCGGGCAGGACCCGTACGGCCAGGGGGGTTTCGCCCGCCCGGACCTCGTGGGAGCGGGGCGGGGCGAAGGTGAGGGTCACCGTCTCGGAGGTGCCCGGGTACAGCGACACACGCGCCGGCTCGACGGTGCTCCAGGCGGAGCAGTCGCCGACCACTTCGAGTGTGTAGCCCTCGACGATGTCGCCGTCGTTGCGCACGGTCAGGGTGGTCGTCGCGGTACCGCCAGGCGACACCGTCACCGTGGGGCTTTCGAGTTCGGCAGATGTGGTCACTCTGCGACCGTAGGCGGCCCGCACCCCCCGGCAGCAGAGACGCGAGGGCAACGAGCGGGCAGGCGTGGTGCCCCGGAGGTCCATCGGCACGGTGTACCCGCGCCTCCTCCGCGGGCCCGCGCGCCCTGCCGCCCGCCCGGCGGGGGCGACACGAGCAGCAGCAGGCAAACCGGGCTGAAGTACCTGAGGAAGACGGGCACGGAACGATGACGATCACGGATACGACGAACAGCACGGCGATACGCGGGCAGTACCGCAGGCCCGACGCGGCGGACCGCCGCACGGCCGGCACCGGAGCGGCGCCCGGGGGCAGGGTCTCCGTAGCGGTGTACGCGGAGGACCTGATCCTGCAGACCGGCATGATCCACCAACTGCGGGTGCGGCCCGAGATAGAACTGCTGCCGGAGGCCGAGGCGGACCGCGCACAGGTCTCCCTGGTCGTGGTGGACATGGTGGACGAGCCCACCGTCCAGCTCCTGCACCGCCTCCAGCGCAACACGTCCACCCGCACCGGGCTGGTCGTCGGATTCTTCGAGTCGGGCGCGCTCCAGACCCTGATCGAGTGCGGGGTCGCCGCCGTCCTCCGGCGCGGCGAGGCCGACCAGGACCGGCTCGTCCACCTGGTGCGGGCGATGGCCAACGGCGAGGGCGTACTGCCGGGCGACCTCCTCGGCAAGCTCCTCGACCACGTCAGCTCCCTCCAGCGGACGGTCCTCGACCCCCGCGGGCTCACGCTCTCCACTCTCACCGCGCGTGAGGCGGAGATGATCCGGCTGGTCTCGGAGGGCTGCGACACCGCGGAGATCGCACGGAAGACCTCGTACTCCGAACGCACCGTCAAGAACGTGCTGCACGAGGTCGCGACCCGCCTCGAACTGCGCAACCGCGCCCACGCGGTGGGCTACGCGATGCGGCACGGCCTCATCTGAGACGCCGCCCGCCGCAAAGGGCAACGCTCCCTTCCCCCGCCCCGGGTACTCGCGGCCTGTCCTTCACCCCCGCGCGGGGGTGAAGCTGGCCGGTGGAGAGTCATCGACAGACTGTGAGGTGGGCCGTGACCGGCACTGCTGGCCCGGCAAGGCATTCCCGGCTGGGCCGACTGACCGGCGCGGTGGTGCTGTTGGCGCCGCTGCTGCTGGTCGGCTCGGCCGCCGCCCCGCACGGGGCGGCCGAGGCCGTCGCCGCGGAGGCGGCCTCGGAACCGCTCCAGGCGGGGCGCATCGCCTTCGCCGGCACCGAGCACCGCAGCCTCGGACAGGCCAACGACAAGGACACCACCGACCAGCTGTTCGGCGACGGTCCGGCCCACTACGACCAGGACCCCTCGGCACGCGGTGACGTCCTGGTCTTCACCAGCCTGCGTGACAGCCCCCGGCCCCAGGTGTACGTGCGCGGCGCGGACGGGTCGGTGCTCCGGCTCACCACCGACCGGGACGCCGCCCACCCCGAACTCTCCCCGGACGGCCGGACCGTGGTCTTCGACTCGGCCGAGCCCGGGCCCGGCGGCACGGTCCAGCGCGACCTGTGGTCGGTCGGCGTCGACGGCGCGGACCCCCCTCGCCGGCTCACCGACACCTCCGACAACGAGGAGTCCCCGACCTGGTCGCCGGACGGCACGAGGATCGCGTACGCCTACGACGGCGACGCCCTGCGGGGATGGCAGATATTCGAGCGGGCCGTCACCGGCGGCCCGCAGACCCGGATCAGCGACGGCCCGGCCGGTGACGCGACCGAGCCGTCCTGGAATCCGGTCGACGACGAGGAGCGCCGGGGCCTCGTCGCGTACACCCTCACCACCAATCCCGACCCGGACGTCGACGACGGCACCGAACTGCGGGCCACCCAGGGCCTCGGGACCGACCGGCCGCTGCTGGCCGGCGCGCACGCCGCCTGGGGTACCCGCTCGGCCTCCTGGCTGCCCGACGGCAACGACATCGTCTTCCTCAGCCCCTACCACACCTGCGGCTGTGACGACTTCGACCACGTCTACCGGGTGACCGCGTTCGAGGGCGACGAGCCGCCGGACCAACTGGTCAACGAGAACCGCCGGGTGGGGCCGCCCACCTGGTTCCCCCCGGCCGGGACCGTCGTGATCCCCCGGATCACCGCGAAGCCGGTCGGCCTCCTGTCGGCGGCGTCCGTCGTGACGCTCCAGGACGTCCGCCAGGACGGCTCCGACCCGCGCGACCTGCACCTCACCATCCTGAAGGAGGACCCGGCGGCCCGCACGAACGACGACCCCGCCGTGAACCCCCTGTTCCGGCCGGCCGAGGGGTACGACCCGTGGCACGAGCGGCAGAACTACACGCCCGACGGCCGGCGCATCGTCGTCACCCGCTTCGAGGACAGCCCCGACGGGCGGATCGAGCAGATCTGGATGGCCGACGCCGAGGGCGCCGGAGCGAAGCCTCTGCGGCTCGACGGGCGTGGCCCCAAGGACTGGGACACCGACCCCACCTTCTCGCCGGACGGCACCAAGCTCGCCTTCACCCGGACCTCGCCCGGCGGCGTCGGGGACAAAGCGGGCCCGAGCCGCATCCTCATCGCCGACGTCGCCACGGGCGCGATCCTCGACGAGATCCGGCCGCCCGCAGGCCGGCCGGCGGGCGACGACGCCCAGCCGACCTGGTCCTCCGACGGCGCCAACCTCGCCTTCACCCGCAAGCAGGTCGTCAACGGCAACGGCGGCAACAAGCACATCTGGGTCGTGCCGCTGGCGGACCTCGACCGGCAGCGGGACCTGAGCGCCACCATCTGCCCCGGCGACTGCGAAGTCGTCGACGACAGCCCCGCGTTCTCCCCGGACGGCCTGAAGGTGGCGTTCAACCGCAAGGACGGCGGCGGCCGGGTCAACCAGCGGGCCGGCGTCCTCATCAAGCCCCTGCGCGGCGGCGGCTGCCGGGTCGTCCTGCCCTCCGTCCAGAGGGACAACCCCGAAGGCTGCGACCTGCCGATCCCCGACACCAGCGCGACCGGCCCCCACCAGCCCCGTGACGTGGCCTGGTCGCCCGACGGCGGCAAGCTCCTCTTCACCTCGCGCCGCGAGCTCCCGCCCAACTCCATGGAGCAGCTCTCCGTACTCGACATCGCCTCCGGCGACCTGGCCCCCCTGGAGAACGGCCACGACGGGCGGCAGAAGGAGCCCGCCTACCAGCAGTCGGTGGACCTGTCGCTGACCGCGCCGCCCACCAGGGACCCGGTGGAGATCGGCTCCTCCACCGAGGTGGCCGTCACCGTCACCAATCAGGGCCCCTCGCCCTCGCCCGGCACCGTCCTCACCGTCGACGCCCCGCCCGGCGTACGGCTGGAGGAGCTGACCACCGACGCCGGGACCTGCGCCGCCCATACGCCCCAGTGCGACCTCGGCATCGTCCCGCCCGGGACGGGCGTGACGGTCACGGCCCGGCTGACCGGCGTCACCGCCGGCGACCAGCGGATCAACTGGTCCGTGACCGGAGCGGTCCTCGACCCCAACCCCACGGACAACGCCACCGGAACGGTCGTCCCGGTCCAGGACGTACCGCCACCGCCGACACCGACGCCGTCCCCGACGACGCCGTCCCCCACGCCCACTCCGACGACTCCGGCCCCGCCTCCGACGACCGCGCCTCCGACGACCACACCGCCCCCGCCGCCGGCCCCCGCGCCCCCGCCGCCCGCGCCCGAGGCCGGACCCGGCGTCACCGTGCGGGCCCAGCCCGGCCCCGGCTATGTCGGCGGCAAGGTCGTGGTCACCTACACCGTGCGCAACGGCAGGAACGCCATGGCCACCGGGCTCCGGCTGAAGCTCGGCCTGCCCGCGGACATCCCCGCCGGACGGCTGCCCGCAGGCTGCGCCGGCGGCGCCTGCGCGCTCCCCGACCTCGCCCCCGGCGCTTCCACGGTCGTCAGCGTCGTCCTGTCGCCCGACAAGGCCCTCCGCGCGACGATCACCGGGTCGCTCACCACCACGGGCACCGACGCCGACCTCCGCGACAACGTCTCCCGGACCCGGCTGCGCATCCTCCAGCCCCGCATCATCGCCGTGCCCGCCATCGGCAAGCCCGGCTTCGTCACCTCCGTACGGGGCAAGGACTTCCCGCCCGGCACGCCCGTCACCCTCAGCTGGAAGCCCGGCATCACCGCCACCGCGGCCCCGACCCGGCCGCTGGGCGACGGCACCTTCATCGCCCAGCTCCTCATCCTGGCCAAGGACCAGACCGGTCCGCGCACGATCATCGCGAAGGGCCCCGGGTTCAGCCCGGTGAAGACGCCGTTCCTCGTCGTGCTCGGCACCATCACCCCGCCGGACGAGGTGGTCCGCCGATGATCCACGAAGTCGACGAGGGACTGCGGCTGCTGCTGGCCGAGGCCGGACTGGAGGAAAGCGGAGTCGACCTGGTCTTCGACGCCCCGACGAAGGACTGGTCCGCCCGCCGCAACGCCCCCACCATCAGCGTCTTCCTGCACGGCATCCGCGAGGACGCGGGCAGACGGCGCACCGGTACGGCCGAGACGCACGACGAGGAGGGCGTGGTCACCGGGTGGCGGACCCCGCCGCGCTGGTTCGAGCTGACCTATCTGGTCACCGCCTGGACCAACCGCCCGCAGGACGAACACCGCCTGCTCTCCGAGGTGCTGCGCACCCTCGTCCGCTCCGACGTGCTGCCCGCCCGGACGCACACCGGCAGCCTCGCCGAACTCGGCCTCACCGTGGAGCTGGAGGCGGCCGGGCCGGGAGCCGGCGGACCGTCCGCCTCGGACGTATGGTCCGCCCTCGGCGGTGAGCTGAAGGCCGCGATCGACCTGCGGGTTCTCGCACCGCTGGCCGGCGAACGCACCCCCGCGGGCCCGCCGGTCACCGAAGGACTCGTGATGAAGGCCGCTCCCCACCTGGACGGCGACGACGGCGGCCCCGGCCGCCGCCTGCGCTACGACGGAACGTCAGACCCGGGCGGTCAGGGCTTCGCGGCCCCCCGCGAACGGCGACTGCCGCCCGGCCGGCGCAGGCGGGGGAACGCGGCACGATGACCCTGGCACCCCAACAGACCCACGACCACGGCCCCATGGCCGGCATCCGGGAACTCTGGGAGCGGCTCGGCCGCGTCGAGCAGCGGGTCAGGGAAGCCGTCGCGGCACGCCGGGCCGCGGACCCGGACCCCGACGACCCCTACCGGGGGCAGTACCTCACCCCCGAGGCCGCGATGCGCGTCCTGGAGACCCGCGACGCGTTCACGCCCGTACCGGTGTACGAGGACGGAGCCCCGCCGGACGGCCCCGCCGAAGGGCGGCTCGGCCGTCTGGCCGAGCGCTTCGGCCTGGCGCCGCCGGACGTCGAACTCCTGCTGGTCGCCATGGCCCCGGACATCGACTCCCGGTTCGAGCGGCTGTACGGCTACCTCAACGACGACCTGACCCGCCGCCGGCCCACCATCGGCCTGGCCCTGGAACTCTGCGGACTGCCCGCCGCGGGCTCCGGCCGCTTCCGGTTCGCGCCGACGGCCCCGCTCGTCGCGGGCGGGCTGCTGGAGATCGCGGACGGCGAGCGGCCGCTGCTCTCCCGGACCCTGCGCGTACCCGACCGGGTCACCGCCCACCTCCTCGGCGACGACGAGACCGACGGCCGGCTGCGCGGACTCGTCCACGAGGCCGCGCACCCGCGAGAGCCGGAGGAGCGGCCCGAGGTCCCCCGGATCGCGGCCGCCCTCGGCACGGGCAGCGGCCTGGTGCACCTGCTCGACCGGGGCGGCGACCCGCGCGGCCTCGCGGTCGAGGCGCTGCACTTTGCCGGCCGGCGCCCGCTGGTCGTCGACATCACCGCGCTCGCCACCGCGACCCAACCGGCCCCGCTCGTACGGGCCCTGGCGACCGAGGCCCGCCTCGGCCGCGCCGGGGTGGTCCTCGGCCCGCTCGAAACGCTCGCCCCCGAACGCCCCGAGGGGGCCCGGGTGCTCGGGTCCCTGTGCGCGGCGCTCGGCGGCACACCCCTGATCGCGTACGGCAAGAGGAACTGGGACCCGCTGTGGACCGCGGAGAGCCCGGTGCCCGTCACCGTCCCGCCCCCCGGCCCCGACGGCGCCGCACGGCAGTGGCGGCGCGCGCTCGCCGACGCGGGCCGGTCCGTCGGGATGTCCGCCGAGCACGCGTCCGCCGACGACAGCCTCGTCGAGGCCGCCGCCGCCTACCGGCTCGACTCCGGCCAACTGCGCAGGGCCGCGACCGTCGCGTCCCGGCTGGCCGTCCTCGGGCAGCGGCCGGTGACCGCGGAGGACCTGCGTACGGCGGTCCGCGCCCAGAACGGCGCCGGACTGGAACGCCTCGCCCGCCGCATCGAGCCCGCGGTCGGCTGGGACGACCTGGTGCTGCCCCCGACGACCCGCACCCAGCTCTCCGAACTCGCCCTGCGCGCCCGCCACCGCGAAACGGTGCTCGGGCAGTGGCGGATGCGGCCGGGCGGCGGCCGGGGCCGGGGCGTCATCGCCCTGTTCGCCGGGGAGTCCGGCACCGGCAAGACCATGTCCGCCGAGGTGATCGCCGCCGAACTGGGCATGGAGCTGTACGTCGTGGACCTGTCCACGGTGGTGGACAAGTACATCGGGGAGACCGAGAAGAACCTGGAACGGATCTTCGTCGAGGCGTCCGACGTCAACGGCATCCTCCTGTTCGACGAGGCCGACGCCATCTTCGGCAAGCGGTCCCAGGTCAAGGACGCGCACGACAAGCACGCCAACGTGGAGTCGGCCTACCTCCTCCAGCGCATGGAGTCCTTCGACGGCATCGCCGTGCTCACCACCAACCTGCGGGCCAACCTCGACGAGGCGTTCACCCGCCGCCTCGACGTGATCGCCGAGTTCCCGATGCCCGACGCCCCGCAGCGCCTGGCCCTGTGGGACCGCTGCCTGGGCCCGGCGATCCCGCGCGATCCCGCGCTCGATCTGGAGTTCTGCGCGCAGCGCTTCGAGCTGGCGGGCGGGTCGATCCGGGCCTGCGCGGTGACCGCCGCCTACCTCGCGGCCGAGTGCGGGGCACCGCTGGACATGGACCAGCTCGTCACGGCGGTGCTCCAGGAGTACCGCAAGCTCGGACGGCTGGTGCTGGAGAGCGAGTTCGGACCGTGGCTGGGGAAGGAGCGGGCACGCGGCGGACGGTAGGCGCCCGGGGCCCGGGGCGGACGCGGCCCGCGTGCGGGCCCCGAAGCCCTCTCGCGTCCGTCGTCCCGTTGACCCGAACGGGGACGCGACGCGGGCGGCTTCCGCCCCTTCCGCCACCTGGCTCCGATACTGAGCCGATGATCACAGGACTGCGCGCATGGATGCTCCCGGAGCGTCAACGGCGGACGACCCAGGAGCGGCAGCTGGAGATCGGCCGGGTCGGAGACTGACCGCCGGCAGGGGCGGTGTGATCACCTGGCCGAGTTCGTCACGGCCGGTAGACCATGTCGATCAGGCCCCCGGCGATGAGAGCCCACACTCCGACGCCTACCAGCCACCACGACCCGCTGGCGGCCCCGGCCGCGAGGAGCAGCACGGCGGCCAGGAACAGGGAGTACTCGGTGCGCCGCAGGCCCCGGGCGAAGTCCGGACCGTTCACCCGATCGGCCGCCGGGCCGGCCCGGGCCGGCGAGAGGAGTGGAGGCGCAAGCCCCTTCGGAGTCGCATGGCCCCAGCGTAGACACGGTCCGGGGCGAACGGCAGAGCCTCGTGTCGAATACGGCGTCAGGATTGTCTATCGTCTACCAGTGCGAAGAATCGTGATGCCTGACCGCGGCGCGGAGGGCCTGGTGTGGTGAGGCGGCGATGGCCGCGGCTCCGGCATCCCGCGCAGTTCGTCGTGGCCGGTTTCGCCACGGCGGTCGCGGGCGGCACCGGTCTGCTGATGCTGCCGGTGGCCAAGGCCGGACCGGGGGGGCGCCGGAGCGATGGAGGCGCTGTTCACCTCGACCTCCGCCGTCTGCGTGACCGGTCTGGTGGTGGTGGACACACCCGGCTACTGGACCGGCTTCGGGCAGGCGGTGATCCTCGGGCTCATCCAGGTGGGCGGCTTCGGCATCATGACCTTCGCCTCGCTGCTGGTGCTGCTGGTCTCCCACCGCATCGGTCTGAAGGCACGCATGACGGCCGCCGCCGAGACCAAGACCCTGGGCCTGGGCGATGTGCGCTCGGTCGTGACCGGTGTCGTCAAGGTCAGCCTCCTGCTGGAGGCCGTCACCGCGCTGATCCTGGCCGTGCGGTTCGCCACCGCCTACGACGAACCCGTGCCCCGGGCCGTGTGGCTGGGCGTCTTCCACGCCGTCTCCGCGTTCAACAACGCCGGTTTCGCCCTGTACTCCGACAGTCTGATGGGCTTCGTCAGCGACCCGTGGATCTGCCTGCCCATCGCCCTGGCCGTCATCGCCGGCGGACTGGGCTTCCCCGTGCTGTTCGAGGTGCGCCGCCGGTTCCGCAGGCCGCGCGGCTGGTCCCTGCACACCAAGATCGTGCTGTGGGCCACCGCCGTGTTCCTGGTCGGCGGCAGCGCCTTCATCACCGCGATCGAGTGGTCCAACCCCGCCACCCTGGGGCCCTTGAACGCACCGGGGAAGCTGCTGGCCGGGTTCTTCCAGGGCGTCATGCCGCGTACCGCCGGGTTCAACAGCATCGACACCTCCCAGATGTACCCCGCGAGCTGGCTGGGCACGGACGTGCTGATGTTCATCGGCGGGGCCAGCGCGGGCACCGCCGGCGGCATCAAGGTCACGACCTTCGCCGTGCTGTTCTTCGTCATATACGCGGAGATCCGAGGCGAAGGAGCGGTCAACATCTTCCACCGCCGCCTGCACGGCGACCTCCAGCGCCAGGCCCTGACCGTGGTGCTGCTGTCCGTGGCCGCCGTCGCCGTCACGACCGTGGCCTTCATGGTCTTCTCCGACCACAACCTGGACAGATCACTGTTCGAGGTGACGTCCGCCTTCGCCACCGTCGGGCTGTCCACCGGCATCACCGCCGACCTGCCCGTCGGCCTCCAGCTGCTGCTGATCGGGTTGATGTTCATCGGCCGCCTGGGCCCCATCACCGTCGCCTCCGCGCTCGCCCTGCGCAGCCGCGTCCGCCTGTACGACCTTCCCGAGGAGCGACCCGTCATTGGCTAGGAAGACCACCCCCAGGAAACGCCGTTCGGGGCCGCAGGGCTCCGTCGTCGTCATCGGTCTGGGCCGCTTCGGCCGCGCCCTGGCCCTCGAACTCGTGGACGAGAACACCGAAGTACTCGGCATCGACGAGAGCGCCGAAGTCGTCCAGGCCATCTCCGGCCATCTCACCCACGCGGTCCGGGCCGACTCCACCAAGGAGGACGCCCTGCGCCAATTGGGTGTGCACGAGTTCGACCGTGCGGTCGTCGCCATCGGCACCGACCTGGAAGCCAGCATCCTCACGGCCTCGCTGCTGATCTCCTTCGGCATCGAGAACGTCTGGGCGAAGGCCATCAGCGAGGCCCACGGGCGCATCCTCACCCAGCTCGGCGTCCACCACGTGGTCTACCCCGAACACGACATGGGGCAGCGGGTCGCCCACCTCGTACGGGGCCGCATGCTCGACTACATCGAGTTCGAGGACGACTTCGCCATGGTCAAGACCAACCCGCCCGCCGACATCATCGGCCTCCCGCTGGCGAACAGTGCCGTCCGCTCCCGCTTCGGTGTCACGGTCGTCGCCATCAAGCGCCCTGGAGAAGGGTTCACCTACGCCACTCCCGATACGGTCGTGGAGGCGGACGACACCGTCATCGTCGCCGGGCGGACCCGGGCGACGGAACGCTTCAGCGAACTCCAGTAGGGCCTGCCCCGGCGAAGGCCGCGGACGTCCACGGTGTCCTCCGTACCCTCGGGGCAGGCCCTGGCAACGCTGACGGCGCGAGTGGAGCCGGGGCGGCGCCCCTCACCCGGTCGGCGATCGGCGGCCGGGTGTCAGCGGGCGCGCCCCGCCGGCCGGCTCACCGGCGGACGGCTCAGTCGGCCTTCCGCGGGTCGAACGCCTCGGTGTCGACGGCCAGCGGCTGGGGGAACGCACCCGCCACGGCGTCCCACCGCGTGAACTTGAAGTTGGTGCTGTCCTCGCGGTCCGGGTCCGCCGGAGTGGCCTCACCGTCGTGGGTGATCAGGAGGCCCTTCGGGAAGGCGTCACCCAGCGGTACGTTGACCACGGTGGAGCCGTCGGAGTGCTGCACCCCGTCGGTGGCCGGGCCGTCCTTGATGGAGAAGGAGCCGAGGTAGGCGTTGTCGCCCTCCCGCTCGTACACGGCGAAGGTGTCGTCGCCCTGGCTGGAGACGAGGACGTAACCGGTGCCGTCCTCCGCGTGGTAGATCGTGACGCCCTCGGCATCGGCGCTCACGTGCTTGCCGCCGAAACCGGGGTCGTTGTCGGTGTCGAGGACGCACTCCTCGTCCGCGTTCTCGTCGTACGTCCACGGCGTGCCGTACTCACGCACCCGGTCGACCAGCTCGGGCTTCTCGAACTCCTCGTCGTCGAGCTCGATGCGCCACAGGCCCACGGCTTCCTGGCCCGCGTAGAGGACGCCCTCCTCCTTGTCGACGGCCATGCCCTCGACCTGCGGGAACTCGCCGGGGTCGGCGCACGGCGTCCACTGGGTGCCGTCGGGCAGCGCGAAGGTGCCGGGCAGGTCTACCGTGTCCTCCTTCTCGTAACCGACCTTGCCGTCGCGGTCCTTCAGCTCCAGCAGGCGCAGCCGGGATTCGTTGCGCCTCGACACCACGACGTAGGCGTCGTCGTCGTCGCTGAACGCGGTCAGGCCGTAGGCGGTGCGCTGCTCCTCCACCTCCGCCTCGCTCGACGCGAAGACCGGCTTGACGTTCGGTGCGGTGACGTCCTTGAGCGGCGGCTTGCCCGCGGCGACGGCGGCCGGGTCGATCGCGTAGGCGCGGATGCGGTCACGGCCCCGGTCGCTCACGAGCGCCAGGTCGGTCGCCTTGCCGTCGAGCTCGAAGCCGTAGATGACGTCCACGTTGTTGAACCGGCCGGCGGAGGCGCCCTCGCCGGGAGCCTCGGGTGCGGAGATGTGCTGGAGCCGCTTGCCGTCGAGTCCGTAGACATCGAGGCCGGCCTCCTTGAGGGTGCCGATGACGATGCTGCGGCCGGAGTCCTTCGGATCGATCCAGACCGCGGGGTCGTCGGCGTCTGCGTTGCCGCCGGCGTCGTCGTCGTGGACGGCGGGCGTCTCCACGTCGGCGGTGACGGACACCGGGACCTGGCTGTGCGCGGGGGCGCCGGTCACCATGATCAGCGTGGTGGCCAGAGCGGTCAGAGCGGAAGCGCTCACGATACTCCTCAGTAGGAAACGGACGGTCGAGACGGTACGAGCCGTGTGTGTAGCCGCCGGAACGCGCACATGAACAGCGGATGGCCCGTCATCCCGCGCGTTCAGCCGGGTTCGGCGCCGACCGGTGGGAAGGGCCGCCCACCTCGCGCCGGCCGGACAGCCCGCCGGCCGGCCGGCCCCTCCAGCCGCCCGCGCGGATGCCTACCGGACAGTCCGGGGCGAACGGGGGCACGTTCCCGACGCGTCACTCGAATGCCGCAATCCCTCGGGGGAGGGGATTCGTTGGGTGGAGTGCAGCAACGTAAAACCCATGTGCTTGCAGATGTGACGACTTTCGAAGCCGCCTCCGCGATGGCGGGCGCGCTTGCGACGACACCCGTACGTTCCGGCTCCGGCGCGCGCCGAGGGAACGATGCAGAAAACGAGGAGCAGATGTACGAAGGAAGCATTCCGCTTGAGGACTTCCTCGACACCTTGAACCGGTTGCAGGCCGACTTCGAGCGACGCCTCGGAGGTATCGAACGCAAGGCGTTGCCAGGGCCCCTGGTGCGCTCCCGTGGGCAGGAACGATCCGGCGCATGGGCATGGAACCAGGAGGACGACTACCGTCCGTTCGGGCTGGAGGCCATCTGGACCTCGCCCCGCACGTCCCCGGGTGAACGCTCGGGCGATCGCCGCGACCCCATCACCTCATGCCGCTCGGAGACCCTTCTCGACTGACTCTGCCGAAGAAACGTTCCCTCGATGGTCTCCCGCGGTCGCTGGGCCGCCCGGCCCGCCGCTGGATCGGGGTCGCGCGGCGCACAGCTGACGGCCCGGCAGGCAGATGACCTGAGCGTCCGACGGTGCGGCGGGGGAGTTCCGGCTGGTCGCCGTCGTCAGCGGGCGCCCCTGTCGCCGCGCTCACGGGCGGAGCGGTCGCCGCCCTCGGCGCGGAGCGCCGTGCCGGTCACGGAGGAAGCGCCCTTCCGGTCGTACCCCCGGTCGGTCTTCCCGTACTCCCGGTCGGCCTCCGGTCCGGTTTCGGGGCCGGATTCCGGTACGGACTCCGACTCGCGTACGGACGCCGTGGGCTTCTTGGCCGAGCGCACGGCGATCAGCAGCACGGCCGCCCCGACGAGCGACACGAGCATGATCCAGACCGCCCCGACGTGCATGGCGTGGATGAACGCCGCGTCGGCGGCGCGCCCGAGGGCCGGCCGGCCGGTGGCCCCGGCGATGTGCCGGGCCTGTTCGGCGGAGATCCGCGCCTGCTCCCGCGCGGCTCCGGACACGCCGTCCAGGGAGGGCTCGACCGTACGCCGGTAGACGATCGACATGATCGTGCCGCCGACGGCGATCCCGACGACGCTGCCGGTCTGCCGCACGGTGTTGGTGACGGCCGCCCCGGCGCCGGCCCGCTCCAGCGGCAGCGTGCTGATCAGCGCGGCGGTGACCGGGCCGATCACCATGCCGATGGCGAGGCCCTGGACCAGCAGCAGGAGCTCGATCCACAGCAGCGGGGTCTGAAGGCCGAACAGCCCGTACGCGCCCATGGTCAGCGCCGCGACGGTGAGGGCCGGGACGGTGACGAGCGCCGGCGACCAGCGTTGGACCAGGCGCGCGCCGACGGGCGCCCCCGCGATCGCGCCGATCGCGGTCGGGAGGCCGGCCAGGCCCGCCTCCATGGGGGTGTAGCCGCGTGCGCCCTGAAGGTAGAACGCGTGGTAGAAGGTGACGGCGGAGATGGCGAAGAAGAGCAGGCCGAGCGCGACGTTGCCGCCGCCGAACGCACGCTGCGCGAGCAGCCTCGGGTCGAAGCCGGGGGCCTTGCTGCGCAGTTCGACCAGGACGAAGGCGGCAAGAAGGACCAGTCCGACGACGGTCGGCGCGAGGACGTCCGCACGCCCCCAGGCCGCCACCTGACCCGCGCGGATCAGGCCGTAGGCCAGCGAGGCGAGGCCGGTGACCGACAGCAGCATCCCCGCGGGGTCCAGCGGCCGGGCCACGGGGCTGCGGAATTTCGGGACCAGCAGGGCGATGCCGATCAGGGCCAGCACCACGACCGGGACGTTGATCAGGAAGACCGAGCCCCACCAGAAGTGATCGAGGAGTACTCCGGCCAGGACCGGGCCCACCGCCATCCCCACACCGGCGGAGACCGAGGAGACGGCGATCGCGGTCGAGCGCGAGGGACCGGTGAAGGTCCACATGAGGATCGCCAGGTTGGCCGGCATGATCAGCGCGCTGCCGACGCCCATCGCGGCCCGTGCGGCGATCAGCTGCCCCGCGTCGCCCGCGTACGCCGCCCACACCGAGGCCCCGGCGAAGACCACCAGCCCGATCACGAGCACGGCCCGGTGGCCGAAACGATCGCCCAGGGCCCCCGCGGTGAACATCAGGGTGGCGAAGGTCAGCGTGTACGAGCCGGTGGCCCATTGCAGCTCGGACGGACCGGCGTCCAGTCCACGGACCGGGTCCGCGAGGGTTTCCAGGGTGATGCTCAGGACGGTGTTGTCCAGCCAGATCAGCAGTGAGCACACCATGAGAACGGCAAGAATCAGCTGCTGCCTGAGCTTGGGCACGGCAGTGGTGGTCATGAATACCTTCGGATGCGCTCGGGAAAAGATGACGAGCGGACCGTAAATAAACTTGAGTTGTGTGTCAATTCCCGGAAGGCTGGAAACAGGCGCCGACTTTCGAGCGAATCCGAGGGCATGCTGCCGCGTTCCGTGTCAATTCCTGGGGTAATGGACTGGCCGAGTATCGAAGGGGCGGCGAAGGGTCCCGCGAAGAGTTTCCCGCGAAGGCTCCCGAGGGCTTCGGAGGCATGTCGAGGGTGCCGTGTGCCTTGCGTGCCGGGGGTTGACCTCGCAGGCATTTCATGCCCCGCCGGACACGCCCCAGGGGGCCCAGGGGGCCTAGGGCCGATGGTCCGCTCCCGGTGCGCGTCTGCTCGGGGCTGCGGGGAGCGGCGGCGCATCCGGATTGCCGTGCCGTGCGGCGGCGGCACGGATTCGACGGTTCGATTCGGCTCGCCGAACGCTTTTTCCGCGCTTCTCCCGAAGAGGGGAAACCGGAATTCCGGCTTCACTCGGGGTGGATTGACCAGAATGCACCAGGGCGCGCACGGAGAGACGCGGGGCGGCCTCGGAACCGGAGCGGAGCGGGAGCCGGAAGGGGGCGGGAGAAGTGCCCCCCAACATCTTCGGGACTTCGCGATCGAGGCGCTGCCTCACGGTCAGACCTTGATGACGCGGACGCTGGGGCCGCAGAGCATCAGGAGGTCTTCCGGGTCCGATGTCAGAACGGTCACCGGGGCCGGCGAGGTGAGCGCGGTGGCGGCCACGATGGCGTCGAGGGCGTACGTGTGGCCGTGCAGTCCGGCCGTGGCCAGGAGCTTGCTCGCATGGCGGGCGATGGCTTCGTCGGGCGGGATGATGTTCACCCGGGAGACGGCATAGTCGAAGCGGACCTGATCGACCTTGGGGCCGCGTGCTTCGACGAGAGTGACGGAGCTGGTGACGACGCGGATGTCTTCGGCTTCGGCTGCCGTCAGCCACTCGGTGATCTCACGTGTGCGCCGTACCAGTTCGGACATGCCTTCGCAGTCCAGGACGAGCGTGCCGCTCACGCGGCGTCCGCCGGGCCGGCCGTCTCGCCGCGAAGGATCGCACGTTTGGCGTCGACGGCCGACTGGCCGACCGGGCCATGGTCGGCTTCCGCGTCCTCGATGAGTTCGCGCAGTCGGTCCCGCTCCACGAGGGCAGCGATGGTGCCCTCGTGGAGCGAGACCGATACGGGTCGGACGGTTCCTTCGCCGGGCGCCGGAACGGTAGCCATGGGGCCCGGTTTAACAAATCTTTTATCATTGGGCGGGGCGTCCGGGGCTTCTCAGGGACTCTCATGTCTGCCCCCGGGGAGGTTTCAGGGACTTTCCGCCGCGTGGGCAGGGAAGGCCCTGACAGCGCTGAAAAATACGAACGCGCTGGTCAGGGCCTATCTGCCTAACACTCGATGATGTTCACCGCGAGCCCGCCCCGCGCCGTCTCCTTGTACTTCACCGACATGTCGGCCCCGGTCTCCTTCATGGTCTTGATGACCTTGTCGAGGGAGACCTTGTGGCTGCCGTCGCCCCGCAGTGCCATCCGCGCCGCGGTGACCGCCTTGACCGCCGCCATGCCGTTGCGCTCGATGCAGGGGATCTGGACGAGACCGCCGACCGGGTCACAGGTCAGGCCCAGGTTGTGCTCCATCCCGATCTCGGCGGCGTTCTCCACCTGCTCGGGGGAGCCGCCGAGGACCTCGGCCAGGGCTCCGGCCGCCATCGAGCAGGCGGAGCCCACCTCGCCCTGGCAGCCGACCTCGGCGCCGGAGATCGAGGCGTTCTCCTTGAACAGCATGCCGATCGCACCGGCCGCGAGGAGGAAGCGCACCACGCTGTCCTCCTTCTCCGTCTCGGTGCAGCCGCCGGCCGCGAAGTTCATGTAGTAGTGCAGAACGGCGGGGATGATGCCCGCCGCGCCGTTGGTGGGGGCGGTGACGACACGGCCGCCCGCCGCGTTCTCCTCGTTGACCGCCATCGCGTAGAGGGTGATCCACTCCATCGCGTGGGCCTGCGGGTCGCCCTCGGCGCGCAGCTGGCGGGCCGAGTTCGCGGCGCGGCGGCGGACCTTGAGGCCGCCGGGGAGGATGCCCTCGCGCGACATGCCGCGCGAGACGCATGCCTGCATGACGCGCCAGATGTCCAGCAGTCCGGCGCGGATCTCCGCCTCGGTGCGCCAGGCCAGCTCGTTCTCCATCATCATCGAGGAGATGGAGAGGCCGGTCTCCCGGGAGAGCCGCAGCAGCTCGTCGCCGGTGCGGAAGGGGTGGCGCAGGACGGTGTCGTCCGGGACGATCGGGTTCTCCCCGGCCACCGCGTCCTCGTCGACGACGAAGCCGCCGCCGACCGAGTAGTACGTCTTCTCCAGGACCGGGGCGCCCTCGATGTCGTACGCGAAGATCGTCATGCCGTTGGCGTGGTACGGGAGCGCCTTGCGGCGGTGCAGGACGAGCTGCTCGTCGAAGTCGAACGGGATCTCGTGCATGCCCAGCAGGTTGATCCGGCCGCTGCTCCGGATCTCCTCGACCCGGCCGTCGGCGGACTCCACGTCCACGGTCTGGGGCGATTCGCCCTCCAGGCCGAGCAGGACGGCCTTGGGCGTGCCGTGCCCGTGGCCGGTCGCGCCGAGGGAGCCGTACAGCTCGGCGCGTATCGAGGCGGTGTGCGCGAGCAGACCCTCGTTCTTCAGGCGGCGCGCGAACATCCGGGCGGCGCGCATCGGGCCCACCGTGTGGGAGCTGGACGGGCCGATGCCGACCGAGAAGAGGTCGAAGACCGAGATGGCCACGGGAGTACTCCTTGGGGTTGGAAGACGCCGTTGTCTGCCTGGGTGGTGCGGGAACGGGCCGGGGGTGCGGGACGGGCCGGGGTGGGGCCCGCGGGGGCAAGCGGGACGAAAGGTGGAGCGGGGGACACGGGTCGGGGCACCGCGCTCACTCTGTTCAGTGTGCGCGGTGCCCCGTCCGAACGCGTGGAACCGCAGGCCAGGTGTTACTTCAGGCCGGGGTACAGCGGGAACTTCTCGGCCAGCGCCACCACGCGGGCCTTGAGGTCGTCGGCGTCGTAGGACGGCTTGAGGGCGGCGGCGATGATCTCCGCGACCTCGGTGAAGTCCTCGGTGCCGAAGCCCCGGGTGGCCAGCGCCGGGGTGCCGATCCGCAGACCCGAGGTGACCATCGGCGGCCGCGGGTCGTTCGGGACGGCGTTCCGGTTGACCGTGATGCCCAGCTCGTGGAGCCGGTCCTCGGCCTGCTGGCCGTCCAGCTCCGAGTTGCGCAGATCGACCAGGACCAGGTGCACGTCGGTGCCGCCGGAGAGGACGGAGACGCCGACCTCGGTGACGTCCGGCTGGACCAGGCGCTCGGCCAGGATCCGCGCGCCGTCCAGGGTGCGCTGCTGGCGCTCCTTGAACTCCTCGCCCGCCGCGATCTTGAACGAGACCGCCTTGGCCGCGATCACGTGCTCCAGCGGGCCGCCCTGCTGACCCGGGAAGACCGCCGAGTTGATCTTCTTGGCGAGCTCCTGGGTGGAGAGGATCACGCCGCCGCGCGGACCGCCGAGGGTCTTGTGCGTGGTGGTGGTGACGACATGGGCGTGCGGCACCGGGTTGGGGTGCAGGCCGGCCGCGACCAGGCCCGCGAAGTGCGCCATGTCGACCATGAGGTACGCGCCGACCTCGTCCGCGATGCGGCGGAAGGCGGCGAAGTCCAGCTGGCGCGGGTAGGCGGACCAGCCGGCCACGATCAGCTTCGGCTGGGACTCCTTGGCGAGGCGCTCGACCTCCTCCATGTCCACGACGCCGCTCTCGTCGACGTGGTACGGGACCACGTTGTAGAGCTTGCCGGAGAAGTTGATCTTCATGCCGTGGGTCAGGTGACCGCCGTGGGCCAGGTTCAGGCCCATGATCGTGTCGCCCGGCTTCAGCAGGGCGAACATCGCGGCGGCGTTCGCCTGGGCGCCGGAGTGCGGCTGCACGTTCGCGGCCTCGGCGCCGAACAGGGCCTTGATCCGGTCGATCGCGATCTGCTCGACGACGTCGACGTGCTCACAGCCGCCGTAGTAGCGGCGGCCCGGGTAGCCCTCGGCGTACTTGTTGGTGAGGACGGAGCCCTGGGCCTCCATGACGGCGACCGGAGCGAAGTTCTCCGAGGCGATCATTTCGAGGGTGGACTGCTGACGGTGGAGCTCGGCGTCGACGGCGGCGGCGACGTCCGGGTCCAGCTCGTGGAGGGAGGAGTTCAGAAGCGACATCAGGGGGTCCCTTAAGGTCTCAGTTGCCGGAGAACGCGGTGTACTCGTCGGCGGAGAGCAGGTCGGCCGGCTCCTCCGCGACGCGCACCTTGAACAGCCAGCCGCCCTCGAAGGGAGCGGAGTTCACCAGCGAGGGGTCGTCCACGACGTCCTGGTTGGCCGCCGTCACCTCGCCGGTCACCGGCGAGTACAGATCGCTGACGGACTTGGTCGACTCCAGTTCGCCGCAGGTCTCGCCCGCGGTCACCGTGTCGCCGACCTCCGGGAGCTGCGCGTAGACGACGTCACCGAGCGCGTTGGCCGCGTACTCCGTGATGCCGATGGTGGCGACGCCGTCCTCGAGGGCCGACAGCCACTCGTGCTCCTTGCTGTACCGCAGCTGCTGGGGGTTGCTCATGACCTGAATTCTCCTGTACGCGGGGGAGTGCTGATGAACGGTGGTCTTACGGTGTGAGACGGAGGTACGTCACTTCCGTGACGCCTGCGCGCGGTGCGGGGGCCCGGGTTCTCCCCGGTCCTCCCGGGATATCACTTCTGGCGCTTGTAGAACGGCAGCGCGACGACCTCGTACGGCTCGTGCGTGCCGCGGATGTCCACGCCCACGCCCTCGGTGCCCGGCGCGGCGAAGGCCGCGTCCACGTAGGCCATGGCGATCGGCTTGCCCAGCGTCGGGGACGGGGCGCCGGACGTGACCTCGCCGATCACCTTGCCCTCGGCGACGACGGGGAAACCCGCGCGCGGGACCCGGCGGCCCTCGGCGATCAGGCCCACCAGCTTGCGCGGCGGCGCGGTCTCGGCGCGCTCGGCGGCGGCCTTCAGCGCCTCGCGCCCGACGAAGTCGCCCTCCTTCTCGAACTTCACGACCCGGCCCAGGCCCGCGTCGAACGGGGTCAGCGCGGTCGTCAGCTCGTGCCCGTACAGCGGCATGCCCGCCTCCAGGCGCAGCGTGTCCCGGCAGGACAGCCCGCAGGGGATCAGGCCGTGCGGGGAACCGGCCTCGGTCAGCGCCCGCCACAGCTGCTCGGCGTGCTCGGGCGCGACGAACAGCTCGAAGCCGTCCTCGCCGGTGTAACCGGTACGGGCGATGAGCGCCGGGACCCCGGCGACCGTGCCCGGCAGGCCCGCGTAGTACTTCAGTCCGTCCAGGTCGGCGTCGGTGACGGCCTTCATGATGGCGGGCGACTCGGGGCCCTGGACCGCGAGCAGCGCGTAGGCGTCCCGGTCGTCGCGCACCTCGGCGTCGAAGCCCCCGACGCGGGCGGTCAGCGCGTCCAGCACGACCTGCGCGTTGCCCGCGTTGGCGACGACCATGTACTCGGGGGCCTCGGCCTCGCCCAGGCGGTAGACGATCAGGTCGTCCACGATCCCGCCGTCCTCCTGGACGATCATCGTGTAGCGGGCCCGGCCGTTGCCGACGGTGGCGATGTTCCCGACCAGCGCGTAGCTCAGGAAGGCGGCGGCCTCGGGTCCGGTGACGGTGATCTCGCCCATGTGCGACAGGTCGAAGAGGCCGGCCCGGGTGCGTACGGCGTTGTGCTCGTCGCGCTCACTGGCGTACCGCAGCGGCATGTCCCAGCCCGCGAAGTCGGTCATGGTGGCGCCGAGCGAGCGGTGCAGCGTGTCGAGGGCGGTGAGACGGGGGGCAGTGCTCATGGCTACGGCTCCAGGGCATGACGACGTCAGGACGAATCCTCCCCATCTGTCATCGGAACCTGAGAGGTTCGCCGACAGCCCCCGACGGGGTAGGCCCTGGGAGGGCGCCCCCGGTTCGGGGGGCTCGGCTTGCACCTTGGGTGGAGCCGCGGGGCGGCTCGCTTTTCAGATCTGCCTCATCCACGCGGTACGGGGCCTGAGAGATTCAAGGGAGGATCTTGCTCCTTCGGCGCCCGGCTCACACTGTGGCCGGAACTCTCCCGCGTGGATTCGAACGGCCGGTATGCAGTTTGGCGGGGTCATCATCGCACGCATTGGGGGAGAGTGGGGGGTCCGGTCCCCCCGCAGGTGAAGACGGCGAGGGCGGTTGTGCCGCATTGCCTTTTCTTTACACTTCAGGGGCAGGCGTGGGTGGGCCCGACGGCAGGGGGACAGGCGATGACGTTGCAGCGGTCGGTACCGACCGCGGGGGTCGCGCACGGCGCGATGCCCGCACAGTCCGGCGCACCCGCACGGGAGCTGTCGGCCGAGGGTGCGCCGGTGGTACGCGACCTGCGCGGGCGCGCCGGCCGTGGCCCGTACAGCCTCGATTTCACCGCCGGTGACGTCGTCGTGGTCTCCGGGCTCCCCGGCAGCGGGAAATCGACCCTCATCCGGCGGGCCGCGCCCGGCCGTGCCATCGACTCCCAGAACACCCGCGACAGCTGGGCCGCGGCCCTGCCCCGCTTACTGCCCTACGCCCTCTACCGCCCCCTGGTCCGCGCCGCGCACTACCTCGGCCTCTGGAACGCCCTGCGCTCCGGTGAATCCGTCGTCGTGCACGACTGCGGGACCCAGACCTGGGTACGCCGCTGGCTCGCCCGGCACGCCGTGAGCCGGGGCCGCACCCTCCATCTGGTCCTTCTCGACGTGACGCCCGAGGTGGCGCGGCAGGGGCAGCGCGAACGCGGGCGAGGAGTCTCCGGTTACGCCTTCGCCCGCCACCGGCACGCGGTGGCCCGGCTGCTCCGCGACACCGAGCACGGGCTGCTGCCCCCCGGCTGCACCTCCGCGGTGCTGCTGGACCGCGCGGCCGCGGGGGCGCTCGCCCGGATCTCCTTCCGGGCCGCGCAGCCCGCGCAGCCCGCCGAAGGTTAGGGTGCTGGCCGGAGCAGGACGGCCGCCCCGCGCGGCCGAGGCGGTGGAGAGAGGGCACAGAGGCAGTGGACATTCCGGCACCCGCACCGGCGCATCCCCAGCAGGGGTGGCCCGCCAACGAGCTCGAAGAGGTGCTGACGGCCTCGCTCGGCGTCCCGGACGCGGGCGGCCGCCTCGTCGAGGTGCTCGGCCGCAGTTCCGTCTGGGTGCCGCTGCCGGCCGGCGGCTCGCCCGCGAGCGCGGACCTCGACCTGCCGATGATCGAGCTCGACGGCGCGGCCTTCGTCCCCGTCTTCAGCTCCGAGGCCCAGTTCCTCAGCTGCGTCGGCAGCCACATGTCCTTCGCCGTCGCACCCGCCCGCGACTTCGCCCGGGGCCTGCCCCCGCAGGTCGGGATCGCCGTGAACCCCGGCGGCGCGGTCGGCGTCCCGGTCCCGCCGCCCGCCGTCGCCGAGCTCTGCCGGGCCGGCCGCACCAGCCTGGACGGGCCCGCGACCGGCGGCCGGGTCCGGCTGTTCGAACCGGACTGGCAGCACGACCCGGTCGACTTCCTCGCCGCCGTGTCCGAGGAGTTCGACGCCACCGGAGTGGTGAGCACCGCCCGCCGGGCGCTGGCCAGCATCGAGGGCGACGACCCGGTCCTCTTCGTCGGCGTCGAGTTCGCCGCCTGGGACGGCGCGGGGCAGAGCGCTCCCATGGACGCCGTCGGCCGTGCGCTCGGCCGGGTCCAGGCGCCCTGGCCGGTCAACCTGGTCCTGCTCGATGTGGCCGAGGACCTCGTCGGCGACTGGATGCGGGAGAAAGTTCGCCCGTTCTACCGGCGCGAGGGCCTCTGACCCCGCGCGGGTCCCTGATTCCACCGACACGGCGGTCACCGACGGCAACGGACCGGCCCCCGTCGGACCCGGGCGTCAAGTCGGTGTCAGAAGTGGCGCATAAGCTGGTTTGATGGCGTGGTCGCTCCCGTGTGCCCGGGAGCGTCGGCGCGAACACGACGGATCGACGAGGGGCGGAACCCAGGGTGAGTGCGTCAGGCACTGCGGCGGCCGGTGGGGCCTTCCCTGATCGAGCGGCGCCGGGTGCCTCGGGGAAGGTCGAGCACCTGATGCGCCAGGTGACCCCCGGGCGGTACGACGCCTACGAGGCGCTGCTCGCCGCGGTCGCCGAGGGCCGGATCTGGATGCTGCTCTGGCACGGCACGGCCGGCTCACCGGACGCCCAGTACGGCAACATGGAGATCGACGGCCTGGGCTACGCCCCCTGCGTCACCTCCGCCCAGGAGCTCTCGGCCAGTGGCTGGAACCGGGCCCACGAGCTGGTCACCGGACGCGATATCGCCCGCGCCCTGTTCCCCGACCGCTGGGGCATCTGGCTCAACCCGCACGCCCCCGGGGGAGGCGTCGGCATCCCCTGGCTCGACCTGCGGCGCATCGCCACCGGCCTGGACCGGCTGCCCGCCGGGCCGCTCCGGCTCACCGACCCCGCCATCGAACTCCCGCAGTTCTACGCCCTGCTCACCCAGAACGCCCACCGCACCCCCGCGATCCGCTCCCTGCGCCGCGCCTGGGTGCACCCCGCGGTCGGCGTCCCGTATCTCGCGATCGGCCTCGACCTCTACGACACCGGCCGCGCCTCCGTCGAATCGGTGCGCGAGATGATGCGGCAGTCGGTCGGGGCGGTCCCCGAGGGGCTGCCCGTCTCCACCGTCGCCATGTCCGACGAGTACGACCCGGTCGGCATGTGGCTGCGCGCGAACGCCCGGCCCTTCTACGACCGCGAGGCCCACGCCCCCGGCGGCCCGCCGCCCCTCGCCGCCCCCGGCTACGGATACCCGCCCCAGCCGCGCTGACCGGCGCGAGCCGGACGCCCGGGGCGCGCGGGTTCCCCGCCCGCCCTGCTCGGGGCTCCTCGGCGGCGTTCAATCGGGTGGCCTCCGCGGCGTACGCGGCGGTGCGCAACGCCGACGTCGGTCACCCTCCGTCGAACTCCCGTCGAACTCCCGGCGATGTCCGGCTTGTTAACTTCCACCGCGAGGATGTCCCGGAACTGGACGGTTTGTTAACTGTCCGGGTCTCGACTAGGTCTCACCGCTATCCGGACTGTTCTCTTGCGGCAGGCACCGTCTGTAGTGTGCGGCCATCAAACCTCACCACATGGCGAACCAGGGGTGGACCCATGCGAATATTCAAGTCCCGGACCGTCCGGGCGATCACGACAGCGGTCGCTGTCGGTCTGATCGCCACGGGCTGTTCCAGCGAGCGGGACGAGAGCGACTCCAAGGGGGGCGACAAGGACACCTTCGTCTTCGCCGGAGCCGGTGACCCCGGTTCCCTCGACCCGGCCCTCGCGAGCGACGGCGAGACGTTCCGTGTCACCCGTCAGGCGTTCGAGGCGCTCCTGGAGCACGAGCCCGGTGGCAGCAAGCTGGTCGGCGGCCTCGCCGAGAAGTGGTCGAGCGACCCGGCCGGCAAGGTCTGGACGTTCAACCTGCGCCAGGGCGTGAAGTTCCACGACGGCGAGGCGTTCAACGCCGCCGCGGTCTGCGCGAACT
The DNA here is from genome assembly GCF_044756785.1 of Streptomyces sp. NPDC091649. Classification (NCBI taxonomy): domain Bacteria; kingdom Bacillati; phylum Actinomycetota; class Actinomycetes; order Kitasatosporales; family Streptomycetaceae; genus Streptomyces; species Streptomyces sp. NPDC091649. The sequence goes on along the minus strand of NZ_JBIVTR010000001.1, from coordinate 283,827 downwards.
ACGACCACTGGTTCAACTGGAAGGGCACGTACCAGTCCAGCGCGGTCTCCTACTACTGGCAGACCATCATGGGCGGGTTCGCGAAGAACGAGGACGCCGAGGCGCCCGAGCCCAACTACAAGTCCTGCACCGCCAAGGACGACAACACGGCCGTCATCGAGGTGAACGAGCCCTCGGCGAACCTGCCGGGCGGATTCTCCCTCCAGGCGCTGGCGATCCACTCGCCGAAGGCCATCAAGGAGTACGAGAAGCAGGACGCGAGCGCCAAGGGCGACGCGATCACGTACCCCAAGTACAGCCAGGAGGCCGGCACGGTCGCCGGCACCGGCCCGTACAAGATCACGAAGTGGAACAAGGGCAACAAGGAAGTCTCCCTCGAACGCTTCGACGGCTACTGGGGTGACAAGGCCAAGGTGAAGAACCTGGTCTTCCGCACCATCTCCACCGAGGAGACCCGCCGCCAGGCGCTCCAGGCGGGTGACATCGACGGCTACGACCTGGTCGCGCCGGCCGATGTGACGACGCTGGAGAAGCAGGGCTACGAGGTCCCCACCCGTGACGTCTTCAACATCTTCTACCTCGGGATGAGCCAGTCGGCGAACCCGGCGCTGAAGAAGCCCGAGGTCCGTCAGGCCATCACGCACGCCATCGACCGCGAGAACCTCGTCAACACCCAGCTGCCCGAGGGCGGCAAGGTCGCGACCCAGTTCATGCCCGACACGGTCGCCGGCTTCTCGGACAAGGTGAAGACGTACCCGTTCGACACGGCCAAGGCGAAGGACCTCCTCAAGCAGGCCGGTGCGGAGAAGCTGAGCATCGACTTCTGCTACCCGACCGAGGTCACCCGCCCGTACATGCCTGCCCCGCAGGACATGTTCGAGCTGATGAAGGCCGACCTGGAGAAGGCCGGCATCACCGTCAAGCCGAAGGCCATGAAGTGGGCCCCGGACTACCTGGACGCCACCGAGGCGGGCTCCTGCGCCCTGCACATGCTCGGCTGGACCGGTGACTTCAACGACGGCTACAACTTCATCGGCACCTGGTTCGCCGGGCCGGACAAGCAGTGGGGCTTCAAGGACGAGAAGGTCTTCGACGCCGTGAACGCCGCTTCCAAGGTCACCGACACCGCCGGTCGCACCGAGGCGTACAAGAAGGCCAACGAGGCCATCATGGAGTACGTCCCGGGCGTGCCGATCTCGTCGTCGCCGCCGGCCATCGCGTTCGCCAAGAACGTCAACCCGCCGAAGGTCTCTCCGCTGACGCAGGAGAACTTCGCCGAGGTCTCCTTCAAGTAATCGCACACCAGCGGGTCCGCCCGGCCACAGCAACCAGGTGGCCGGGCGGGCCCGCATCGACGCACGTGAGAAAGGGGCATGCGGGGTGCTGCGACTCGTCGTAAGAAGACTTCTCCAGCTCATTCCCACCCTGCTCGGCCTGTCGGTCCTGCTGTTCCTCTGGCTGAACCGACTGCCCGGCGGACCCGCCACAGCGATCCTGGGCGAGCGGGCCACCGAAGCCGAAGTAGCGAGAATCAACCGGGCACTCGGGCTCGACGAGCCCGTCCACGTCCAGTACTGGCGGTTCCTCAAGCGCATCTTCGAGCTCGACCTCGGAACCTCCACCCAGACCGGCCAGCCGGTGTGGGACGAATTCACCCGCGCTTTCCCCGCGACGGCGGAGCTGAGCGTCGCGGCGATTCTGATCGCCGTCGTCGTGGGCATCCCGATGGGCTACCTCGCGGCCAAGCACCGCGGCGGCTGGCTGGACGTCGCCTCCGTCTCCGGCTCACTGCTCGGCATCTGCATCCCGGTCTTCTTCCTGGCCGTGCTGCTGCGCGGGATCTTCTCCGTACAGCTCCAGTGGTTCCCGAGCCAGGGCCGGCTCGACCCCGGCATCAACGCCACCGACGTCACCGGATTCGCCGTACTGGACGGTCTGTTGACGGGTGAGTTCGACGCGAGCTGGAACGCGATCATGCACTTGGTCCTGCCCGCCGTCGCCCTGGCCTCGATCCCGCTCGCCGTCATCGTCCGGATGACCCGGGCCAGCGTCCTGGAAGTGCTCGGCGAGGACTACATCCGCACCGCCGAGTCCAAGGGCCTGGACAAGAAGACCGTGCGCGGGCGCCACGTCCTGCGCAACGCCCTGCTGCCCGTGATCACCGCGGTCGGCCTGCTGACCGGCAGCCTGTTCTCCGGTGCGGTGCTCACCGAGTCCGTCTTCGACTTCGGCGGCCTCGGCTCCTTCATCCGTACCGCGATCGACGGCCGCGACTACCCGGTCCTCGTCGGGTTCATTCTCTTCATCGCGATGGTGTACGTGCTGATCAACCTGCTGGTCGACCTCGCGTACAGCATCATCGACCCGAGAGTGCGGGTGCACTGACGTGACGATCCTGACCAACAAAGCAGACAAGGTCGACCGGCTCGCCGAGCTGACCCAGAGTTCCGAGACCGTCGCCGGCACCAGCCTGTGGCGTGAGGCGTTCCGTCGGATGCGGTCGAGCAAGATGGCGATCATCGGCGCGGCGATCATCGGCGTGTTCGTCGTCGTCGCGATCGTGGGCCCCTGGGTCGCACCGCACGGCCCCACCGCGCAGAACTGGCGCAGCGAGGTCTTCCCCAACCAGGGCAAGTTCATCGGCATGCGCGGCGAGAACTGGTTCGGCCTGGACCACCTGGGCCGCGACATGTTCTCCCGCTGGCTCGTCGGCGCCCGGCAGACGCTGCTCGTCGGCGTCGTCTCCATGCTCATCGGCCTGATCGTCGGCGCGTTCGTCGGTGTGCTCTCCGGAGCGGCCGCCACCCTCGGCGGCAGGGTCGGGCAGCGCGTCGACACCGTGATCATGCGCTTCACCGACATCATGCTGTCGCTGCCCTCGCTGCTGCTCGCGGTCTCCATCGCCGCGGTCCTCGGCCAGTCGCTGACCACTGTGATGATCGCCGTGGGTGTCGTCCAGATCCCCATCTTCGCCCGCCTGCTGCGCGGTTCGATGCTGGTGCAGGGCGGTGCCGACTATGTGCTCGCCGCGAAGGCGGTCGGTATCCGGCGCAAGCGGATCGTGCTCACGCAGATCCTGCCGAACTCGCTGAGCCCCGTGATCGTCCAGGCCACCCTGAGTCTGGCCACCGCGATCATCGAGGCCGCGGCCCTGTCCTACCTGGGGCTCGGCAACCCCGACCCGGCCATTCCGGAGTGGGGCGTGATGCTCTCCCAGGCACAGCGCTTCTTCGACAACGACCCGATGATGGCCGCCTACCCGGCCGTCGGCATCATCATCACCGCCCTCGGCTTCACCCTGCTCGGCGAGGCCATGCGCGAAGCCCTCGACCCGAAGTTGCGAGGCTGAAGTCCTATGTCACTGCTCTCCGTTGAGGAACTCAGCGTCACCTTCACCGCCGCCGGCCGCAAGGACGCCACCGCCGTGGACGGCGTCTCCTTCGAGGTCGACCAGGGCCAGGTCGTGGGCCTGGTCGGCGAGTCGGGCTGCGGCAAGTCCGTCACCTCGCTCGCCCTGATGGGCCTGCTGCCCCGCAAGGGCGTGCGCGTCGGCGGCCGTGCCGAGTTCGACGGCCAGGACCTGCTGACCATGAACGAGCGCAAGCTCCGCGACCTGCGCGGCAGCCAGCTGGCGATGATCTTCCAGGACCCGCTCTCCTCGCTGAACCCGGTCGTGCCCATCGGCATCCAGGTCACCGAGATCCTCCAGCGCCACCGCGGGCTGAAGGGCGAGAAGGCCCGCAAGGAGGCCGCGTCCCTGCTCGACCGGGTCGGCATCCCCGACCCGGACCGGCGGCTCAAGGAGTACCCGCACCAGCTCTCCGGCGGTATGCGCCAGCGGGCGCTGATCGCCATGGCGGTCGCCTGCGCCCCCCGGCTGCTGATCGCCGACGAGCCGACGACCGCTCTGGACGTGACCATCCAGGCGCAGATCCTGGAGCTCCTGAAGGAACTGGTCGACGAGGAGGGCACCGCCCTGCTGATGATCACGCACGACCTCGGCGTCGTCGCCGGACTCTGCGACGAGGTCAACGTCCTGTACGCGGGGAGGGCGGTGGAGTCGGCGGGCCGCCGCGAGCTGTTCGCCCATCCCACCCACCCGTACGCGCACGGGCTGCTCGGTTCCATCCCGCGCCTGGACGCACCCCGCGGCGAGCCGTTGCAGCCGATCCGCGGGTCCATCAACGACAAGATCGCCTGGGCCGACGGCTGCGCGTTCGCACCCCGGTGCGACCACTACACGATGGAGTGCCTCACCGGCACCCCCGAACTGACCGAACCACGCACGGCCGGACACCAGGTGCGCTGCGTCAACCCGGTCCTGCCCAAGGCGGAGGTCCCGGCATGAGCCTTCTCGAACTGGACGGCGTCAAAGTCCACTTCCCGGTCAAGAAGGGCCTCTTCTTCGACCGTACGGTGGGTCACGTCTACGCGGTCGACGGCATCTCGCTGAGCGTCGAGGCCGGCCAGACCTACGGGCTGGTGGGCGAGTCGGGCTGCGGCAAGACGACGCTGGGCCGCGCGGTCCTGCGGCTGAACGACATCACCGAGGGCGAGGTCGTCTTCGACGGCACCGACCTGGCGAAGCTGCCCTCCGAGGAGATGCGAGCCTTCCGCCGCAGGCTTCAGATGGTCTTCCAGGACCCGCTGGGCAGCCTCAACCCCCGGCAGAACATCGAGTCCATCCTGTCCGAGGGCATGGCCGCCCACGGCATCGGGAAGGACGGGGCGGAGCGCCGGGAGAAGATCAAGGACATCCTCGCCAAGGTCGGCCTGCCGGCCAACGCGATGTCCCGCTACCCGCACGAGTTCTCCGGCGGCCAGCGCCAGCGCATCGGGATCGCCCGTGCCCTGGTCCTGGAACCGGACGTGATCATCTGCGACGAGCCGGTTTCCGCGCTGGACGTCTCCGTCCAGGCGCAGGTGATCAACCTGCTGGAGGAGCTCCAGGAGTCGCTGGGCCTGACCTACCTGGTCATCGCGCACGACCTCGCGGTCGTCCGGCACATCTCGGACGTCATCGGGGTGATGTACCTCGGCGGGCTCGTCGAGGAGGCCCCGAGCGACGCGCTCTACGCGGGGCCCCGGCATCCGTACACCAAGGCGCTGATGTCGGCGGTCCCGGTACCCGACCCCGAGGTCGAGGACCGGCGGGAGCGCATCCTGCTCCACGGCGACCTGCCCTCCCCGGCGAACCCGCCGGCCGGCTGCCGGTTCCACACCCGCTGCCCGTGGGTGCAGGAGACCAAGTGCGCCACGGAGCGCCCGCCGCTGCTGGACACCGGCGACGGGCACAAGGTGGCCTGCCACTTCACGGCCGGGATCGAGGCCGGGACGGTGAAGCGGGCCCTGCCCACGGGCGCCGACGCGGTCACCGCCACGGAAACGGTGGCGGCCGATGCGGTGGAGACCGCGGAAGGTGAGGCCGAGGCCGCCGGGAAGACGCCCGCGTCCGTCCCGGCCCAGGCCGACGCCGACGTCGCGCGACGGGCGGAGGGCGGCCCCACCTCCTAGCACCGGCACAATTGCCCGGTGCTCACCGAACTGTTCACGCCCTCCGTCCAGCATGCGCTCGACCTCGTCGGGATCTTCGTCTTCGCGATCTCGGGCGCCCTGCTCGCCGTCCGCAAGAACTTCGATGTCTTCGGCATCGCGGTCCTCGCGGAGGTGACAGCGCTGGGCGGAGGGCTGTTCCGTGACGTGATGATCGGCGCGATCCCGCCCGCCGCCTTCACCGACCTCGGCTACTTCATCACCCCGCTGTTCGCCGCCGGCCTGGTCTTCTTCCTCCACCCGCACGTGGAGCGCATCCAGGTCGGCGTCAACGTCTTCGACGCGGCGGGGCTGGGCCTGTTCTGTGTGGCCGGCACGGTCAAGGCGTACGAGTACGGCCTCGGGCTGACGTCGTCGGCGGCGCTGGGCCTGGCCACCGCGGTCGGCGGCGGTGTGCTGCGCGACGTCCTGGCCAACGAGGTGCCCTCGCTGCTGCGCTGGGACCGCGACCTGTACGCCGTGCCGGCGATCGTCGGCGCGACCATGGTGGCCCTGTGCATCCGCTTCGACACGCTCAACGCCCTGACCAGCGCGCTGGCGGTGATCACCGCGTTCACCCTGCGTCTGCTGGCGCTGCGCTTCCACTGGCGGGCGCCGCGCGCGTACAACCGCTCGTCCGCACGGGCCGAGAAGGGCTCCGCGGCCACGTAGGAGAGGAGAGCCCCCAAAAAGCTACCGTTCGGTATGGCGGCCGATGTACCGTGCATTCCATGGCACAGGCAGCGACTGAGGCGGCGCAGACCGCACGGGCAACCATCGGCGACAGCGAGTTCGACCGGGACACCGCGATCACCCGGCGCGAGGAGGGCGTCTACGATGCCGACCTCTCCGCGGGCTGGACCATCATCCAGGCGGTCAACGGCGGCTATCTGCTGGCCCTGCTCGGCCGGGCCCTGGGCGACGCCCTGCCGCACAACGACCCGTTCTCCGTCTCGGCGCACTACCTCACCGCCTCGGTGCCGGGACCCGCCGTCGTGCGCACCGAGGTCGTCCGCACGGGCCGCACCCTCTCCACGGGACAGGCGTCCCTCTTCCAGTACGCCGAGGACGGCAGCGAGATCGAGCGCATCCGGGTCCTGGCCACGTACGGCGATCTGGACACCCTCTCCGACGACGTCCGTACGACGGCCCTGCCGCCCGCCATGCCCGACCGGGACCACTGCCTCGGCCCGGGCGACGGCGCGCCCAAGATCCCCGGCAGCTCCGCCATCACCGACCGCCTCGACATCAAGCTCGACCCGGCGACCGTCGGCTGGGCCCTCGGAGCCCCGTCCGGCAAGGGTGAGATGCGTGGCTGGTTCGGCCTGGCGGACGGCCGCGACCCCGACCCGCTGTCGCTGCTGCTCACCGTGGACGCCCTGCCGCCGACCGCGTTCGAGCTCGGCCTGTCCGGCTGGACCCCCACCGTCGAGCTCACCACCCACATCCGCTGCCGTCCCGCCCCGGGCCCGCTGCGGGTATCCATCACCACGCGCAACCTCGCGGGCGGCTTCCTCGAAGAGGACGCGGAAGTCTGGGACAGCGCCGACCGCCTCGTCGCCCAGTCCCGCCAACTGGCCAAGGCCCCGCGCGGCGAGTAGCCGCGGCGGGGGCGGCAGGCAGCCGGGCGCCGGAGGCGGGCCTCCCGGGGCGGCGGGGCTCCCGGGGCGGCGGGGCCCCCGGGGCGGCGGGCCTCCCGGGCGTGTCCGCTCACCCCTCGTCCAGCCAGTGCTCGCGGCCGATCGATACCAGCCGCAGCCGGCGCCGGGCCACCCGGACGATCTCCCGCTCACCTGCCGGACCGGCCTCCAGCAGGGCCGACGCGGTGATCACCATGTGGTCCACATAGAGGCCGCCCAGCATCAGCAGGTCCTCCGCCCGCCACCCGGCCGACTCCGGCTCCTCGCCCAGCGCGGACGCCACCTCCTCCGCGAACCGCAGCAGTTGGGCGGCGATGGCCGCGCGCACCGCGCCCACCCCGCCGTGCTGCTCACGGGCGATGAACCGGAAGTGGGCGGGCTGCGCGCCGACATGGCGCGCTATCACCTCCACGCTGCGGTCCAGCCGCTCCTCGCTGTCGCCCGTCGCCGCGAGCACCGCGCCGATCAGCCCGTGCAGGCTGCCCAGGGTCTCCTCGACGAGGGCGACGCCGAGTGCGGCGGTGTCCTCGAAGTGCCGGTAGAAGGCCGTCGGAGTGACCCCGGCGGCCCGGGTGACCTCCCGCAGGCCCAGGCTGCTCAGGCTCTGGTGTTCCAGCAGCGCGAGCGCCGCGTCCAGAAGCGCCCGGCGCGTCCTGAGCTTCTGGGCCTGGCGGATGCCGGCGGGGGTGTGACTCATGCCATTCAGTAAACAACCGTTCTCCGAGTCGAGGAAGGGGGCAGGGGTTTAGGCTTCTGAGTCAGTGAACACTCGTACTCCGACTGGTTTCCGAGTGGCCTCCGGAACGGCTCCGGAACGGCCTCCGGACGTCCTCGTCGTCGCACAGAGAGGTTCCGCCGTGCTCGTCCTCGTCGCCGCGCTGCTGCTGCTGGGGATCGCCCTCGGGGCGGTCGCCCACATCCCGCTGCCGCTGACCCTGGTCGCCGCGAGCGTGATCGGCGGCTGGCTGCTGGCCTTCGCCGTCCGCGAGCGCACGTCGCGCCGCACTCGCTGACCCGCTCCGCCGAAGCGCCCGCGCCCGCTCCGCCGAAGCGCCCGCATCCGTCGAGCCCGCCGTTCCCCGGACCGATCCGAAGGAGCTCGCACCATGACCCCCACTGACCTCGCCCGCCGCCCGGCCGCCACCGATGCCGCCGGCGGCCGGGAAGCCGGCGGCGCCGCTCCCGAAGGCGCCGCTCAGCGCCCCGCTCCGGTCGCGGATACGGATACGGCCGCCGGGGCCTTGCGGGCCGTGGGCCGGGACGCGGACGGTCTCGCCGTCGCCTCGTTCGTCCTCGGTCTCGTCGGGCTCCTGGTCTTCAACATCCTGCTCGGGCCCACCGCCATCGTCATGGCCCTGATGGCCCTGGCCCGCCGCACCCGCCGCCGGGGGCGCGCCCGGCTGGGGCTCGCCCTGGGCGTCGCCGACCTCGCCGTACTCGCTGCCCTGGTCACCGTCGACGGCACGGTCGTCTGGGACCTCGGCGGCTGACGCCCGCACCTGGTGCCGCCCCGTACGCCGTACCCTCCGTTCCGGGCCGCCTCCGTACCGGGCCCCGTTCCGGGCCCCGTTCCGGGCCCCGTTCCGGGCCCCGTTCCGGGCCCCGTACCGGGCTCCGAGCCGCCCGCCGCACGCCGGCGCGGGCGTGCGCGGGGACCGGGCCGTGACGCGCCCGGCATGCGCCCCGCCCGGGGCTCGTAGAATCGGCCCCACCATGGCCTACCTCGACCACGCCGCGACCACCCCGATGCTTCCCGAAGCGATCGGGGCGATGACCGCCCAGCTCTCCGCCACCGGCAACGCGTCCTCGCTGCACGCCGCCGGGCGCCGGGCCCGCCGTACCGTCGAGGAGTCCAGAGAGGCCCTCGCCGACGCCCTCGGAGCACGCCCCAGCGAGGTCGTCCTCACCTCCGGCGGGACGGAGGCCGACAACCTCGCGGTGAAGGGCCTCTACTGGTCCCGCCGCGACGCCGACCCCCGCCGTACCCGGGTCCTCTCCGGCCCCGTCGAGCACCACGCCGTCCTGGACGCCGTCGACTGGCTCGCGGAGCACGAGGGCGCGACCGTCGACCATCTCCCCGTGGACCGCTACGGCCGGGTGCACCCCGAGGACCTGCGCGAGGCGATCCTCCGCAATCCCGACGACGTCGCGATGATCACCGTGATGTGGGCCAACAACGAGATCGGCACCATCATGCCGGTACGGGAACTGGCGGCGGTGGCCGCGGAGTTCTCCATCCCCATGCACGCCGACGCGGTTCAGGCGTTCGGTCAGCTGGAGGTCGACTTCGCCCGCTCCGGACTGGCCGCGATGACGGTCAGCGGCCACAAGATCGGCGGCCCCTTCGGGATCGGCGCGCTGTTGCTGGGCCGGGACCACACCCCCGTACCCGTGCTGCACGGCGGCGGCCAGGAGCGGCACGTGCGCTCCGGCACCCTGGACGTGCCCGCCGTCGCCTCCTTCGCGGTCGCCGGACGGCTGGCGGCCGAGCGGCGCGAGCAGTTCGCGCGGCGGGTGGGCTCCCTGCGCGACGACCTCGTGGCCGCCGTGCGCCGAGCCGTGCCGGACGCCGTCCTCGGCGGCGACCCGGACCCGGCCGGACGCCTCCCGGCGAACGCCCACTTCAGCTTCCCGGGCTGCGAGGGCGACTCTTTGCTGCTGCTGCTGGACGCCCAGGGCATCGAGTGCTCAACCGGTTCCGCGTGCACCGCCGGGATCGCCCAGCCCAGCCACGTCCTGCTCGCCACCGGCACCGACCCGGACCTGGCCCGGGGCACCCTGCGCTTCTCGCTCGGCCACACCTCGACCGAGGAGGACGTGAAGGCGCTCGCCGAGGCGATCGGCCCGGCGGTGGAGCGGGCGAGGACGGCCGGTCTCAGCTGAGGCGGGCGCGGCTACGCCTTCGCCGACGGCGAGGGGGAAGGGCCGGGCGTCGCCGTCGCGGCCCGCCGCACCAGCTCCAGGTAGCGGTCCCAGTCCCAGTGCGGTCCCGGATCGGTGTGGTCGGTGCCCGGCACCTCCACATGGCCGATGATGTGCTCCCGGTCGACGGGTATGCCGTGCCGGGCGCAGATCGACGCCGTGAGCCGCGCCGAGGACGCGTACATCGCCTTCGTGAGGTCCTTCGGCCGGTCCACGAACCCCTCGTGCTCGATGCCGACGGCTCGCTCGTTGTACGCGCGGTCGCCCGCCTGGTACGCCACGTCCAGCTCGCGGATCATCTGCACCACCCGCCCGTCCTGTCCGACGATGTAGTGCGTGGCGGCCCGGTGGGCGGGGTCCTGGAACACCCTCACCGCGCTGGCGAAGCTGCCCTGGGTGACATGGATGATCACCCGGTCGATCGTGAAGTCGTCGGGGCGGTCGGCACGCCGCCAGTTCGCCTCCGACGCGGCGACCCAGGTCGCCCCCGGGTAGTCCAGCTCGCCCGGCTTCCGGGGCTTCTCGACGCCGGGCACCCGCCACCACAGGCGCTTCACCCGGTCCCGCGCGAGCACGGCGGCCGTGCCGGCGGCCGCCACCGCACCGCCGCCGATCAGCAGGGCGCGCCGGCTGACGCCGTTGGCCGGCGTCTTCCGCGACGACGAATCTGCGGGCTGGTCCGACGCCCGGGTGCTCTCGTTGTTCCCCATGTGATCGTCAACGCGTATCCGCGAGCGTTCGGTTCCCGGTGACCCGTACCCTGGGGGAGCTATGACTCAGACTTCCCAGCGCCCCCTGCGTGTCCTCGCCGCGATGTCGGGCGGCGTGGACTCCGCCGTCGCCGCCGCCCGCGCCGCCGAGGCGGGCCACGACGTGACCGGTGTCCACCTCGCCCTGTCCGCGAACCCCCAGTCCTTCCGGACCGGGGCCCGCGGGTGTTGCACGATCGAGGACTCCCGGGACGCCCGCCGCGCGGCCGACGTCATCGGTATCCCGTTCTACGTCTGGGACCTGGCGGAACGCTTCCGCGAGGACGTCGTCGAGGACTTCGTCGCCGAGTACGAGGCCGGGCGTACGCCCAACCCGTGCCTGCGCTGCAACGAGAAGATCAAGTTCGCCGCGCTGCTCGACAAGGCCCTCGCCCTCGGCTTCGACGCCGTGTGCACCGGCCACTACGCCACGGTGGTGCTCGCCGAGGACGGCAGCCGTGAGCTGCACCGCGCCTCCGACATGGCCAAGGACCAGAGCTATGTGCTCGGCGTCCTGGACGAGAAACAGCTCGCCCACGCCATGTTCCCGCTCGGCGACACCCTCACCACCAAGGACGAGATCCGGGCCGAGGCCGAGCGCCGGGGCCTGGCCGTCGCCAAGAAGCCCGACAGCCACGACATCTGCTTCATCGCCGACGGCGACACCCAGGGCTTCCTGGCGAACCGCCTCGGCGGCCCGGCCGAGGGCGACATCCTCGACGAGTCCGGTACGAAGCTGGGCACCCACGAGGGCGCGTTCGGCTTCACCATCGGCCAGCGCAAGGGCCTGAAGATCGGCCACCCGGCGCCCGACGGCAAGCCGCGCTACGTCCTCGACATCTCCCCGGTGAACAACACCGTCACCGTCGGCCCGGTCGAGGCGCTCGACGTGACCTCGCTGACCGCCATCAAGCCCCGCTGGTGCGGTACGCCGCCGTCCGGCCCGGGTACGTACACCGCCCAGCTGCGCGCCCACGGCGGGGAGAGTGAGGTCACGGCCGAGCTGGTGGACGGCACCGAGCTGAACGTCACCTTCACCGAGCCGGTCCGCGGCGTGGCCCCCGGCCAGGCGGTCGTCCTCTACGACGGCACCCGGGTCGTCGGCTCGGCCACCATCGCCACGACGGGCCGCCGCGAGCGGATGCCGACGGGCGGCTGAGCACCCGCCCCTGAGTCCCGCCCCCGAGCCCGGGCCTTCGTCCGGACCGGCCGGGGGCCGACACGACGCGTGAAGCGCGCGACCGCCCCCCGGCTCAGGACGCCTGCCGGTAGGCGTACACGTCCCGGGCGAAGAAGTCCGCCAGCACCGGGGCGAGCACGTGGGGCGCCACCTCGCGCATCTGGCCCGTCAGCGTGCGGTGCCGGCCGCGCGGCAGGGCCTCGGCCAGGGTCCGGGTCGCCGCGCGCGCCGGGGCGCCGCTGAAGCCGCCGCAGACCACCAGCGTCCGTGCGGTGACGGCCGCGAACCGGTCCGCCGGGACCGTCCCGTCGCCCAGCAGGGCGTCGTCGTACGCCAGGGTGTGCGCCATCGCCTCCAGCTCCGCCCATCTCGGGGTGCGGCGGAGACGGGCGGCCGTCTCCGGCGCGACGCCCGTCATGGACAGGAACAGCTCCACCGCGCCGCCCCGGTCCCCGGCCGCCAGCAGCCGGTGCAGCCGGGCCGTGCAACGGGCCTTGAACAGCAGGCCGGACGCGCCCGGCGTGTAGGGCGGCTCGTACACGGCGAGCCGCTCCACCGGGAGCCCGGCGGCCGCCGCCTCCAGCGCCAGCGCCCCGCCCGACGACATCCCGAACACCGAGGCGCCCGCTCCGGCCGCACCGACGACGGCGGCGAGATCCTCGGCCTCCCGCGCCACGGTCCAGCGCCCGGCGTCACCGCTGGCGCCGCGGCCCCGGCGGTCGTAGGTGATCACTGTGAAGCGCGGGGCGAGCAGAGCCGCCAGCGGTACGTCGGCCGCCGCGGCGCTCAGCGCGCCGCCGACCAGCACCAGCGGCGGCCCCTCGCCCAGGCGGCGGTAGGCGATGGGCGTGCCGTCGGCGGAGAGAGTCCTGTCCATGGGAGTGCAGACCGCAGCGGCCCGGAAAACTCATCGCCGCGGGGAGGGAAAACGCGGCCGTTCCGGTCGAGGCGCCCGGCCGGAGCGGCGCCCTCGCGTCCCCCGGGGGCCCGCGAGGGTCCAAGGACAGCGCGGCCGCCGGGGTCCTCGACCGTACCGGTCACTTCTTCACGGGCTTGCGGGACGGGTTGTACAGCTTCTTCGGCAGGAAGGTGGACGTGGGCGCCTTCTGCGTCTGGCAGAACTCCTTGAGCGACTGACGCTGTCCGGCCTGCTTGCCCTCCTTCGGCGGAGGAACCGCCGGCGTCAGGTACGGGATGTAGACGAAGTCGCCCCTGGCCTGCGCGTCGGGCATCGCCCTTCCGTAGTACTCGAACCCGCCACCGGACGCGGCCGGCGTGAAGTCGTGGTACTTGCCGCCCCTGACGTCGGAGGCCGAGAGCTTGAAGAAGGTGTACTTCGTGATGTGCGCCCGGCTCAGACCCGTCTCCTTGCCCAGTTCCTCGACCGTCGTCCCGTCCGCGACCTCGGTCCACTGGGCGGGGTCGAAGTCGGCGACCTTCTGGTTTTTGGTGAGCATCAGGATCTTCTTGAGGGTTTCGGCCCTCTCGGGGTTCTCCATGCCGGGCTTCTTCAGGTCCGTGCCCAGCGAGACGAGCTGGCCGAACTGCTTGTCGCTGAGCGAGGTGAAGTACTGGCCGTCGGTGTCGATGTCGTCGCCGCTCGCCGACGGCTCCGCCCGGATCGAGGTGTTGGGGCCGACGAACTGATTGCCCGCCTGCCACTCGAAGAAGGAGTGACGGATGTCCTGGAAGGAGATCCCGTGCACGGACTCGGTGTTCGGGACGCCGCGGTCGGCGAGCCGCTTCCTCAGGGCCTCCCGGTAGGCGGGGGTGTTCCCGACCTCCGGTGGCACCTTCACCTTGAGGTTGGCGAGCATGCCCTCGGTGATGACCTTGGGTATAGCGGCGGTGAGGACGTCGAGCCGCTCCTCCTCGCTCAGGGCCGCGAGGGCGGTGGTCAGCGTGGCATGGGCCACGATGTGGTGCGCGGTGGTCGTCCACCCGTTGTGGTCGGTGGCCTTGGCGTACGGGTTGTCCTCGCGCCGCTGCACGGCGGGCGACGCCGGGGCCGCGGCGGCCACGGAACGCTGGGCGGCCACCGGCGCGTCCGGCACGGGCCCCGAGAGCACCCGCCTCGCGTTGGCCTCGGCCTCGCGTTCGAAGCGGTCCGACGGGTCGGACACCTTCAGCCCGGAGCCGTTGTCCGTGCCCGCGACCGGGCCCCGGCGCTGCTGTATGACATGGGTCAGCTCATGGGCGAGGGTGTGCTTGTCGCCGCCTCCCTCACCGATGACGACATGGCTGCCGGAGGTGTAGGCGCGGGCTCCGACCTCCGTCGCCGAGGCTCTGGCCGCGCTGTCGTCGTGGATGCGCACGTCGGAGAAGTCGGCGCCGAGCCGTGCCTCCATCTCGCCGCGCGTCGCGGCGTCCAGCGGCCGGCCGCCGGAGCGCAGGGTGTCATGGACGGCGGAGCGCTGTACCTGGGGCCGTTCGGCCGGCTGATGGCCGCACCCGGCGTCGTGCCGATGCCGCTCCGGCCCCTCGCTCCGTACGCCCGGCCGTCCCGCCGAGTGGAGCATCTGCAGTACGGCGGCGTTGCCGACACTGCTCTGGAGGGCGAGGAGAGCGGGCTGCGGTGACCCGGCGTCGCCGACCGGGCCGGCCGGCGGCACACGGCTCGCCGCGCGACTCTCCTTCCCGGCCGCCGGTTGCTGGACCTTGCCTTGATCGCGCATGGATCTTCTTCCGCAGAGAGTGACACTCCTTCCTGCATACCGGCTCCGCGCGCGCGGGGACATGACCGGGAGGGCAGCGTTCGACGTCTGCGGAGGCACCACCCACGGTGCCCACCGGACAGGGGCGGTGCGGCCGTGTCCGCGACGGGCCGAACGGGAGACCGCCCGAGGCGGGTCGTACGGTGGCCCCATGAACATCTGCGTCTTCCTCTCCGCCGCCGACCTCGACGACCGCTACACCGTGCCCGCCCGGGAGTTCGCCGAGCTGCTCGGCCGGGGCGGGCACACCCTCGTCTGGGGCGGGTCGGAGAGCGGCCTGATGAAGGTCGTCGCGGACGGCGTGCAGCGGGCGGGCGGACGGCTCGTGGGCGTGTCCGTCGACTTCCTCGCCGCGAAGGCCCGGACCGACGCCGACGAGATGGTCATCGCCCGCGACCTCGCGGAGCGCAAGGCGCTCCTCCTGGCGAAGGCCGACGCCGTGGTGATCATGGTCGGCGGGACCGGGACGCTCGACGAGGCCACCGAGATCCTGGAGCTGAAGAAGCACGGCAAGCACACCAAGCCGGTCGTCCTGCTGAACACGGCGGGCTTCTACGACGGGCTGCGCCAGCAGTTCCAGCGCATGGAGGACGAGGGCTTCCTCCCCGTTCCCCTGACCGACCTGGTCTTCTTCGCCAAGGACGGCGTCGGCGCGCTCGCCTATCTGGAGGAGTCCGCCGGTCACCAGTGAGCAGGGGCGTCCCTCGGACTCGATGATCACGGCTCGGCCTAGGATCGCCCCATGTCTACCCACCTCATCACCGGCGCCGGTTCCGGCATCGGGGCCGCTGTCGCCCGCCGTCTCCTGGAGCGCGGTGACGACCTCGTCCTGCTGGCCCGCGACGCCGGCCGCGCCAAGGAGTTCGCCGACCGCTACCCGGGCGCGCGCACGCTCGTCGGCGACCTCGGCAACCCCGACCGGCTGTCCTGGGCGTTCGGCCAGCAGACCATGCCCGAGCGGATCGATACCCTGCTGCACATCGCGGGCGTCGTCGAACTCGGCACCGTGGGGGAGCTCACCCCCACGGCCTGGCACTTCCAGCTCAACGCCAACCTGATCGCCCCCGCCGAGATCACCCGCCTCCTCCTCCCGCAGCTCCGCGTCTCCCGGGGTCACGTCCTGTTCGTGAACTCCGGCGCCGGGCTCGCCGCCCACGCCGAGTGGAGCGCGTACGCCGCGAGCAAGCACGGCCTCAAGGCGCTCGCCGACTCCCTGCGCCACGAGGAGCACGGCAACGGCGTACGCGTCACCACCGTTTATCCCGGCCGCACCGCCAGCCCCATGCAGGCCAAGGTGCACCAGCAGCAGGGCCAGGAGTACGACGCCGCCCGCTGGATCGACCCCGAGTCGGTGGCGACGACGATCCTGATGGCCATCGACCTGCCGCGCGACGCCGAGGTCAACGACCTCACCGTCCGCCCCGGCCGCTGACGCGACGCCCCGCGTACGCGGTGGGCGCGCGGATGACCGTAGGCTTCCCGCGTGAGCGAGAAGAGCAAGTTCAGCGGGTGCCCGGCGACCGGCATCGGGTCGATGCCCGGAGGAGACGCGAGGGAGGCGGCGAAGACCGTCACCGGCTCCTTCGCCGACGGCCAGGGCATGCCCCACCTGGCGGAACTGCCCACGCGCGGGCCGGGCGCCGACATGACCGGCCGGACCATCGGCATGCTCGTCGAGATGTACGGACACGTCGAGCCGAGCGGCTGGCGGATCAGCGACCGGCCCGGCCGCGACACCCGGCGCGCCCGTTCCTGGCTGGGTGAGGACCTGGACGCACTGGAGGAGTTCACCCAGGGGTACGAGGGCCTGCTCAAGGTCCAGGCCGTCGGTCCCTGGACCCTGGCCGCCGGACTGGAACTGCGCGGCGGCGAAGCGATGCTGGCCGACCCGGGCGCCTGCCGTGACCTGGCCGGATCGCTGGCCGAGGGAATCCGCGCCCACCTCGCGGAGGTCCGCCGGCGGATGCCCGGGGCGAAGGTCGTCCTCCAGCTGGACGAACCCTCCCTGACCGCCGTCCTGCTGGGCCGGGTCCGCTCCGCCAGCGGCTACCGCACCTACCGTGCCGTCGACCGCCAGGTGGTCGAGGCGACCCTGCGCGACGTCCTGGCCTCGGCGGGCGAGGACGGGACGACGCTCGTCCACTCCTGCGCCCCCGAAGTGCCTTTCGGGCTGCTGCGCAGGGCCGGGGCCGACGGAATCTCGATCGACTTCTCGTTGCTGACCGAGCGTGAGGAGGAGGCGGTCGGGGAAGCCGTCGAGGGCGGCACCCACCTGTTCCTCGGTGTGGTGCCCTCCACCGACGCCGCCTCGGACGCATTGTCGGACCCGGGCGGTAGCGTCATGGGAGTCAGGACGCTGTGGAGCAGGCTGGGGCTGAATCCGGGGACTCTCGCCGAGTCCGTCGCGATCACCCCGACGTGCGGCCTCGCGGGTGCGTCGCCCGCGTACGCCCGTACCGCGCTCGCCCACAGCGCCAGAGCGGCGAGGTCGCTCGCGGACAACCCTGAGTGACGGGGACGACGGGCAAACGGGAGGACGGGACGATGGCCGGCGAACAGCGGGTGGAGCAGGAGAGCTCGGTTCCGGCGGGTGTGCGGGAGGAGCACGCCCTGCTGGCCGAGCAGATCGAGGAGCACCGCTTCCGCTACTACGTGAAGGACCAGCCGGTCATCAGCGACGGCGAGTTCGACCGGCTGATGCGCTCGCTGGAGGCGCTGGAGGAGGAGCACCCGGCGCTGCGCACCCCGGACTCCCCGACCCAGAAGGTCGCCGGGCCCTACCGCACGGAGTTCACCTCCGTGGAGCACCGCGAACGCATGCTCTCCCTGGACAACGCCTTCGACGACGAGGAGCTGGCCGCCTGGGCGGACCGGGTCGGCAGGGACGTCGGCACACCCGGCCACCACTTCCTGTGCGAGCTGAAGGTCGACGGCCTCGCCGTCAACCTCACCTACGAGCACGGCCGCCTCACCCGGGCCGCGACCCGCGGCGACGGCCGCACCGGCGAGGACATCACCCCGAACATCCGGACCATCGCCGAGATCCCGCACCGCCTGACGGGTGGGGACATCCCGGCACTCGTCGAGATCCGCGGCGAGGTCTTCTTCCCCATGGAGGACTTCGAGGAGCTGAACGCCCGGCTGGTCGCGGCCGACGACAAGCCCTTCGCCAACCCGCGCAACGCGGCGGCCGGTTCGCTGCGCCAGAAGGACCCCAGGGTCACCGCCACCCGCCCGCTGCACATGGTGGTGCACGGCATCGGCGCCCACGAGGGCCTGAGCATCGACCGCCTCTCCCAGGCGTACGAGCTGCTCAACGCCTGGGGGCTGCCCACCGCCCGGCACAACAAGGTCGTCGGCTCCCTCGACGGCGTACGGGAGTTCATCGCCCACTACGGCGAGAACCGGCACTCCGTGGAGCACGAGATCGACGGTGTCGTCGTCAAGCTCGACGAGATCCCCCTCCAGGGACGCCTGGGCTCCACCTCGCGCGCCCCGCGCTGGGCCATCGCCTGGAAGTACGCCCCCGAAGAGGTCAACACCAAGCTGGTCAACATCCGCGTCGGCGTCGGCCGCACCGGCCGCGTCACCCCGTACGCCCAGGTCGAGCCGGTCGAAGTGGCCGGTTCCGAGGTCGAGTTCGCCACCCTGCACAACCAGAACGTGGTCAGGGCCAAGGGCGTCCTCATCGGCGACACCGTGGTCATCCGCAAGGCCGGCGAGGTCATCCCCGAGATCCTCGGCCCGGTGGTCGACCTGCGCGACGGCACCGAGCGGGCCTTCGAGATGCCGTCCCACTGCCCCGAGTGCGGGACGGAGTTGCGCCCCATGAAGGAGGGCGACATCGACCTCCGCTGCCCGAACGCCCGCTCCTGTCCTGCCCAGTTGCGCGAACGGGTCTTCTACCTCGCCGGGCGCAAGAGCCTGGACATCGACCACTTCGGCTATGTGGCCGCGGCGGCGCTGACCCGGCCGCTGGAGCCCGCCGAGCCCGTCCTGCGGGACGAGGGCGACCTGTTCTCCCTCACCATCGACCAGCTGCTGCCGATCCGCGCGTTCGTCCTGGACCAGGACAGCGGGCTGCCCAAGCGTGACCCGAAGACCGGCGAGGAGAAGATCGCGACGGTCTTCGCCAACCAGCGGGGCGAGCCGAAGAAGAACGCCCTCGCCATGCTGGAGGGCATCGCCGCCGCCAAGGAGGCCCCCCTCGCGCGGGTTCTCACCGGGCTCTCCATCCGGCACGTGGGCCCGGTCGCCGCCCAGGAGCTGGCCCGTCAGTTCCGCTCCATCGACCGGATCGACGAGGCGAGCGAGGAGGAACTGGCCGCCGCCGACGGGGTGGGGCCGACCATCGCGGCCTCGGTCAAGCAGTGGTTCGCCGAGGACTGGCACCGCGAGATCGTGCGGAAGTGGCGCGAGGCCGGCGTACGGATGGCGGACGAGCGTTCCGACGAGGACGAGGGACCCCGCCCCCTCGAAGGTCTCACCGTCGTCGTCACGGGCACCCTGGCGGGCCACACCCGGGACGGTGCGAAGGAGGCGCTCCAGGCCCTCGGCGCGAAGGTCGCCGGATCGGTGTCCAAGAAGACCGCCTTCGTGGTCGTCGGCGACAACCCCGGCTCCAAGTTCGACAAGGCGATGCAGCTGAAGGTTCCCGTGCTCGACGAGGACGGATTCGCGATCCTGCTCGAACAGGGCCCCGAACGTGCCGAGGAGGCGGCCCTGCCGGTCCCGGAGGCCACGCCCGGAGCCGCAGCGGAGAAGAGCACGGAGTAACCGCCCGCCGGACCGGTGTTCGCCCGGCGTTCTCCGGATCGAGACGCCTTCGAGACGCTGCTCCGGCGTGGCGCGGCCTGTGCGGGGAATGAATCGGGGCAGAGGGGCGAAGAAGGGTCGGCCGGCCCCCGAACGGCCCTGCCGTACCACTCGTTCGGGTCACCGGCGGATGGTGACGGGTGGTCGGTTCGCATTCGGGCAAGAGCTGTGGAGCGCTGCCCCTGGAAGCCTTTCGCGGCCTACTGTTGAGAGGTGCGCCCGCCGTGCACGGCCGCTCGACCGGGCCGTGGCGCCACGGGAGCGGGCGCCACCGAGGGACATCGGCACCGCCGGCTGTGAGAGGGACGGAATGAAACCGACCGAGAGCGCCGCCCCGGTGTCGCGGCTGCGAGGTTTCGTCGGCCTCACGCCCCCCGTGGGCGCCGTCGTCGTGGGCATCGCCGCCCTGCTGCTGGCGGTCGGCTCCTATCGGACCGTCCAGCTGGGCCACGCGCTCTTCCCGGACGGGGCGGTGGGCTGGTCCCTCGCCGTGCTCACCGGAATCATCGTCGGCCATCTCGTGGCGCTCGGCCGCGACCGCTGGTGGGGCGGCACCGGCTCCGGGGCGGCCCTCACCCTCGCCGTGCTGCTGCTGTACGGCTGGCTGCCGGCCGTGCTGGTCAGCCTCGCCGTCGTGGTGCTCGTCGGGACCGCCCGCAGACACCGCTGGTGGCAGGGGCTGCTGCACGGCGGGGTGGACATGCTGGGCATCGGCGCGGCCGCCCTCGTGCTGGCCGCCTTCGGCGAGGTGCCCACCGTCGAGAACCCCTGGCGGCCACTCGACTGGGGTATCGCCGCCGTGCCGGAACTGCTGCTGACGGCGTCGACGTATCTGCTCGTCACCCGGGTCCTGCTGTGGTACGCGCAGGCCCCGCACAACGGCGGGCTGCCCACCATCGCCCGTACCGCGATGCTGCGGCAGGGGCTCGTCGCCGTGGCGCTCCTCGGGCTCGCCCCGCTGATCTGCGCCGTCGCGATGTCCATGCCCGTCCTGCTGCCGCTCTTCGCGGTCCCGCTGATCGCGCTGGACTCCACGCTCTGGATCGCCCGCGCCCGCGCCGAGGAGCAGCTGCGCGACCCGCTGACCGGGCTGCCCAACCGTCAGTGGCTGCTGGAGCGGACCTGGTCGGCACTGGAGGACGCGGAGAGCATCGGCACCCGCTCGGCCCTCGTCCTGATCGACCTGGACCGGTTCCGGGCGGTCAACGACACCCTGGGCCACCTGGCCGGCGACCGGCTGCTGCTGCAGATAGCGGAGCGCCTGAGGCTCGCCCTGCCCCGCGGCGCGGAGGCCGCCCGGCTCGGCGGCGACGAGTTCGCCGTCCTGCTGCCGCACACCGACTCGACGACCAGCGCCCAGCAGGTCGCCCGCCATCTGGTCGCCGCGCTGTCCTCGCCGCTCGATCTGGACGGGCTGACCCTCGTCCTGGAGGCCAGCGCGGGGGTCGCCGTCTACCCCGACCACGCCCTGGACGCCGAGGGCCTGCTGAGGCGGGCGGACGTCGCGATGTACCAGGCCAAGCGGGACCGCACGGGTGTGGAGGTCTACGAGTCCAAGCGGGACAGCAACACCCCCGACCGGCTCGGGCTCCTCGGCGATCTGCGCCGGGCGCTGGACGCGAGCGAGGTCGAGCTGCACTACCAGCCCAAGGTCCGCTTCGACGGACAGGTGGTCGGCCTGGAGGCGCTGGTGCGCTGGGTGCACCCCGAGCGCGGACGGGTCCCCCCGGACGAGTTCATCGCGATCGCCGAGTCCTCCGGCCTGATGCCGCACCTCACGGAGTACGTCCTGGAGACGGCGCTCGCGCAGGTCGCCCGGTGGCGGGCGCAGGGCCTGTTCGTGCCCGTGGCGGTCAACGTCTCCCCGCGCGACGTCCACACCCCCGGCTTCGCGGGGGGAGTCGCGGCGCGCCTGGCCCGTCACGGCGTGCCCGCGGGAGCGCTCCAACTGGAGATCACCGAGCACGTACTGCTGGAGGACCCGCAGCGCGCCGCCGACACTCTGGCCGGGCTCACCGCGCACGGCGTGAAGATGTCCCTCGACGACTTCGGCACCGGCTACTCCTCCCTGGTCCACCTGCGCAGACTGCCGGTCAGCGAGCTGAAGATCGACCGGTCCTTCGTGGCCCGGCTGGCCGTCGACCACGAGGACGCGGAGATCGTCCGCTGCACCATCGACCTGGCCCACTCGCTGGGTCTGGTCGTCGTCGCCGAGGGCGTCGAGGACGACGAGACGTGGGAACGGCTGCGGGACCTCCGGTGCGACGCGGTGCAGGGCTGGCTGGTGGCGGCCGCGATGCCGCCCCTGGAGACGACGGCGTGGCTGCGGGCGCGCGGCGAGCACGGCTGGCGGCGGCCGGCGGAGCTGAGGGCGCAGGCGGCGGCCACCGCCACCGGGTCGGCGACCGGCTCGATGAACCCGTCGCTGAACGGCGTGGCGAAAGGCGCGGCGAACGGCGTGGCGAAGGGTGCGGTGAACGGCGCGGTGAAGGGAACGGCGGAGACCGAGAGCCCCTGAGCGACCCGGGGGCGCCTCCTCCGGTTCCCGGGGGCCGCCGGAAAAGGGCTGGGCCGATCGGGGTGGGGTACCCGCTCCCGGAGGACCCCATAGGATTGGGGGCCGGCGGCACATTTTCCACCAGCCGCGTGGAAACGAGCCCCGGCCCCCGGCCAGAACCACACACCAACCCCTGAGGATCGCTGCATGCCTGGCATCACGCGCGAGGAGGTCGCCCACCTCGCCCGGCTGGCGCGTCTGGAGCTGAAGGGCGAAGAGCTCGATCACTTCGCCGGTCAGCTCGACGACATCATCGGCGCGGTCGCCCGCGTCTCCGAGGTCGCCGACCAAGACGTACCGCCGACCTCCCACCCGCTGCCGCTGACCAACGTCATGCGCGCGGACGAGGTCCGTCCGTCGCTCACCCCCGCGCAGGCGCTCTCCGGCGCCCCTGCCCAGGAGCAGCAGCGTTTCAAGGTGCCGCAGATCCTGGGGGAGGACTAACCGCCATGACGGACATCAGCACCATCATCAAGCTCACCGCGGCCGAGATCGCCGGGAAGATCGCCTCCGGCGAGCTGACCGCCGTCGAGGTCACCGAGGCCCACCTGGCCCGGATCGACGCGGTCGACGAGAAGGTCCACGCTTTCCTGCACATCGACCGCGAGGGCGCCCTCGCCCAGGCCCGTGCCGTGGACGCGAAGCGGGAGGCGGGCGAGAAGCTCGGCCCGCTGGCCGGCGTGCCGCTCGCGCTGAAGGACATCTTCACCACCAAGGACATGCCGACCACGGTCGGTTCCAAGATCCTTGAGGGCTGGATCCCGCCGTACGACGCCACGCTCACGCAGCGGCTGCGCGCCGCCGACGTCGTCATCCTCGGCAAGACCAACATGGACGAGTTCGCCATGGGGTCCTCCACCGAGAACAGCGCCTACGGCCCCACCGGCAACCCCTGGGACCTCACCCGCATCCCCGGCGGCTCCGGCGGCGGCTCCTCCGCCGCGCTGGCCTCCTACGAGGCCCCGCTCGCCATCGGCACGGACACCGGCGGCTCGATCCGCCAGCCCGCCTCCGTCACCGGCACGGTCGGCGTCAAGCCCACCTACGGCGGCGTCTCCCGCTACGGCATGGTCGCCTTCTCCTCCTCCCTCGACCAGGGCGGGCCCTGCGCCCGTACGGTCCTGGACGCGGCGCTGCTGCACGAGGCCATCGCCGGGCACGACCCGCTGGACTCGACCTCCATCGACGCGCCGGTCCCGCCGGTCGTCGAGGCCGCCCGCAACGGCTCCGTACAGGGCATGCGCGTCGGCGTCGTCAAGCAGTTCCGCGGCGAGGGCTACCAGGCCGGCGTCCTGAAGCGGTTCGACGAGTCGGTCGACCTGCTGAAGTCGCTCGGCGCCACGGTCGTCGAGCTGGACTGCCCGTCCTTCGACCTCGCGCTGTCCGCGTACTACCTGATCGCGCCGTCCGAGTGCTCCTCCAACCTGGCCCGCTTCGACGCCATGCGCTACGGCCTGCGGGTCGGCGACGACGGCACGAGGTCGGCCGAGGACGTCACCGCGCTCACCCGTGAGGCGGGCTTCGGCGACGAGGTCAAGCGCCGCGTCATCCTGGGAACGTACGCACTCAGCTCCGGCTACTACGACGCGTACTACGGCTCGGCCCAGAAGGTCCGCACCCTCATCACCCAGGACTTCGAGAAGGCGTTCGAGCAGGTCGACGTGATCGTCTCCCCGACGACCCCGACCACCGCCTTCCCGATCGGCGAGCGCGCCGACGACCCGATGGCGATGTACCTCGCGGACCTGTGCACGATCCCCACCAACCTGGCCGGCAACTCCGCCATGTCGCTGCCCTGCGGCCTGGCCCCGGAGGACGGTCTGCCGGTCGGACTGCAGATCATCGCCCCCGCCATGAAGGACGACCGGCTCTACAAGGTCGGAGCGGCCGTCGAGGCCGCGTTCGTGGAAAAGTGGGGGCACCCGCTGCTTGAGGAGGCTCCGTCGCTGTGAGTGCCATGGCAAAGAAGGCCAGTAACTTCAAGAAGTCCAAGACCGGGCTGTACATCTCGCTCGGCAGTACCGCGTTCGGCGCGATCACCGTCGCCAAGCAGGCGAAGCTCGCGCGCGAGGACAACGACGTGCTGCGGCTCGTCGACGCGGCCGTCTCCGCGGCCGCCATCGTCACCGGACTCGCGATCCTCTATCGCGAACTGAAGCGTCTCGGCGACGACGACGTCCTGCTGGGCTGAGAGGGAAAGTTTCACCGTGACTGTCACTGACCTGGTGTCGTACGAGGACGCGCTCGCGTCCTACGACCCCGTCATGGGCCTTGAGGTCCATGTCGAGCTCGGCACCAAGACCAAGATGTTCTGCGGCTGCTCCACGGAGCTGAAGCAGGACGCCAACTCCCAGACCTGCCCCGTCTGCCTCGGACTGCCCGGCGCGCTGCCGGTCGTCAACGAGATCGGCGTCGAGTCGGCCGTCAAGATCGGTCTCGCGCTCAACTGCGAGATCGCCGACTGGTGCCGCTTCGCCCGGAAGAACTACTTCTATCCGGACATGCCGAAGAACTTCCAGACCTCCCAGTACGACGAGCCGATCGCCTTCGACGGCTATCTGGACGTCCAGCTGGAGGACGGCGAGATCTTCCGGGTGCAGATCGAGCGCGCCCACATGGAGGAGGACACCGGCAAGTCGACGCACGTCGGCGGCGCCACCGGCCGTATCCACGGCGCGTCCCACTCCCTGCTCGACTACAACCGGGCCGGCATCCCGCTCATCGAGATCGTCACCAAGCCGATCGATGGAGCCGGCGCCCGAGCCCCCGAGGTCGCCAAGGCGTACGTCGCCGAACTCCGCGAGCTGATCAAGGCTCTCGGGGTCTCCGAGGCGCGCATGGAGATGGGCCAGATGCGCTGCGACGTGAACCTGTCGCTGCGCCCGCACGGCCGCGAGGCGTTCGGTACCCGCTCCGAGACGAAGAACGTGAACTCGCTGCGTTCCGTCGAGCGGGCCGCGCGCTTCGAGATCCAGCGGCACGCCGCCGTGCTGTCCTCGGGCGGCACGATCGTGCAGGAGACCCGGCACTTCCACGAGGAGGACGGCTCCACCACGGCCGGCCGCATCAAGGACAACGCCGAGGACTACCGCTACTTCCCCGAGCCGGACCTGGTCCCCGTCGCGCCCGCGCGCGACTGGGTCGAGGAGCTCCGCAAGGGCCTCCCCGAGCTTCCCCGGCTGCGCCGGGCGCGGCTCAAGGAGGAGTGGGGCGTCACCGACCACGACATGCAGTCCATCCTCAACGCGGGCGCGGTCGATCTGATCGTCGCCACCACCGAGGAGGGCGCGCCCTCCGACCAGGCCCGCAAGTGGTGGATGGGCGAGCTGGCCCGTAACGCCAACGAGACCGGCCGCGGTCTGGACGAGCTGCCGATCACCCCGGCGCAGGTCGCCCGGGTGGCCGCGCTCGTCGCCGCCGGCGACCTCAACGACAAGCTGGCCCGCCAGGTCATCGAGGGTGTCCTCGCCGGCGAGGGCGACCCGGACACCGTCGTCGAGAAGCGCGGCCTGAAGGTCGTCTCGGACGAGGGCGCGCTGTCCACGGCCGTGGACGAGGCCATCGCGGGCAACGCGGCCATCGCGGACAAGATCCGCGGCGGCAAGGTCGCGGCGGCGGGCGCGCTCGTCGGCGCGGTCATGAAGGCCACCCGCGGCCAGGCGGACGCGGCCCGCGTGCGCGAGCTGATCCTGGAGAAGCTCGGCGTCGAGGGCTGATCCCCGGCGGGCCGCCCACGGGGCGGCCCGGCCGCCGCCGATCGCGTCCCCGGAGGGGCGGTGCACCCGCGCAGCGCGGGAGCACCGCCCCTCCGGCCGTATCGCCCCCTCGGGGCGCCTCGCAGGCCGCCCCTCCGGTTTGGACTTTCCGGCCGGCCTGTTGGACGTTCACCACCGGGCCGTACGAGGGCCTTCCCGTCGCCACCTGGCGTGACTAGCTTCCCGGCTGTAACCACCGGAACCAGGAGGCTCCTTTGACCACGGACATGTCACGGCGACGGCTCTTCGCGCTGGGCGGCGGCGCACTCGGCGCCGCTGCGGCCGGATCGTTCCTGCCGCCGTCGCTCCAGGCCGCCATCGCCGCGCAGCCCGCCCACGCGGGGTCCGGCGGAGACCTCGGGTCCATCAAGCACGTGGTGATCCTGATGCAGGAGAACCGTTCCTTCGACCACTACTTCGGCACCCTGCGCGGCGTACGCGGCTTCGGTGACCGCAACGCCGTCGAGCTGCCCACCGGCGGGACGGTGTTCGAGCAGCCCGGCGCGTCCGGTACCGCCGTGCTCCCCTTCCCGGTGCGCGGAGCGGCCGAGGAGCAGAAGAAGGACCTCCAGTACATCGGAGCCCTCGACCACTCCTGGAACGGCGGCGCCCGGGCATGGGGCGGCGGCTGGATGAACGGCTGGATCAGCGCGAAGACCGCCGCCACGATGGCGTACTACGACCGCCGCGACATCCCGCTCCACTACGAGCTGGCCGACACCTTCACCGTCTGCGACGCCTACCACTCCTCGATCCACACCTCCACCAGCCCCAACCGCAACCACCTCTGGAGCGGGAAGACCGGCTTCGAGCAGAACGGGAAGCGGGCCGTCGGCAACGACGCGTACAGCGAGGGAACCCACCCCGGCTACGACTGGTCCACCTACGCCGAGCGGCTGGAGGAGGCCGGGCGCAGCTGGCGCACGTACACCGAGTGGGAGAACTTCACCGACAACCAGATCGAGTTCTACGCCACCTTCAAGGCGATCGCCCGCAAGGCGCTGGCCCGGACCGGCGGCCACACGTACATGGAAGCCTTCTACGCGAAGGTCCGGGCCGCCTCCGGGGCCGAGCGGGAGCGGCTGCTCGGGCTGCTGGAGGAGGGCGTCGCCACCCTGGACCGGCGCGAGCGCAGCCTGTTCGAGCGGGGGCTGCGCCGGGTGCCGACCGGAACGCTGGCGGACGAGTTCGCCAAGGACGTGGCGTCCGGGACGCTCCCGGCCGTCTCCTACCTGGTCCCCTCGGCGATCGACTCCGAGCACCCGAGCGTCTCCACACCGGTCCACAGCGCCACCGTGGTCTACAAGATCCTCGACGCGCTCGGCAAGCATCCCGACGTGTGGCGGCACACCGCCGTACTGATCAACTACGACGAGAACGACGGCTTCTT
Source organism: Streptomyces sp. NPDC091649 (assembly GCF_044756785.1). Taxonomy (NCBI): domain Bacteria; kingdom Bacillati; phylum Actinomycetota; class Actinomycetes; order Kitasatosporales; family Streptomycetaceae; genus Streptomyces; species Streptomyces sp. NPDC091649. Next base: position 256,573 of record NZ_JBIVTR010000001.1, on the reverse strand, counting down.
CGACCACGTCCCGCCGCCCGTCGCACCCCCCGAGGTCACCGACGAGCAGTGGGAGGGCCGGCCCACCGGGCTCGGCATCCGGGTGCCGCTGCTGGTCGTCTCGCCGTGGACCGTCGGCGGCTACGTCTGCTCCGAGGTCTTCGACCACACCTCCGTCATCCGCTTCCTGGAGCGCTGGACCGGTGTGCGGGAACCCAACATCAGCGACTGGCGGCGGCGCGTCACCGGCGACCTCACCTCCGCCTTCGACTTCGACCGGCCCCGGCGGCAGCCCTCCGTGGAGCGGCCGGCGGCGATCGGGCCGGCCGGCGGACGCTGGCAGCCGAGGCCGCCCGCCGTCCAGCGGCTGCCCGAGCAGGAGCCCGGCGCACGCCCGGCGCGTCCGCTGCCGTACCAGCCGGACGCCCGGGTCCGGCGTACGGGCGAGGTGCTGCGGGTGGAGCTCGCCAACACCGGCCGGTCCTCGGCGCACTTCGCGCTGTACCCGTACGCGGGCGAGTTCCCGGCCCCGCAGCACAAGGACGTCCGGGGCACCGCGCACTGGACCGTCCCGCTGACGGGGGAGGCGTACCGCTTCACGGTCACCGGGCCGAACGGCTTCCGGCGCGAGTTCGCCGGACCGGCCGACGGGGGAGCGGAGGTCGCCACCCGCATCGACCCCCGCGACCGGGACCTGCACCTCACCCTGCGCAACACGGGCCGCCGGGCCCTGACCTTCCTGGTGCGGCCGCTCGGCTACGTCGACGAGGACGACGTACGCGACTGGACCCGGCGCGTCACGGTCAAGCCGGGCCGGAGCCGGGCGCTCGTGCACTCGGCCGCCGACGCCCACGGCTGGTACGACCTCGACGTCACCGTCGACGGGGAGGACGGCTTCCGACGGCGGCTCATGGGACACATCGAGAACGGCCGCGCCAGCGTCTCCGGCTGACCGGCCGGGCCGGCCCGGTCCTGACCGCCTGAGGGGCACAGGGCCTGATCTGTCGGGCGTAAGGAACAGATCAAGCCCTGTGACCATGGCCACGAAACGGACAAAGGATCACGTTCTGCTGACAGAGTGACGATCTCAGGTCAGAGACGTTTACGGGCAGACAATGTCATCTGCGGGTAAAAGTCCACGAACCCGCAGGGAGCTCGTCCGTTGGCCGCCATCGCCCGCTGGTGCATCAGGCACCGTCTCGTCGCCGTCCTCATCTGGCTCGCCGCCCTCGGCGGGACCGCCGCCGCGGCGGGCTTCGCGGGGTCGGCGTACTCCAACGACTACGAGATCCCCGGCACCGAGTCCGGCCGGGCCGCCGAACTCCTCTCGCGCGGCTTCACCGACCTCGGCGGCGACACCGACACCGTCGTCTGGCACACCACCGGCTCCACGGTCCGGGCCGCCGACGTCGAGCAGACCATCACCCGCACGCTCCACGCGATCGAGGACCTGCCGGGCGTCGGCGCGGTCACCGGACCCTACGGAGCCGCCGGCCCCGACCGGATCAGCGCGGACGGCCGCACCGCCTACGCCCAGGTCACCTTCGACCACCCCGCCGACGAGATCCCCGCCGCCCAGGCACAGGCCCTCGTCGACACCGCGAAGGCCGCCGAGACGGACGGGCTCCAGGTCGAGCTGGGCGGCGCCGCCGTCGCCCTCACCGAAGCACCCTCCGTCCACCTCGCCGAGGGCGTCGGCGTCGTCGTCGCGGCCGTGGTGCTCTTCCTGGCCTTCGGCTCGCTCGCCGCCAGCCTGCTGCCCATCGCCACCGCCCTGGTCTCCGTCGGCACCGCCTACGCGGGCATCGTGCTGCTCGGCCACCTGATGACCGTGGCCGACTTCGCCCCGATGCTCGGCATGCTCATCGGCCTCGGCGTGGGCATCGACTACGCCCTGTTCATCGTCACCCGGCACCGCAGAGGGCTGCGGCGCGGCATGTCGGTGCCCGAAGCCGCCCAGAACGCCGTCGCGACCACCGGCCGCGCCGTCGTCTTCGCCGGGGCCACCGTCTGCATCGCCCTGCTCGGCATGCTGATCCTGCGGCTCGGCTTCCTCAACGGCGTCGCCATCGCCGCCTCGCTCACCGTCGTCCTCACCGTGCTGGCCTCGGTCACCCTGCTGCCCGCCCTGCTCTCCCTCATCGGCATGCGGGCACTCAGCCGCCGCGAACGGCGGCAGCTCGCCGAACACGGCCCGCGGCCCGAACTGCCCACCGGCTTCGCCGCCCGCTGGTCGGCCTTCGTGGAGCGCCACCCCAAGCTCCTGGGCGGGATCGCGGCCGTCGTCATGCTGGTGCTCGCCCTGCCCGCGCTCGGCCTCCACCTGGGCACCTCCGACCAGGGCAACAACCCGGCCACCGCCACCACCCGGCAGGCGTACGACCTGCTCGCCGACGGCTTCGGGCCCGGCGTCAACGGCCCCCTCACCATCGCCGCCCAGCTCGACGGCGCGGACGACCGGCTGGCGCTCAACTCGCTGCCCGAGGAGCTGCGCGCCACCGAAGGCGTCGCCTCGGTGAGCCCGGCCACCTACAACAGCGCCGGCGACACCGCCTTCCTCACCGTCGTCCCCGACTCGTCCCCCCAGTCGCAGGACACCAGCGAACTGGTCGACCGGATCCGGGACGACGTACTGCCGCCGGTCCAGGACGACACCTCGCTGGAAGCCCATGTCGGCGGGGTGACGGCGAGCTACGACGACTTCGCCGAGATCATCGTCGGGAAGCTGCCCCTCTTCGTGGGGGTCGTCATCGGACTCGGCTGCCTGCTGCTGCTCCTGGCCTTCCGGTCCATCGGCATCCCCGTGAAGGCCGCCGTGATGAACGTGGCCGCCGTCGCCTCCTCCTTCGGCGTCGTCGTGGCCGTCTTCCAGTGGGGCTGGGGGAGCGAACTCCTCGGTCTCGGCAGCGCCGGGCCCATCGAGCCCTTCCTCCCCGTGATCATGGTCTCGGTCCTCTTCGGCCTCTCCATGGACTACCAGGTCTTCCTGGTCGGCCGGATGTACGAGGAGTGGCTGGAGACCGGCGACAACCGGCGCTCGGTCCGCGTCGGCCTCGCCGAGACCGGCCGGGTCATCAACTCCGCCGCCGTGATCATGATCTCCGTCTTCCTCGCCTTCGTGCTCAGCGGCGACCGGGTCATCGCCATGTTCGGCATCGCGCTGGCCACCGCCGTGGCCCTGGACGCCTTCGTCCTGCGCACCCTGCTCGTACCCGCCCTCATGCACATGCTCGGCGGAGCGAACTGGTGGCTGCCGGGCTGGCTGGACAGGCGGCTGCCTCGGATCAGCATCGAGCCGCCCGACTGCGTGCCGTCCCGTGCGAGGATTCCCGAGGCGCGCGCGGACGACGGGACCGAACCGTCGGACGAGCGTGCCGAACTGGTCCGGGAGCCCGAGAAGGAGCACGATGTTCGCCATATCGCTGGGTGACGACACGGCCGAGCTGCGCCCGCTGGAGGTCTGGCAGGCCGCGGAGTTCCTCGCCCATATGGACCGGGCCCGGGACGTGGTCGACCCCTGGATCCCGTTCGCGTCCTTCGCCACCGACCTGGAGTCGGCGACCGCCCTGCTCCAGCGGTACGCGGAGAAGCAGGCGGCGGACACCGGGCGGCTGTACGGCATCTGGCTGGACGGCGCCCTCGTCGGCGGTGTCCTCTTCCGGGTCTTCGACGCGAAGTCGGGCAACTGCGAGATCGGCGTGTGGCTGGAGAGCGCCGCCCAGGGCCGCGGCCTGGTCACCCGCGCGGCCGAGCACCTGATCGGCTGGGCGGTGCACGAGCGCGGCATGCACCGCGTGGAGTGGGTCGCCTCCGCCGCGAACACCAGGTCGATCGCGGTGGCGAAGCGGCTCGGGATGACCCGCGACGGGGTGCTCCGGGAGAACTACCACTACCGGGGCGTACGTCACGACTCCGAGATCTGGTCCGTCCTCGCCCCGGAGTGGCGGGCCCGCACCGAGCGCTGAGTACCGGCGCGGCCCGGGCGCGGTCCCGGTGTGCGCGGTCCCGGTGTTAAGAGGGCTCTCATCCGGGCCGCCTAGCGTGCGGCGTATGAACACCACCCCCTCCAGGACGACGACCCCGCCCACGACCACACCCCCGCCCGCCGGGACGACCGGCCCCGCCGAGGGCGCCGCCGACGCCGTCACGGAGGAGCCCGTAGCGAAGGACCCCCCGGCCGGGGAGCCCCCGGCGGAGGACGCCGACATGCCGTCCGGCACCCCCGGCACGCCGTCCGGCCCGGCCGGTACGCCGTCCGACTCCGCCACGGCCCCCGACGACCTCGCCGGGCAGCCCGGTGCCGAGGACGAGGACGGGGACGGGGACGCGGAGCCCGACGCCTTCGCCGAAGCCCGCCACGGCGTCGGCGCGGGCGCGGCGGCCGTCGTCTCCGCCGCCCTGGGCGTCGTCGCCCTGACCGGCGCGTGGACCGGCCGGGTCGCCGCCGAGCGCGAGACGCTCATCGGCCAGATCGCGACCGCCGGTGGCGGCAGCCCGGCCCAGCAGATCTCCGAGATCTACGGGGACGCCTGGCACGCCACCGCCCTGGTCAACGGCCTCTTCGCCGTCCTGTCCCTGCTCGTCGGCGCCTTCGTCCTGGTCCGCCCCGCCTTCGGCGCCCCCTCCGAGCGGCCGCAGCCCACCTGGGTCCGCGCGGTCGCCCTGGCCGGTGTCGCCCTCGGCGTCATCGGGGTGCTGATCTCCGCGGGCATGTACCTCGACCTCTTCGTCGCCCTGCCCAGTGCGGGCGCACCGGCCGGCGGCTGACCCCGCTCCGGCGCCCCTACGGCACCGGCCCGGGGCGCCCGCCCGCCCCTCGGACACCCGGAGGCCGGCCCTAAGGCCCCCGGCACGGGGAAGATGCGGAACTCGCCCGATGCGGCACCCCCTCCTGGCCGACGACAGTGGACACACAGCGAACACAGGGCCCCGGCCGACCGGCCGGGCGCCCCCCGGTCCGCTGCCACGACCAGGAATCAGGGACCCGCCATGTACGAGTACGAGCTCTACCGCTCCACCTCCGCCGAGCTGATCCGCCGGGCCGACGCCGAGCGCGAGATCGGCCGGGCCCGCCGCGCCCGCCGGGCCGCCCGCCGCACCGGACGCGGTGACCCCGAAGGGAAGGCGGTGCAGGACCGCACCCGCTTCGCTCCCGCCGCCTGACGATGTCCGCGCCCGGGACGACCACCGCGCCGGGCACCGGCCCCGCCGACGCCCCCTCGGGGCCGGGCGGGGCGGGCCCGGACCGCGCCGGGAACATGATCACCGTCAGCGAAAGGGGTGCCGTCGCCTCCTACGCGTATGCGATGCTCGGCGGCGTGGAGACCAGGTCAGTCAGCCCCGTGTTCGTCGGGCGCACCGAGGAGCTCGCCTCGCTCACCGAGGCACTCGCGCGGGCCGCGTCCGGCGATCCGCAGGCCCTGCTGATCGGCGGCGAGGCGGGCGTCGGCAAGACCCGCCTGGTCGAGCAGTTCGTCGCGGCGGCCGAACGCCGCGACGCCGTGGTGGCCGTCGGGTCCTGCGTCGAGATCGGGGCCGACGGGCTGCCGTTCGCCCCGTTCCCCGCCGCCCTGCGCGCGCTGCGCCGCGCCCTGCCCGAGGAGACGGCCGCCGCCTGCGCCGGCCAGGAGGGCGAGCTGGCCCGGCTCCTGCCCGAGCTGGGCGAGGTCCACGGGGACGCGACCGACGAGCACAGCATCGCCCGCCTCTTCGAACTCACCGCACGCCTGCTGGAGCGGATCTCCGCGGACCGCGCGGTCGTCCTCGTCCTGGAGGACCTGCACTGGGCCGACGCCTCCACCCGGCACCTGCTCGCCTATCTCTTCCGCACCCTGAGCAGCGGCCGCCTCGTGGTCGTCGGCACCTACCGGGCCGACGACATCCACCGCCGCCACCCCCTGCGCCCGCTCCTCGCCGAGCTGGACCGGCTGCGCACCGTCACCCGCGTCGAGCTGGACAGGTTCAGCCATGACGAGGTCGGCCGCCAGCTCGCCGGGATCCTTGCCGAGACCCCCGAGGCCCGGCTCGTCGACGAGATCTTCGACCGCTCCGACGGCAACGCCTTCTTCGTCGAGGAGCTGGCCCGCTCCCTGGAGTGCTGCGGCGACAGCTCCGGGCTGACCGAATCGCTCCGCGACCTCCTGCTCGTCCGCGTGGAGGCACTCCCCGAGCACGCCCAGCGAATCGCCCGGACCGTCGCGGAGGGCGGCTCCTTCGTCGAACACGAACTGCTGGCCGCCGTCGCCGGACTCGGCGAGGACGACCTCGACGAGGCCCTGCGCGCGGCCGTCGGCGCCAACCTGCTGCAACCCGCGCCGGACAACGACGGCTACCGCTTCCGGCACTCCCTGGTCCGCGAGGCCGTCAGCGACGACCTGCTGCCCGGCGAACGAACCCGCGTCAACCGCCGGTACGCCGAAGCCCTGGAGGCCGACCCCTCGCTCGTCCGGGACGACGAACGCGCCACCCGCCTCGCCAGCTACTGGTACGCCGCCCACGACGCGGCCAAGGCCCTGCCCGCCGTGCTCCGGGCCGCCGTCGAGGCCCGCCGCCGCTACGCCTACTCCGAGCAACTGAGGCTGCTGGAGCGGGCGATGGAGCTCTGGGACGACGTGCCCGACGCGGTACGCGCCACCCTGCGCCCCTTCGACTACGCGGAGGTCTACCCGGCCTCCGGCTGCGACCCGGAGCACACGCCGCTGCGCTACCTGGACGTGATGGCCGAGGCCACCGTCGCCGCCCGCTTCGGCGGCGACCGCAAGCGCTCCCTCGCCATCTCCAAGAAGGCGATGCGCGTCCTGGCGTCCGAGGCCGATCCACTGCGCGAGGCATGGTTCTGGGTCCAGCGGTCCCGGCTGATGCAGGGGCTCGACAAGGGGGACGGCTGGGAGGAGCTCGCCACCGCGCAGGAACTGGTGCGCGGGCTCCCGCCGTCCCCCGTGCAGGCCGACGTCCTGACCAATGTGGCCAGTTGGCGGGCGCTGCACCAGCCGGGCCCCCAGGCGCTCGCCGACAGCGACCGCGCCGTGGAGTACGCCCGGCTCGTGGGCGACGAGTACATCGAGCTGCACGCCCGCCTCACCCGGGGCTGGCTCACCGCGGACGCGGGCGGCGTGGAGGACGGGCTCGCCGAGATGTACGCGGTCCGGGACCGCGCCGAGGAGCGGGGACTGGTGCACCTCCTGGGCCGGGCCAGCATCAACCTGCCCTCCTCGCTCGAAGCGATGGGCCGCTCGCTGGAGGCCGTCGCCGCCGCCGACCACGGCATCCAGGTGTGTCACCGGCACGGCCTGGCCGACTCCGGCGCCTGGGTGTACGCCAACCAGGCGCAGTCCCTGTTCTCCCTCGGGCACTGGGACCAGAGCGAGGCCGCCGCCGCGTCCGCCGACCGCCTCGCGCTCGCCGCGAAGGCGAAGGGCCTCGCGGCTCTCCGCCGTACCGAACTGGCCGTCGCGCGCGGGGACATCGCCGAGGGGGAGGAGCTGCTCGCCCTGACCCGCCGGCACTTCGGTCAGCGCGATCCGCAGCCCCAGCACCTGATCACTCCGGTCCGGCACGCCGTGCTGCTCGCCGCCGCCCAGGGCAGACTCGCCGACGCGCGGGCCGCCTTCGAGGAACTGGCCCGGCACGGCTTCCCGCCCGGCACCCAGCGCTACGCCCTGCCCCTGCTCCAGACCGCCGCCATGATCGAGGCCGACGCCCGCGGGCTGCCCGCCGCCGAACCGGACCGCGCACAACTGCTCGCGCTGATCCGCCGGTGCGCGAAGAACCTTCCGATGCTCGTGCCCGTGTGGGCGGCCCACGGCGTCCTCATCGAAGCGGAGCTGGCCCGCGCCGAGGGCACGGACACCCCCGCGCACTGGGCGCGCGCCGCCGAGGCGTTCGGCCCGCTGAGCCGCCCGTACGAACTGGCCCAGGTCCACCGCCGCTGGGCGGAGTCCCTGCTCATCGCCCCCGGCGACCGGTCCACCGCCACGGCCCTGCTGCACCGCGCCCACGAGGCCGCCCGACGACTCGGCGCACGCCCGCTCACCGAGGCGGTCGAACAGCTGGCGGCCCGGGCCCGCATCGCTCTGGACGGCTCCGGCACGGCACTCGGCCACGACGCCGCGATCCGTCCGGCCGCCCTGGCCGACGCATCCGACGCGGGGGGCTCCGGGCCGCCGTCGCCCGAGGAGCGGGATCCCGCCGTCGCCGCCGTGGCGTCCCTGGGGCTGACCCCGCGCGAACAGGATGTGCACCGCCTGGTGGCGGCCGGGCACACCAATCGCAGGATCGCCGAGGAGCTGTTCATCTCGCCGAAGACCGCGAGCGTCCACGTCTCCAACATCCTGGCCAAGCTCGGCGTCTCCAGCCGGGGCGAGGCAGCGGCCCTCGCCCACCGCCTGAGGCTCTACCCGGCCGCGTAACGGCTCCGGGGCGGGCGTCGGCTCCCCACCGCGCCGACGCCCGCCCCGGCCCCGGCCACTACGCCTCGGGTTCCTCGTCCGCGCGGCGCTGCGGCCCGCTCGCCGGCTGCCCGGGCCGCGGCCGGTCGAGCACGGCGTCCCGCTCCGGCACAACGTCCCGCTCGGGCACGGCCGGCCGCAGGCAACCCTCGCCGGGCCCGGGGGCGCCGTCCGCGATCGGGGCGCGGACGGTCACCTTGCCGGAGACCAGATCTATCGGCCCCCGGTTCGGATCGCCGACGCCGAGCTCCACCCGGCTCAGCTCCAGCCGCTTGCGCTCGTCGGAGACGTGTTTGCGTCCCGGGGAGAAGAGATCCTCGAAGAAATTGAACACCGGCCGTGCTCCCTCCGACATGCCGCGCGGGCGGACGGCTACCGCACGTCCACCCGGAGAATCCTGTCGTCCCCGGGCTTCGGCGTGCCCCGTCCGTCCGTGTTGCTGGTGACCAGCCACAGACGGCCGCTCCCCGCACTCACCACAGTGCGCAGGCGGCCGTGCTTCTCCTCCAGGAACGCCTGGGGGTCCGCGGAAGGTTCCTCGGTCCCTTCGCCGGACAGCGGAATCCGCCACAGCCGCTCGCCGCGCAGACCGGCCATCCAGATCGAGCCCTCCGCGTACGCGATCCCGCTGGGGGACGCCTCCGAGGTCTTCCACTGGGCCACCGGGTCGACGAACCCGCCCTCGCCCTCCCGGCCCTCCACCTCGGGCCAGCCGTAGTTGCCGCCGGGCTCGATCAGATTCAGCTCGTCCCAGGTGTCCTGGCCGAACTCGGCGGCCCACAGCCGTTTCCGCGCGTCCCAGGCGAGCCCCTGCACATTGCGGTGCCCGTACGAATACACCACCGAGTCCGCCTCCGGATTGCCGTGCACCGGCTCGCCGTCGGGGGTCATCCGCAGGATCTTGCCCGCCAGCGACTCCTTGTCCTGGGCCAGCCCGGTGTCCCCGGTCTCGCCCGTGCCCGCGTACAGCATCCTGTCCGGACCGAACGCGATCCGGCCCCCGTTGTGGACGCTGCCCTTGGGGATGCCGCGGAGCACGGTGTCCGGGGCCCCGAGCTGTTGTCCGGCCGGGCGCTTCTCGTCGTAACTCATACGGACGATCCGGTTGTCGGATGTGGTGGTGAAGTAGGCGTACACCAGCCGGTCCGCGCCGAACGTCGAGGAGACGGCGAGCCCCAGGAGCCCGCCCTCGCCGCCCGGGGACACCCCGGGCACCTCGCCCAGCAGCGTCTTCTTCCCGCTCTCGCCGTCGATGCGCTGCACCGTGCCCTCGTCGCGCGAGGACACCAGCAGGTCACCGCCCGGCAGCGGGGCCAGCCCCCAGGGCGACTTCAGGCCCTCGGTCAGCGTCGAGACGACCTTCGCCGAACCCTTCGCGGGCGGCCGGTCCGCCGACCGGCTCGGCGAGGCCGAGGGAGCGGAGTCCCCCGAGGCGCTCGGGGGACCGGCGGGCCGGCCGGACGGCCCCCCGTCCCCGTCGCCGGAACACGCGGCGGACAGCAGCAGGGCGGCCGACGCCAGCACGGCCACCGCCCCCCTGCGCATCGCCGGGGACTGCACAGGTCCGAACAGAGCACCACGCACGGAACCGATCCTTTCGACGGTTGCCTGACCAAGGGCTGTCCCGTAACCCCCGGCGGGCGCGCGACGACGGCTACGGCACCTGGGGAATTGCGGGACAACCCTTACCCGTTACTACACCGCGGCCGGTCCAGGAGTTCCCGATGCGCCCATTCTCCCGCCGGACGCCACACGGCGACCGGCCACATGACGCCCGGCCGGGTCAGGCCGGCAGCGTGACGGCCGGCCCGGCCACCGTGCGACCGCCCCCGCCGGACTCCGTACCTCGGCGAGCGGTCCCGTGACGCTCAGTCCCACGACTCGCGCGCGGCGGGCAGCCCGTCGATCTCCGTGAGGTCCCGGTCGTCCAGGACCACCCGCGCCGCCCCGGCGTTCTCCACCGCCCACCGCTCCCGCTTCGCCCCCGGCACCGGCACCACGTGCGGGCCCTGACGCAGCACCCACGCCAGTGCCACCTGGGCCACGGTCGCCCCGCGGCGCTCCGCGACCCGCCGCAGCCCGGCCACCACCGGCTGGTTCGCCGCCATCACCTCCGCCGTGAACCGCGGATGGCGGGCCCGCAGGTCCTCCGGCTCGAAACCCTGGCCCGGCTTCAGCGTCCCGGTCAGATAGCCGCTGCCCAGCGGCATCGCGGCCAGCAGCCCGACGCCGCGCGCCACGCACCACGGCAGCAGCTCCGCCAGCGCCTCCCGCGACCACACCGACAGCTCCGCCTCGACGGCGCTGACCGGGAAGACCTGCTGGATCCGCTCCAGCTGCCGGATCGTTCCCTCGTGCGGCCCCTCGCCCGACCGGCGCGGGGCCCGCGCGCCCACCGCGCACAGGCCCAGCGAGCGCACCTTGCCCGCGGTGACCAGCTCCGCCATCGCACCCCAGGTCTCCTCCACCGGCACCTCGGGGTCGGCCCGGTGCAACTGGTACAGGTCGATCACATCGGTCTGGAGCCGCCGCAGCGAGGCGTCACAGGCCCGCCGGACGTACCCCGGCCGGCCGTTGGCGACGATGTGCTGATCGCCCACCAGCAAGCCGCACTTGGTGGAGACGAACGCCTCCTGGCGGCGGCCCTTCAGCGCCCGCCCCACCAGCAGCTCGTTGGTGAACGGCCCGTACATGTCCGCGGTGTCGAGCAGCCGGACGCCCGCGTCCAGCGCCGCGTGCACCGTCCGCACCGAACGGTCGCCGAGCCGCTGCGACGCGCTGTAGCCCCAGCTCATCGGCATACAGCCCAGCCCGACCGCCCCCACGGCGAACCCCGCGGCCCCGATAGTCCTGCACTCCAACTCCCCGAACCCTCCCTAGGGCCTGCCGTCACATGCCCGCCCGCCGGGCGGCGTCCGGCACGCCACGCTCGCGGCGCTGCCGAAACGTCCTGGCAGCCCCGCCGCGAGACCACTCCGGCGCCGTGCGACCGCACCTCACCGGCAGAGCCCCCGGCCGCCCTTCGGGCGACGACGGCAGCGTGACCGCGGGCCCCGGGGCCCGCCATCGCACTCCCGTCGGCCGGGCGACGCCTGGTCCGGGCCCGCCGGCTCCCGCTCCCGCCGTCACGGACCGTGCCGCCCCCCCCAAAGTAGCCTCTGCCCGAACCGGTCGAGCGCGCAGCCGTCCTGGAGCGCTCGCACACCCGTCGCATAGCCTCCTGACCATGACTGCGACGACTGCCCGCGTGTGGCTGCCCTTTCCGGCCGATGAGATCGACGGGCTCCCCGAGGGCCTCGACTACCTCTTCTGGGACGGCGAACCGGACTTCCCCGGAGATCCGGCCGACTGCGCCTACTACGTCGTCCCCTACATGAAAGGCCCCGAGGTCGCGGTGCGCCCGCTCGCCGCGATGAGCGCCGTCCGGGTCGTACAGACACTCTCCGCCGGCATCGACCACGTGGAGCCGGGCCTCGGCCTGCTGCCCGCGGGGGTGCGGCTCTGCAACGCCAAGGGGGTGCACGAGGCGTCCACCGCCGAGCTGGCGCTCACCCTGATCCTCGCCTCCCTGCGGGATGTTCCCGGGTTCGTCCACGGCCAGGGCAAGGAGGAGTGGCGCTCCGGCTTCTACCCGGCGCTCGCCGGCAAGTCCGTCCTCATCGTGGGCTACGGCTCCATCGGCTCGGCCATCGAGGACCGGCTCGCCCCGTTCGAGTGCGCGCGGGTGGCGCGCGTCGCGCGCTCCGCGCGGACCACCGCACGCGGTCCCGTGCACCCGCTCGACTCGCTGCCCGCCCTGCTGCCCGAGGCCGACGTCGTGATCCTCTCCACCCCGCTGAACGCCTCCACGCGGGGGCTGGTGGACGCCGGGTTCCTCGCCGCGATGCCCGACGGGGCCCTCCTGGTCAACGTCGCCCGCGGCGGAGTCGTCGACACCGAGGCCCTGTTGTCCGAACTCGAGTCCGGACGCCTGCGGGCCGCACTCGACGTGACCGACCCGGAACCCCTGCCCGCGGGCCATCCTCTCTGGCATGCTCCGCATGTCTTGATCACGCCTCATGTGGGCGGCAGCACCTCGGCGTTCGAACCGCGCGCCAAGCGGCTGCTGGCCGCACAGCTCACCCGGTTCGCCGCCGGAGAACCGGTGGACAACGTCGTACGCACCACCGGCTGACCCTCCACGACGGGCTCACCGGAGGGCGGTCCGGACGCACGCGGTGCCCTTCACCTCGCATTTCGTCACAGAGCGTAGAGAATCTATGGCCCTGAGTGACGAATCTGGTGTATCGTCCGATCCGGGGGGCTGCGCCGTGGAAGGGACGGCGCGGGGGGAGCACCGGAACGCGAGGGGGCGACGGGCGATGTGCTGGCCATGGAGAGACGATCCGACGCGGACGGGCGCACCGTCGAGGCCGTCCGCGCCGACGGAGCGCAGCGCCCGCCGATGGCCGGATCCCTGCCCCGGAGCGACGGTGCCGAAGCGGCCCCGGCCGGGCCGGAGCGAGCGGCGCCGGCAGGGCCCGGAGAAGCACCGGGCGCCGGGGGGCACGTCTCCGGCGGGGCGGGGAGCCCTCCGGTGAGCGCGCTGGGGACCCTGCTCGCCCCGCGGTCCACCTCCGGCACGACGGGGATGCGGTCCCGCATCCTGCTCGGCGTCGTCTGCGCGGGGTATTCGGTGGGTGCCGCCTTCGGCTGGGGATCGTCGCGAGTGGCGCTCGTCATGGGCGACTTCGGTCTCGCCGCGGCAGCGCTGATCGCCGCGGTCTCCTGCTTCCTCTACGCACGGGCGGGCACGGGCCGACTGCGGCCCGCGTGGCTGCTGTTCGCGCTCTCCTCCCTCATGGCGGCCTGCGGAAACGCCGTCTGGGGCTGGTACGAGGTGATCCTCGGCGTCGCCGTGCCCACGCCCTCCCTGGCCGACCTCTTCTTCCTCTGCTTCGCGCCGCCCGCCATCGTCGGGCTGCTCGTGCTCGCCAAGCGCCCCGTCACCCGCGCCGGCTGGGTGTGCCTGGCCCTGGACGCCTGGCTGATCGGCGGCTCCCTGCTGACGCTCGCCTGGAGCCTCGCCCTCGCGCACACCACGCACCTGACGGGCTTCCAGGACGCCAGCGTCGCGCCCGCGGCCCTCTCGCTGGCCTATCCGCTGCTCGACATCGTGCTCGTGTCGATGGTGCTCGCCCTGCACTTCCGCCGGTCCGGGGTGAACCGGTCCGCGGTGAACACCGCCATCGCCGCCCTGGCGCTCACCGTGCTGAGCGACGCGGTGTTCACCTCACCGCTGCTGCGCTCCACCTATCACTCGGGCCAACTCCTCGACGCCGGCTGGTTCGCCGGGTCGCTGCTCCTCGCCTACGCCCCCTGGGGCACCCGGCGCGGGACCCGGCCGCCCGCCCGCCCCGGCCCCCCGCGAGCCATCGCCAGCCGCCCGATCGCCGGCTCCCTGGCGGCCCTGACCCCGTATCTCGCCGCCGCCGTCTGCACGCTGGGCATCCTGTACAACGTGGTCGACGGCCGCCGGGTGGACCGCGTCGTCATCTTCACCGGCTGCACCGTCGTCCTGGCGCTGGTCGTCCGGCAGGGCATCATGCTCCTCGACAACATCTCGCTCACCCAGGAGCTGGCCCAGAAGGAGAACCACTTCCGCTCCCTGGTGCAGGGCTCCAGCGACGTCATCATGATCGCCGCGCCCAACGGCACCCTGCGCTACGTCAGCCCCGCCGCCGCCGGGGTCTACGGACGCGAGGCGGAGGACCTCGTCGGCTCCGAGCTTTCCTCGATCATCCACCCCGAGGACCTGGGCCGGTTCGTCCACGAGGTGCGGCGCTTCCTCGCCGCCCCGCCGCGCGAGGAACCCACCACCCGCATCGAATGCCGCTTCCGCTCGGGTGCCGGCGACTGGCTCCACGTCGAGTCGACCGTCAACCGCCACCAGGGCGGCCTCCTCCTCAACAGCCGGGACGTCACGGAACGGGTCAGACTCCAGGCCCAGTTGCAGCACAACGCCGAGCACGACCCGCTCACCGACCTGCCCAACCGGGCCCTGTTCACCGCCCGGGTCCGCCAGGCGCTCGGCGGCCGCCGCTCGGGCGACTCGGGCACCGCCGTCCTCTTCATCGACCTCGACGGCTTCAAGGCGGTCAACGACACCATCGGCCACCAAGCGGGCGACGAACTCCTCGTCCAGGCCGGCCGCCGCCTCCAGGACTCCGTCCGCGCCGGCGACACCGCCGCCCGGCTCGGCGGCGACGAGTTCGCCGCGCTCATCATGGGCGACGGCACCCGCGACCAGGGCGCCCGGGAGTACCAGGTCCACGAGATCGCCGACCGGCTGCGCCTCACCCTCTCCCAGCCCTACCGGATCGGCCCCAGCGAGGTCCGGGTGGCGGCCTCCATCGGCGTGGCCTTCGCCGAACCCGGCATCAGCCCCACCGACCTCATGCGCAACGCGGACCTCGCGATGTACCGCGCCAAGGCCGGCGGCAAGGACCGGGTCGAGCTGTACGCCCCCCAGATGCAGGCCGACGTCGTACGCCGATCCGAGCTGGCCACCCGGCTGCGCACCGCCCTGCGCGACGGCGAGTTCGCCCTGCTCCACCAGCCCGTCGTCCACCTCGCCAGCGGCTCCATCGCCGCCGTCGCCGCCCAGGCCCGCTGGCGCTCCGCCCAGGGCATCCTCTTCACCCCCGCCGAGTTCCTGAGGGTCTCCGGCGACGACGACCGCACCGCCGAGCTCGGCAACTGGCTCCTGGAGGAGGCGGTGGCCCAGGCCGCCGACCGGGCCAGGGCCGGGCACCCCGTCTCCGTCTCCGTCCGGCTCTCCGCCGCCCGGCTGCTGGACGCGGCGCCGCCCCCCGGCTCCATCGAGGCGCTGCTGACCCGCCACGGCCTGCCCTCGGGCGCCCTGATGGTCGAGGTCGCCGACAGCGACCCGCGCGTCTCCTTCGACGCCCTGGAACAGCGCCTGGTGTCCCTGCGCCGCCTCGGGGTGCGGATCGCGCTCGACGGCTTCGGCAGCGGCTTCGCCGCGATCAACGCGCTGCGCCGGCTCCCCATCGACGTACTGAAGCTCGACCGGAACCTGGTGGAGGGGGTGGTCGAATCGGCCAGGCTGCACAAGATCACCAGCGGCCTCCTGCGGATCGCCTGCGACCTCGGACTCCAGTCCGTCGCGGACGGCGTCGACGTCCCCGAACAAGTCCTGGCCCTGCGTGCCATGGGGTGCACCCACGGCCAGGGGATGGCCTTCTCGGGCCCGCTGGACGAGTACCGGCTGCGACGCGCCCTGGTGCGGGGGGAGTTTCCCGTGCCGGGCATCCCCGGCCCCCGGCCGGTGATGGCGGGCGGCTCGATTCCGCTGCTCACCGGATCACATGCTGAGACGCCCGTCCCACCTACTTGACACGTCATGCGTGCCGGAGAGAGGGTCAATGCCATGCGCACCCGAATTCTCGTACTTGGAAAGCGCGTCGGCTGAAGCGGAGTCACTCCACGACACTCTGCGGACCGCACCCGGCGCGCTCCCCTCGCTTGCCTCACGGCACGAGGGGTTTTTTGTTGCACCGACACCTCTCAAAACGCTGTAAAACACCCGCGAAAACCCTCAGCTTCGAGAAGAGAATGCCGATGACCGAGCAGGCCACCGGGGCCCACCACCCGCAGCCGCGCGCCCGTAACGGCGGACAGCCGTCCGTCGCCGTTGAGCACGTCACGGGCGCGCAGTCCCTCATCCGCTCTCTCGAGGAAGTCGGCGCCGACACGGTATTCGGCATTCCCGGCGGTGCGATCCTTCCCGCCTACGACCCGATGATGGACTCCACCCGGGTCCGCCACGTGCTCGTCCGTCACGAGCAGGGCGCCGGCCACGCCGCCACCGGGTACGCGCAGGCCACCGGCAAGGTCGGCGTCTGCATGGCCACCTCGGGCCCCGGCGCCACCAACCTGGTCACCCCGATCGCCGACGCGCACATGGACTCCGTGCCGCTCGTCGCGATCACCGGCCAGGTCGCCTCCCAGGCGATCGGCACCGACGCCTTCCAGGAAGCCGACATCTGCGGCATCACGATGCCGATCACCAAGCACAACTTCCTGGTCACCAAAGCCGAGGACATCCCGCACACCATCGCCGAGGCGTTCCACATCGCCTCCACCGGCCGCCCCGGACCCGTCCTCGTCGACATCGCCAAGGACGCCCTCCAGGCGCGGACCACCTTCAGCTGGCCGCCCGTCCAGGACCTGCCCGGATACCGCCCGGTGACCAAGCCGCACGCCAAGCAGATCCGCGAGGCCGCGAAGCTGATCACCCAGGCCAAGCGCCCCGTGCTGTACGTCGGCGGCGGCGTCCTGAAGGCCGGGGCCACCGCCGAGCTGAAGGTCCTCGCGGAGCTGACCGGTGCGCCCGTCACCACCACCCTGATGGCGCTCGGCGCCTTCCCCGACAGCCACCCGCTGCACGTGGGAATGCCCGGCATGCACGGTGCGGTCACCGCCGTCACCGCGCTGCAGAAGGCGGACCTGATCGTCGCCCTCGGAGCCCGCTTCGACGACCGCGTCACCGGCAAGCTGGACAGCTTCGCCCCGTACGCCAAGATCGTCCACGCCGACATCGACCCGGCCGAGATCGGCAAGAACCGCACCGCCGACGTGCCCATCGTGGGCGACGCCCGTGAGGTCCTGGCCGATCTGGTCCAGGCCGTGCAGGCCGAGCACACCGAGGGCCGCACCGGCGACTACGCCGCGTGGTGGAAGGACCTCAACCGCTGGCGCGACACCTACCCGCTCGGCTACGACCTGCCCGAGGACGGCAGCCTCTCCCCGCAGCAGGTCATCCAGCGCATCGGCAAGCTCGCCCCCGAGGGCACGATCTTCGCGGCGGGCGTCGGCCAGCACCAGATGTGGGCCTCCCACTTCATCGACTACGAGCAGCCCGCCACCTGGCTCAACAGCGGCGGCGCCGGGACGATGGGGTACGCGGTCCCGGCCGCCATGGGCGCCAAGGCCGGGATGCCCGACCGGACGGTCTGGGCCATCGACGGCGACGGCTGCTTCCAGATGACCAATCAGGAACTGACCACCTGCGCGCTCAACAACATCCCGATCAAGGTCGCCGTCATCAACAACGGCGCGCTCGGGATGGTCCGCCAGTGGCAGACCCTCTTCTACAACCAGCGCTACTCCAACACCGTGCTGCACTCCGGCGCGGACACGGACGGCGTCCCGGCCAAGGGCACCCGCGTCCCGGACTTCGTCAAGCTGTCCGAGGCCATGGGCTGCTACGCCATCCGCTGCGAGGACCCGGCCGACCTGGACAAGGTCATCGAAGAGGCCAACTCCATCAACGACCGCCCCGTCGTGATCGACTTCATCGTCCACGAGGACGCCATGGTCTGGCCGATGGTGGCCGCCGGCACCTCCAACGACGAGGTCCAGGCCGCCCGCGGCGTCCGCCCCGACTTCGGCGACAACGAAGACGACTGAGAGACAGAGAGAGAACGACTCCCATGTCCGAAAAGCACACGCTCTCCGTCCTGGTCGAGAACAAGCCCGGTGTCCTCGCCCGGATCACCGCGCTGTTCTCCCGACGCGGCTTCAACATCGACTCACTCGCGGTCGGTACCACCGAGCACCCCGACATCTCCCGCATCACCATCGTCGTGAATGTCGAGGGCCTGCCCCTGGAGCAGGTGACCAAGCAGCTCAACAAGCTGGTCAACGTCCTGAAGATCGTCGAACTCGAGCCCGCCGCCGCGATCCAGCGGGAGCTCGTCCTGGTGAAGGTCCGCGCCGACAGCGAGACCCGCTCCCAGATCGTCGAGATCGTCCAGCTGTTCCGCGCCAAGACCGTCGACGTGTCCCCGGAGGCCGTCACGATCGAGGCGACCGGAGGCGCCGACAAACTGGAGGCGATGCTCAAG
Organism: Streptomyces sp. NPDC091649; assembly: GCF_044756785.1. Lineage (NCBI taxonomy): Bacteria > Bacillati > Actinomycetota > Actinomycetes > Kitasatosporales > Streptomycetaceae > Streptomyces > Streptomyces sp. NPDC091649. The sequence goes on along the minus strand of NZ_JBIVTR010000001.1, from coordinate 238,236 downwards.
ATGCTGGAGCAGTACGGCATCAAGGAGCTCGTCCAGTCCGGCACCATCGCCATAGGGCGCGGCGCGCGCTCGATCACCGACCGGTCCCTGCGCGCCCTCGACCGCTCGGCCTGAGCGGACGGACCGGGGCGGAGCCCACGGCTCCGCTCGCATGGCAAGACCCGACAACGCAACGACGCACCCCGCCGTACGGTGGGACGCAACACCTGCACACCAAGGAGAAGACCCAGTGGCCGAGCTGTTCTACGACGACGATGCCGACCTGTCCATCATCCAGGGCCGCAAGGTCGCGGTTCTCGGTTACGGCAGCCAGGGCCACGCCCACGCGCTGTCGCTCCGTGACTCCGGCGTCGACGTCCGCGTCGGTCTGCACGAGGGCTCGAAGTCCAAGGCCAAGGCCGAGGAGCAGGGCCTGCGCGTGGTGACCCCGGCCGAGGCCGCCGCCGAGGCCGACGTCATCATGATCCTCGTCCCGGACCCGGTCCAGGCCCAGGTCTACGAGGAGTCCGTCAAGGACAACCTCAAGGACGGCGACGCGCTGTTCTTCGGCCACGGCCTGAACATCCGCTTCGGCTTCATCAAGCCGCCGGCCGGCGTCGACGTCTGCATGGTCGCGCCCAAGGGCCCGGGCCACCTGGTCCGCCGCCAGTACGAGGAGGGCCGCGGCGTCCCGTGCATCGTGGCCGTCGAGCAGGACGCCTCGGGCAAGGGCCTGGAGCTGGCCCTGTCGTACGCCAAGGGCATCGGCGGCACCCGCGCCGGCGTCATCAAGACGACCTTCACCGAGGAGACCGAGACTGACCTGTTCGGTGAGCAGGCCGTTCTCTGCGGTGGCACCGCCGCCCTGGTCAAGGCCGGTTTCGAGACGCTGACCGAGGCCGGGTACCAGCCGGAGATCGCGTACTTCGAGTGCCTGCACGAGCTGAAGCTCATCGTCGACCTCATGTACGAGGGCGGCCTGGAGAAGATGCGCTGGTCCATCTCGGAGACCGCCGAGTGGGGCGACTACGTCACCGGCCCCCGGATCATCACCGACGCCACCAAGGCCGAGATGAAGAAGGTGCTCACCGAGATCCAGGACGGCACCTTCGCCAAGGCGTGGATGGCCGAGTACCACAACGGTCTGCCCAAGTACAACGAGTACAAGAAGGCCGACAGCGACCACCTGCTGGAGACCACGGGCCGCGAGCTGCGCAAGCTCATGAGCTGGGTGAACGACGAAGAGGCATAAGTCATGGGGGCGGGGCGGATCCGGACGGGTCCGCCCCGCCCCGCAGTACCGGGGAAGCCACTCCGTACGGGAGTACCGGAGGGGCTGTTCCGTACGGGTGTACACGAGGTCCACCTCGTGCGGGTGATCCTTCCACCGGGGCGCGGTACGAAGCCCGTCGCACGACTACACTTCTCAGCACATACACGCGTCAGGGCCCACAGTGTCGTGCGTCTACCACGCGGCTAGCCCCTCCACCGCCTGCGGCCGTCGGGACGGCCGTCCGCACTGGACTTGTGAGGACTCACGTGAGCTCGAAACCTGTCGTACTCATCGCTGAAGAGCTGTCGCCCGCCACCGTGGACGCTCTGGGTCCGGATTTCGAGATCCGGCACTGCAACGGCGCGGACCGCGCCGAGCTTCTCCCCGCGATCGCGGACGTCGACGCCATCCTGGTGCGCTCCGCCACCAAGGTCGACGCCGAGGCCATCGCCGTCGCCAAGAAGCTCCGGGTCGTGGCCCGCGCGGGCGTCGGACTGGACAACGTCGACGTCTCCTCGGCCACCAAGGCCGGCGTGATGGTCGTCAACGCCCCCACCTCCAACATCGTCACCGCGGCCGAACTGGCCTGCGGTCTGCTGGTGGCCACCGCGCGCAACATCCCGCAGGCCAACTCCGCGCTGAAGAACGGCGAGTGGAAGCGCTCGAAGTACACCGGGGTCGAGCTCAGCGAGAAGGTCCTCGGCGTCGTCGGCCTCGGCCGCATCGGCGTCCTGGTCGCCCAGCGCATGTCGGCCTTCGGCATGAAGATCGTCGCCTACGACCCCTACGTCCAGCCGGCCCGCGCCGCACAGATGGGCGTCAAGCTCCTCAGCCTGGACGAGCTGCTGGAGGTCGCCGACTTCATCACGGTGCACCTGCCCAAGACCCCCGAGACGCTGGGGCTGATCGGTGACGAGGCGCTGCACAAGGTGAAGCCCTCGGTGCGCATCGTCAACGCCGCGCGCGGCGGGATCGTCGACGAGGAGGCCCTGGCCTCCGCGCTCAAGGAGGGCCGCGTCGCGGGCGCCGGCCTCGACGTGTACGCGAAGGAGCCCTGCACCGACTCCCCGCTGTTCCAGTTCGACCAGGTCGTCTGCACCCCGCACCTCGGCGCCTCCACCGACGAGGCGCAGGAGAAGGCCGGCATCGCGGTGGCCAAGTCCGTCCGCCTCGCGCTGGCCGGCGAGCTGGTCCCGGACGCGGTCAACGTCCAGGGCGGCGTCATCGCCGAGGACGTACGCCCCGGTCTGCCGCTCGCCGAGAAGCTCGGACGTATCTTCACCGCGCTCGCGGGCGAGGTCGCGGCCCGGCTCGACGTCGAGGTGTACGGCGAGATCACCCAGCACGACGTCAAGGTGCTGGAGCTGTCCGCGCTCAAGGGCGTCTTCGAGGACGTCGTCGACGAGACCGTCAGCTACGTCAACGCCCCGCTGTTCGCGCAGGAGCGCGGTGTCGAGGTCCGCCTCACCACCAGCTCCGAGTCGCCCGACCACCGCAACGTGGTCACCGTGCGCGGCACGCTCTCGGACGGTCAGGAGGTCTCGGTCTCCGGCACGCTGGCGGGCCCGAAGAACCTCCAGAAGATCGTCGCCATCGGTGAGCACGACGTCGACCTGGCGCTCGCCGACCACATGGCCGTCCTGCGCTACCAGGACCGTCCCGGTGTGGTGGGCGCGGTCGGCAAGATCCTCGGCGAGGCCGGGCTGAACATCGCGGGCATGCAGGTGTCCCGGGCTGCCGTGGGCGGCGAGGCGCTCGTCGTCCTCACCGTCGACGACACGGTCCCGCAGCCGGTGCTGACCGAGATCGCCGAGGAGATCGGCGCCTCCTCGGCCCGCTCGGTGAATCTCACCGACTGACGCCGACACTCCGGTGAACCTCACCGGCTGACGCAGGCGCACAGCGGTACGCCCCCGCTCCGTACCCGGCAGCGGGGCCACTCGTCCCGGACGAGAGGTCCCGCCGCCGGGTACGGTGCGTTTCCGGGCGCCGGGGCTGACCAACCCCGGGTGGGCCCGGGGTTGGGCCCTGGGGCCCACGACGTGGGAGGCCCCCGGCCGTAGCGTGACCCGTCGTCATGTCACTCGTGGGCACCGGGGGTCGGATCGCGTATGGCTGCTGTCGGTGGCATACCCCTGGCCGGAGGCCCGGCCCCCGCCGCCCCGCGGCGTGAACTCCCGCGCCCGCTCGCGCTGGTGCGCGTGCTGCTCCTCGTGCTGTTCGGGGCGACGGTGCTGGGGGCGGCCGGCCTGTCCGGCTCGGCCCTCGCCACGGAGTCGATGGGCGCCGAGGTGCTCGGCATCCTGCTGTACGCCTCCGCGCCCGGGGTGCTCGCGGCGCTGCTGGCCCGGCACGTCAGGACCGGTCGCGCGCGCGTGCGGTGGGCCGTCGTCGCGGTACAGGTGTGGCTGATCCTCGGCGGCCTCGCCAACGTGGGGGACGGATCGCCGGACGGGGTGACCCAGTTGGTCCTGCCGGTCCTGATCATCGTTCTGATCAGCCGTGCGGGGAGCCGGGCGTGGTTTCGCCTGCCGCCGGGCGAGCGGGGACAGCCGCCGGAGTTCTCGCTCCCGCACATGATCACCTGGCGGCGGGACCGGGGGCAGAGCGCCCTGGAATACCTGGGCCTGGTTCTGATCGTCGTCGCGCTGGTCGGGGCGCTGACCGTGGGCGGCCTCGGCGGCCGGATCACCGAGGGCCTCCAGTCCGCGATCTGTTCGCTGACCGGCAGTTCCTGCCCGGTCTCCTCGGGCAGCGGCGCCTTCGAGGAGGGCGCCCGCCCGTCCGGCGGCGAGGACGGGGGAGTCGACGGCGGCCCGCCCGGCGGCGCGGACGGGGGCGTGGACGGGGGTGCCGAAGGCGGTGTTGACGGCGGCTCGACGACCACGGGCGGCGTGACCGGCGGCTCCGCGGACGGTTCCACCGGCGGCCCGACCGGCGGTTCCACGGGCGGCGACGCGACCGGCGGCACGGGCGGTCCGGGCGGTCCGGGCGGGTCCGGCGGTACGGGAGGCGCCATCGGCGGCGACGGCTCCGGCTCCACCGCGGCCGGCGGCGGCACCGGACGCCCCGGCGTCGGCGAGGACACCTACCCCGAGGACAGCGAGGAACCCGAGGCCGCCTATGACGTACAGGCGACCGACGACGGCGACGCCGTGGGCGGCGGTGAGCAGGCCGAGGAGCAGGAGGACTGCGGCGGCTGGGCTTTCTTCGGCTGCGCCTGGGACCGTACGACCCAGGTCGTCAAGGGTCTCGTGGTCGACGGGCTCTGGGGCGACATCTCCGGGATCATCGACCTGTTCAAGCCGGAGACCTGGTCGGGACTCGTCGACTACGGCGGGCAGCTCGGCGACCAGTGGGCCGAGGATTCCTCGGGCGCGGGCCGCGCATGGGCGGACGGCGACTACCTGGGCGCGCTGCGGGACTGGGGCACGGCCTCCGTCAACACCGTGGTCACCGTCGGCGACGACGTCTTCGTCGGGGACGAGGTCCGTGAGCGCTGGGACAACGGGGAGAAGACCCGCGCGGTCACCGACGTGATCTGGAACATCGGCTCGGTCTTCATCCCCGGCTACAACGTCGGGAAGGTCGTCGGCAAGGTCGGCAAGCTCGGTGTGCTGGGCCGGGCCGCCGGAGCCGTGGGCCGCGCCGCCGACGGCGCGGGCGCGGCGGCCCGCCGGGCCCGTAAGGCCGCGGAGGCCGGCGACCTCGACGGCGTACGGAAAGCGGCGAAGGAGGCCGACGAGGCGGCGGACACCGCCGAGGACGCGGCGCGCCGGACCGGCTGTGCCATCGCCTCGGGCCCCCCGCCGGTGCGGTACGGCGGCGGGGCCACCGGTGTCCCGGGCGCGGGCACCGGCGTGCTGGCGGGCGGCTCCCCGGGCCGGACGGTCCTCGCGAACGACGGATGCGACGAGGCGGCCAAGGCGGCCGCAGCCCGGGCGCGCGCGGCGGAACGGGCCGCCCACCTGGAGCAGAAGCGGCTGGAGGAGCCGGAGCGGGCGCGCAGGGCGGCGGCGGAGAAGAAGCGGTACCCCGATCCGAAGCGCAACGACACCTCCGACCCGCGCAACTACACCCCGCCGTCCTGGGCGAAGGACCTCGTCGACCGCAAGCTCGGCGACGCCGACGGGGGCGACGGCTACTGGGCGGGCCGGGACCGCAACCCCGCGCCCAACTGGGAGAGGAACGAGCCCTGGCTCCGCTACCAGGAGCAGGTCACCGGCACCAGGCGGGGCCAGGAGTACGTCGTACCGCACCCCCGGGAGGGCAGGCCGGCGGTGGAGTACGACGGCTGGGACTCCTCCCGGCAGACGTTCCTGGAGGCCAAGAACGGCTACGGCAGCTATCTGTCCAAGACCGGCAACGGCACCCTCACCCCGTCCGGCAAGGACAAGTTCGTCACCGAGGCCCGCGCCCAGGTGGAGGCGTCCGGCGGCCGGACCGTGGAGTGGCACTTCTCCGACCCGGCCGTCGCCAAGGCCGCGCGCAAGGCGTTCCGCGACGAAGGACTGCCGGTCAAGGTGGTCCACAGCCCGACGAAGCCCAATGACAGCAAGAGGAAACCGGGGGCCTTCGACGAGTAGGCCGCGCCAGGACGGAAGGCCCCGGCCCGGGGCCCCGGGCCGAGTAGCCTGCAACGCGTGGTGATCCCGGCCGCCGTCCGGCCGGGGCACCGCGCGCAGCGGGCCGGCCGACGGAGGAGAGACGAGATGCGACGTGTAGTGCGGGGCTTCTGGGGCCCCCGGCCGGAGCCGGTCGAGGCGCTGGCGGACCGGTGGCGGCGGGCCCTGGACGGGCTCGCCGGGCTGGTCCCGCAGGCGGCCGACGCCTGGAGCCAGGTCCACGGGAGTGGACCCGCCACCGCCTTCGCCCCCGACGGGGACGCCCTGCTCCGCGCGCTGCGCACCGCCCAGAGCGCGGCCGACTGGTCGGACCTCACCGGCACCGGGCTGCGCCTCGTCGGCACCGGGACGCCCGGCTGGGAGGCGGAGATCAGCGGACTGGCCGGGGGAGCCCCGGAGTTCCTGCTCCAGTCGTTCGCGATCGTCCTGCACGCCCCGGACGAGGCCGTGGTCCCCGAGGAGGCGATCCTGTCGCTCGTCGCCCGAGTGTGGGAACCCGACTTCGGCGACGTGAGCGACGACGACGTGCTGGACGCGCTGGAGGACGACGCCGGGTACTCCGTCGGCGATCCGGTGATCGGCCGGACCGGCTACCTCTCCCCGGCCCGCGCGGCCCTGGTCCCCGACGACCTGGAGACGGTCCGCGAACCGCTGCCCGGCGGCGGGGAGTTGCTGAGCGTCGCGGCCCCGGGTGACAGCGCGGGCGTGGTGCGGGTGTACGAGCGGCTGCGCGGGGCGGGGGCGCTGGCCCCGCTGCCCCGCCCGATGGACCGGGCTGTCCTGTGACGTCCCGGGCGGGCGGGGCCTTCGACCCGGAGCGCGCGGTGACGGAGGTGACCGAGCTCCTCGCCGCCCCCGTGCCCGCCGCCGGCCCCGCCACCGCCGAGGGCGACCCGGCCACCGGCGAGTGGACGGCCACCGCCGGAGAGGGCTTCCGGATCGTGCCGCTCTGGGAGGGTGATCCGCTCACCGGCGTGTACGCCCCCGAGTGGAACGACGCCGAGGAGGCCGCCGAGGACCATCTGGCGGTGCTGGCGCGAGCGTTGGACGACCGCTGGGGTCCGCACCGGGTGCTGCGGGTGCTCGGGGCGCTGCCGCGGTGGCGGTCCGGGGCGTCCGTGGAGCCGCTGTTCGGGGCGCTGTTCGCGGAGGACCTGTACGGGGACCTGCAAGTCTGGGGCCCGGTGGCCCCCGGCGGCCGGTGGGTGGCCCTCACCCTCGGTCACAGCGACGGTGACGCGCCCCTGGTTCTGGCCGCGCTGGTCAGCGACCGTCCGATCGGTGAACCGGAGGGCGGCCACGGCCCGTTGTGAGCCCCGCCCGCACTCCGCCGGATGCGGCCGGGACCGCCGGCAGGGTGCTCCGGCACCCGCCGTCCTGTGATGGAGTGGACCCATGAAGCTGCTTCCCCTGTTCCTCCGACGGCCGATCGAAGCGGTGTACGAGCGCCGGCTCGCCGCCACCCTGGTGGGCCTGCCGCGCCCCCAGCACGTCGGGATCATGGTCGACGGCAACCGGCGCTGGGCCCGGAAGGCCGGGCACACCGACGTCCGGGAGGGCTACCGGGCGGGCGGCGCCAAGGTGACCACGTTCCTGGGCTGGTGCACGGCCGCCGGAATCGAGCACGTGACCCTCTTCATGCTTTCCGACGACAACCTGGGCCGCCCCGCCGAGGAACTCGGTCCGCTGATCGAGGTCATCGAGGAGACCGTCCGGGACATCACCGCCGAGGGCCGTGACTGGGAGGTCCGGGCGATCGGCTCGCTCGACATGCTCCCCGGCACCAGCGCCCGGGTGCTCAAGGAGGCCACCGCCGCCACGACCGGGCGCGGCGGCCTCAAGGTGGACGTGGCGGTCGGCTACGGCGGCCGGCGCGAGATCGTCGACGCGGTGAAGAGCGCCTTCGAGGAGCACATCGCGGCCGGCGGGGACCCGGCCGAACTGGTCGCCCGGTTCGGGATCGACGACATCTCCCGGCACCTCTACTCACCCGTGGCCGACCACACCGACTTCATCATCCGCACCTCCGGGGAGCAGCGGCTGTCCGGCTTCCTCCTCTGGCAGTCCGCGTACGCCGAGATGCACTGGGTGGACTGCTTCTGGCCGGCCTTCCGGCACGTGGACTTCCTGCGCGCGCTGCGCTCGTACGCGAACCGGGAGCGCCGCTTCGGCAAGTGACGGCCGCCGCCGCGCGCTCCGGCCCGCCGCAGCCCCGGCAGCCGCTTCCGGTACACCGGCGGCGTCAACATCGCCGGAGCCCTCGCCCTGGCGGCGGGCGTCGCGGCGGCGGCCCTGGGCGTCGACACCGTGTACACGGGCCCGGTCGCCGCTGCCCTGGGCGGCGTCGACGTCTCGCCGGCCGGCACGGCCGTCGCCGCGGGCTGCTACGCCCTGCTGACGCGCCGGAGCCTCGACGCGCCGCCGGCACGGACGGCCTGAGGGCGGCGCCCCCGGCGCGTGAACCCCTCACAGCGGTGCGCCCGCCACAGCCGTGCCCTCGTCACGGCCGTGCGCCCGTCACACTCGCCGGCCCGTCACAGCCGTGCGCCCTTCAGCGCCATGTGCAGCAGCAGCCGGTCCTCGCCGTCGCTGAGGTCGAGGCCGGTGATCTGCTGGATGCGGGAGAGCCGGTAGTAGAGCGTCTGGCGGTGGATGCCCAGCGCGGCGGCCGTCCGGCTGGCCTGCCCCGCCCGGTCCAGGAACACCTCGGCGGTCCGCACGAGGTCCCGGTGCGGGGGAGCGAGCAGGGTGGCGACCGCCGGGTCGCGGGCGGCGGTGGCCGAGTGGGGGAGGGCGGTCAGCAGGCGGTACGGGCCGATCGCCGACCACCGGGCGACCGGGCCGAAGCGGGGCTCGGCCCGAGCCGCGCGGGCCGCCGCCGTGGCCTCGCGCCAGGAGAGCGCCAGCTCGCCCAGGCCCCGGCGGGGCGCCGCGATCCCCCCGGTGGCGGCCGGGCCGGCGTTCGCGCGCAGCCGGTCCGCGGCGCTCAGGGCCGGATCGAGGCGGTCCGGTGAGCGCAGTCGGACGAGCGCGGCCAGTGACAGGACCCCGGCGGCCCCCGGCGCGGCGACCGTGGCCAGCGCCGCCGCCGAGGCCACCCCCCGTACCGCGGGCGTGTCCTCGGCCCACGGGGTCACGCACACCACCGTGTGCAGCCCGTCAGCGTCCCGTCCCAGAGCCTCGGCCAGCGCGGCGACGGCGGTGTCGTGCTGCCGGCCGGGGCCCGCCGTGAGCACCGCGCCGAACTCGCGCGAGAGGTCCGCGCCCGCCCGCGCCTCGTCGGCGAGCAGGGCCCCGATCCGGGCGGCGACCTCCATGGCGGCGCTCAGCCGCTCCTGAGCCGGGCCGGGGTCGGTGTCGAGCAGCCAGACGTAACCGAGGACGACACCCCGATGGCGTACCGGAAGGCAGAGACGGTCCCGGAAGACCCCGGCCTCGGGGGCGGCGGGGATGCGGACGGGGCCGGTCGCCCGGGTGATGCCGAAGCCCTCGAACCAGGCGCGTACGGCGGGCGTGGAGCGCCGGGTCAGGATCGAGCGGGTGCGGACCGGGTCCATCGCGGAGTCGTCGTCGCTGTCGTGGGCTCCGAAGGCGACCAGGCCGAAATCCCGGTTCTCCAGGGTGGCCGGGGCGTCGAGGAGGGCCGAGATCTCGTCGACCAGTTCCTGGTAATCGCCTGTCACCCGGCCATTCTCGCACTCCTTCATACAGCTGTCTGAGATGACGGCCACGAATGCGTGACAGGTGTCGATGGCACAGCATCGGAGCGGTGCCTAGATTTCACGGTGGTTATCCGTGCCGTACCGGTCCGTTCACGTACGTACCGTTATGGCCCTTCGTCCGTACATTCGTGGAGGTGCCCCGTGCTGGGTCCCGTGATTCTCGCCGCATCGCGCAGCGACAAGATGCGCCGGTTCGTCTCGGCCGCGCCCGGCACCAAGCAGGTCGTCGACCGCTTCATCGCCGGGGAGACCGTCGACCAGGTCGTGCCGATCGTCGAGGACGCCGCGGACAAGGGGCTGGAGGTCACGCTCGACGTCGTCGGCGAGGACATCACCACCCCCGCGCAGGCCGAGGCCGCCCGCGACGCCTACCTGGAGCTGATCGAGCGCCTGAAGGCCCTGGACCTGGGCGCCCGCGCCGAGATGTCCGTCAAGCTGTCGATGTTCGGCCAAGCGCTGGAGAACGGCCACGAGCTGGCCCTCGCCAACGTCCGCCCGGTCGTCGAGGCGGCGGCCGCCATCGGCACCACGGTCACCCTGGACGCCGAGGACCACACCACCCTCGACTCGATGTTCGCCATCCACGAGGAGCTGCGGAAGGACTTCCCGCAGACCGGCTGCGTCATCCAGTCCTACCTGTTCCGCACCGAGGACGACGCCCGCAGGCTCGCCGCCGCCGGCAGCCGCGTACGCATCGTGAAGGGCGCCTACAAGGAGCCCGCCTCCGTCGCGTACCAGGACAAGGCCGAGATCGACAAGGCGTACGTCCGCATCACCAGGATTCTGATGGAGGGCGAGGGCTACCCGATGATCGGGTCCCACGATCCCCGTCTCATCGCCATCGCTCAGGAGCTGGGCCGCCAGGCCGGGCGCAAACTGGATGAGTACGAGTTCCAGATGCTGTACGGCATCCGCAGCGACGAGCACATCCGGCTCGCGGCCGAGGGCCACCGGATGCGCGTCTACACGGCGTACGGCACCGACTGGTACGGATACTTCATGCGCCGCCTCGCGGAGAAGCCGGCCAACCTGCTGTTCTTCGGCCGCTCGATCCTCACCAAGGGCTGAGCCGGCCCCCGGGCCGACCCACATCCCCGCCGACACCCAAGGAGACAAGGCAACCATGGACGCCGTCACCCAGGTCCCCGCGCCGGTCAACGAGCCGGTCCACTCCTACGCCCCGGGCTCCCCGGAGCGCGCCCGTCTGGAGGTGAAGCTCAAGGAGCTCGCCGACAATCCGATCGACCTGCCGATGACCATCGGCGGCGAGAAGCGGATGGGCGGCGGCGAGCGTGTGAACGTCGTACAGCCGCACAACCACCGGGCCGTCATCGGCACCTTCGCCGGGGCCACCGAGCAGGACGCCCAGGACGCCATCGACGCGGCCCTCGCCGCCGCCCCGGCCTGGCGCGCGATGTCCTTCGACGACCGCGCGGCGATCATCCTGCGCGCCGCCGAGCTGCTGGCGGGCCCCTGGCGCGAGACGCTGGCCGCCTCCACCATGCTCGGCCAGTCCAAGACCGCCCAGCAGGCCGAGATCGACACCCCCTGCGAGCTGATCGACTTCTGGCGCTTCAACGTGCACTACGCGCGCCAGATCCTCGCCGAGCAGCCCCCGGCGAACTCCCCGGGCGTGTGGAACCGGATGGACCACCGCCCGCTGGAGGGCTTCGTCTACGCGATCACGCCGTTCAACTTCACGGCCATCGCGGGCAACCTCCCCACCGCCCCCGCCCTCATGGGCAACGTCGTGGTGTGGAAGCCGTCCCCGACCCAGACCCACGCCGCCGTGCTGCTGATGCAGCTCCTGGAGGAGGCCGGTCTGCCCAAGGGCGTCATCAACCTGGTCACCGGCGACGGCATCGCCGTCTCCGAGGTGGCGCTGAACCACCGCGACCTGGCCGGCATCCACTTCACCGGCTCGACCCCCACCTTCCAGCACCTGTGGAAGACGGTCGGCAACAACATCGCCAACTACCGCACCTACCCGCGGCTCGTCGGCGAGACCGGTGGCAAGGACTTCGTCGTCGCGCACCCCAGCGCCGACCGCGCCGTCCTGAAGACCGCGCTGACCCGCGGCTCCTTCGAGTTCCAGGGCCAGAAGTGCTCCGCGTCCTCGCGGGCGTACGTCCCGGCCTCGATCTGGAACTCCGGTTTCCAGGAGGAGTTCGCCGCCGAGGTCGACTCCATCACGATGGGTGACGTCACCGACCTGTCGAACTTCATCGGAGCGGTCATCGACGAGCGCTCGTTCGCCAAGAACAAGGCCGCGATCGACCGCGCGAAGGCCGACCCGACGTGCACCGTCGTCGCCGGCGGCACCTACGACGACTCGGTGGGCTACTTCATCCGCCCGACCGTCATCGTGTGCTCCGACCCCGAGAACGAGGTCTTCACGACCGAGTACTTCGGCCCGATCCTCGCGATCCACGTGTACGAGGACGAGAAGTACGACGCCATGCTGGAGCAGATGGAGTCGGTCTCCGACTACGCGCTGACCGGCTCGGTCATCGCGGGCGACCGCGCGGCCGCCGCGTACACGATGGACAAGCTCCGCTACGCCGCGGGCAACTTCTACATCAACGACAAGTCGACCGGCGCCGTCGTCGGCCAGCAGCCCTTCGGCGGCGGCCGGGCGTCGGGCACCTGCGACAAGGCGGGCGCCCCGCAGAACCTCCAGCGCTGGACCCTGACCCGGGCCATCAAGGAGACGCTGGTCCCGCCGACCGACTACACCTACCCCCACCAGGGCTGACGCCCTCCCGGGGCGCCGCAGCACGACGCCCCGGCCCGGGGTCTCCGCCGCGGAGGCCCCCCTGAGCACCGCCCCCCGACCGGCCCCCCTGCCGGCCGGGGGGCGGTTTCCACGTGTGCCCCGTCCGCGGGGCCCGGCGAGGCTTCTCAGATCTCCACGAGCACCTGGTCCAGCGACTTGCGCACCAGGTCGGGGACCTCGCAGTCGTCGGCGGGATAGCCGACGGGGATCACGGCGAACGCCTTCTCGTTCGCGGGCCGGTTCAGGACCTCGCCGAGGAAGCGCATCGGGCTCGGGGTGTGGACCAGCGCGGCCAGCCCCGACAGGTGCAGGGCGGTGAGCAGCATGCCCACCGCGATCCCGACCGACTCGTCCACGTAGTAGTGCTTGCGCTTCGTGCCGTCCTCGCCCAGCCAGTAGCGCTGCTGGAACACCACGATCAGGGCGGGCGCGTCCGTCATGTGGGCCTTCACCGCGTCCGTACCCAGCGGGCGCAGGGCGGCGAGCCACTCCTCGCCGAGCCGCCCGTCGTAACTCACCTTCTCCTCGTGCTCCGCGGCCTCCCGGATCAGGCGGCGGACCTCGGGGTCCTTGACCAGGACGAAGGTCCACGGCTGCTGGTGGGCGCCGGAGGGGGCGGTGGCCGCGCACGCGACGGCGTCGCGCAGCACCTGCTCGGGGACCGGGTCGGGGGAGAAGGAGCGCACGGTCCTGCGCTCGTCCATCCGCCGCCGCAGCCGGGCGGCGTGGGCCAGGGCCGTCCGGGCGGCTATCCGCTCGGGTCGGTAGGGCGCGGGACGGTACGGGTCGCCGTGGGTGGGCGACCACTGCGGGGGCGTGGGTGCGGTGTCGGACATGGCGGCAGTGTGCGCGGTGGCGACGGTCCGGGGGAAGCGGGGCTTCGGACAGGCGCGGGGCCGGTCCCGGTCAGTGTCCGGTGACCGGGGCGGTCTGTCCGCCCACCGGTTCCCCGGAGTACGCGGTCTTGTGGCGGAGGTAATGTGCATGTCAAATTCCTTCTCGGTACGTCCCCACACGTCACCCAGAAGGAGCTCCCCTTGAGAGCGAACTCCCGCGCGCGCTTCGGCGTTTCCCTGCTGCTCGTCACCGGCGCCCTCGGCCTCGGCGCCGCTCCCTCCACCGCCGCCGACGCTCCGGCCGCCGCCCCCTCGGCGGTCCCCGCCCCGTCCGCGTACGCGCTCGACGCGGCCGTCGAACGGCAGCTCGGCGCCGCCACCGCCGGAAGCTACCTCGACGCGAAGACCGGGAAACTGGTCGTCACCGTCACCACCGACCGGGCCGAGGAGCAGGCCCGAGCCGCCGGCGCCACCGTCCGCCGGGTGGCCCGCAGCGCTGCCCAGCTCGACGCCGCGATGCGGACCCTGGAGGCGGAAGCGAAGATCACCGGCACCTCCTGGGGCGTCGACCCGCGCACCAACCGGGTCGCCGTCGAGGCCGACTCCTCCGTCTCGGCACGGGACATGGCCCGCCTCGAAGCCGTCGCCGAACAGCTCGGCGGCGCGGTCGACGTCAAACGCGTACCGGGCGTGTTCCACCGCGAGGTCCTGGGCGGCGGAGCGATCTACGGCGGCGGCAGCCGCTGCTCGGCGGCCTTCAACGTCACCAAGGGCGGGGCCCGTTACTTCGTGACCGCCGGTCACTGCACCAACATCTCAGCCAACTGGGCGGCGAGCTCGGGCGGTTCGGTCATAGGGGTCCGGGAGGGCAGCAGCTTCCCGACCAACGACTACGGCATCGTCCGCTACACCGACGGCTCCGCGCCCGCCGGGGCCGTGGACCTGCACAACGGCAGCCGCCAGGACATCGCCTCCGCCGCCGACGCCGTCGTGGGCCAGGCGATCCGCAAGAGCGGCTCCACCACGAAGGTGACCAGTGGCACGGTCACCGCCGTCAACGTCACCGTCAACTACAGCGACGGGCCCGTCTACAACATGGTCCGCACCACCGCCTGCTCGGCCGGCGGCGACAGCGGCGGGGCGCACTTCGCCGGTTCCGTCGCCCTCGGCATCCACTCCGGCAGCTCGGGCTGCTCCGGCACCAGCGGCTCCGCCATCCACCAGCCGGTCAGGGAGGCGCTGGCCGCGTACGGCGTCGCCGTGTACTGACTCTCTCCCGCACCCCGCCCGCCCGGAGCGCCGAGCAACCCGGCCGGGCGGGCGCCCGCGTCCGGGGCCGGGAGTCCGGCGGTCCGGCCGGGCGGACCGCCTGCGAAGCTGGGGGACATGACCGAGCGTCCCGTCGTACGCGCCGCCCACACCTTCGAGCTGACCGCACCCGAGCGCGAAGCGGTCCGCGCCCTGCTCGACACCGCCTTCGACGGCGACTTCGGCGACGAGGACTGGGACCACGCCCTCGGCGGCGTCCACGCCCTCGTACGCGACACCGACGGCCTCCTGATCGCCCACGGCAGCGTCGTCCAGCGCCGGGTCGTGCACGCGGACCGCTCCTACCGGGCCGGATACGTCGAGGCCGTCGCCGTCCGCGCCGACCGCCGCCGCGAGGGACTCGGCCATCGGGTGATGGCCGCGCTGGAGCGCGTCATCGACCGGGCGTACGACTTCGGGGCGCTGTCCGCCTCCGACGCGGGCGCCGCGCTGTACACGGCACGCGGCTGGCAGGTCTGGCCGGGCCCGCTCGGCGCCCTCGGCCCGGCCGGCCCGGTCCCGCTGCCCGAAGAGCGGGGCAGTACGTACCTGCGCCCCGCGGCCGGCCGGCCGCTGCCCGCCCCCGGTCAGCCGCTGGCCTTCGACTGGCGCGACGGCGACCTGTTGTGACGGCGGCCCGGGGTGGGCGCGACCCCGGCGGTGCGCGCTGATCCGGGGGGAGCGGGCGGAGCGCGGCGGAGCGCCGTCTCAGATAGTAGGAAGCCCGAGTAACTGTGGAGACAGAGCGGCCGGACTGTCCTAACGTTGTAGAAGCCGAACGAATCGCTCGATCGAGCGACCGGCGGAAGCGGGCGCACGCCCCGAAGCAGGCAACCCCTGCGGCGTACGCTCCCCGCCCCTCCCGGCCCCCGCAACCCGATCCCGCTCGCTCGACGCCGTGCTGCCCGCCGGTGCCCGCGACCGCCCGCCGGTCCGTCGGCCCCGCCCCGCGTCCTCGGCCTCGACACCCACGCGATCCACAGGAGTGATTCCCCATGGCCGAGCCCACCGCCCGCCGCGTCCGTCACGCCTCCCGCCCGGCCGAGGCGGAGCGCAGGAACGCCGCCGCCGCCCTGCAGCGCGCCCTCGACCGCCGCGACAACGGCGGCTCCACCGGCCACTGAGGGCGGCCGGCCCGACGCGGCCGCCCGGACGACGCGCACGGCCGGCCCGGACCCGGCGTGCCCGACGGCGGCCGGCCGCCGGCCCCGCCCGCCAGCTCACCCGCGGGCCCCGCCCCGCACCGGCGACCCGTGCACCAGCGGCCCCACTGCCGCCCGCCCGTATCCCGGCGGCCCGCACACCGCCCCGCCCGTACACCGAACACCCTTGCCTCGCGTCCATATGGTGGACGTCGAATGTCATGGGGTGGGACGCACCGTTAGGCTTCCGGCATGTCTCGCAGCATCGATCTCGCAGTGATCCCCGGTGACGGAATCGGCCAGGAAGTCGTGGCCCAGGGCCTCAAGGTCCTCAACGCTGTCCTCCCGCAGGATGTGAAGCTGGAGACCAAGGAGTACGACCTCGGCGCCCAGCGCTGGCACCGCACCGGCGACACCCTCCCGGACGCGGAGCTGGAAGCCCTCAAGAACCACGACGCCATCCTCCTCGGCGCGATCGGCGACCCGTCCGTACCCTCCGGCGTCCTGGAGCGGGGGCTGCTGCTGAAGCTGCGTTTCGCCTTCGACCACTTCATCAACCTGCGGCCCTCCAAGCTCTTCCCGAACACCGCGACCCCGCTCGC
The DNA here is from genome assembly GCF_044756785.1 of Streptomyces sp. NPDC091649. Classification (NCBI taxonomy): domain Bacteria; kingdom Bacillati; phylum Actinomycetota; class Actinomycetes; order Kitasatosporales; family Streptomycetaceae; genus Streptomyces; species Streptomyces sp. NPDC091649. Next base: position 221,973 of record NZ_JBIVTR010000001.1, on the reverse strand, counting down.
CGGCCGCCCCGACATCGACTTCGTCGTGGTCCGCGAGGGCACCGAGGGCCCGTACACCGGCAACGGCGGCTCGCTGCGCACCGGCACGCCCGCCGAGGTCGCCACCGAGGTCAGCCTCAATACGGCGTACGGCGTCGAGCGCGTGGTCCGGGACGCCTTCGAGCGCGCGGCGGCCCGCCCGCGCAAGAAGCTGACGCTGGTCCACAAGAACAACGTCCTCGTCTACGCCGGCCACCTGTGGAAGAGCACCTTCGACCGGGTGGCCGCCGAGTATCCGCAGGTCAGCACCGACTATCTGCACGTCGACGCCGCGACGATCTTCTTCGTCACCCAGCCGGAGCGCTTCGACGTCATCGTCACCGACAACCTCTTCGGCGACATCCTCACCGACCTGGCCGCCGCCGTCTCCGGCGGCATCGGCCTGGCCGCCTCCGGCAACATCAACCCGACGGGCGCCTTCCCGTCGATGTTCGAGCCGGTCCACGGCTCCGCCCCCGACATCGCGGGGCAGGGCAAGGCCGACCCGACCGCCACGATCCTCTCCGTCGCCCTCCTGCTGCGCCACCTCGGCCACGAGGCCGAGGCAGCGCGCATCGAGGACGCCGTCTCCGCCGACCTGGCGGAGCGCGACGGGGCTGCCGCCACGCGTACGACCGACGAGATCGGCGACGCCCTCGCGGTACGCGTAGCGGGCTGACCCGACGACTCCCTTCGAAGCCGCCGGGTCAGCGAAAGCACCCGGCGGCTTCACCTGTGCGGCCCCCGGGTGCCACCATCGACCCCTGGACCGCATTCGCGCCATTTCGTGCACGGCCCCCCGCAAGTGATAATCGAACGCGGGGCCGTGGCTCGCGGTAAAGCTCGGACGTCCTAGGACCTGACCGAAAAACGTCGGGCAGAGACGGGCGTGAGCGCGGTCCATCACACACAAGACCGGTGAAGGACACGCACTCATGACGACGCCCACGATCGAGCTCAAGCCCTCCGCGAACCCGCTGTCCGACGCGGAGCGCGAGGCGATGCTGGTCAACCCCGGATTCGGTCGGCACTTCACCGACCACATGGTGACCATCCGCTGGACCGAGGGCCGCGGCTGGCACGACGCCGAGCTGGTCCCCTACGGCCCGCTGTCGCTGGACCCGGCCAATATGACCCTGCACTACGCGCAGGAGATCTTCGAGGGCCTGAAGGTCTACCGTCAGCCGGACGGCTCGGTCGCCTCCTTCCGCCCCGACGCCAACGCCCGGCGCTTCCAGCGCTCGGCCGCCCGGCTCGCCATGCCCGAGCTCCCCGTCGAGACGTTCATCGCCGCGTGCGACGCGCTGGTGCAGCAGGACAAGGCGTGGGTTCCGGCGCACGGCGGCGAGGAGTCGCTCTACCTGCGCCCGTTCATGATCGCCACCGAGGTCGGTCTCGGCGTGAGGCCGGCCAACGAGTACCTCTTCCTGGTCATCGCCTCGCCCGCCGGCGCCTACTTCCCCGGCGGCGTGCAGCCGGTCTCCATCTGGCTCTCGGAGAACCGCGTCCGCGCCGTCCCCGGTGGGGTGGGCGACGCCAAGACCGGTGGCAACTACGCCGCCTCCCTGCTGGCCCAGGCCGAGGCCGCCGCGCACGGCTGCGCCCAGGTCGCCTACCTCGACGCGGTCGAGCACAAGTGGGTCGAGGAGCTCGGGGGCATGAACCTCTACTTCGTGTACGCCCAGGAGGACGGCTCGAAGAAGATCGTCACCCCGTCCCTCACGGGCTCCCTGCTCGCCGGCGTCACCCGCGACTCCCTCCTCACCGTCGCCCGCGACCTCGGTTACGGCTCCGAGGAGGGCCGGGTCTCCATCGACCAGTGGCGCGACGACACCGCGAAGGGCACCCTCGTCGAGGTCTTCGCCTGCGGCACCGCCGCCGTCATCACCCCCGTCGGCCTGGTGAAGTCCGAGGGCGGCGAGTGGACCCAGGGCGACGGCGAGCCCGGCGAGGTCACCATGAAGCTGCGGGAGCGCCTTCTCGACATCCAGCGCGGTGTCGTCGAGGACACCCACGGCTGGATGCACCCGCTCGGCCGGGACCGGCTGGTCTAAGTACCGCGAGAGGGCGGGGCTTCCCGGAGGGGCACCTGGTGCTCCGACCGGGAAGGCCCGCCGGGCGGACGGTCGCTCCGTCTCGGAGGCGGCCGCGAGGGGGCGGCGGTGGAAGGGCGCGCGGCGCCGAGGCGCCCTCCGGCCCGGCCGCTGCCGGCCCGAGGCGCCTGCCGATGCCGGTCCTGGCGCCGGTGCTCCGAGCTGCCCTGCCACGGCCATGGGAGGGTGAGCCCGAGGGTCACGAGAGGTCGCCGACGGTCCGGCGGGCCACCTTGAGCAGAGGGTCCGGAAGAGAGCCGTAGCCGAGATCAGCGGCCGTGCTCCGGCCGTCCTCGCTGAGGGAGTGGGTGAGGGAGGCGCGGAGGGCGTCGGCGTCTTCGCCCCCTTCGCAGACGACGGCGTAGACCGGCTGGAGCACCGGGTAGGCGCCGGTGCGGCGGGACCGCGGGTCGTGGGTGAGCGCGAGGTCCGCAGGACCGCGGCCGCTGACTTTCGCCTCGCTCAGCGCTCTGGTGACAGCCTGGGGGGTGGCGGTGACGGAGGGCTGCCGCCCGGTGGCCAGTGCCAGCCCGTGCGCCCCGGCGTGCTCGGCCGCGAAGGGGCCGGGCAGGATGGAGACCGCTCCGGGTGTGCCGGCGACCGCCATGACTACCCCCGCACCGTCCTGTGCCGGGACCCCCTTCGGGAGGGTGACGCGATCGGCTGCCCCCCACTCCTGCGGGGCGTTGGCGGCGAGGTACGCGGTGAACGCCTTCGTCGTGGTCCCCTGCTGGAGGGGGAACAGGCGCACCGGTATGTCGGGCAGGGAGACGTCCGGGTTGGTCTCGGCGATGGCGGGGGCGTTCCAGCGGGTGATCGAGCCTTTGAAGATCAGCGCCAGGGCGGAGGGGCTGAGAGCGACGTCCTTCAGGCCGGGGAGGTTGCCGATCACGGCGACGGGCGCGGCGCCGAGAGGGATCTGGCCGGCTTCGCCGCTCGGGCAGTCGCGCGACACCTCGTCGAACTCGTCGGGCCCCAGAGGCTTCTCGACGGTGGCGAAGGCGGCCTTCCCCTCACGCAGCTCATGAACACCGGCCCCATGGCCCAGGGGCTGGTAGGTCATGGCCACGTCCGGGCAGAGCCGGGTGAACTCCTGGATCCATACGTTCATCAGCCCCTTGTGCACCGTCACCCCGCTCCCCACGACCGCGTCGGCGGAGGTGGGGCAGGCGGTGGAGGCGGGGGAGGCGGGGGAGGCGGTGCTCCCGCCCTGGCGTGCCGCCTTCTCCTCGCTGTCCACGAACCGCGGAGCCACGGTGGCTGCCGCGACCACCGATGCCGCCGCGAGGCCCACCAGGGTCCAGCGCCGCGCACGGCGGCGGAGGGGCCGGGCCACCGGGGAAGTGGACCCGACGGGGGCGGCCGGCGGCTCGGGGGGCGTACTGGGCATGGGGGGCGGGGCGCCGGGAGGAAGCGGCGAGGCGGGAGGCCCGGCCGGGTCCGTCGCCGCGTACGCCGACGGAGGCGTGGCCTTCACGGGCCGAGTCCGGGTGTGCGGCTGTTCGCCCGGCGCGACCGAGGGTGCGCCCGACGGCTCTGTGGGCGGGTGCGTCACCGCCGGCCGGGAGTGCGGTGGAGCGGCAGGGCCGACGTCCGGCAGCGTACGCAGGAGCGCGGCCACGGTGGGCCGGGCGGCCGGTTCCTTGGTGAGGCAGTTCAGGACGAGAGAGTGCAGAGAGGCGGGGAGTCCGGAGAGGTCCGGCTCCTCGTGGACGACGCGGAAACCGACCGCGTGGGAGTTGTCCCCGTCGAAGGGGCCGTGCCCGCTGCCCGCATGGGTGAGGACGCCGCCGAGGGAGAACACGTCCGTCGCGGGACTCACCTCGCCGCGCCGGAACTGCTCCGGCGCCATGAACTGCGGGGTGCCGACGACCAGTCCGGTGCTGGTGAGCCGGGTGGCGTCGGCGATGCGGGCGATACCGAAGTCGATGACCCGGGGGCCGTCGTCGGCCAGGAGGATGTTGCCCGGCTTGAGGTCGCGGTGCACGAGCCCCGTGCGGTGGATGTCGTGCAGCGCTTCCGCGAGGCCCCCGGCGAGCCGGTACACCTCCGTCTCCGTCAACGGGCCCTCACGGGCGACGTGTTCGGCGAGCGTTGGCCCCGCTATGTAGAGAGTGGCGAGCCAGGGGGTCTCGGTGTCGCAGTCGGCGTCGACCACGGCGGCGGTGAAGGCTCCGCTGACCTGGCGCGCCACCTCGACCTCGCGGCGGAAGCGCGCGCGGAAGCCCGGGTCCTGCGCCAGATCCGGCTGGATCACCTTCACCGCGACCTGTCGTCCCGACGGCGACCGCGCCAGGTAGACCACGCCCATGCCGCCCGCGCCGAGCCTGCTCAGCAGCCGGTAGCGGCCGATCGTGCGTGGATCCTCCGCCGAGAGTGTCACTTCCGCTCCCCCGCAAGCCGACAGCCGTCCCCGTGGCTCCGGCGGCGACGCACGGAGCCGACGTCAGCGTATCCGTATCCGGCACCCGAGCCCCCGCACTCCTCCGGTGCGGGGGAGGGGCGGCCGCCGTGGCGGAACGAGCGGCACGCGGGACCCCCGACTCTTCGGGGAAGCCCCTGGGTCTTCCCCGTCCATGCCTGGAGTGTTGCTCAAAACCAAGGGAGGTCACTTCCATGGCCCCCTGGTAAACATTAGAGTGAAGCTCTAATTCCTGAGCCAGGAGCATCCATGATCGCCACCCCCGCCGTCACCCCCGCCCCCTTCCGCATGCCCCCCGAGTGGGCCCCGCACGAGCGCACCTGGATGGCCTGGCCGGGGCCCAACCTCACCTTCGCCTCCGCCGCCGAGCTGGACGAGGCCCGCCGCGCCTGGGCCGGCGTCGCCCGTGCCGTGCGCCGCTTCGAGCCGGTCACCATGGTCGTCGGCCCCGGTCAGGAGGACACGGCGGCGGCGCTCCTCGGGCCGGACGTCGAGCTGGTCGTGCGCCCGCTCGACGACGCCTGGATGCGGGACATCGGCCCCACCTTCGTCACCGACGGCCGGACGCTCGCCGCCGTCGACTGGACGTTCAACGGCTGGGGCGCCCAGGGGTGGGCCCGCTGGGAGCGCGACCAGCACATCGCCCGGGCCGTCGCCGGGCTGGCCGGAGTCCCCTCCCACGGCTCCCCGCTCGTCAACGAGGGCGGCGCGATCCACGTGGACGGCGAGGGCACCGTCCTGCTCACCGAGACGGTCCAGCTCGGCGAGGAACGCAACCCCGGCTGGACCCGCGAGCAGGTCGAGGCGGAGATCCACGCCCGCCTCGGCACCGAGAAGGCCATCTGGCTGCCCCGGGGGCTGACCGGCGACTACGGGACGTACGGCACGCTCGGCCATGTCGACATCGTCGCCGCCTTCGCCCGACCGGGCACCGTCCTCGCCCACGTCCAGCCGGACCCCGCCCACCCCGACCACGGGGTCACCCGGGAGAACCTGGCGATCCTGCGCTCCGCCACCGACGCGAGGGGCCGTGCGCTGGAGGTCGTCGAGGTGCCCGCGCCCACCGTGCTGCGTGACGAGGACGGCGAATGGGTGGACTACTCCTACATCAACCACTACCTCTGCAACGACGCCGTGATCCTCTGCGCCTTCGACGACCCGCGCGACGAGGAGGCCGCCGCGATCTTCCGGGGCCTCTTCCCGGACCGTACGGTGACCCTCGTCGACGCCCGCTCGATCTTCGCCGGCGGCGGCGGCATCCACTGCATCACCCAGCAGCAGCCGAAGGTCTGACCCCGCGAGCCTCCGAGCCTCCGAGCCCCGAGCCCCGAGCCCCGAGCCCCGAGCCCCGAGCCCCGAGCCCGGGCTCGAAGGCCCAGCCCCGAGCCCAGCCCCCGCCGAAAGTCCGGTCCGATGACCTCCTCACGCCGCACCCACCACCCCGCCCCGCCCCGCGAGGACGTCCTCGCCGCCGCCATGGCCACCATCGCCGAGCGCGGGCTCGACGGGCTGACCATGGCCGGGCTCGGGCGGGAGGTGGGAATGAGCAGCGGACACCTCCTCTACTACTTCCGCACCAAGGACGAGCTGCTCCTCCAGACCCTGGAGTGGAGCGAGCGGCGCCTCGGGGCCGAGCGGGGGGCCCTGCTCGCCCGGCCGGGTACCGCCCGCGAGCGGCTGGAGGCGTACATCGGCCTCTACCTGCCCGCCGGACACCGGGACCCGCACTGGACGCTCTGGCTGGAGGTCTGGGGCCGCTCGCAGAACGCCGACGACGACGCCCGCGCACGCCAGGCCGCCATCGAGGGGGTCTGGCACCGCGACCTGGTGGCGTTGCTCGCCGAGGGGGTTTCGCGCGGCGAGTTCCCTCCGGTGGACGCCGACCGGTTCGCCGCCCGGCTGCGGGCGCTGCTCGACGGGTTCAGCATCCACGTGACGGTCGGGCTCCCGGGGACGGGACGCGAACAGGTGCTGGGGCAGGCGGCGGAGTTCTTGGACGAGACGCTGGCACGGGCCCCGGGCCCGGCCACGGCCGCCGGGTGATCCTCTGTGCCGCCCGCCGGCCGCGTGACCCACCGTGCGGCAGGGATGCGACCAGCGTCACGACCGCATCCTGAGACACCGCCGTCGGAGGGCCGACGCTGTGCCAGACTGCTGCCGTGTCCTCGTTCGTCATGATTATTGGCAGCAGGCGCGCCGGTCCGCAGTGACCGCCCCGTACCACCATGTGCGGCGCGGCCATCGTGCCCCAGACCCGCGCGCAGACCTCTCGCACCCGCGAGGGGTTTTTTCGTTTTCCGGCCCGCACCCGGGCCCGGGCGGAGTGCGCGGGATGATGGGGGCAAGTGGAGCCCGATCGTCCGGATCCACTCATCCGACAGGAGTCAGATCAGCATGACCACCAAGGCCAACGCCACCGACGACAGTTTCCATGTCTTCGACACCACACTGCGCGACGGTGCTCAGCGTGAGGGCATCAACCTGACGGTCGCCGACAAGCTGACCATCGCCCGTCATCTGGACACCTTCGGGGTGGGGTACATCGAAGGGGGCTGGCCCGGGGCCAACCCGCGCGACACGGAGTTCTTCGCCCGCGCCCAGCAGGAGATCACGTTCGAGAACGCCCAGCTCGTGGCGTTCGGCGCCACCCGCAGGGCCGGTGGCAGCGCGGCCGAGGACCCCCAGGTGAAGGCGCTCCTGAACTCCGGCGCCCCGGTCATCACACTGGTCGCCAAGTCCCACGACCGCCATGTGGAGCTGGCCCTGCGCACCACCCTGGAGGAGAACCTGGAGATGGTCCGCGACACCGTCTCCCACCTGCGCGAGCAGGGCCGCCGGGTCTTCGTGGACTGCGAGCACTTCTTCGACGGCTACCGCGCCAACGCCGAGTACGCCAAGTCCGTGGTCCGCACCGCGTACGAGGCGGGCGCCGAGGTCGTCATCCTCTGCGACACCAACGGCGGCATGCTCCCCGCCCAGGTCCAGGCCGTCGTCTCCACGGTCGTCGCCGACACCGGCGCCCGCCTCGGCATCCACGCCCAGGACGACACCGGCTGCGCCGTCGCCAACACCCTGGCCGCCGTGGACGCCGGAGCCACCCACGTCCAGTGCACGGCCAACGGCTACGGCGAGCGGGTCGGCAACGCCAACCTCTTCCCGGTCGTCGCCGCGCTGGAACTCAAGTACGGCATGAAGGTGCTGCCGGAGGGCGCGCTCGCCGAGATGACCCGCATCTCGCACGCCATCGCCGAGGTCGTCAACCTCACCCCCTCCACCCACCAGCCGTACGTGGGCGTCTCGGCCTTCGCCCACAAGGCCGGGCTGCACGCCTCCGCCATCAAGATCGACCCCGACCTCTACCAGCACATCGCCCCCGAACTGGTCGGCAACACCATGCGGATGCTGGTCTCCGACATGGCGGGCCGCGCCTCCATCGAGCTGAAGGGCAAGGAGCTCGGCATCGACCTCGGCGACGACCGCGCCCTGGTCGGCCGGGTCGTGGAGCGGGTCAAGGAGCGCGAACTCCAGGGCTACACCTACGAGGCCGCCGACGCATCCTTCGAACTGCTGCTGCGCGGCGAGGTCGAGGGCCGGGCCCGCCGCTACTTCCGCACGGAGTCCTGGCGCGCCATCGTCGAGGACCGCCCCGACGGCACCCACGCCAACGAGGCCACCGTGAAGCTGTGGGCCAAGGGCGAGCGGATCGTCGCGACCGCCGAGGGAAACGGCCCGGTCAACGCGCTGGACCGGGCCCTGCGCGTCGCCCTGGAGCGCATCTACCCGCAGCTCGCCAAGCTGGAACTGGTCGACTACAAGGTCCGCATCCTGGAGGGCCGCACGGGCACCGAGTCCACCACCCGGGTGCTCATCACCACGGGCGACGGCACCGGCGACTGGGCGACCGTGGGGGTCGCGGAGAACGTCATCGCCGCTTCCTGGCAGGCGCTGGAGGACGCGTACACCTACGGACTGCTGCGCGCGGGCGTCGAGCCCACGGAGTAGCCGGACCGGCCGGACCGGCTCCGGCTCGACCGACCGGACCGACCGGACCGCATGGCGAGAGCCGCCCCCGTCACCGGGTGGCGGCTCTCGCGCGTTCGGTGATGCGGCGGGAGGTCCCGCGCCGGCTCGTCCGGTCGAGGGAACGGCCGGACTCCTCGGTCGTGTTCCTCGCCCGTGCCGTCTCCCTCCTGATCGAATTCCCGGACCGGACCGGGACCGGACCGGGACCGGACCGGGACCGGGACCGGACCGGACCGGACCAGCGAAGACCGGACCGGACCAGCGAACCGGGCCGGGCCGGGCCAGGCCATAGAAGACCGGTCCAGGCCCGACCGGACCAGACCACGGCAGACCGGACCGGACCGGATCGCGTTCACGCACGGACGCCGGAGCGCCGAGACCGGCAAGGGCGCCGACCGCGAGGTGTGCCGCCGCGCCACCGGCCCCGCCCCCCGCGCTCAGCCTCGCTCCGCACCCGGAGGCCGTCACACCTCGGCACGTTCAGGAACTCGACCGACCGCGAGAAGAGAGCGCTTCCGGATGCCTCGCACACCGCACCCCCGGCCCACGCCCCTCCCCACGGCCCGGCCCGTGAAGGGCGGGGCCGGGCCCGCGGCGGCCGTCTTCACCGTGCTGGCCACCCTGGTCGCCGGCTCGGCCACCGGTCCCGTGTCGGCGGCCACCGAGCCGGTCGCCGCGAGCGTCGTCACCGACGCGGCGGTCCACCCGGTGCGGAACGGCGACAGCGCGGCGGTCGGCCTCTCCGTCACCACCAGCGGCTCCGTCCCCACCGAGGGCCCCGTCACGATCACGTACGCCACGAAGGGCGGGACCGCCGAGGCCGGGCGGCACTACGTCCCGGTCACCGGCAGCCACACCTTCCCCGCGGGCACCGCTTCCGGCACCACCCACCAGGTCACCGTCCGCACGGCCACGGCACCGAAGCCCGCCGGGGCGAGAACGATCCCCCTGGAACTGACCGTCACCGGCGCGACGGCACCCCGGGAGGACCCGCAGGTCGTCATCGACGCCCACGGACTCCCGTACCAGAACCCGGAGCTTTCCGTGGAACGGCGCGTGGCGGATCTGCTGGGGCGCATGTCACTCGCCGAGAAGGCCGGCCAGATGACGCAGGCCGAGCGCGGCGCGCTCCGCGCCCCCGGCGACATCGCCGCCTACGGCCTGGGCTCCCTGCTATCGGGCGGCGGCTCGGCCCCCACCCCCAACACGGCCGCCGCCTGGGCGGAGATGGTCGACGCCTACCAGCTGCGCGCGCGGGCCACCCGCTTCCAGATCCCGCTGATCTACGGCGTGGACGCGGTGCACGGGCACAACAACGTCGTCGGGGCGACGATCATGCCGCACAACATCGGCATCGGCGCGGGCCGCGACCCCGGGAGCGCGGAGCGGACCGGGGAGGTCACCGCCAGGGAAGTGCGCGCCACCGGCGTCCCGTGGGACTTCGCCCCCTGCGTCTGCGTCAGCCGCGACGAACGCTGGGGCCGGTCCTACGAGGCGTTCGGCGAGGACCCGGCCCTGGTCGAGGCCATGGAGACGGTCATCCAGGGTATGCAGGGCGACCCGTCGGGCAAGGACCTCCACCGCAACGACAAGGTGCTCGCCGGCGCCAAGCACTTCGTCGGCGACGGCGGCACCGCGTACGGCTCCGCCACCACCGGCTCGTACACGATCGACCAGGGCGTCACCGAGGTCACCCGGCAGGAGCTGGAAGCCGTCCATCTCTCCCCGTTCGAGGAGTCGGTGAAACGGGGCGTCGGCACGGTGATGCCCTCGTACTCCTCGCTGGACGTCCTGGGCGACGGCCGGGGCCCGGTGAAGATGCACGCCAACGCCGAGATGATCAACGGGGTCCTCAAGGACCGGATGGGCTTCGAGGGCTTCGTCATCAGCGACTGGCAGGCCATCGACCAGATCCCCGGTGACCACGCGAGCGACGTGCGGACGTCCGTGAACGCCGGACTCGACATGATCATGGTCCCGACCGCCTACCAGGACTTCACGAGGACACTGCGTGACGAGGTGGCGGCCGGCCGGATCTCCCGGGCCCGGATCGACGACGCGGTCGCCCGCGTCCTCACCCAGAAGTTCCGCCTCGGCCTCTTCGAGAAGCCGTACGCGGACACCACCCACCTCGCCGAGGTCGGTTCGGCCGGGCACCGCGCGGTGGCCCGCGAGGCGGTCGCCAAGTCCCAGGTGCTCCTGAAGAACGAAGGGGCGGCCCTGCCCATCGAACCCGGCCGGAAGGTGTACGTCGCCGGGTCCAACGCCGACGACATCGGCAACCAGGCCGGCGGCTGGACCATCGGGTGGCAGGGCTCCTCCGGGAGGACCACCACCGGCACCACCGTCCTGGAGGGTATGCGGAAGGCGGCGAGGAGCCCGGACTCCGTGACGTTCTCCCGGGACGCCTCCGCCGCCACGGACGGGCACGACGTCGGAGTGGTGGTCGTCGGCGAGACCCCGTACGCCGAAGGCGCCGGCGACGTCGGCAACGGCCACGACCTGGAACTGGCCCCCGCCGACCGGGCGGCGATCGACACGGTCTGCGCCGCCATGAAGTGCGCCGTCCTCATCGTCTCCGGCCGCCCCCAGCTCATCGGGGAGCGGCTCGGGAGCATCGACGCCCTGGTGGCCTCCTGGCTGCCGGGTTCCGAGGGCGACGGAGTGGCCGACGTCCTCTACGGCAGGCGCCCCTTCACCGGACAGCTTCCGGTCACCTGGCCGAAGTCCGCCGCCCAGCTGCCGATCAACGTAGGCGACACGGGCTACGACCCGCAGTTCCCCTACGGCTGGGGCCTGACCACCCTGTCGAAGCCGCCGGCAGGCGGTGAGCCGGACCTCGCGGCACTCGCCCTCGCCGCCCGGGCCGCCGAGAGGGCGCACCGGGAGAAGGCTCCGGCGGGCAGGGCGATCGTGGACCGGGCCCGGTTGCTGGTCCAGCGGAAGATCGACGGAAGGTTCACCCAGGCGGTGTCCAAGCCGTTCGCGGAGGCGGACCACCTGCTGCTCACCGGGGACCTGACCGGAGCGGTGGCCAAGCTGCGCACGGCGTACCGCGCCGCGGAGGAGTAGGGGGCCCGGGGGCGGGGGGCGGGCGGCGGCGTTCGCCGCCCGTCTGGAGTAGCGTGAAGTATGAGGAAAAGGCTCTTCCCCGCGCTGCTGGCGGGCCTGCTGCTCATCTGCGCAGCGGCGGCTCTCGCCCTGACATCACCTGCGTCGGCCGCCCCCGCCGCGACCATCCAGGACGCCGCCGAGGCCCTCCGCGACGACCCGGTCTACGTGGACCCGGGCGCTCGCGATCAGCTCTCCGTCGCTGAGGAGAAGGCTCTGGAGAACAAGATCACGGGTGCCGGCAAACCGGTGTTCGTGGCCGTCCTCCCCGATACCGAGGCTTTCCCCGAGGAAGGTCTCCTCCCGACCCTGCGCAGCGACACCGGCATCACCGGCGTCTACGCGGTCCGTCTCGGCGACGGCTTCGACGCCGGCGCCGACCCGCAGGTCATGCCCACCCGCGCGGTCGACAACCTCACCGCGTCCGTGGAGAACCCCGCCACCGCCGCGGACACGAACGCCCAGCTCAACGCCTTCGTGGACCGCGCCGTCGAACAGGCCCGGGGCTCCGCCCCCGCCTCCTGGTCCGGCGGCGCGGCGGACGGGACCGGGGCGCCGGTCGGCGGCCTGATCACGCTCGGCGCGCTCGTCGCGGCGGGCGGCGCCGGAGCGTACGCGATCTCCCGCCGGAACAAGCGCCGCCAGGAGGAGGAGGAGCGCGCCGCGCTCGACAGGCTCCGGGTCGTCGTCGACGAGGACATCACCGCGTACGGCGAGACGCTGGAGCGCCTGGACTTCCACCCCGCCGAACCGGGCGCGGACGACGCCATGCGCGCCGACTACGAACGGGCCCTGGACTCCTACGAGAGCGCCAAGGCCGGGATGGACCGGGCCGCACACCCCGCGGACGTCCGGGACGTCACCCGGTCCCTGGAGGAGGGCCGCTACTCCCTCGCGGTCCTGGAGGCACGCCGCACCGGCGCGGAGATCCCGGCCCGCCGCCCGCCGTGCTTCTTCGACCCCCGCCACGGCACGGCGGTCACGGAGGTTCTGTGGACCCCGCCCGGCGGTGCGTCCCGGGAGGTCCCGGTCTGCGGCGCGGACGAGGCCCGGCTCGGCCGGGGCGAGGTCCCCATGGGCCGTACGGTCGACGTCGGCGACGGCAACCGCCGTCCGTACTGGGAGGCGGGCCCGGCCTACGGCCCCTGGGCGGGCGGCTACTTCGGCGGCGGCCTGCTCCCCGGCCTCCTGGTCGGCACCATGCTCGGCTCGATGCTCGCCACCCCGGCGTACGCCTCCGAGTACGGCGGCGGTGACTTCGGCGGCGGCGCGGGCGGCGACTGGGGCGGCGGCGACTTCTCCGGCTCCGACTTCGACGCCTCGGGCTTCGGCGGGGGCGGCGGGTTCGGTGACGGCGGCGGCTTCGGCGGCGGCTTCGACGGGGGCGGCTTCTGAGCCCCGCCCGCATCGGGGAGCGGCTCCCGCCCGTGCGGGGCCGGGCTCAGCCGGTGACCCTCAGGGTGCCCGAGGCCGCGGCGTCCGCACCCGTGCCGTCGGAGGGTGCGGCGGTCAGCCGCCACGTGTAGCCGCCCGTCGGCGCTGCCCCGCCCGACGCGGACGTGCCGTCCCAGTCGACGTGTACGGCGCCGCGTGAGCCCTCGCCCGTCCAGGTGCGTACGACCTCGCCGGTCGCGCGGCGGGTCAGCGTCAGCCGCCAGGAGGCCGCCGGCTTGGAGAGCCACCATGCGGCGCTCCACCCGCCGGCCGCGGTGGCGGGGACCGTGCTGTGGGTGACGCGCAGGGGGGAGACCGCCTGCTGCGGGGCGGCGACGTGGACGGTGTCGTCCGTCCCGACCCAGGCGAGCTTGCCCGCGTCCGCGTCCAGGGTCCAGGTGGAGCCGCGGCCGTCGCCGTCCGAGGCCGGCTTCACGCCGGTGACGGTGCCCAGGCCGGCGGTGGAGCCGTCGGGGCGCAGAGCCGTGAGGCGCAGTTCCCCGGACGCGTCGCGGTGGGCCAGGAAGCGGTCGCCCAGCAGGACCCCGGACACCGGCGCGGGGTAGTCGCGATGGGTCGCCGTGTCGAACACGCCCGCCGCGTCCCCGGAGGCGCAGCTCCAGTACAACAGGGTCCCGCTGCGCTGGAGTTCACGGGGGACGCAGTCGGAGCCGATGTCGTGGGTCCCGGTCACCGTGCCGGTGCGCGGGTCGACCGCGTTCACCGTGCCGGGCTTGTGCGGGGCGGACTTGTAGAGCAGGTCCCCGTCCAGCACCGCGCCCTGCGCCGGCTGTTCGCGGACGACGAGGTCGCGGACGGTGTCGACGACGTACTGCCGGCCGCCGGCCTGGTACAGCACGAACTCCGGTGAGGCGTCGATGACGCGGCCGCCCGTGCCGGGCAGCGGCAGGCCCTCGGTCTGCACGTCCGGGTCGTCGCCGGTCACGAGGACGTCGGCGCCGGTGCCGGGATCGGTGACCAGCCGGGCCAGCCCCTCGTCCGTCCCGTCGGCGAAGCGGCCTGCCACGAGACCGGCGAAGTCGGCGAGCCGCGCGCCGTCCGCCGGGTCGAGGCCGGTCCCGATGTCCTTGCCGTGCAAGGTGTCCTTCCCGGCCAGCGCGTTGACGTACCGCAGCCGCCCCCGGTCGAGGCTCAGCGCCCCGATCTCGCCGTCCGCCGTCTTGACCTTCGGGACCTCCCGCATCACCAGGTCGAACACGGTCCCGCTGCCGTCCTGGCTGAACGAGTGGATGGCCCGCTTGCCGTCGGCGTCCTTGCCGAGCGCCAGCACGCTTCCGTGGCCCTCGGCCCGGAGCTGGGCGAACTCCACCGTGTGCAGGAGCGTGCGCTCGGTGTCCGCGCCGGTGAGGGCGTGAGCCGCAGCGGGCCGCCGATGCCCTCGTGCCAGACGATGTTGTCCTCCACCACGAACGAGGTGACCTCGGTGTCGGGGGACGTCGTGGCGAGCGGGACGATCCGGGGCGCGGCCGTGCTGCCCCGCTGCATGACCCTGACCCCCTGGCCGCCGCTGCCGTTGCGCGAGAACCAGCTGATGGTGTTCTGGGTGAAGCGGAAGCTGCTCGCGTCGCCGGTCACGGGCAGCGGAGTCACCCGGCCGTCGTACGCGGTCAGGATTCCGTAGCCCGGGGTGCCGTCGGCGAGGCGGTAGCCGATGAGGACGTCACTGTGCTGCCCGCCGAGCACCACGGGCCGGGCGTCCGTGGTGGCTCCGGCGGGCAGCCGCACGACGGGGTCCGCCGAGGGCTCACCGCCCCGGGCCACCCGCATCTCGTACGTCCCGTCGCCGCGGTCGACGGTCGCCAGCACCCAGTTGCCCGCGTAGCGCAGGTTGAGGTATCCGGCGGGCACCCTGAGGGTGCTGTTGAAGGCGGGGTCCTCGATGCCGACCCGTACGACGTTGGTCCCGCCGTCCGCCCGCTGCTGCGTGTAGGTGGCCCGGTTGTGCTCGTCGTGGCCGCCCACGAGCAGTTTCTCCGGCACCGAGGCGATCTCGGTGACGACCCTGGTCCGGCTGTTGTACGAGTTGGTCCAGAGGTAGTCCGCGCCCTCGCGGTGCAGGACGCCGTACCTGCCGGTCGCCAGTATGGTCTCCGGCCCGTCGCCGAACGCGTCGGGCGCGGGTATCAGGACTTCGGCGGCCTCGGTCGCCTCGGCCGCGTGCGCCGTGACCGGCAGCGCCGTGGCGAGCCCCCCGGTCAGCGCCACCGCGATCGCCGCCGCCCCCGCGGCCCTTCCGGTACGCCGGGTGCGGCTGCTCGTGTACAGGTGTCGGGACACCTGCCCCCCCCTTGTTTCGTTGACCCGCAACGCGCGTCTGCGCTGCGAACGCGGTCAACTTTATTCATATGTAGGGGAGTTGTGGGCGGAACATGCGCAACAGGTGTCGTGGGGCGAACAGCCCGATCCGGGTCGGGCGCCGGGCGGTCACCCCGCCGGCGTGCCGGCGGCCGGAGAGCTGCGCCGCGCGGACACCGCTTCCGTGGCGCGGTGGCGGTGGCGGTGGCGCGGTGACGGTGTCGCTTCGGCGACGGCGGAGCGGTCGTCGCCCCTGGTCACCGCCGCCGGAGAATCGGAGCGTGCCCTTTGCCGGGTGCCGACCGTTGAACGGGCATGAAGAAGCGAAGCGTACTCGCCGTTGTCACCCTCGCCGCCGGAGCGGTCATCGCCGCGATCAGCCCGCCCCCGGGAGGCGGCGACACGGCGCACGCCGCCGAGCCGCCCGTCAGCCTGGGCGCGCTGGACGACGTCGGTGCCCTCGGCACCCTGGTCGACGGCGCGGCGGGGGCGACCACCTCCACCGCGGGCACGGTCACCAGCACGGTGGAGGACGCCCGGTTCAGCTGAGCCGACGCGCACGGAACCGGCCCACCGGGAAGAAACGGTGGGCCGGTTCGGCGTGAGTGCGGCCGCCCCGCCTCCGCCGCGCCGACACCCGCGGCGGACGTCGGCCGTCGCGGTCAGGCCAGGAAGTCGACCTGCGGGAAGGAGCCCGTTCCGGCGGCGGCCCGGTACACGGGCCAGGCCAGGGCCAGGTCCTGCCAGGGCAGACCGACGGGTGCGTAGACGGTGATCTGCTCGCTCGTCCCACGGCCGGCCCGCTCACCGCTGAACACCTGCCCGAGGGTGGCGTCCGCGGCGTCGGCGTTCAGTCCGCTGTTGCCCAGAGCCCCCATGGCGACCGCGAGTTCGAGGTCGTCGACCACGGTGCGGGCGCGGCGCAGGGCGTCGGCGGCGAGTTCGGTCTTGCCGGGTTCGTCGGCGCCGAGCGTGGTGACGTGCATGCCGGGGCGCAGATCGGCGGCATCGAGCAGAGGGCTGCGCGACCAGGTCGCGAGGACGACGACGTCCCCGCGTGCGGCGGCCTGCCGTGGTTCGCTGACCGTCTCGACCGGGATGCCGAGGAGCTGCTCGTGTTCCGCGGCGAACGCGCCCGCCCGCACGGGGTCGGTGTCGCACACGGTCAGCCTGGACACCGTGCGCAGTCGCACGAGACCGCGCAGCACCATCCGGGCCTGGGCGCCCGCGCCGACGATGCTCACCGAGTCGGCACGCTCGTCGGCCAGTACGTCGGTCGCCAGTGCCGCGGCCAGTCCGGTGCGCCAGGCCGTGACCGTGGCCGAGTCCAGCACGGCCAGCAACTGTCCGTCCGCCAGGCCGTGCAGGCAGACCAGGCCCCGCAGTGCCGGAACCGCATCGGGAAACTTCGCGTTGACCTTCACCGTGTAGGCCGGAATCCCGTCGATCACTCCGGGCAGAAGCGCGGTCGCCGTACCCGGGCCGGGGAGATCCGTGCGCACGCGCAACGGCCGGACGTCCGGACCGGCCGCGAGGAAACCCGCGCGGAGCCCGGCCATCACGGTGTCGGGGTCGAGCAGCTCGGTGATCCGGGAACGAGTCAGTAGCAAGGTCACCCGGCCACCCTCGCTCCCCGGCCGTGACCAGGGCAACTTCGCGGAGGCGACCCCTCCGCGACGTCCCGGGAGCAGCTCCTCGCCGACCCGACCGATCCGGGCACGGACGGTCGGGTCCGGCAGGATGGCCCGTTCCTACGGTGAACGGGCAAGGGAAGGAGTCAGCGGTTGCTGGAACGGCTGAACGACGCGATGGAGCACATCGAGGCGCACCTCGGTGAGCGCATCGAGGCGGCGGAGCTGGCACGTATCGCGATGACCTCGGAGTACCACTTCCGCCGGATGTTCTCCGCGCTCGCGGGCCTCCCGCTGTCGGAGTACATCCGCCGTCGCCGCATGACGGTCGCGGGGGCCGAGGTGCTCAGCGCCCCCGGCCGGACGCTTCTGGACGTGGCCGTGCGGTACGGCTACGACACGGGCGAGGGCTTCGCCCGCGCCTTCCGGGCCGTGCACGGCATCGGACCCGGCGAGGCACGGCGGAGCGGCGCGGTTCTGCGGTCCCAGCAACGGCTGACCTTCCGACTCGTCGTCGAAGGGAGTAGCGCCATGCGCTACAGGCTGGTGGAGAAGGACGCGTTCCGGGTGGTGGGGAAGAAGGCCCGCGTCCCGCTCATCCACGAGGGGCCGAATCCGGCCATCGCTGAGTTCATCCGGGGCATCGGACGGGAGGAGCTGGACCGTATCGCGGCCCTCTCCGACCAGGACCCGGCCGGGCTCGTCGGGGCGAGCGACCAGCTCGACCCGAGCCGCGCGGAGGGCACCGAACTCGACTACTACCACGGCGTGGTGAGCGGCGCGGAGCCTCCGGGGGACCTGGACGCCCTGGACGTACCGGCGGGCACGTGGGCGGTCTTCGAGAACGAGGGGGAGTTCCCCCAGGCCCTCCAGTACCTCTGGCGGGATGTCTTCACCCAGTGGTTCCCCTCGAACCCATACGCCTCCAGGCCCGGACCGGAGATCCTGCGGGTGCGGCTGTCCGAGGAGGGGAAGCGGGCGGAGGCGGAGTTGTGGATCCCGGTGGAGCGGTCGGCCACCGGCTGACAGGAGAGCCGCCCCGCTTCCGGCCGCGTTGGGGGCGGGGCGCCTCGTCCCGGGTGAGGGGTGCGGATCAGACGGCCGTGCTGCCGTGCACGAAGGCGCTCCAGGCGGCGGGCTCGACGGTGAGGACGGGCCCGCCGGTCACCTTGGAGTCGCGGACGTGCACGGCGGCGGGGTGCGCGGCGACCTGTACGCAGTCGCCGCCCTGATCGCTGCTGTAGCTGGACTTGTGCCAGTGGTAGGCGACCTCGACGCAGTCTCCGCCGTCGCCGTTGCTGTAGCTGGACTTGAACCAGTGGAGGGCTGTGGGGCCAAGGGCGGGGTGTGCTGCGCGGGACATGTCTCTCCAAGCAGTGCGTCAAGCAGTGCGTCCAGTAGCCGGGTGCTCTCCGCGACGGTGAGCGCCTGGGAGCGCAGCATCCCATACCTCTGCATAAGTGCGCTGACGTCAGCCGGTTCGTCGTACAGCTCCCCACGCAGCTGGCCGTCGACGTAGACGAGCCCGTCGTGGTCGGGTGTCTCCAGTAGAACGAGTGGCCCTGCCAGCCCGGCGTGCCGAGGGGTATTCCGGGGCATGATCTGAAGGGGGACGAACGGCAGATCCATGCAGTGTCGCAGGTGGAGAAGCTGCTCCCGCATCACTTCGGGGTCGCCCATCTGGGCGTGCAGAATGCTCTCCTCCAGGATGAAGTGGAGGATCGGCCGGGGCTTGCGCCCCAGGATCTTCTGGCGGTCCAGGCGGTTCGCCACCCGCTTCTCGATCTCCTCTTCCTCCAGCGGCGGATAGTTGCAGCCGAAGATGAAGCGCGCGTACGCCTCGGTCTGCAACAGCCCTGGGATGAGCTGCGACTGGTACGAGAACAGGCTCACCGCGTCCTGCTCGTACTGCACGAAGTCCTTGACCAGTGCCTGATAGCGCTCCTTTCGCGGAATTCGCTCCACCGCGACTCGCAACATGCCCTTGGATTCCAGCAGTTCATCGAGCTGGACGGCCAGGTCCAGTTGAAGTGCCCGCCGCCCCTGCTCGATCGAGGCGATGGTGTCCTCGCCCACCCCGAGCTGCTCGGCGAGGGCGGCCTGTGTCAGCCCGGCGAGCCTGCGGAGGTGGCGCAACTGCGCCCCGACCAGCTGCCATGAGGTAACTCGCCTGATGCTGCTCTGCTTTCCGGTTTGCATGCCCTGGCTCTCCCCGTATCGGTCCCGATGTCAACCCGTCAGAACCCGTACAAAAGCTTTTGTACGTCTCTCCGCTCTGCTGAAGCGTAGTGACGTTGTGTGAGCGTGGAAGCATGAACGAGACAACTCAACTCCCCTACTTTCGCGCTGCCTTCTACTGCCGTGAACGCAGGTCGATCCCGGTCGTGCGCAAGTTCACCCGCAAGGCTCTCGTCGCGTGGGAGTGCGAGAAGCGTGCCGACGACGTGCTGCTCTGTGTAACCGAACTGGCGACCAACGCTCTCCGTCACGGTGTTCCGCCGGGGCGCGGCTTCAAGGTCCACATCTACCTGGAGCGGATCGAGAGCATGGTCCGCGTCGAGCTGCACGACAGTGGCGACGGTGAGGTGCGCCCGGTGGGCGGGTTGCCCGGGGCCGACGACGAGGGCGGGCGCGGGCTGCTGCTCGTGGCGGCGCTGGCGGACAAGTGGGGGGTGGCCGAGCGGAGCCCCGGCAAGGTCGTGTGGTGTGAATTCGGCATCGCGTGAGTTGCTGATTCGGCAAGGATGTTTGTCGTTTCAGCCGCATGGGCGCACTCTCGTCATCGAGCGGAGGTGATCCGCAGGGGTACGAAGGAGGAGCGACATGAAGCAGCAGCGGTACGACGTGGTGATCGTGGGCGGCGGGGCCGCCGGCCTGAGCGGGGCGCTGACCCTGGCGCGGGCCCGGCGCTCGGTCCTGGTGATCGACGCGGGCGAACCCCGCAACGCGCCCGCCTCCCACGTGCACAACTACCTGGGCCGCGAATCGACCCCGCCCGGCGAGCTGCTGGCGATCGGCCGGGGCGAGGCCGCCGGGTACGGGGCGGAGATCGCCGAGGGGCGGGTGGCCTCGGCCGAGCGGCTGCCGGGGGAGCGCGGCTTCCGGGTGGTGACGGAGGGCGGCCGGTCGGTCGAGGCGCGCAGGCTGCTGGTGACGACGGGGCTCGTCGACGAGCTGCCGCCCGTGCCCGGTCTGGCGGAGCGCTGGGGGCGCGAGGTGCTGCACTGCCCCTACTGCCACGGCCACGAGGTGGCGGACCGCCCGATCGGCGTACTCGCCACCGGCCCCCTCGCCGTGCACCAGGCGCTGATGTGGCGGCAGTGGAGTGGGGATGTCACCCTCTTCCGCCACACGGGCCCGGAGCCGTCGGACGAGGAGTACGAGGAGCTGGCGGCCCGGGGCGTGGCCGTGGTGGACGGCGAGGTGACGGGCCTGGAGGTGGCGGACGACCGGTTCACCGGCGTACGGCTCGCGTCCGGCCGGGTCATCCCGCGCGAGGCGCTGGTGGTCCAGGCCCGCTTCACCGCCCGGTCTGCGGTCCTGGAGTCGCTGGGGCTCACCCCGGTGGCGCAGGAGATGGGCGGGGTCGTGATCGGTTCGTACATCCCGACCGATCCGACCGGTGCGACGGAGATTCCCGGAGTCTGGGCGGCGGGCAACGTCACCCGCCTCACCGAACAGGTGATCGGAGCCGCCGCGGCGGGTCTCATGGCCGGCGGGGCGGTCAACGGCGACCTGATCGCCGAGGACACCCGGCTGGCGGTAGCGGCCCGGCGGGGCTGAAGGGGCGGGCCGGGGGGCGAGGCGGGAGGCCGGGCCGCGGGGTTCCGCGACCGAGGACTTCCGCCTCGCCGGCGGACGCCCGCGTTCCTTCGCCCGTGCGGCCCTTCTCCCCGCTCCGCCTCTCCTCTTTCCTCGTCCTGCTTCTTCCCCGTCTTTCTTCCTCGCCTCTTCCCGTCCGGCGTAATGCCGGACGGGAATGACGGCGGCCTGCGGCGACGGTCGGGGCCCGGCCGATGTGTGATCTCCGGTTACGGGGATACGCGGAGAGCGCCGGGTGCCACGAGGGCGCCGGGCGTCGACAGCGCAAAGGGAGATTTTCGTGAGCATCATCGCCTGGATACTCATCGGTCTGTTCGCCGGCCTCATCGCCAAGGCGCTGACGCCGGGCAAGGACCCGGGGGGCTGTCTCCTCACGGTGGTGATCGGCGTCGTGGGCGGGCTGCTCGGCGGCTGGCTGGGCAAGGTGATCTTCGGTGTCGACTCGATCGACGGGTTCTTCAGCCTGTCGACGTGGATCGCGGCCATCGTCGGTTCGGTGATCGTCCTGCTCGTCTACCGCCTGGTCACGGGGCAGCGATCCCGCTGACGCGGCACGGAAATCCGTCGTGAGCGATTCCTCGACGAGTCAATTCATCCCGGTTTGCCTACATTGGCAGAGGGTCGGCAGGGCAGCCGTAGGGGGAGACATCGCCGACGCGTCCGCGGAAGACGAACAAGAGGAAACGACGACATGACCGACACCTCGCGCAAACCGACCACCTCCGACTCCGGTGCCCCGGTGGAGAGCGACGAGCATTCGCTCACCGTCGGCCCGGGCGGGCCGATCCTGCTCCAGGATTCCTACCTGATCGAGCAGATGGCCCAGTTCAACCGCGAGCGCATCCCCGAACGCCAGCCGCACGCCAAGGGCAGCGGCGCCTTCGGGAAGTTCGAGGTGACCGCGGACGTCTCCGCGTACACGAAGGCGGCGCTGTTCCAGCCCGGCACCACGACCGACCTGGTCATCCGGTTCTCCACCGTCGCGGGGGAGCGGGGCAGCCCGGACACCTGGCGGGACCCGCGCGGCTTCGCGGTGAAGTTCTACACCAGCGAAGGCAACTACGACATGGTGGGCAACAACACCCCCGTGTTCTTCGTGAAGGACCCGATGAAGTTCCAGCACTTCATCCGGTCCCAGAAACGCCGGGCGGACAACAACCTCCGCGACCACGACATGCAGTGGGACTTCTGGACCCTCTCGCCCGAGTCGGCCCACCAGGTCACCTGGCTGATGGGCGACCGGGGCATCCCGCGGACCTGGCGCCACATGAACGGCTACACCTCGCACACGTACATGTGGATCAACGCGCAGGGGCAGCGGTTCTGGGTGAAGTACCACTTCAAGACCGACCAGGGCATCGAGACGTTCACGCAGCACGAGGCCGACCAGATGGCCGCCGCGGACACCGATTACCACACGCGTGACCTCTTCGAGCACATCCGCGACGGGGAGTACCCGAGCTGGACCCTGAAGGTCCAGGTCATGCCGTACGAGGACGCGAAGGACTACCGGTTCAACCCGTTCGACCTGACCAAGGTGTGGCCGCACGGCGACTACCCGCTGATCGAGGTCGGCCGGATGACGCTGGACCGCAACCCCACGGACAACCACGCCGAGATCGAGCAGGCGGCCTTCCAGCCCAACAACCTGGTCCCCGGCATCGGCCCGAGCCCGGACCGTATGCTGCTGGCCCGGCTGTTCAGCTACGCGGACTCCCACCGCTACCGCATCGGCGGCAACTACCAGCAGCTGCCCGTCAACGCGCCCGTCGTCCCTGTGCACACGTACTCCAAGGACGGGGCGATGGCGTACCGGAAGACCACCGACCCGGTCTACGCCCCGAACTCCAAGGGCGGCCCGGCGGCCGACACGGAGCGCTACGGCTCCCCGCCGAGCTGGTACGCCGACGGCGACATCACCCGCGCGGCCTACGTCGACCACGCCGAGGACGACGACTGGGGGCAGGCGGGCACCATGGTCCGCGAGGTCCTGGACGACGCGGCGCGGGACCGGCTGGTGGACAACATCGTCGGCCACCTGCTGAACGGGGTGACCGAGCCGGTGCTGAAGCGGGCGTTCCAGTACTGGTCGAACGTCGACAGCACCCTCGGCAGGCGCGTCGAGGAGGGGGTGCGCGCGAAGGCGGACGAGAAGGACCCCAAGGCGGCGCAGCAGGCCAACCCCGCGCGCTCGTCGATGCAGCACAAGGCTTGATGCAAACCCCCGGCCCCCTTCCGGGCGTACGACAGGCACCCACTCCGTCGACCGGCGGAGCGGGTGCCTGCGTGTTGCACCCGAGGAGCGGGCCCGGCCGACCGCGTAGCCGGGCCGGAGGAGGCCGAGCCGGCCGCTGGTTCTATGCTTGCCGCGCGATCGCAGGGGGCAACGGTGCGGCGATACGACTGGTACGGCGGCGAGGAGTCCGAGAGGAACCCCGACGCCGGGGCCGAGGCGCGTAAGGCGAAGGTGCACGCCGGTCTCGCGGGGAGCTGTGGGCTGACGGTGCTGCTGGCCGTCGCCGCGGGGGTGGCCCTGCTCGCCGTGGTGGCGGTGCCGGTCTGGGCTTGGATGTCCAGCCGCTGCTGATCCGGTGCCGGGCCGTGGCTCCGTGGCGCCCGGCACCACCGGCCCCCCGACCTCCTCAGTGCTGGACCCGACCGCCGACCGGGACGTGGTCTACGTGGCCGGAGGGCGGAAGGGTCCGCGCCAGAGCGAGCCCGACGTCCACCAGCGACGACCGGCGCAGGCGGGCGACCTCGGACAGCGGGGTCCACACCGACTCGGCGGTGTCGCCGTTCGGTTCGGGCCGGAGCCTGCCACCGGTGACGCGGACGCGGTAGAAGACGCCGACGTTCTGCAACTCGGGCGCACCGGGTCGGCGGCGCTCGGCCGCCGGAACCACCCGTGAGTCCACGCCGAGCAGGCGCTCGACCACGGCCTCCAGACCGGTTTCCTCGGCGACTTCCCGGATCACCGCGTCGTACGGGTCCTCGGCGTGCTCGACCCCGCCGCCCGGGAGAGTCCACGTCCTCTCGCCGCCCGGGCCCACGGCAAGCGCGAGCAGTACCCGTCCGTCCTCGATGCACACCGCGTAAGCGGCCAGTCGCCGATCCATTCCGGGAGGCTACCCCCGGCGCCCGGAGGGAGCGGACCCCGCCCGCCCGCCAAGATCATCGCGATGCAGAATGACCTGTATGTCGACAACGAACATGCCTCAGGCGGCCACGCTCGACGACGCTCCGTCGATCAGCCGCACCCTGGCCCGCGCCTTCGCCGACGACCCGATGATGGGGTGGTTCTTCCCCGGCGGGGCCACGCGCGAGCCCGACCTGGTCCGCTACTTCGCCACGATTTTCACCCGGCAGTACGGCCGCCACGGCGTGTGCGAGCGCACCGCGTCGGCCGCCGCGTTCTGGGTGCCGCCCCAGGGGCAGGAGAAGGCCGTCCCCGACGCGGAGACCATCGCGGAGCTGGAGGAGATCCTCGGCGACCGGGCGCCCCTGTTCCGGGACGCCGTCGAGGCCGCCGCCCAGCACGGACCCCAGGAGCCGCACTGGTACCTGGCGGTCGTCGGAGCGGACCCGGCCGCCCGGGGCCAGGGGCACGGGGCGGCGCTGCTGCGTTCCGGGCTGGCCAAGGCGGACGCGGCGGGCCTGCCGGTCTACCTGGAGTCCTCCAAGCCGGACAACCTGCCCTTCTACGAGCACTTCGGCTTCACCGTGCTCGGCGAGGCCCGGCTGCCGGGCGACGGCCCGCTCTTGTGGGTGATGCGGCGCGAGCCGCGCCCGGCCGACGCGTAATACGACCCGGGACCGAGGACGAGCGCCCGATGCGCGCCTGGTCGCCGGCTTCGTACGGTACGGGGACGAGCAGCCGGTCCGCAGGAGGGCCGTGCGCCCGACCGGAAGGAATCCCATGCCGGCAGACGCCACCGCCCATGTGCGCATCGCCCGCCCGTCCCGCGACCTGGAGGCGGCCGAACGCTTCTGGGCCGCGGGGCTCGGCCTCGGCGTCCAGTACCGCCACGAGGCGGACGGCACTCCCGGCCACCACTCGCTGCTCATGGTCGGCTGGCCGGACGCCGCCTGGCACCTGGAACTCGTCCACGACCCGACGGCCCCGGTGGAACCACGCCCGACCCCCGAGGACCTGCTGGTGGTCTACCTCGGCGAACCGGTCCCGGACACGCTCGTGGAGCGCCTCGAACAGCACGGCGGCACGAGGGTGCCCGCGCACAACCCGTACTGGGACACCTGGGGCGTCACGATAAGGGACCCGGACGGCTACCTGCTGGTGCTGTCCACCCGGACCTGGTCGTCGTCCGGCGCCGGCTGAGGGGCGGCGCGGCGGGGCTCGCCACCTTCCCGCGCCTGAGGGGCTGTCGGGTGGCCACGGGGCGGGGCGGTTACGCCCCAGCGCGCGCTTGTGGCGTTGTCTTCGGTCGACGACGCTCCGCGTCGCCTCCCTTCTCCGCCTGGGAATCACCTGCACCGGACCGCGCCCACTGTCCGCCCCGTGGCCACCCGACAGCCTCTGAGAACCCGAGAGTTCGTCTTCGGTGACCCGGCCACCTGTAAAACCCCCGACGCACAGACGGTGACCGCGACACGTCTCTACGGCACCGCCGTCGCACGGGCATGGGACCGGCTCCACCCGAGACTGACCCACCGCTCGGCCTGGACCGCCCAGCTAGGCGCGCTGCCGGTCATCGAAGGCACGGTGATCCGCCTGCAGGTCGAGCACCGCCCAGCGGCGCGACACCCAAGCCAGTCTGGCTGTGGTGGTCAGGCACCGACGCCACCACGGTCCAGGTCGACCGTCTGTGGCAGGCGTTTCTGCGGCGATTCGACATCGAGCACACCTTCCGTCTGTTCAAGCAGACCCTGGGCTGGACCTGCCCGAAGATCCGCACTCCTGAAGCCGCAGACCGCTGGACCTGGCTGATCCTCGCGGTTCTCACCCAGCTCCGACTCGCCCGCCCACTGGAGGCAGACCTCCGCCGGCCGTGGGAGAAGCCGACTCCGCCCGACAAACTCACCCCCGCACGAGTCCCCCGCGACTTTCGGCACCTCCGCCCGAAGGCCACCTGCCCAGCCGGAGCACCGAAATTGACGCAGCCCGGTCCAGGACGACCACCCGGCCGCAAGAACAGCCAGCCCACCGCACGCTACGACGTGCACACCGTCAGCAAACCCGGCTCCACGAAGCGACGAACGAAGAAGTCAACGACCCCACGCCCACGCCGCACAGGTTAAAGATCAAGCTAAGAGTTGTCCCGTAACTGCTGGTCACGGGTGAGATGATCTTGGTGTGGCTGGTGTGAT
This sequence comes from Streptomyces sp. NPDC091649, assembly GCF_044756785.1. Classification (NCBI taxonomy): domain Bacteria; kingdom Bacillati; phylum Actinomycetota; class Actinomycetes; order Kitasatosporales; family Streptomycetaceae; genus Streptomyces; species Streptomyces sp. NPDC091649. The sequence goes on along the minus strand of NZ_JBIVTR010000001.1, from coordinate 195,778 downwards.
CACGGCGTCAGAGCCGTCTTGGATACGTCCGTTCACCGGGCTGAGCCCGCGCTGCTTCGGCAAGTTGGTGACCGCGGTACAGCGCGCGAGCGCAGCCGAACCACGGACGGGGCGTCCGTGGGGCCTGCCGCTTGAGGACCGTATCCTCCTGGTCGCGGCCTATTGGCGCACCAACTTGACCATGCGCCAACTGGTCCCGCTATTCGGGATTTCGAAGTCGGCGGCTGACCGGATCATCGACCACATCGGGCCTCTGCTGGCCTTGCCGGCCCGACGGCGCTTCGCGAGGGTCACTGTGCTGATCGTGGACGGAACGTTGGTGCCCACCCGCGATCACGCCGTGGCCGAGCAGTCGAAGAACTATCGGTACTCCACCAAGCACCAAGTTGTCATCGATGCCGACACCCGCCTGGTCGTAGTGGTTGGACGGCCCCTGCCAGGCAACCGGAACGACTGCAAAGCCTGGGAGGAACCGGGGGCCAAAACAGCGGTCGGCCGGACGACCGTGATAGCCGATGGCGGCTATCCAGGGACGGGATTGATCATGCCGCACCGCCGCACCCATGGCGAGGAACTGCCTGGTTGGAAGCTGGAGCACAACCGCTCGCACAAGCAGGTGCGTGCACGAGTGGACCACGTCTTTGCCCGGATGAAGACCTGGAAAATCCTCCGCGACTGCCGGCTCAAGGGCGATGGCGTCCACCACGCCATGCGCGGCATCGCCCGCCTGCACGATCTCAACCTTGCTGGATAGGACCATGGCCGAACTCAGGCAGGTCCCTCACCCACGTCCGCCAGCGGGGGCGGCGTGTGCCGCGGCCACTGCGCGCTCACCTGTTCCGCCACAGCGTCCCGGAATGCTTCCAGGAGGACGCATCCCGGATACGTCCCGAACGCTCCGTACTTCCAGCGGTAATAGCACGACCAGTAGCTCACCACGCGCCGCTCCGTGCGCGCGAAGAAGGCCGGATTCTGAGCGATGAACTCCCCGTAGAGTCGGCGCTGCGCCGAGCTCGGGACCGCGAGCCCGGGAAGCCCCCGGCCGATCGCCTCAAGGATCTCCAGCACGTATTCGCCGGCCAACTGCACCACGAACGGAACTACCCACGGCTCGCCCGACGCCACGATCTGCTCTAGGTGCCGCTGGCGGACCCGGCCATCACTGTGCCGGGAGTACAGGCAGTGCAAAATCACGTGCTGGGTTCCGGACAGGGGTCGCCCCATGTCGGCGCCCGGCTCCTCGTTGTAGATGCGCGAGGGGATGGCGACGGTCTCGCCCTGCACATCGACCTCGAATGGCATCGCGGGCGCGAGCCTGGTCTCCGGCATGACCGTCAGGACGCTCTGCACGTCACCAGCAAGACGGGTCGGAAACGCTGCCACCAGGGCATGGGCGACGTTCGACGGATCCCGAGGCAGCTCCACAACACGAGGATAGGCGGCGAACCCCTCGGTCTCTCAACCTGCCGCCTCAACGTTGCGGGACAGCGCTTAGCTCGCCGATGTTCCTGAGCCCGCCCACGTCTGAGGCGCCCATACCCCCGACCGCTTCAGCGACGCCGGGCAGTGGCGGAAGATCTCGTCGATCTCGACGACCAGGGCGAGCTTCGGGCGTTGGCCCTTCACCGTCATCGCGTCGAAGAACGGGGCGTCCGTGACGATGCGGGCCCGGCCGTTGACACGCAGGACGTCCATCGCGCCGGGTATCAGGTAGAGCAGGCCCACACGCGGGTTCGCCAGGATGTTGTGGAAGCTGTCCGCGCGGCGGTTTCCCGGGCGGTCAGGCAGGGCGATGGTGCCCGGGTCCAGGACATGGGTGAAGCCGGGGCCGTCGCCGCGCGGGCTGGCGTCGCAGTTTCCGGCCGCGTCCGACGTGGCCAGCGTGCACAGCGGGGAGCGGGCGAGCAGGTCCAGGTCGTCGTCGGTGAGCCGGTCGTGGACCTTGTCGATGACGATCGGGTGCGGGACGCCCAGGAGTTCGCGCAGTTCGTCCGCCGAACCCAGGGGCACGGCCCCGGCCAGTGGACCGGTGGCGAGGGCGGTGGTGTCGGCGGCGTACGGCAAGGAGGGGCTCCGAAGCTGGGGAGGGCGTGGCGGCGCACGGTCGAACAGGCGCTGTTAGGGTGACCTTACTTTGGGTCCCCTCGCGTTCCCTGTCCGGGGTGGACCGGCCAACGAGGGCGCCTCCCGGTCGCCGAGCGCCGACGAACCAGCGTGAGGAACAACAAGTGCACCACCGCATACCGGCTGCCCCGGCGGCCGGGTCGTGAGCGGCCCGGCCCTCCTGGAGAAGGAGAAGGTGTCGGGCGGCGGCAAGGAGGCGCGGCGCAAGCACAGCCGGCCCGTGCTCGCCCTCGGGCTCCTGGCCGCCCTCGCCGTGCTGTTCCTCTCCGCGGTCGCCAGTCTCGCCATCGGCTCGGGCGACGTGCCCTTCCGGGACGTCGTCGACGGGGTGCTCGACCCGGACGTCTCGGTCAAGGGCCAGCTCATCGTCCAGGAGGTCCGCGTCCCGCGCACCGTCGCCGGGCTGCTCGCCGGTGCGGCGCTCGGCCTCGCGGGCGCGGTGATGCAGGGCGTCGCCCGCAACCCGCTCGCCGACCCCCAGCTCCTCGGCATCAACGCGGGCGCGGCCGTGGCCGTGGTGTGCTCGATCACCCTGCTCGGCTTCACGGTCGCCACCCAGTTCATCTGGTTCGGCTTCCTCGGCGCACTGCTCGCCGCCCTCCTCGTGTACGGGGTCGGCTCGCTCGGGCGGGAGGGTGCGACGCCGGTGAAGCTGGCGCTGGCGGGGGCCGCCACCAGTGCCGTCCTCACCTCGGTGACCAGCGCGATCCTCCTCCAGGACCGGGGCGGCTACGACCAGTTCCGGTTCTGGCAGCTCGGCGCGCTGACCGCCCGCGGCTCCGAGGTGCTCTGGCAGATCTCGCCGTTCATCGCGGTCGGCGTCGTCCTCGCGCTGGCCCTCGGGCCGCAGCTCAACGCCCTCTCCCTCGGCGACGACCTGGCCCGCGGCCTCGGCCAGCGGGTCGGGACCATCCGACTGGTGTCCGCCCTGGCCGTGGTGATCCTGTGCGGGGCCGCCACGGTCGTCGCCGGGCCCATCGGCTTCGTCGGGCTCGCCGTACCCCACGCCGCCCGCCTCATCACCGGACCCGACTACCGCTGGGTTCTCCCGTACAGCATGGTCCTCGCCCCGGTCATGCTGCTGGTCGCCGACATCGTCGGCCGGGTCATCGCCCGCCCCGGCGAGGTGCAGGTCGGCGTGATCACGGCCGCCATCGGCTGCGTCCCGTTCATCTGGCTGGTCCGGCGCAGGAAGCTGGTGGAACTGTGAGCCGGGCGTACGTCATCGCCGAGGACGCCGCGAACGCGGACAAGGAGCGGCTCGCCGAAGCCGTACGCCAGGTGTCCGCCGTACGCGGCCGGAGCCTTCGGCGCTCCGTCCTCGTCGGCGGCGCACTGCTGGCCGCCGTGATCGTCGCGTTCGGCGTCTCGCTCCGCTTCGGCGACATGGTGATGCCGATCGGGAAGGTCGTCGCCACCCTGTTCGGCGGCGGCGACGGCGGATCACGGTTCGTCGTCCTGGAACTGCGGTTGCCCCGCGCCCTCCTCGCGATCCTCGTCGGCGCCGGCTTCGGCCTCTCCGGAGCCGTCTTCCAGACCGTGCTGCGCAACCCGCTCGCCAGCCCCGACCTCATCGGCATCAGCGCCGGGGCCTCTGCTGTCGCCGTCACCGCCGCCCTGCTCTTCCAGGTCAGCGGGCTCGCCCTCTCCGCGAGCGCCCTCTCCGGCTCCCTGGTCGCCGGGGCGGGCATCTATCTGCTCGCCTGGCGGCAGGGCATCGCCGGCCAGCGCCTGGTCCTCGTCGGGATCGGCGTCGGGACGGGCCTCTCCAGCATCGTCTGGTACGCGATGGCCCGGTCCGACGTCACCGATGCGCAGGAGGCGTTCCGCTGGCTGGCGGGCAGCCTCAACGGCCGTTCCTGGGGCCAGGTGTGGCCGCTGCTCGCGGCCCTCGGCGTCCTCGTCCCGCTGACCTTCATCGCCGCCCACGCGCTGCGCCCCCTCCAGCTCGGGGACGACGCCGCCGCCGGGCTCGGTGCGAAGGTCGAGAGCGGCCGGCTCGCGCTGCTGGGCTGCGCGACCGCGCTCGCCGGGGTCGCGACCGCCGCCGCCGGGCCCGTCGGGTTCGTGGCGTTCGTCGCCGCACCGATCGCCCGCCGCCTGGTCCCCGGCCGGGGCGCGGCCCTGCCGCAGGCGGCCCTGACCGGGGCGCTGCTGGTGCTGGTCGCCGACTTCGCGGCGCAGCACGCGCTGCCCTCCGTGCAACTGCCGGTGGGCGTGGTCACCAGCGTCATCGGCGCCCCCTACCTGCTCCTGCTCCTGGCCCGCGCCAACCGCGTGGGCGGAGGGGGTTGAGATGGCGACGTACCAGAAGGACATGGCGACGTATCAGACGGACGACGAAAGGCGTGGCCCCCTCGTGGCCGATCACACTCTGGAAGCCCGCGACGTCCGGCTCGGCTACGGTGAACGCGAGATCGTCCCCGGCCTGAGCGTGGCCGTGCCGCCCGGGAGGATCACGGTCATCGTGGGCCCCAACGCCTGCGGCAAATCGACGCTGCTGAGGGCGATGGCCCGGCTGCTGGCGCCCACCGCCGGGGCGGTGCTCCTGAACGGCCGGTCCATCCAGGAGACGCCGACCAAAGAGGTCGCCTCCGTCCTCGGGATCCTGCCGCAGAGCCCCACCGCCCCGGAGGGCATCACCGTCTCCGACCTGGTCGGGCGGGGCCGTTACCCCCATCAGGGCTGGTTCCGCCGCTGGAGCGCCGAGGACGACGAGGCGGTCGCGCGGGCGCTGCTGTCGACCGACGTCCTCCAACTCGCGGACCGTTCCGTGGACGAGCTGTCGGGCGGCCAGCGCCAGCGGGTGTGGATCGCGATGGCGCTGGCCCAGCGCACGGACATCCTGCTGCTCGACGAGCCGACGACCTTCCTGGACGCCAGTCACCAGTTGGACGTCCTGGACCTGCTCACCGACCTCAACCGCGAGCAGGGCGTCACCATGGTGGCCGTGCTGCACGACCTGAACCTGGCCTGCCGGTACGCGGACCACATGATCGCGATGAAGGCGGGGCGGATCGTCGCGGAGGGCCGGCCGGTCGACATCGTCACGGAGGAGCTCGTCGGTGAGGTCTTCGGCATGCGCTGCTCGGTGATCGAGGACCCCGCGTCGGCCACCCCGATGGTCGTACCGCTGGGCCGCCACCACGTGAAGGGCCCGGCCGCCTGAGCGTCGTGCGTACCGGGGTACCGGGGTGTGCCGGGGCCCCGCCCCGTACGCACTCGGGCGCCCCGGGTCCGACCTACCCGATGGCACCGTTGTCATTAGGTGAGGCTAACCTAAGGGTATGAACGCTTCCGCTCTCCGCACCTGGCGCCCCCGCCGCACCCCCGTCCTCGCGGCCGGTGCCGTCGCCGCCCTGCTCGTCGGCCTCTCGGCCTGCGGTTCGTCGGACGACACCGACAGCTCCGCGTCCTCGTCCGCCTCCACGGGCGCGTCCGACGGCGCCTTCCCGGCCACGGTGGCGACGAAGTTCGGTGAGGTCACCGTCGACAAGCGGCCCCAGCGCATCGTCGCCCTCGGCTGGGGCGACGCCGAGACCGTGCTGGCGCTCGGTGGCCAGCCGGTCGGGGCCAGCGACTGGCTGCCGTTCGGCGGCGAGGGCGTCGGCCCGTGGGCCAAGGGCCTGTACGACAAGAAGCCGGAGCTGATCGGCACGATGGAGCCGGAGTTCGAGAAGATCGCCTCCCTCCAGCCGGATCTGATCCTGGACACCAAGTCCAGCGGCGACCGGACCCGCTACGACACCCTGAAGAAGATCGCCCCGACCGTGGGCGTGCCCGAGGGCGGTGACCAGTACAAGATCTCGTGGGAGCGGCAGACCACGATGATCGCCGCCGCGATGGGCGTGCCGGAGAAGGGCGAGGAACTGATCGCGGAGACCGGGAAGAAGTTCGAGGCCGCCGCGAAGGCCCACCCGGAGTTCAAGGGCAAGACCATCACGGTCGGCTCGCGCACCTCGGAGGGCTTCGGCGTCTACGTCGGCGGCACCGGGCGCGTCGACTTCGTCGAGCGGCTCGGCTTCGAGAACAACCCGAAGGCCGAGGCCGAGGCGGGCGAAGGTTTCTCCGTCCCCGTCTCCAAGGAGAACCTGGACCTGCTCGACGCCGATCTGACGGTCATGGCCCCGATCGGCATCCCGGCCGCCGACATCAGCGACGACCCGCTGTACAGGGCCGTTCCGTCGGTCGAGGCGGGCAACGACCTCGTCTTCGACGACCAGGGCATCTCGCAGGCGTTCGCCACGGACTCGGTCCTGTCCGTCTCGTACGCGCTGGAGAAGGTCGTCCCGCTGTTCGCGGAGAAGGTGGCGAAGTAGCGGGAGAAGGCGGCGAAGCAGCGCCGGACGCGACGCTTGCGTCGGCGCCGGACACGCCTCCCGGCGAACCCGGGACGCGGAGCGGTACGGAACGCGCGGCGCGCCCCGTTCCCGGGAAACCGGGTGCGGGGCGCTGCTGCGTACCGGGCGGACGCGCTCGACGGCGGGGGCGTCAGGCCGCCGGGGCGGCGGCCTTGATCGCGGAGATGTCGAAGGTCAGCTTCACCTTGTCGCTGACCATCACACCGCCGGTCTCCAGCGCCGCGTTCCAGGTCAGGCCCCAGTCGGAGCGCAGGATGTCGGCGCTGCCCTCGAAGCCGACGCGCTCGTTGCCGTAGACGTCGGTGGCGGAGCCGTTGAACTCCAGGTCGATGGCGAGCGGGCGCGTGACGTCCTTGATGGTCAGGTCGCCGGTGATCCGGTACGCCTCGCCGCCCAGCTGCTCGGCCTTCGTCGAGCGGAACGACATGAGGGGGAACTTCTCGGCGTCGAAGAAGTCGCCGCTGACCAGGTGGCCGTCGCGGTCGGCGATGCCGGTGTCGACGCTGGCGATCTTCACGTCGATGGAGGCGGAGGAGTCGGACGGGTCGGTGCCGTCCAGGACCAGGGTGCCCTCGTGCTCGCCGAAGGAGCCGCGCACGTTCGTGACCATCGCGTGGCGCACGGTGAATCCGATGCTGCTGTGTGCGGGGTCAACGGTGTACGTGCCGGTCAGGGCGGCCAGCGCAGGGTCCACCGCGGGGGCCTCGGTGACGGTCGGGGCGGCGGTCGACTTGCGGTTGAACAGAGCCATGGCTCCTCCTCGGGGATGCGCTGCGGGGGACGGATCGAGCGGCGTCGAAGGTGTTGTTCAACCTTCAACGAGTTCGACTGTAACCGCATCTAGTTCAAAGTTCAACATCTGTGACGGGGTGCGGCGACGGCGCGCGCCAGTGCCGGTCGGGCTCCGGCGGCGTCCGCGCGGACGAGGGCGACCACGGGGGCGTGACGTACTGCGACTGCGGAGGCCGCTGACACGGGCGACGGCCCGGGGCCGTCCCGCGCCGCGCCGGGGCGGCCCCGAGTGCTCAGGTCCTACGCGAGGGGGTCGGCGTCCGGGCCCTCCCGCTCCAGCAGGTCCCGGGCGAAGTCCTCCCACTGCGCGTAGCGGTCCGGGTGCGCGGACCGCTGGACCGCCTGGCACACGTCGCCCGGCTCCATCGACTCCCAGCCGACGGTCTGGAGCAGTCCCGGATTCGCGCTGGGCGACGGGAGCCCGTAGAAGGACTTGGACGCGGTCGGCACATGGGTGATCTGTGCCGGCGTGCCCCAGCCCATGCTGGGGCGCTGCTGGAACACGCCGAGCGAGTCGTGGTCGACCGGGGACGTGTAGTTGACGAACTTCGACTCCTGCATGGCCGTCATCAGTGCGATGACCTGTGCCTCCTCGGGGAGCTCCGCCCCCTTCCCGACGCCGATGACCGTCCTGGCGTGGGCCAGCTGCTCCGGGCCGAGGTCGGACGGGGCGGCGAAGAACGTCCGCAGCTCACTGTCCGGGGCCGTCCTGAGCAGCTGGGCGGTGACGGTGTCCACGCGGCCGGTCGGGGGCAGCCCGTAGCTCTGCTGGAAGGCGCGCAGACCGTGCGCGCCGGGGGCCTGGGGAGCGGGGGACCCCGGCGGGGAGGGGGCCGCGTGGGCCGGGGCCGCGACGATCAGCAGGAATCCGGCGGCGACTGCCGTGAGGAGCCGCCGGGGGAGTCGGTTCATTCGCATACGGCACCGTCCCGGAGTGATAGGGCGAAGTCAAGAACGCCACACAAGCGGTCAATTGATGAGATATCGGATGCCGCCCTTCGGGTGCTGGCCGGATGAGTGAGAGCCCGTCCGGCGGGCGGAGGGCGGCGGGCGCGTGCCCGTGGCGGAGGCGGGACCCGCCCGCCCGAAAGGCGGGAGAGGTTCTCCCGTCCGCAGGGCGCGCGATGGGGCCGGGCGCCCGTCGGCGCCCGTCGCGCCCCCCGCCCGGCAGGCGGGGGGCGCGACGGGCCTGGCGCGCGGGCGGGGCGCCGCCGCCTGCCGGGCGGGCGGGCGGGCGTCAGGAGCCCACGCTCACCGTGAAGCGACGCGGATTCCCGTCGTGGGCCGCCCCCGAGACGTCCGGCTCGCCGTCCGGGCGGACGTCGTCGTACGGGAACGCGTAGCCGATCGGGCTGTTCGCGTGCACCACCCGGGACCAGTGGTTGGTGACCGGCCCCCTGTAGTAGTCCGCCGCCGACGTGCCGTTCGGCTGGCTCGGGTGGCTCAGCATGATCGAGCGGTTGAAGCCCGCCGCCAGCCGGGCCAGGATCGCCTTCTTGTCGTCGGAGTCGCCGGGGTTGTTGGTGAACGGGCCGTGGTTGCAGGTGAAGATGTCCTTCGTCTCCGGCCTGACGAAGGTGTGGCCGCCCTCGAAGGTCAGCGTGTCCCCGATGACCCGGCCGGCCCGTGTGCCCCGGCCGCCCTGGAGGTCGATGCGCAGGTCCTGGGAGCGGTACTTCTCCCAGACCTCGTCGATCCGCGCGGTGAACAGGTCCCGGAACGGCATCTCGGCGGGGCGGTCGAAGAACGGGGCCATGACGTTCTGCGGCGAGACGACCCGCAGGACGTCGCCGTCGCCGCTCCGGGTGATCAGCTTGTCCCACGGCTGCCCGTCGGCCGCGGCCTGGGCGAGGAGGTCGTCCGCGATCCGCCGTACCGCGTCCTGCGGGTGCGGTGCGACGACGTGGGTCCCGTCGCCCTCCAGGGTGATTCCGATCGGCAGGGCGGTGATCAGGTCGACGTAGCTGATGTTGGAGTACAGCTGCTGCGTGTTGAAGGTGAACTCGCAGAACGACCAGGTGCGTCCGTAGTTCGGGTCCGCCGGCGTCGCGAAGGCGGGCTCGACCAGGGCGGGGCCCGGGTTGAGGTAGAAGTCCAGCTTGTCGTCGCGGACGAAGTAGATCCGCGCCCCGTACATCTGCGGCAGGGTCAGCACGACCGGACCCGCGCCCGCGCCCCTGAGCGGGATCGCGCAGTCGACGGGCAGCGGGGTCTGCGGGGCGCCGGGGGACTCGGGGCGGTAGACGCCGCCGTCGGCCCTGAGCAGCGTCCAGCGGCCGGTGCCCAGCTCGCGGCCGGTCACATAGGCGTGCACCGTGCCCGGCAGCGACCTGTTCTCCAGGGCCAGTTCGCAGGTCGCGGGGGCCGCCGAGGCGCGGGGGCTCAGAGCGGCGCCCCAGGCGGGGTACGTCAATGCCGCGGCCGTGGCGGCGCTGCCGGTCAGGAACGTTCTGCGTGAGATCACGAGGGACTCCCGAGGTGTGTGTGGGGGCCGCAGGCGGGTGGTGGGGGGTGGCGCCGGAAGGGTCCGGGCCGTGGGGGCGCCTGCGGTGCGCACCACTTTCGCGAGGCCCGGCGTGAGCGTCAAGACATGCGACTGAGAGCGCTCTCACTTGCTCGGAGTCTTCACAACTCGACGCCTCGAAGCGGTACTTGACGGAACCGAGCGGATGCGAACCGCGACCGTACGGGAGAGGAGCCGGCCAAGAGGTGAACGAAGCCCGGACCCGGCCCGCACCGTCCTGACTTGGACTAACGCACCGGGGTTGTTGGACGGAGTCGCCCCCCGGTGCCGAAGTTCGTTGACGGTGTCCGGACACGGCGACTACTCAGGGGCCATGTCGCCAAGATTCCCTCGCCCCGGCCTGGTCGCCGCGGCCTCAGCAGCCGTCCTGGCGCTCGTGGGGACCGCCCTCCCCGCCGCAGCCGCCGACCCGTCCCCCTCTCCGGCGGGGGCGTCGGAGGCCGGCGGATCCGCCGTCATCGGATCCGGCCGGCTCGCCGTCGCCGTCGCCGACGACTTCCCGCGCGTCCTGTCGTACACCGACCGGGCGAGCGGTGAGCAGCTGCTCGGCTCCACCCGGCCGGTGACCGCGGTCACCCTCAACGGGACCGCCCGCCCGGTGAAACTCAAGGGCGAACCGGAGGTCACCCGCTCCGCGGCCCGCTACACCCTCGCCTTCGAATCCCTGCCGGGCGTCGAGATCGACGCCTCGCTCACCGTCTCCGGGCGGGCCACCACGTTCCAGGTGACCGCCGTCCGCGACACGGCCGCCTTCCGGGTCGGCACGATCGACATCCCGGGGCACGACCTGATCTCCGTCGGGTCCACCGAGGCCGGGGCCGCCACCGCGTTCACGAAGCTCGACCCCGACTCCACCCGCACCGCCGACGTCTTCGCGGAGATCACCGACGCGACGAAGCCCGACGCGGCGCCCGCCGGCGCCAGCTACGCGATCGTCAACCACGGCGCACTCGCCGCGGCCGTCGAGTCCAACTCCTCGTACGACAAGCCCGCCGGGGCCACCGGCGGCGACGACGCCCGCTTCTGGCACCAGGCGCGCACCGAGGAGGGCGGCGGCGTCCGGGTCGGCGTCTGGTCCGGCCAGTGGACCTACCGGGGCGAGGGCGCGCCGAAGCCCGAGAGCGGCGAGAACCTGCCGTGGGCCAAGGTCGTCGTCACCCCCGACGCCAACGGCGACAAGGCCGTCGACTGGCAGGACGGAGCCGTCGCCTTCCGCTCGATCGGCGTCACCGCGCCCGGCAGCGAGGACACCGCGAACCGGGTCGTCACCCACATCCCGTTCAACTTCGCCAGCCAGGCCACCCACCCCTTCCTGCGCACCCTGGACGACGTCAAGCGCGTCTCGAAGGCCACCGACGGCCTCGGCCAGCTCGCCGTCCTCAAGGGGTACGGCTCCGAGGGCCACGACTCCGCCCACCCGGACTACGGCGGCAACTACAACAAGCGGGCCGGCGGGCTGAAGGACCTCAACACCCTGCTGAAGCAGGGGAAGAAGTGGGGCGCCGACTTCGGCGTCCACGTCAACGCCACCGAGTCCTACCCGGAGGCGAACGCCTTCTCCGAGCAGCTCGTGGACAAGGCCAGGCCCGGCTGGAACTGGCTCAACCAGAGCTACTACATCGACCAGCGCCGCGACATCAACAGCGGCGACCTGGCCAAGCGTTTCCAGCAACTGCGCGACGAGACCGACGAAAACCTCGACTTCCTCTACATCGACGTCTACTACAGCCACGGCTGGATCGCCGACAAGACGATCCAGGCCGTGCAGAAGCAGGGCTGGACGGTCGGCACCGAGTGGGCCGACAAGTTCGAGCGCGCCTCGCTCTGGTCGCACTGGGCCAACGACCTGAACTACGGCGGAGCCACCAACAAGGGCCTGAACTCACAGATCATCCGGTTCATCCGCAACAGCGAGAAGGACGTCTGGAACAACCACCCGGTCCTCGGTCAGAGTGCCCTGGAGGACTTCGAGGGCTGGACCGGCGAGACCGACTGGAACGCGTTCACCGCCAACATCTGGCAGAAGAACCTCCCCGCGAAATACCTCCAGCAACAGAGGATCACCCGCTGGGACGGCAACGACATCACCTTCACCGGCGGGGTGCGCGGCACGGTCGAGGACGGCGAGCGGACCTTCTACGACCAGGGCCGCAAGGTGCTCAGCGGCACCGACTACCTGCTGCCGTGGGACGGCGGGAAGAAGTTCTACCACTACAGCGAGACCGGCGGCACCAGCACCTGGGAGGTGCCGGGCAACGGCCCCCACACCCTCTACGAGCTGACCGACAACGGGCGGAAGAAGGTCGCCACAGTCCGCCCCGAGAAGGGGAGGGTCACACTGGCCGCCACCGCCGGACAGGCGTACGTCCTGTACCCCCACCGGGCGCCGAAGGAGTCCGCCCCCGACTGGGGGAAGGGCACCGGACTGACGGACCCGGGCTTCAACGACCGAGACCTGACGGGCTGGACGAAGACCGGCACGGTCGTCCGCGACACCGACGAGCAGGGCCGCAACAGCGCCGGACTCACCGGCCGGAACCGGGCCTCGCTCTCCCAGACCGTCACCGGCCTCACCCCGGGGAAGCGCTACACCGCCTCCGCCCTCATCGAGGTCGAGCCGGGCGAGAGCCGTCGTACGGTGCTGAGCGCCGGCGGGAGTTCGGTGGCGGTCGAGCGCTCCACGGCCGAGGACTTCGTCGCCGCGTCCGACTGGCACGGCACCTCCTTCCAGCGCGCCAAGGTCAACTTCACCGCCCCCGCGAACGGCCGCGCCACCTTCCGCGTCGAGGCGGCGGCGGGCAGCTCGGCGAGGGTTCGCGCCGATGACGTACGGATCGTCGAGAACGCCCCCGCCACCCGCCCCGGCACGGTGGTGTACGAGGACTTCGAGGCCGTCGACCAGGGCTGGGGCCCCTTCCTCAAGGGCGACGCGGGCGGTTCCACCGACCCCCGCACCAGCATTTCGCAGCTCCACGCCCCGTACACCCAGTCCGGCTGGAACGGGAAACTGATCGACGACGTGCTCGGCGGGAAGGAGTCCCTGAAGTCCCACGAGGAGAACACCGGCCTCGTCTACCGCACCGCCCCGTGGACCGTCCCGATGAAGGACGGCCACCGGTACGAGGTCGAGTTCGACTACCAGTCCAGCCACGCGGGGGCCTACAGCTGGGTGGAGGGCTACGACCGGGTCGCCGGCGGCAAGGCGTCCTCGACCGAGACCCGGGCCACCCCGATCGGGGAGCAGCGCACCACCGGGCACTTCAGCCGGACGCTCACCGCCGGCTGCGGCGACGCCTGGACCGGGCTGCGCAAGCGGTCCGGGGCGCCCGAGGGCGCGGACTTCGTGCTCGACGGCTTCACGGTGACCGATCTCGGACCGGCCCCCGCCGGGCAGGAGGCCGTCTGCGGCACGCTCGGCCTGGCCGCCGACGCCGAGACCCTGGAACCGGGAGCCCCGAACACCGTGAAGGCGACCTTCGGCAACGACGAGGCGAGTGCCGCCACCGGTGTGCGGCTCGCGCTGACCGTGCCCGAGGGCTGGAAGGCCGAGCCCGCGGGCGCGGTCGCCTTCGACTCGGTCGCCCCGGGCGCGAAGGTCACGGGCAGCTGGCGGGTCACCCCGCCGGTCGACGCCCCGTACGACACGTACGCGCTGGAGGCGCAGGCCACGTACGCCGTCGGGGGAGCCGCTCGGACGCTCGGTGCGGGAACCTCCGTTCGTACTCTCCCGCCGCCGCCCACCGCGGACAGCTGGGCCGGCGACCTCGACTGGACCGCCTCGCAGAACGGCTGGGGCCCGGTCGAGCGCGACCGGTCCAACGGGGAGGCCGCGGCAGGCGACGGCGGCCCGCTGAAGGTCGGCGGCGTCGCCTACGCCAAGGGCCTGGGCACGCACGCGCCGGCGAAGATCCGCTACTACCTGGGCGGGAGGTGCACCTCCTTCACCGCCGAGGTGGGCGTGGACGACGTCCAGGCCACCCGGGGCAGTGTGCGGTTCTCGGTGACCGCCGACGGCACGGAGAAGGTGGCGTCACCGGTGCTGGGGGCGGCCGACCCCGCCTGGAAGCTCACCGCCGACGTCACCGGTGCGAAGTACGTCGAGCTGGTCGTCCGGGACGGTGGCGACGGCAACGGCAACGACCACGCCGACTGGGGCGACGCCCGCTTCCACTGCGGAGGTTGACCCACGAGGCCGATGGGGGAGGCTGACGCGGAACGACCGCGGCGGGGGCGGCACCGGGGGACCGGGGCCGCCCCTGCGGCGTCGGGCCAAGGGCCTGCGGCATACTCGGGGGAGCCCGGAATCCTCGGACGAGGCTCGGGTTCCGCTCGATGGCCTGTGGTCCACGGCACACCCCCGCCTTTGTAGGGATCACACAAGGGGAGGCGGCGTTCTGCTGGTGGTTCGCGTGCATGGAGCCACGGTTCTGTTCACTCCCACCACGAAACCGGGCAGGAGACTGTACGGAGTGGACGGCACGATTTCTGGGTCGGTGTTCGTAGGGTCGGTACATGACCGTTGTGGACGAAACCCAGGGTGAGCCGAACGACGCCCGAGGCCGGGTGGCCGAACTGCTGGCCCTGCGCGAGCAGGCGCGGCGCGGACCGAGCGAGCGGGCGACCGAGGCACAGCACGCCAAGGGCAAGCTGACGGCCCGTGAGCGGATCGAGCTGCTGGTCGACCCCGGTTCGTTCAAGGAGGTCGAGCAGCTCCGCCGGCACCGGGCCACGGGATTCGGCCTGGAGGCCAAGAAGCCCTACACCGACGGTGTCATCACCGGGTGGGGCACGGTCGAGGGCCGCACGGTCTTCGTCTACGCGCACGACTTCAGGATCTTCGGCGGGGCGCTGGGCGAGGCCCACGCCACGAAGATCCACAAGATCATGGACATGGCCATCTCGGCCGGGGCCCCGCTGGTGTCGCTGAACGACGGCGCCGGAGCCCGTATCCAGGAGGGCGTCTCCGCGCTCGCCGGCTACGGCGGCATCTTCCAGCGCAACACCCGGGCCAGTGGCGTGATCCCGCAGATCAGCGTGATGCTCGGCCCGTGCGCGGGTGGCGCGGCCTACAGCCCGGCGCTCACCGACTTCGTGTTCATGGTCCGTGAGACCTCGCAGATGTTCATCACCGGACCGGACGTCGTCAAGGCGGTCACCGGCGAGGAGATCACCCAGAACGGCCTCGGCGGCGCGGACGTGCACGCCGAGACCTCCGGCGTCGCGCACTTCGCGTACGACGACGAGGAGACCTGCATCGCGGAGGTCCGCTACCTCATCGGGATGCTGCCCTCCAACAACCGCGAGAACCCCCCGACGGTGGAGAGCGACGACCCCGCCGACCGGCGCGGCGACGTGCTCCTGGACCTGGTCCCGGCGGACGGCAACCGCCCGTACGACATGCACAAGGTGATCGAGGAGCTCGTCGACGACGGCGACTACCTGGAGATCCACGAGCGCTGGGCCCGCAACATCATCTGCGCGATGGCCCGCCTGGACGGCCAGGTCGTCGGCATCGTCGCCAACCAGCCGCAGGCGCTGGCCGGGGTGCTGGACATCGAGGCGTCCGAGAAGGCCGCGCGTTTCGTCCAGATGTGTGACGCCTTCAACATCCCCATCATCACCCTTCTGGACGTCCCCGGCTTCCTACCCGGCGTCGACCAGGAGCACGGTGGGATCATCCGGCACGGTGCGAAGCTGCTGTACGCCTACTGCAACGCCACGGTGCCGCGGATCTCCCTGATCCTGCGGAAGGCATACGGAGGCGCGTACATCGTCATGGACAGCCAGTCCATCGGAGCCGACCTCACCTACGCCTGGCCCACCAACGAGATCGCGGTGATGGGCGCCGAGGGCGCGGCCAACGTCATCTTCCGCCGCCAGATCGCCGACGCCGAGGACCCCGAGGCCATGCGCGCCCGCATGGTCAAGGAGTACAAGGCCGAGCTGATGCACCCCTACTACGCGGCCGAGCGCGGCCTCGTCGATGACGTCATCGACCCCGCCGAGACCCGCGAGGTGCTCATCGCCTCGCTCGCCATGCTCCGCAGTAAGCACGCCGACCTGCCGTCCCGCAAGCACGGCAACCCCCCGCAGTAGTCGCCCCCGCAGCGGCGCGATCCGCCGCGCGGCCCACGACATCCTGCCGAGAAGACGGAGACACCCCGCATGAGCCTGACGTCCGCCGAGTCCGTCCTGCGCGTCGAGAAGGGTCACGCCGACCCCGAGGAGCTGGCGGCCATCACCGCCGTCCTGATGGCCCGCGCCGCCGCCCAGCCCGCGGCCCCCGCCCACCGGGGCCGTGACACCGCCGGCTGGCGCCGCCTGGAGCGCACCCCGGGCTTCCGCGCGCCGCACAGCTGGCAGGGCTGAGCGCCCGCCCGCCACGGAGAAGGGCCCCGCACTCCTCACGGAGTGCGGGGCCCTTCCCGTCGTGCCGGAACCTCAGCGCAGGCGTGCCATCAGCGCGTGCTCGACCAGTGTGATCAGCGCGCTCTTGGCGTCCGCGCGGTGGCGGGCGTCCGTGGTCAGGATCGGGGTGTCGGGTCCGATCTGGAGTGCTTCGCGTACTTCGTCGGGGGTGTAGGGCTGGTGTCCGTCGAAGCCGTTGAGGGCGATGACGAAGGGCAGTCCGCTGTTCTCGAAGTAGTCGACGGCGGGGAAGCAGTCGGCGAGGCGGCGGGTGTCGACCAGGACGACGGCGCCGATGGCGCCGCGGACGAGGTCGTCCCACATGAACCAGAAGCGGTCCTGGCCCGGTGTGCCGAAGAGGTACAGGATCAGATCCTGGTCGAGCGTGATGCGGCCGAAGTCCATGGCCACCGTCGTGGTGGTCTTGTCCCCGGTGTGGGTCAGATCGTCGATGCCCGCCGAGGCGGACGTCATCACGGCTTCGGTGCGCAGCGGATTGATCTCCGAAACGGCACCGACAAACGTGGTTTTACCCACGCCGAAGCCCCCTGCCACCACGATCTTCGCCGAGGTAGTGGAGCGGGCCGCTCCGCCGCTAGAGCTTGCGAAGTCCACTGAGCACCCTTTCGAGCAGTGTCACATCTGGCTGGCCCCCGGCGGTCTCGTCGCCGCCGGGCTGATGGATAGCGACGAGTCCGGCCTCGGCCAGGTCGGCGACGAGGATCCGGGCAACGCCGAGGGGGATCGAGAGAAGGGCCGAGATCTCGGCGACCGACTTGATCTCGACGCAGAGCCGGCAGATCCGCTGGTGCTCGGGCAACTGCCCTTGCAGCCGGGACGGATCGGCCGTGGTGCTGACCAGCGCCTCGATGGCGAGCTGGTACCGCGGTCGGGTCCGGCCGCCGGTCATGGCGTACGGACGGACCAGCGGATTGTGCGCGGCGGGCTTGGCGGGCTCGGGAGCCCGTCGCCGCTGCCCCGGCTGAGGAGGCGCGTCGTACCGCTGGGGTTGCTGAGGCTGCGGCTGCTGGGACTGCTGCGGCCACCCGGCCCCCGGCTGCTGCGGAGGCCACTCGGAGCCCTGGGCGCCGTGAGCCTCCTGCTGCGGCTGGTGCCGTGGCTGCCGGTAGGGCCGGTACTGCCCGGGGCCCTGCCCACCAGGTGCGGCGGGGAAGCCGAAACGGTTGTCACCGTGCTCACCCGGGACCTTCTGGTCACCGTCGTAAGGGTGTCCGCCTGTGGGTGCTGCCACGTTTCCTCCTCCGACTGCCGGTCGCCGATCCCAGTGGGGCCGCGCCACCGCACTTTATGGTGCGGTGGCGTGAAACGCACTGTGTGTTTGCTAGTTAAGAAGACTTCCCTGAAGTTCGGCGCGGAGGTCCGGAGTCAGAACGCTGCCCGCGCGGTCGACCAGAAGGGCCATTTCATACCCAACCAGGCCGATATCGGCGTCCGGGTGGGCCAGAACAGCGAGCGAGGACCCGTCGGAAATGGACATGATGAAGAGGAATCCACGCTCCATCTCCACAACGGTCTGATTCACGGCGCCGCCCTCGAAGATCCGCGAGGCGCCCGCGGTCAGCGACGTCAGACCGGAGGCGACGGCCGCCAGTTGGTCGGCGCGGTCGCGCGGGAATCCCTCGGACATCGCCAGCAGGAGTCCGTCGGCGGAGACCACCACCGTGTGCGACACCCCTGGGGTGTTGTCCACGAAATTGGTGATCAACCAGTTGAGATTCTGCGCCGCCTGGCTCATCGGGCTCACACTAACGCTCCTGGTTGTAGGTGGTACTGGTGTCCGACCCCGCGCTGCGTCCCTGCTGGACCCCTCGCCGCAGGTTGCTCAACCTGCCGCGGACGTCCTCGGGCGCACGGGAGACCTGTGGGCCGCCCTGCTGGGTCTGCTCCGCCGTGCCCTCGACCAGGTTGGCCTTGGGCACGCGCCGGGGGAGACCGGAGGGGGTGATTCCGCCCGCCTTCGGCTCACGGAGTTGCTCGGCCCGCTCCCAGCGCTCGTCGTTCGTCGAGCGCCAGTCGTCGGTGCCGTCCCCGTCCGTCTGCGCGTCCTGCCGCTGTTCCTGCTCAGGCGGGGACTGCGGAGCCGGATCGGGCTGGTCGTTTCCATGCCCGCCGGGCTGCCAGTGCTGCTGACCGCCCCGGCGCGGCAGACCGGCTTCGGTCAGCTCGTGGCCGACGTTCGGGGCGGACCCCGGACGATCGAAGCCTACGCTCTCCGCGGGCTCCGCGGGCGCGCTCGGAACAGAATCCGACGCTGCGGGAGCCATCGGCTCATAAGCGTTCTGGGAACCGCTCTGAACAGGCCAGTCATCCTGGTGGGCCGGGGCCGCCGGCGCCGCGTACGGGTCGGCGTACTGACCCGCGGGAGCGTCCGGCACGCCGTAGGCCGCTTCCGGGTAGGCGTCCGCCGGGTGCCGCTCGTCCTGCTGCGGCTGCTGGTCCCGCTGCTGCGGATAGCCGGCCTCGGCGCCGTACTGCTGATGCTGCTGGTACGACTCCTGGTACGGCTGCTGCCCGTACTGGTCCTGGCCGTAGCGCTCATCGGCGTACTGCTGCGGCTGCTGCTGCCCGGCGTACGGGTCGCCCGCGTACGACTCCGCCGCGTAGCCCCGCTGCTCCTGGGCGCCGTCCCCGTACGGATCGCCCGCGCCCGTCTGGGCCTCCAGGGCCGCCCTGCGCTCCTCGCGCATCAGCGAGCGGCCGACCGGGTCCAGCTGCGCCGGGTCCGCCGGGACCTCGTAGCGCGAGTCGTCGAAGCCGAGCTCCGCCGCGGTGCGCATCGGGGCCTGCCGGGGCGCCTGCTCGAAGGTCTGCTGCTGCTCCGGAATGATCGAGGAGACGGTGAAGTCGTCCTGGCCGCCGTGCGCTTCGCCACCGCCACCGTGGGTGATGGCGTCCGGCAGCATGACCAGCGAGGTGGTGCCGGCCTGCTCGCCGGAGGGGCGCAGCTGGACCCGGATCCCGTGCCGGTCGGCCAGCCGGCCGACGACGAAGAGGCCCATGCGCTGGGACACCGCGGCGTCCACGGTCGGCGGGTTGGCCAGCTTGTGGTTGATGTCGGCGAAGTCCTCGGCCGTGAGCCCGATGCCCTTGTCGTGGATCTCGACCATCACCCGGCCGTCGGGCAGCCGGGTCGCGGTGACCTTGACCTTCGTCTGCGGCGAGGAGAACGTGGTGGCGTTCTCCAGCAGCTCGGCCAGCAGGTGCACGAGGTCGGTGACGGCCCGGCCGTGGATCTCGGCCTCCGGCACACCGGACAGCTCGATGCGCTCGTAGGACTCCACCTCGGAGGAGGCGGCCCGCAACACGTCCACCAGCGGCACCGGCTGGTCCCAGCGGCGGCCGGGCTCCTCGCCCGCGAGGACGAGGAGGTTCTCGCCGTTGCGGCGCATGCGCGTCGCCAGGTGGTCCAGCTTGAAGAGGCTCTCCAGCTGGTCCGGGTCGGCCTCGTTGTTCTCCAGGTCGGTGATGAGGGTCAGCTGGCCCTCGATGAGCGACTGGTTGCGGCGCGAGAGGTTCGTGAAGATGGCGTTGACGTTGCCCCGCAGCATGGCCTGCTCGGCGGCTAGCCGGACGGCCTCGCGGTGGACCTGGTCGAAGGCGCGGGCGACCTCGCCGATCTCGTCCTGCGTGGTGATCGGGATCGGCTGCACCCGGGTGTCGACCCGGCCGGGGTCGGTGCGCGAGAGCTGGTCGACGAGGGAGGGCAGCCGCTGCTCGGCGATGGAGAAGGCGGCGGTACGCAGCTGGCGCATCGAGCGGCTCATCTGGCGGGCCATGAGCCCGGCCAGGATGAACGCGGCGAGCAGCGCGATGACGACGACGAGGCCGTTGACGAGCGCGTCGGTCTTGGCGTCCGCGGAGATCTCCGCGGCCTCGTTCACCGCCTTGCTCAGCAGCTCGTCCTCGACGGTGGCGTACCCGTCGAACTTGGCGGTGGCAGCGGCCATCCAGGTCTCGGGCGTGACGCCCTTGGCCGCCAGCGCCTCGGGGTCCTGCCCCTTGCCGATCTCCCGGGCCATGCCGTCGAAGACCGAGCCGTCGATGCTGGGCGGGGCCACGAAGGGCTCGCCCGCGGCGTCGGCCTGCTCCTTGGCCGCCTTGAGCCGCTTGGCGCCCTCGGCGGCCTGGCCGGCCATGACCTGCTTGAGGCGGTCGACGTCGGCCTGGGTCCCGCCGGAGTTGAACTCGGCGAGCGCGATCTGCTCCAGGTAGTTGTACGAGCTGAAGGCTTTGACCTGTTCGTCGTACGTGCCCGGCTTCTTGCTCGGGCGCACCAGCAGGTGCGTGCCGATCGAGCGCTGAAGCGATTCTGCGGCCTTGGACAGCTCGATCGCGTAGACGGTACGGCCGTAGCTGGTGATGTTGCCGGTGCCGAGCCCCAGCTCATTGGCGAACTGCATCAGGGAGTGCTGGACCTCGGTGTAGCCCTCTTCGGTCTTCACCGGGTCCAGGGCCTGCGCGTAGGCGGCCTTGCGGAGCTCGGGGAGCTTGGGCTCCTCGGCCTTGAAGAGCTTCAGACGCCGCTCCAGGCTGGGCTTCGCCGGCATCTTTTCGACCGCGGCGTCGAACTTCCGCGCCGCCTCGTCCGTGGTGGCCCGGGTCTCCTCGATCACATCGGCGTCCCGGTCGCCGGAGAGGAGCGGCTCGGCGGTGAGGTCCCGCTCGTTCAGCAGCGCCTGCCCGTAGTCGGACGCGGCGCGAACGACGAGGGCGATCTTCTCGGCTTCCTGCGCCTCGCTCCAGGTGTCGATGGAGCCCTTCACCTGGAAGCCGCCCATGACGAGGCCGACCAGCACCGGGATCAGGAGGATCGCGTTCAGCCGGGTGGCCACCCGCCAGTTGCGCGGGGCCATCCGGCCGGTGCTGCCGCCACCCGCGGGCTCTCTGCCGGGCGCCTCCGCAGGGGACGCCGCAGCGCGCGACGGCGGGGTGAAATTGCCCCGCTCGGGCTGAGCCGCAGAGCCCTCGTTGCTTCGCCTCACTCGACCAACAACCTCTCGGCGTCGGCACCTACGCTGTGCCGGATTATTCGTTCAGGGCCGTACTACTGGGGAGTTCGTCGCATTGCAGCATGGGGACGGTCCCCGTTCCAAACACTCGGAATCTCTGATTCCGAGTGGCCCAGACCTCAGATAAAACGGGCATAAAGAGCGAGCCCCGTCAAAAGGCGGGGCTCATGTGAGCGCAGTGGCACCGAACGGATGCGTCGGGTGGCGGTGTGGAGTCAATTCTCTGTCGAAACGTTATGAACGCGGGGGCGGATCGTGTCAAACGACACAGCCGCCCCCGCGTGAGTACCACAACTTCCGTATGCCGATATCGACTTACGCCTGGTGGAAGAACTACTTCAGGCGTGCCATCAGCGCGTGCTCGACCAGCGTGATCAGGCCGCTCTTGGCGTCCGCGCGGTGGCGGGCGTCCGTCGTGATGATGGGGGCGTCGGGTCCGATCTGGAGTGCTTCGCGTACTTCGTCGGGGGTGTAGGGCTGGTGTCCGTCGAAGCCGTTGAGGGCGATGACGAAGGGCAGTCCGCTGTTCTCGAAGTAGTCGACGGCGGGGAAGCAGTCGGCGAGGCGGCGGGTGTCGACCAGGACGACGGCGCCGATGGCGCCGCGGACGAGGTCGTCCCACATGAACCAGAAGCGGTCCTGGCCCGGTGTGCCGAAGAGGTACAGGATCAGATCCTGGTCGAGCGTGATGCGGCCGAAGTCCATGGCCACCGTCGTGGTGGTCTTGTCCCCGGTGTGGGTCAGATCGTCGATGCCCGCCGAGGCGGACGTCATCACGGCTTCGGTGCGCAGCGGGTTGATCTCCGAGACGGCCCCGACGAACGTGGTCTTGCCCACGCCGAAGCCGCCCGCCACCACGATCTTCGCCGAGGTGGTGGCGCGGCCCGTACCGCCGTTAGAGCTTGCGAAGTCCACTGAGCACCCTTTCGAGCAGTGTCACATCCGGCGCGCCGCCGGCCTCTCCGTTGCCCGGCTGGTGGATGGCCACCATGCCGGCTTCCGCCAGGTCCGCCACCAGGATCCGGGCGACGCCGAGCGGCATCGACAGCAGCGCCGACACCTCCGCCACCGACTTGACCTCACGGCAGAGGTGGCAGATCCGCTGGTGCTCGGGGAGCAGAGTCCCCAGATGCGCCGGGTCTGCCGTCGTGCTGACCAGTGCCTCTATCGCGAGCTGGTAGCGCGGCCGGGTCCGGCCGCCGGTCATGGCATAAGGACGAACCAGCGGCTGGTCGCCTTCCCCGTCGTACGACGCGTGGTGCAGTGCGCCGTACGGATCGGGTGAGGCGGGTGGCGGGGTCATGAATCCTCCGGGCGTGACAGCAGGTTCTCGGCTTGCCGTCTGCAAGGGGCCGGTGAGGGGACTAAAGCGGCCTGACGGGTGAGGGTTGTGGGCATTACCTGGGGGGATCGTGTCGTGAATCCGCTGGATGGCCGCCTAGTGGAGCAGACTGCCTTGGAGCTCGGCGCGGAGGTCGGGCGTGAGGACAGTGCCCGCACGGTCGACCAGGAGAGCCATTTCGTACCCGACCAGACCGATATCGGCGTCCGGATGGGCCAGAACGGCCAGTGACGAACCGTCGGAGATGGACATGAGGAAGAGGAATCCCCGCTCCATCTCCACAACCGTCTGACTGACGGCGCCGCCCTCGAAGATCCGGGACGCACCCGCGGTCAGCGAGGTGAGACCCGACGCGACGGCGGCGAGCTGGTCGGCGCGGTCGCGCGGAAATCCTTCGGACATCGCCAGCAGCAGGCCATCCGCGGAGACCACCACCGTGTGGGACACCCCTGGGGTGTTGTCCACGAAGTTGGTGATCAGCCAGTTCAGATTCTGCGCGGCCTGACTCATGGGGCTCAACTAACGCTCCTGCTGGTGAGTGGGGCCGAGATGGATACCGCCGGTCTGCGGGCCGTTGTTGGCCTGCCGACCCTGCTGGATGCCCCGGCGGAGATTGGTCAGACGACCGCGCACGTCATCGGGCGCGCGCGAAACCTGAGGTCCGGACTGGTGATTCTGCTGCTGTGCGGTCCCCGGAACCAAATTGGCGCGGGGAACACGGCGGGGCAGACCGGAAGTGGTGATGCCGCCGGCGGCGGGCTTCTTGACCCGTTCGGCCTGGCGTACGAGTTCGTCGTTGGGCGAGGCCCGCCAGGAACTGGTGACCGAGGTGTCGGCCGCGCCGCGCTGCGGCATGGGCGGCACGGCCTCCGGAGCGGCCGGAGCCTGCGGTTCGGCGGGCGGCTGCTGGCCGCCCTGGCCCGGACCGTGGAACCAGTTCGTCTCCAGGGTGTCGTACAGCGGCGTACGGCCGTCCCCCGGGCCGGCCGGCGGCAGGGCCTCCGGCTGCTGAGGCAGCGCGGGACGGTAGGGAGCCTCGTCCGCCGGGGAGGCGGACGGACGCGGTGCACCGAAGTCGTTGCCGTCCTGAGCGTGCTGACGCGGCGCGAGCGGCTGCTGGTCCTGGCCCGGCCGGCCCTGGCCCTGGCCCTGCTGGGGCTGGTACGGGGCGCCGAAGTCGGGCCGTGCGAACTGCGTGGTGCTCGCCGGGTCCTGGCCCTGCGGAGCGCCCTGCTGGAACGCCCGGTCCCCGGGAGCGCCCGGGGCCGGGAAGTCCGGCCGGGCGAACTCGGAGGTCGCGCCGGGACCCTGCTGGTCGTCCGACGGCCGCTGGTTCAGCGGGGCGTTGAACGACTGCTCCTGGCCCGGGTCCGCGGGACGGGCGAACTGCCCGGTCGCTTCGTGCTCCTCGTGTCCGCGCGGAGTGTCGGCTCCCCAGCTGGTGGCCGGCGGCCGCTGCGGCTGCGGGTTGCCCCCGGGCAGCTCGGCACGCGGTCCTCCGGGCGGCGGCAGCTGGCGGCCGGGGCCGCCGGACTGCTGGAAGCCGCCCTGGGCCTGGCCGCTCTGCTCCTGGCGGCCCTGGGGCTGCTGGGCTCCGTGGCCCTGCTGGCCCTGCTGGTTCTGCTGGTTCTGCGTGTTGTGCCAACCGGACGGGCCCTGCTGGTTCTGCGGTGCGAACTGGCCCGTACGGCCGTTCTGCCCGGGGGAGGCCGGAGCGCCGTGCCCGAAGAGGTTGGGCTGCGCAGCGTCGCCCCGTCCGGGCGCCTCGCGCTGGGGGCCGCCCTGGGCGTCGCGGGCGCCGAGCCGGGCGCTGTTCCCGAAGGCGCCGGAGAGGCCGCCGCCGCCCTGGCGCTGGGGAGCCGGACCCTGGCCCGGGAAGTCCTGGCCCGGGCCGCCGTTGTCCGGCCGGCCGTCGGCCGCCGGCCCCTGCGGACGGCCCGCCTGGCTGTCGCGGGCCGGCAGGGCCGCCCGGGGGCCGGAGCCCGCGCCGACCTGGCCGCGCTGACCGCCCGGTCCACCGCCGAGGCTCTTGGCGCCCGGACCGCTCGTACCGCCCGGACCGCCGGTGAGGCCCGCGCGCTGGCCGTTGCCCGCGCCGTTCCCGTTGCCCGTGAGCAGGCCGCCCGGAGCGCCGGACTGCTGCTGCCCGGGGCCCTGCTTGGACGGGGGCTGCTTGCCGCCGTGCGCGACGTCGACGGGCAGCATGACCAGCGCGGTCGTGCCGCCGGAGTCGGAGGGACGCAGCTGGATGCGGATGCCGTGACGCAACGACAGCCGGCCGACCACGAACAGACCCATGCGGCGGGAGACGGAGACGTCCACCGTCGGCGGCTGCGCGAGCCGCTCGTTGATCGCGGCGAGGTCCTCGGGGGAGAGGCCGATGCCGGTGTCGTGGATCTCGACCAGCACCCGCCCGTCGGGCAGCGCGTGACCGGTGACCCGGACCTTCGTCTGCGGCGAGGAGAACGACGTCGCGTTCTCCAGCAGCTCGGCGAGGAGGTGCACGAGGTCGTTGACGACCCGGCCGGCGACCTCGGTGGCGGGCACCCCGGACAGCTCGATGCGTTCGTACTGCTCCACCTCGGAGGCGGCGGCGCGGAGCACGTCGACCAGCGGGACGGGGCGGGTCCACCGGCGCCCCGGCTCCTCGCCCGCGAGGACGAGGAGGTTCTCGCCGTTCCGGCGCATACGGGTCGCGAGGTGGTCGAGCTTGAAGAGGGAGGACAGCTGGTCCGGGTCGGCCTCGCGGGACTCCAGCTCGGAGATGAGCGAGAGCTGGCGCTGGATGAGGCCCTGGGAGCGGCGCGAGAGGTTGGTGAACATCGCGTTGACGTTGCCCCGGAGAAGGGCCTGCTCGGCGGCGAGGCGGACGGCCTCGCGGTGCACGTCGTCGAAGGCCGCGGCCACCTGGCCGATCTCGTCCCGGGAGTGCACGCCGACCGACTCGACGGAGGTGTCGACGTCCTGCGGGTCGGTCTCGGAGAGCTGCTTGACGAGCTCGGGCAGCCGGTCCTGGGCGACCCGGGTGGCGGTGTCCTGGAGGCGGCGCAGCGAACGGATCATGGAGCGGGCCACCACGAAGGCGCCGACGAGCGAGACGCCGAGCACGATGAGGATGACCGCACCGTTGACGATCGCCTCGCGCTGGGACGCCTGGCGCAGCTCGCGCGCCTTGGCCTCCATGTCGCTGAGGAGGGTGGCCTCGATCGTCTCCATGGCCTTGATCTTGATGGTGCTCTGGTCGTACCAGTCCAGGTACGACCGGACCTGCTTGCCCTCGATCCCGTTCGTGGTGTCCAGGATGCGCTTGGCGTACATGTTCCCGGCGTTGATCTCCGGGTTCCCGTTGTCCAGGGGAGCCATGAGCTCCTCGGCGCTCTCCCCGGTCGTCCCGTAGATCGTCTTGAACGAGGTGAGGGCCCGGGACTCCTTGGCCAGCGCGTTGGAGCCGAACTGCCGGTCGTTCGGGTTGAGGTGCGGCTCCTTCACCGAACCGCCGGGCAGCGCCGCGGCGATGATCGCGCGCTGGACCGAGGCGTACTCCTTGGCGGAGGAGAAGGCCGCCAGGGCGCGGGTCCGCTTGATCATGTCCGGGTTGCTGGTCGCCTGCGCCATGTCCTGCGAGAGGCTCAGCAGCGAGGTGATCAGCTGGTTGTACTGGTCGATGGTGTTGAGGCTCGGTGCGCCCTCTTCGTACGCCGTCTTGCGGATCGTACGGATGGTGCCGAGCTGGGAGGCGATCTGCGAGATGCTCGCGTGGATGCTGTCGAGCGCCTCGTCGCCCTCGGAGTCACCGATCGAGTCGGTCTCGTCGAGGAAGGCGTCCTTGGCCCGGTCCGTCTTGTCCCGGGGCCCGGTGACCTTGTAGTCGGTGGGCTTGGACTTGTTCGACAGCGGACCGGCCGACTGGTCGCGCTCCGCCTGCAGGGCCTGCGCGAGCGAGGTCGCCTGCTTGGTCATCTTCGTCAGCAGCTGCATGTGCTCCAGCTGCTGCATGTCGGTCATGGACTCGTTGATCCTCAGGCCGCCCAGCGAGGTCGCGGCGACCACGGGGAGGGCGAGGAGCGACACCAGTCGCGTGCTGATGCGCCAGTTACGGAGCGCCATGCGCGAACCCGTGTCGGCGGGGCCGCGCGACTGCGCGGGCGTGTTCGGCTCCGCGCCGGGGCTCGTCGTGGAGCCCGGGCGCTGCGCACGGTCGCCGGTGTCGCCGTTACCGGCCGGCCCGGGGCCCTGGGCGTGCTGGGGCGAGGAACCGCGGTCGGTCCCGCCGCGCGGCTCCTGTTCCGCCGGAGCGCTGCCATCCCTCTTGAAACGTCCCTGCACTAGCGTCGCAACCTCTGGACCAGGCGTCCCGCCCGCGTGTGCGGATCAGGACGGTGTCGGCGTCGTGGGGCGCTGGACGCGCCCCATGGTGGTCGTATGAGTGACCGGCGTTCTTCCCCCTCCCGCCGCACTCGGCGCTGCGTCGCGCCCTGCGCGCCGGCTCTGAAATCCGCGGCGGTGCGTGGAATTCCAGCACAGTGCAGGATCTCCAACAAGGGCCGTGTACCGGGCTGTGACCTGGGTGACACGTTGTGACGAACGGGTGACAAGTAGTGGAGAGTGATCGTGGTTAAAGCGGACCATTGGGGATGAGTCCCCTAGGGGCGGGGGGTGTCCCAGTCGCGACGATCAGGAGCGGAATGGTGGATTCAGTTATGTAATGTCCGTTTTATGAACCGTGATCAACTGTCCGCAATGAGCAATTTGTCGATTAGTTCGTGAGCAAACTCACATGATGATCGTCGCCTCATCCCGGCTCGGGCGGGGAATCGGATGTTTAGCCTGACGCTTTACAGGGATGGCGAATCCGACAAGCCGGCGTCGCGACGCGCGACGCCCTCACCGACAGGGTCCTGACGGCAGATGAAGACGACGACGATGTTCCGCAACATTGCCAACCCCCGGCGCACCACGCTGGCGCACCTCAAGGACGCCGGAGCGCTCCAGGCGCCCCTCCAGCCGGAGCACGCCGCCGACCTGCCGACGGTGACGGCCAACCCGCGCCGCACCATCCTGATGGAAGCCCCGGTCGCGGCCGCCCGGTAGCTCCCGGCCGGCCGCCCCGCGATGCGCGAGGCTGTTCCCCTCATCGGCGTTAGCCTGGAGCGTCAGTCTTCAGCCAGCCAGTAAGTGAGGGGCGACAGCATCCCGTGCGCATCGCCAGGTTCTCCATCGACGGCAATGTCGCCTTCGGCGCCGTCGAGGGACAGGGCACCGTGGAATCCGGTGACCTCGTCCTCGACATCATCAAGGGCATTCCGTACGCCGACTTCGAACTCTCGGGCACCAAGGTCCCGCTGAGCAAGGTCCGGCTGCTGCCCCCCGTGCTCCCCAACAAGGTCGTGGCCGTCGGCCGCAACTACGCGGAGCACGCCGCCGAACTCGGCCACGAGGTCCCCGACGCGCCGATCACCTTCTTCAAGCCCACCACCTCGGTGATCGGCTCCGGCGACGCGATCGAGTACCCCTCCTTCTCCGAGGAACTGCACCACGAGGCCGAGCTGGCCGTGGTCATCGGCCGCATGTGCCGCGAGGTCCCCCGCGAGCGCGTCAAGGACGTCGTCCTCGGCTACACCTGCGCCAACGACGTCACCGCCCGCGACGTGCAGCGGCGCGAGAAGCAGTGGGCCCGCGCCAAGGGCTTCGACACCTCCTGCCCGCTGGGCCCCTGGGTGGAGACCGACGTGGACCCCCACGACCTCACCATCCAGGCGACGGTCAACGGCGAGCAGCGACAGCTCGGCCGCACGAGCGACATGGTCCGCTCGGTCGAGGACCTGATCGTCCACATCACGGAGGCCATGACGCTGCTCCCGGGCGACGTGATCCTCACGGGCACCCCCGCGGGGGTCGGGCCCCTGCACGTCGGCGACGAGGTCGCCGTCACCATCGAAGGCATCGGCACTCTCACCAACAAGGTGATCAAGCGTGGCTAACGCACCAGTCCGTGTACGTTTCTGTCCCTCCCCGACCGGCAACCCCCACGTGGGCCTGGTCCGGACGGCGCTCTTCAACTGGGCCTTCGCCCGGCACCACCAGGGCACCCTGGTCTTCCGGATCGAGGACACCGACGCGGCGCGCGACTCCGAGGAGTCCTACCGGCAGCTGCTCGACTCGATGCGCTGGCTGGGCCTGGACTGGGACGAGGGCCCCGAGATCGGCGGCCCGCACGCGCCCTACCGCCAGTCGCAGCGGATGGACCTGTACAAGGACGTCGCCGAGAAGCTGCTCGCCGCCGGGTACGCCTACGCCTGCTACTGCACCACCGAGGAGCTGGACACCCGCCGCGACGCCGCCCGCGCCGCGGGCAGGCCGTCCGGCTACGACGGCCACTGCCGCGACCTCACGGACGAGCAGAAGGCCGCGTACGAGGCCGAGGGCCGCAGCTCGATCGTCCGCTTCCGGATGCCCGACGAGGCCATCACCTTCACCGACCTGGTCCGCGGCGAGATCACCGTCCAGCCGGAGAACGTCCCGGACTACGGCATCGTCCGCGCCAACGGGGCCCCGCTCTACACCCTGGTCAACCCGGTCGACGACGCCCTGATGGAGATCACCCACGTTCTGCGCGGCGAGGACCTGCTCTCCTCCACCCCGCGCCAGATCGCCCTGTACCGGGCGCTCATCGAGCTGGGCATCGCCAAGGAGACCCCCGCCTTCGGCCACCTGCCGTACGTCATGGGCGAAGGCAACAAGAAGCTCTCCAAGCGCGACCCGCAGGCGTCCCTCAACCTCTACCGCGAGCGGGGTTTCCTCCCCGAGGGCCTGCTGAACTACCTCTCGCTGCTCGGCTGGTCGATCGCCGAGGACCGCGACATCTTCTCGATGGACGAACTGGTCGCCGCGTTCGACATCAAGGACGTCAACGCCAACCCGGCCCGCTTCGACCTCAAGAAGTGCGAGCACATCAACGCCGAGCACATCCGCATGCTGGAGGTGAAGGACTTCACCGAGGCGTGCGGCCCCTGGCTGAAGGCTCCCTTCGCCCCCTGGGCCCCGGAGGCGTTCGACGCGCAGAAGTGGACGGAGATCGCGCCGCACGCCCAGACCCGGGTCACGGTGCTCTCCGACATCACCGACAACGTCGACTTCCTCTTCCTCGACGAGCCGGTGTACGACGAGGCGTCCTGGAACAAGGCGATGAAGGAGGGCTCCCACGCGCTCCTGACCACGGCCCGCGCCCATCTCGCCGCCGCCGACTGGAACGCCGAGGCCCTGAAGAACGCCGTCCTCACCGCCGGCGAGGCCCACGGCCTCAAGCTCGGCAAGGCCCAGGCCCCGGTCCGCGTGGCCGTCACCGGCCGCACCGTCGGCCTCCCGCTCTTCGAGTCCCTGGAGATCCTGGGCCGCGAGGCGAGCCTGGCCCGCGTGGACGCCGCGCTGGCGAAGCTCACCGCGTAAGCGGCAGAACCACCCCGAGGAGGGCCGCGGCCGACCGGCTGCGGCCCTCCTCGGCCTTTACGCCCCCACGGCCACCGGTATGCGGCTACCGTGAGATCCATGCCGATCCGCGCCGTGCTCTGGGACATCGACGACACGATCTTCGACTACGCGGGCGCCGACCACACCGGTATGCGACAGCACCTGGGGAGCGCCGGACTGCCCGGGGCGTACGCCTCGGTCGACGAGGCCCTCACCGCCTGGAAGGCGATCACGGCCGTGCACTGGGCGCGGGTCGCCGCAGGGGAGACGGACTTCCTGGGCCAGCGGCGGGACCGGGTACGCGACTTCCTCTCGCGCCCCTTGGCGGACGCCGAGGCCGACGCATGGTTCGCCGGCCATCTGGTCCACTTCGAGGCCGCCTGGGCGCTCTTCCCGGACGTGCTGCCGGTGCTAGACCGGCTGACCCCTGACTACCGGCACGGGCTCCTCTCCAACTCCAGCACCCACAGCCAGCACCGCAAGCTCACCGCCCTCGGCGTCCGCGACCGCTTCGAGACGATGGTCTGCGCCGTGGAGCTGGGAATCTCCAAGCCGGAGGCCGGCGCCTTCCACGCGGCCTGCGAGGCGCTCGCGCTGGAGCCGCATGAGGTGGCGTACGTCGGTGACGAGCCGGACATCGACGCGAGCGGGGCCGTCGCCGCCGGGCTGACCGGCATCTGGCTCGACCGGCGGGGCAGGGGCGGGAGGCCGGATCTCGTGACGATCACCGGGCTCGACCAGCTCCCGGACCTGCTGGCGAGCCATACCCGTTTTGGAGCGCCGGAGACCTTCGGGTAATGTTCTTTCTGCGCCGCCCGAGCGGGCCGAAAGATCCGGCCGGGAAGCGCACACGGAAGTGAAGCCCCCAGGGGTTGCATTTCAGTGGGCTATGGTGTAATTGGCAACACTACGGTTTCTGGTACCGTCATTCTAGGTTCGAGTCCTGGTAGCCCAGCGCAAGACCGAGCAGTACGAGCAACACCAGCAGGACAAGCCCCCGTTGTGTAGCGGCCTAGCACGCTGCCCTCTCACGGCAGTAGCGCCGGTTCGAATCCGGTCGGGGGTACAGATCCTTCCCGCGAGAACACCTGGGTCGCACCCACGTTTTCGCGGTGACAATATCCGGCTACCGCCGGGTAGAGGATCGCTAGGGCCCCCGTTGTGTAGCGGCCTAGCACGCTGCCCTCTCACGGCAGTAGCGCCGGTTCGAATCCGGTCGGGGGTACTTGTCACACCATGGGCTATGGTGTAATTGGCAACACTACGGTTTCTGGTACCGTCATTCTAGGTTCGAGTCCTGGTAGCCCAGCGCAAGTCAGCAGTAACCACGCCCCCGTTGTGTAGCGGCCTAGCACGCTGCCCTCTCACGGCAGTAGCGCCGGTTCGAATCCGGTCGGGGGTACAACAGAGCGGTACGAGAAGGCCCTTCACTTCGGTGAAGGGCCTTCTCCGTTTTCCGGAGCGGTGGCTCTCGCACCAAGTCGCCCGCCCGGCAGTGCCGTTGGGCGGAGTGAGGGGGCGAGGGAAGAAAAAGGGCCGCCACGGCGCTGGGGCGGCCTACCGGAGGTCGGAGGAGGGGAACGGGCCTGTCAGCCCGTGCGGCGCAGGGCCTCGCTCAGCCGTGCCGCCGAGTCGATGACCGCCTGGGCGTGCATCCGGCCCGGGTGGCGGGTCAGCCGCTCGATCGGCCCGGAGACCGACACCGCGGCGACCACCCGGTTCGAGGGGCCGCGCACCGGGGCGGAGACCGAGGCGACGCCCGGCTCCCGCTCGCCGATCGACTGGGCCCAGCCCCGCCGCCGTACGCCGGAGAGCGCCGTCGCCGTGAACCTGGCGCCCTGGAGGCCCCGGTGCAGGCGCTCCGGCTCCTCCCAGGCCATCAGGATCTGGGCGGAGGAACCCGCCTTCATGGTGAGCGTGGAGCCGACCGGCACCGTGTCCCGGAGTCCGGACAGCCGCTCCGCCGCCGCCACGCAGATACGCATGTCGCCCTGTCGGCGGTAGAGCTGGGCGCTCTCGCCGGTGATGTCGCGCAGGTGGGTGAGCACCGGTCCGGCCGTGGCCAGCAGGCGGTCCTCGCCCGCCGCGGCCGCCAGTTCCGACAGCCGGGGGCCGAGAATGAACCGGCCCTGCATATCCCTCGCCACCATCCGGTGGTGTTCCAGTGCCACGGCCAGTCGATGGGCTGTGGGCCGTGCGAGCCCGGTCGCCGCGACCAGCCCGGCGAGGGTGGCCGGACCGGACTCCAGGGCGCTCAATACCAGAGCTGTCTTGTCGAGAACGCCGACGCCGCTAGAGTTGTCCATACGACGATACTCCCGTCTCACTCTGTGAAACGCAAGTTCAATTTTCAGCGGAAGTTGCGAACCTGTGGAGGCGGCCTCACAACGGCTCGTAGCCACCGCCCCGCACGGGGGTCCGGACGGAGGCGCACCGAATCTCTAGTTGGGCCGGCGAAGACGCCGGCCGGAGGGAAAGCGATGGGTAGGACACTCGCGGAGAAGGTCTGGGACGACCATGTGGTCCGGCGTGCGGAGGGCGAGCCCGACCTTCTCTTCATCGATCTGCACCTGCTGCACGAGGTGACCAGTCCCCAGGCGTTCGACGGACTGCGCCAGGCCGGACGGCCCGTGCGGCGCCTCGACCTCACCATCGCCACCGAGGACCACAACACCCCCACCCTCGACATCGACAAGCCGATCGCCGACCCGGTCTCGCGCGCCCAGCTGGAGACCCTGCGCAAGAACTGCGCGGACTTCGGCGTCCGGCTGCACCCCCTGGGCGACGTCGAGCAGGGCGTCGTCCACGTGGTCGGCCCGCAGCTGGGGCTGACCCAGCCCGGCACGACCGTCGTCTGCGGCGACTCCCACACCTCCACGCACGGCGCGTTCGGCGCGCTGGCGTTCGGCATCGGCACCAGCCAGGTGGAGCACGTCCTCGCCACCCAGACGCTGCCGCTGGCCCGCCCGAAGACCATGGCCATCACGGTCGAGGGCGAACTGCCCGAGGAGGTCACCGCGAAGGACCTGATCCTGGCGATCATCGCCCGGATCGGCACCGGCGGCGGGCAGGGCTACATCCTCGAATACCGCGGCTCCGCCATCGAGAAGCTCTCGATGGAGGCCCGGATGACCATCTGCAACATGTCGATCGAGGCCGGCGCCCGTGCGGGCATGATCGCCCCGGACGCCACCACCCTCGACTACCTCAAGGGCCGCGACCACGCCCCCGAGGGCGAGGACTGGGACGCCGCCGTCGCGTACTGGAAGACGCTGCGCACCGACGACGACGCGGTGTTCGACGCCGAGGTCGTCATCGACGCCACCGAACTCGCCCCCTTCGTCACCTGGGGCACCAACCCCGGCCAGGGCGCCCCCCTGTCGGCCAGCGTCCCCGACCCGGCTTCGTACGAGGACGCCTCGGAGCGCTTCGCCGCCGAAAAGGCCCTGGAGTACATGGGGTTGACCGCCGGGCAGCCGCTGCGCGAGATCAGCGTCGACACCGTCTTCGTAGGTTCGTGCACCAACGGCCGCATCGAGGACCTGCGCAACGCGGCCTCGATCCTGGACGGCCGCAAAGTCGCCGACGGCGTACGCATGCTGGTCGTCCCCGGCTCGGTCCGGGTCGCGCTCCAGGCCGTCTCCGAGGGCCTGGACAAGGTCTTCACCGAGGCCGGCGCCGAATGGCGGCACGCCGGCTGCTCGATGTGCCTCGGCATGAACCCCGACCAGCTGGCCCCGGGCGAGCGCTCCGCCTCCACCTCGAACCGCAACTTCGAGGGGCGGCAGGGCAAGGGCGGCCGTACCCACCTGGTCTCGCCCCAGGTCGCCGCCGCCACCGCGGTGCTGGGCCATCTGGCCTCGCCCGCCGACCTGTCCGACGCCCGTACCCCCGCCGGAGTCCGATAGCCATGGAAGCATTCACCACCCACACCGGCCGGGCCGTTCCGCTGCGCCGCAGCAACGTCGACACCGACCAGATCATCCCCGCCCACTGGCTGAAGAAGGTCACCCGCGACGGGTTCGAGGACGGCCTCTTCGAAGCCTGGCGCAAGGACGAGGACTTCGTCCTCAACCGCCCCGAGCGCCAGGGCGCCTCGGTCCTGGTCGCCGGCCCCGACTTCGGTACGGGCTCCTCCCGCGAACACGCGGTCTGGGCCCTGCAGAACTTCGGCTTCAGGGCCGTCGTCTCCTCCCGCTTCGCCGACATCTTCCGCGGCAACTCGCTGAAGAACGGGCTGCTCACCGTGGTCCTGGAGCAGCCGGTCGTCGACGCCCTCTGGGAGCTGGCGGAGGCCGACCCGACCGCCGAGGTGACCGTTGATCTGGAGGCGCGCCAGGTCCGCGCCGAGGGCATCACCGCCGACTTCGAACTCGACGAGAACGCCCGCTGGCGGCTGCTGAACGGCCTCGACGACATCAGCCTCACCCTTCAGAACGAAGCGGACATCGCGGCCTACGAAGCGGCGAGGCCGGCCTTCAAGCCGCGTACCATTGCCGCCTGAGCAGCACTTTTCCAGGACTGCGCCCCCTGCCTCCCGGCAGGGGGCGCAGTCGCTTGTTGAGACCCCGTCGGGCGACAACTCGCCCCAGATGGCACAATCGGTGCATGGAACGCGACAGCCAACTCAAGCTCTACGGCCAAGTCGCCGACCGATTGAAGGAAGCGCACGCGAAGGTGCGTGCACTGCAAGTCCCGGAGAGCGTACGGATGGCGCTGACCCGGAAGCTGCTGGTCGTCACGGCCGCGGCGAAGCACGATCTCCCGGACGCGGCAAGGCGTCTGGACCGGTTGATGAAGGACCTCGATGAGGGCCGATTCCCCGAAGGTGACTGACACGTGGAACTGCGCATCGGTCGACTTCGTTGCGGCACTAGGGTGATTAGCCCGTTTCGTGTTTGATTTGCGGTATATATCTGCCTAACGTGCGAAAAAGCTTGAACACTTTCGTTCTGGCAATGTCTCCGAAGGGGAAGACGTGAACAAGGCGCAGCTCGTAGAAGCGATTGCCGACAAGGTCGGCGGCCGTCAGCAGGCCGCGGACGCTGTCGACGCGGTACTCGACGCGATCGTCCGTGCCGTAGTCGCCGGAGACCGTGTCTCGGTCACCGGCTTCGGCTCGTTCGAGAAGGTCGACCGCCCCGCCCGGTACGCCCGCAACCCGCAGACGGGTGAGCGCGTCCGGGTCAAGAAGACCTCGGTGCCCCGCTTCCGCGCGGGCCAGGGCTTCAAGGACCTGGTGAGCGGCTCGAAGAAGCTCCCCAAGAACGACGTGGCCGTCAAGAAGGCCCCCAAGGGCAGCCTGTCGGGCGGATCTTCCGCCGCCCGTACGACGGTGAAGGCCGCCGCCGCCAAGAAGTCGGCCGCCAAGAAGGCCACCGCGAAGAAGACCACCGCCAAGAAGGCGACCCCGGCGAAGAAGACCACCACCGCCGCCGCCGCGAAGAAGGCGACCACCGCGAAGAAGGCCACGCCCACGGCCAAGAAGACGTCGACGGCCGCGAAGAAGGCCACCCCGGCGAAGAAGGCCGCGACGACCGCCAAGAAGGCGTCGCCCAGCAAGACCGCTCCCGCCAAGAAGACCACGGCGAAGAAGGCGCCCGCCAAGAAGGCCACGGCGCGCACGACCACGGCCAAGAAGGCCACCGCACGCAAGAAGTGAGACCGGGCCCCCGCTCGCTCCTCACCACGCGCCGGGCCGGGCTCCCCTCCGGGGGAGCCCGGCCCGCGGGCTGTCCGGGCCCCGTTCGGCCCAGCGGAGCCGGACAGGAACGCCGGCGGCGGGGTCAGAACGTCTGCAGGGTCACCAGCGTGATCCGCAGCGCCGCTCCCTCACCCTCGCCCTCGATCCGCACCCGTTGCCCCGGACGCAGCAGCAGCAGGCCGCCCGCGTCGAAGGCCGCGGCGTCGAAGTCCACCGGGGTGCCGTCGTTCAGCAGCACGCTGCCGCTGCGGGTCTCGGGGTCGTACGTGTACGAGGTCGCCTGCATGGGCGGCAGCCTATCGGTCACGCGCGGGGGCGGGCGCGGCAGCGATCCGCGCCGTGTACGGCCCCACTCCCAGGGACAGGGCGATCCGCAGATCCTCGCCCGTATCCACGTCCCGGCGCACCGAGTCGACACCGAAGAGCGCTATTTCCACCGCCCCCGACGCCAGGTGCCGTGACCCGGACGGGCCACCGAAAGCCGGACGGAATTCCGCACCGCTCGTGGCGGCCAGAAATGTGGTTCCGATTCCCGCCGCGTCCCGGAGAAATGCGCTGGGAAAAGCCGAAGCGAAATCGAGCACCCGCGTCAATTCGCCGGCGCGCAGTGCGGGAAGATCCGCGTTGAGCGCGGCCACCGCGGCGGCGGGGCGCAGAGCCCGTACGGAGCGTGCGCCGTGCGCGAGCGCCGCGTTGAGCCCGGCCCCCGGAGCGTCCGGCACGATCCGCGCGCCCAGCGCCGAAAGGGCCGCCCCGGCCACGGCGTCGTCCGTGACGACCACCACATCCCGCACGCGGGAACAGGCGAGCGCCGCGGCCACCGTGTCCTGGGCGAACGCCAGGGCCAGCCGGGGCCGCGCGTCTTCGCCCGCCGCCCGCCCCAGGCGGCTCTTGGCCCGTGCGAGCGGCTTCAGCGGAACGACCAGGGACCAGGGCCCGGCCGGATCGGTGTTCGTGGCGATCTCCCCCTCCGTACGCGTCAGGGCATATTCTCGCCTGCCGGTACGACAACCGGGAGGACCGCTACCGAACGTGAGGCGTACGGTGTTCTCGACAGAGCAGGGGCCTGGGGCGAGACTTGACCGCCAGTAGCCAGGCAGCAGGTCGAAGTCCTTGAGGAAGGTGTCCGAGTGTCCCGCCGCAGAATCGGCTTTTGGTACCGCATGGCGGCGGTC
Source organism: Streptomyces sp. NPDC091649 (assembly GCF_044756785.1). Taxonomy (NCBI): domain Bacteria; kingdom Bacillati; phylum Actinomycetota; class Actinomycetes; order Kitasatosporales; family Streptomycetaceae; genus Streptomyces; species Streptomyces sp. NPDC091649. The sequence goes on along the minus strand of NZ_JBIVTR010000001.1, from coordinate 158,851 downwards.
ATCGCCAAGCCGCCACTGGTGGTTCTGTTCAAGCGCGACTGGCGGGGGATGGAACACATTCCGGCTCACGGCGGATTCATCACCGCCGTCAATCACAACTCCTATCTGGACCCGCTCTCCTACGGCCACTTCCAGTACAACACCGGGCGGGTGCCCCGGCTCCTGGCGAAGGCCGGCCTCTTCCGCACCCCGTTCATCGGGATGATGCTGCGCGGCACCGGCCAGATCCCCGTCTACCGCGAGACGACCAACGCCCTGGACGCCTTCCGGGCCGCCGTCGACGCCATCGAGCGCGGCGAGTGCGTCGCCTTCTACCCCGAAGGCACCCTCACCCGGGACCCCGACATGTGGCCGATGGCCGGCAAGACCGGGGCGGCCCGGGTCGCCCTGATGACCGAGGCGCCCGTCATCCCCGTCGCCCAGTGGGGCGCCAACCTGGCGATGCCGCCCTACGCCAAGCAGAACAAGTTCCGGCTGTTCCCCCGCAAGACGCTCCAGGTGCAGGCCGGGCCGCCCGTCGACCTCAGCCGCTTCCACGGCCTGGAGCCGACTCCCGAGGTGCTGCGCGAGGCGACCGGGGTCATCATGGCGGCCATCACGCGCGAGCTGGAGGACCTGCGCGGGGAGAAGGCGCCCGCCGAACTCTACGATCACCGCAAAGCCCGTGCTGAACAACGGCGCAGGGCCCAGGGAAAGGGACCCACGTGACGCACCCCGTAAAAGCGGCCGTCTTCGGAACCGGCTCATGGGGTACGGCCTTCGCCGTGATCCTCGCCGACGCGGGCTGCGAGGTCACCCTCTGGGGCCGCCGCGCCGAGGTCGCCGAGACCATCAACACCACCCACACCAACCCGGACTACCTCCCGGGCATCGCTCTCCCGGACTCGGTCCGCGCCACCACCGACGCCGCCGAGGCCCTGCGCGGCGCGGAGTTCGCCTTCCTCGTCGTGCCCTCCCAGACGCTGCGCGCCAACCTCGCCGACTGGACCCCGCACCTGGAGCCGGACACCGTCCTGGTCTCCCTGATGAAAGGCGTCGAGCTGGGCACCGCCGAGCTGATGAGCGAGGTGATCGCGGACGTCACCAAGGTCTCCGCCGACCGCATCGCCGTCGTGTCTGGGCCCAACCTGGCCAAGGAGATCGCCGAGCGGCGCCCCGCCGCGGCCGTCGTCGCCTGCGCCGACGAGTCCGTGGCCCAGCGCCTCCAGGCCGCCTGCCACACTTCGTACTTCCGGCCGTACACCAACACTGACGTCGTCGGCTGCGAGCTGGGCGGCGCCGTGAAGAACGTCATCGGCCTCGCCGTCGGCATCGCGGACGGCATGGGCCTCGGCGACAACACCAAGGGCTCCCTCATCACCCGCGGCCTCGCCGAGACCACCCGTCTGGGTCTGGCCATGGGGGCGGACCCGTTGACGTTCTCCGGACTCGCGGGCCTGGGCGACCTGGTGGCGACCTGCTCCTCGCCGCTCTCGCGCAACCACACCTTCGGCACCAACCTCGGCCGCGGCATGACGCTCCAGGAGACGATCGCCGTCACCAAGCAGACCGCCGAGGGCGTCAAGTCCTGCGAATCGGTCCTCGACCTGGCCCGCAGGCACGGGGTCGACATGCCCATCACCGAAACCGTCGTCTCCATCGTCCACGAGGGCAAGTCCCCGGTCGTCGCCGTCAAGGAGCTGATGTCGCGGAGCGCCAAGGCCGAGCGGCGCTGACGCCGCCCCTACCAGCAGGTACGCTCATCGCGATATGAGCAGCGAGAACCTCCCCCAGAGCCCTGAGCCCGCCGAGAGCCCTGAGCCGCAGCGCCGCAAGCCCCGTGTGGCTGTCGTCTTCGGCGGCCGCAGCTCCGAACACGGCATCTCGGTCGTCACGGCCGGCGCCGTCATGAAGGCCATCGACCGGACCAAGTACGACGTCCTGCCGATCGGCATCACGACGGACGGCCGCTGGGCGCTCACCGCGGACGAGCCCGAACGCATGGCCATCACCGACCGCCGGGTCCCCGACGTGGACGGGCTCGCCGAGTCCGCCGAGGGCAGCGTCGTGCTCTCCGTGGACCCCGGCAGCCGCGAGGTCCTCTACAGCGAACCGGGCGCGGTGCCCAAGGCGCTGGGCGAGGTCGACGTGGTCTTCCCCGTACTGCACGGCCCGTACGGGGAGGACGGCACCCTCCAGGGGCTCCTGGAACTCTCCGGTGTGCCCTACGTCGGCGCGGGCGTCCTCGCCTCCGCCGTCGGCCAGGACAAGGAGTACATGAAGCGCGTCTTCCGCTCCTTCGGGCTGCCGGTCGGACCCTACGAGGTCGTCCGCCCCCGGGAGTGGGACAACGACCCCGCCGCCGCCCGCGAGCGGATCGTGGACTTCGCCGGCGAGCACGGCTGGCCGCTGTTCATCAAGCCCGCCCGCGGCGGCTCCTCGATGGGCATCACCAAGGTCGACGGCATCGAAGGACTGGACGAGGCGATCGAGGAAGCCCGCCGCCACGACCCGAAGTTCCTCGTCGAGTCGCTGCTGCGCGGCCGTGAGATCGAGTGCGGGGTGCTGGAGTTCGAGGACGGGCCGCGCGCCAGCGTGCCCGCCGAGATCCCGCCGGTCACCGCGCACGACTTCTACGACTTCGAGGCCAAGTACATCGACTCGGCCGCCGGTCTGGTGCCCGCTCCGCTCACCGAGGAGCAGACGGCCGAGGTGCGGCGGCTCGCCGTCGCCGCCTTCGACGCCGTCTCCTGCGAGGGCCTGGTGCGCGCCGACTTCTTCCTCACCGACGACGGCTCCTTCGTGATCAACGAGATCAACACCCTGCCGGGCTTCACCCCGATCTCCATGTACCCGCGCATGTGGCAGGAGAGCGGCGTCGACTACCCGGAGCTGGTCGACCGGCTCATCCAGGCCGCGTTGAACCGCTCCACCGGACTGCGCTGACGGACGGCGGCCGGTCTCAGAACTTGCTAGGGACCGTCTTCGAGACGGGGCCGGCGAACGAGGCCAGCGGCGTGATGTCGTGGGCGTACGCCGAGTCGAGCGTGACCTCGACGTACGCCTTGCGGTACGTGGTGGTGAACCGCGGACCGGAGTCCTCGGGCTGCTCCAGCAGCCACTGCACACCGTCCGCCTCGACGCCCTGTGACTGGGGGTCGTCCATCTTCGCGGGCCGTGGCACCCCGCAGCGCAGTACGATCGCCCCGTCCCCCCAGCCGGCGGTCAGCTCCGAATCCGGGGAGGGGTCGCTGCGTTCCAGATCGAGGACGGTCTTCGGCAGTTCCTCGTGCAGGGCCTCGCAGTACGCGGCGGCCTCCGAGGACGGCGCGGGAACCGTGATCGAGGGCTGCGCGTCGCTGAGGGAACAGCCCGCCGCGGCCAGCAGGAGCACGGCAGCGGACGGACCGAGGAAGATCGAGCGGGGGGACCGGCGGGCGGATGACGTCACCGGCCCAGCCTAGACGGGGGTCAGAGGTGGACGACCGGGCAGGTCAGGGTTCGTGTGATGCCGTCCACCTGCTGCACTTTGGCGACCACCATGCGGCCGAGTTCGTCGACCGTTTCTGCCTGGGCGCGCACGATCACGTCGTACGGACCGGTGACGTCCTCTGCCTGGATGACTCCCGGAATCTGGGAAATGGTCTCGGCGACGATCGACGCCTTGCCCACCTCGGTCTGGATGAGGATGTACGCCTGTACCACGGAACCTCCAGGGCGGCCACGAGGATCATGTGGGGGAAAGGGACGCCACGTTATCGCGTTGCCGCGGGCCGCGGGGAGACCTACGGGCCGGATGACGTCCACAGCGTGGCGTACGGAGCACAGAAGTTGACGTATCTCTTGACGGTACCGACAGCACAGACGGCTCGCGACCGGGGGCCCGGACGGGTGTCCGGGGCGATAAAGGAGAGGTGAGACTCGGTGAAGGGAACCGTGGGCGAGTTGGGGGAGTTCGGGCTCATCAGAGAGCTCACGTCCCGGCTCACCACCACTCCGGCGGTACGGCTGGGGCCCGGCGACGACGCCGCCGTCGTGGCCGCCCCCGACCGCCGCGTGGTGGCCAGTACGGACATCCTGCTGGAAGGGCGGCACTTCCGCCGCGACTGGTCGACGGCGTACGACGTCGGCCGCAAGGCCGCCGCCCAGAACCTCGCCGACATCGCGGCGATGGGCGCCGTGCCCACCGCGCTGCTCCTCGGCCTCGTCGTCCCCGCCGACCTCCCCGTCACCTGGGCCGCCGAGCTGATGGACGGGTTGCGTGACGAATGCCAGGTCGCGGGCGCGGCCGTGGTGGGCGGCGATGTGGTGGGCGGCGACACGATCACCGTCGCGATCACCGCCCTCGGCGACCTGCGCAACCACGAGCCGGTCACCCGGGGCGGCGCCCGCCCCGGCGACGTGGTCGCGGTCACCGGCTGGCTCGGCTGGTCCGCCGCCGGGTACGCCGTGCTCTCCCGCGGTTTCCGCTCGCCCCGCGCCTTCGTCGAGGCCCACCGCCGCCCCGAACCCCCGTACCACGCGGGCCCCGCGGCCGCCGGGCTCGGCGCCACCGCGATGACCGACGTCAGCGACGGCCTCGTCGCGGACCTCGGGCACATCGCGGAGTCCAGCAAGGTCCGCATCGACCTGCGCTCCGGTCTCATCGACATCCCCTCGCAGATGTCCGACATCGGCCAGGCCGTCGGCGTCGACCCGCTCCAGTGGGTGCTGACCGGGGGAGAGGACCACGCGATCGTGGCGACCTTCCCGGCGGACGTGAAACTGCCCGCCCGCTGGAAGGTGATCGGCGAGGTCCTCAACCCCTCCGCCCTGCCCCAGGTCACCGTCGACGGAGCGCCCTGGACCAGCAAGGGCGGCTGGGACCACTTCGGCTCCATCGAGGACACCCAGCCGCGCCCGTGAGCGGGGGACGCGCACGGGCGGACTAGATTGCTGCGTATGCCCATACGTACCGCTGTACCGCCCCGTGTGCTCACCGTCGCCGGCTCCGACTCCGGCGGCGGTGCGGGGATTCAGGCCGACCTGAAGACGATGCTCGCTCTCGGCGTGCACGGCATGAGCGTGCTCACCGCCGTCACCGCACAGAACTCCCTCGGCGTCCAGGGCGCGTGGGAGCTTCCGGTGGACGCCGTACGCGCCCAGTACCGCAGCGTCGTCGACGACATCGGCGTCCAGGCCGTCAAGACCGGAATGCTCTCCTCGGCCGCCCTCGTGGAGACCGTCGCCGGACTTCTCGCCGGTACCGGCGCCCCCGTCGTCGTCGACCCGGTCGGCGTCTCCAAGCACGGCGACGCGCTGCTCGCGGCCGAGGCCCTCGACTCCGTACGGACCGAGCTGCTGCCCGTCGCCACGGTCGCCACCCCGAACCTCGACGAAGTGGCCCAGCTCACCGGCGTCCGGGTCACCGACGAGAGCGTAATGCGCCGGGCCGCCGAGGAGATCCTCGCCTTCGGGCCGCGCTGGGTCGTCATCAAGGGCGGCCACCTGCCCGGGGAGGCGGTGGACCTGCTCACCGACGGGAGCGCGGAACACTGGCTGCGCGCCCCCCGGCACGACAACCGCCACACCCACGGCACCGGCTGCACCCTGGCCTCGGCCATCGCCTCCGGGCTCGCGCTCGGGAAGGACGTGCCCACGGCGGTCCGGGACGCGAAGACGTACGTCACCGGCGCGATCGAGGCCGGCTTCCCGCTCGGCGGCGGCATCGGCCCGGTCGACCACGGCTGGCAGACCTGCCCGGCCGGCTGATCAGCCCGGAGCGCGGCGGCGCGGGGAGCCGCCATGAGCACAGCAAAAAGCCGGTCCACCGAGATGGACCGGCTTTTTGGGCAACCGGAAGGCTGCGCTACGACGGGGACGTCAGCGCGCGACCTTGCCGGCCTTGATGCACGAGGTGCAGACGTTGAGCCGCTTCGGCGTCCGACCGACCACTGCACGCACGCGCTGGATGTTGGGATTCCAGCGACGGGACGTACGGCGGTGCGAGTGCGAAATGTTGTTGCCGAAGCTCGGCCCCTTGCCGCAAACGTCGCAGTTGGCAGCCACGGGTCACTCCAAAGACTTCAGATGCACTTACAGTGAATTCCGGCGCGCCGGATTCATTTGACTGAAGTGGCGGTACCGGAGGAATGGCCCGACTCTCGCCGGGCAACCGGAGCAGCATACAACGCCTGCTCCGGAGATACGAAACTACCACGGGTCGGCGCCCCCGCCCGCCCGCCCGCCCCCTGTCCGGACCGGGACCCCCGCGGGCGGGCTAACCTGCGGTGCAGTCCGCCCGCACGGCCGATCGAGGAGGACCATCGGTGCCGCAGCTCCCCGACGACCTGGACGCCGTCGCGGTGCGCACATGGTGCTCACTGGCCCTGGAGGCCCTGGGCCGGGAGCGCGCGGAGATCGACGCGATCAACGTCTATCCCATCGCCGACGGTGACACCGGTACCAACCTCTATCTGACCGTCGAGTCCGCCGCGGCGGCCGTCGAGGCCGTATTCGCCGCGCACGAGACCGGCACCACCGCGCCCGCCACCGCCGACGTCGTACGGGCCATGGCGCACGGCGCCCTGATCGGAGCCCGGGGGAACTCCGGCACGATCCTGGCCCAGCTGCTGCGCGGCATGGCCGGGGTGCTGGCCGACGGCGGCGACGCGGCCCACCTGCGCCTCGCCCTCACCCGGGCCGCCGACGCCGCCCGGCGGGCCGTCGCCCACCCCGTCGAGGGAACGGTGCTCACCGTCGCCGCGGCGGCCGCCGAGTCCGCCGCGGGCGAGGGCCCGGACCTGCGCGCCGCCGTGCACGCCGCGTACGACGGCGCGCGCGCGGCCCTGGCGAGGACGCCCGAGCAGCTCGCCGTCCTCGGCCGCGCCGGTGTGGTCGACGCCGGGGGCCGGGGACTGGTGGCGGTCCTGGGCGCGCTGGTGGAGACCGTGACCGGGCAGGCTCCGGCCCGGGGGCCCCGCACCGGCCCCGGGCGGACGCCCGTGCCCGTGGACGGCGGTTCCGTCGTGGGCCTGCCGGTGGGCGGAGCCCCGGCGGACAGCGCCCCCGTGGGCGGGGCGGGCGGGGTTCCGCCGGAGGAGGGGCCGCTCGACTGTCCCGAGGACGGCGGCGCCGGGCCCGCGTTCGAGGTGATCTACCTCCTGGAGGCCGGGGACGAGCAGGTGGCCCGGCTGCGCACCCGGCTCGACGCGCTCGGCGACTCCCTGGTCGTGGTGGGCGGCGACGGGCTCTGGCACGTCCACGTCCACGTGGACGACGCCGGGGCCGCCGTGGAGGCGGGCGTCGAGGCCGGACGGCCGTACCGGATCCGTATCACCCACTTCGCCACCGAGAGCGGCCACGACCTGCGCGTCCAGGCCGAGCCCGCGCAGCGCGCCGTCGTCGTCGTGGTCCCCGGCGACGGGCTGGCCGGACTCTGCACCGAGGCCGGCGCCACCACCGTGATCGCCCGCCCCGGCGAACCGCCCGCCAGCGGCGAACTGGTCGACGCCATCCGCCGCGCCCACGCCCGTGAGGTGGTGCTGCTGCCCAACGACGCCGCCCTGCGCCACACCGCCGCCGCCGCGGCCGAACAGGCCAGGACCGAGGGCGTCCGGGTCGCCCTCGTCCCCACCCGGGCCGCCGTACAGGGCATCGCCGCCCTCGCCGTCCACGAGCCCGACCGGGGCTTCGACGAGGACGTGGTCGCCATGACCGCCGCCGCCGGCGCCACCCGCTACGCCGAACTCGCCGTCGCCGAGCGCCAGTCGTGGACCATGGCCGGGATCTGCCAGGCCGGGGACATCCTCGGCCTGATCGACGGCGACGTGGCCGTGATCGGCGCCGACGTCCCGGCCACCGCGCGCACCGTGCTCGACCGGATGCTGGCCGCCGGCGGCGAACTGGTCACCCTCGTCCTCGGCGAGGACGTCCCCGACTCACTGGCCGCCACGCTGGAGGAGCACGTACGCGAGGGGCACCTCGCCGTGGATACCGTGGTCTACCGCGGCGGGCACCAGCGCGCCCCCCTGCTGATCGGCGTCGAGTAGCCGGGAACCCGCGGCACGGTCGCGCCCGGCGGACAGCTGTCAGTGCCGTGGTGTGCAATGGAGGGCGTGTCCTCGTTCGATGAACCTCTCAAGAAGCTGCTCGGCGGAGCCACCGCGAAGGTGATGGCCGAACACCTCGACCTGCACACGGTCGGTGATCTGCTGCACCACTACCCGCGGCGGTACGAGGAGCGCGGCAAACTGACCGCGCTGGCCGACCTCCCGCTGGACGAGCACGTCACGGTGCTCGCCCAGGTCGCCGACGCCCGGATCCTGATGTTCAACAACGGCCGCGGCAAACGGCTGGAAGTCACCCTGACCGACGGCAGCGGCCGCCTCCAGCTGGTTTTCTTCGGCCACGGCGTCCACAAGCCGCACAAGGAGCTGCTCCCCGGCCGGCAGGCGATGTTCGCGGGCAAGGTATCCGTCTTCAACCGCAAGATGCAGCTCGCCCACCCCACGTACCAACTGCTCGACGCCTCCGACGCCGACGAGGCCACCGAGGCCGTGGACGCCTTCGCCGGACGGCTGCTGCCGATCTACCCCGCCTGCAAGCAGCTCGACTCCTGGCGGATCGCCAAGGCCGTCGACGCCGTCCTGCCCGGCGCCCAGGACGCGGTGGACCCGCTGCCCGCCTCCCTGCGCGAGGGCCGGGGCTTCACACCGCTGCCCGAGGCCCTGCTGAAGGTGCACCGCCCGCAGACGAAGGCGGACGTCGAGGACGCCAGGAACCGGCTCAAGTGGGACGAGGCGTTCGTCCTCCAGGTCGCCCTGGCCCGCCGGCGGTACGCCGACACCCAGCTCCCCGCCGTCGCCCGCCGCCCCGTCGCGGACGGCCTGCTGGACGCCTTCGACGCCAAGCTGCCCTTCACCCTCACCGAGGGCCAGGAGAAGGTCAGCAAGGAGATCTTCGACGACCTGGCCACCGAACACCCCATGCACCGCCTCCTCCAGGGAGAGGTGGGCAGCGGGAAGACGATGGTGGCCCTGCGCGCCATGCTCACCGTGGTCGACGCGGGCGGCCAGGCCGCGATGCTCGCCCCCACCGAGGTCCTCGCCCAGCAGCACCACCGCTCGATCACCGAGATGATGGGCGAGCTGGCGGAGGGCGGCATGCTCGGAGGGTCCGACCGGGGCACGAAAGTCGTCCTGCTCACCGGCTCCATGGGCATGGCCGCCCGCCGCCAGGCCCTGCTCGACCTGGTCACCGGCGAGGCCGGGATCGTCATCGGCACCCACGCGCTGATCGAGGACAAGGTGCGGTTCCACGACCTGGGCCTGGTCGTCGTGGACGAGCAGCACCGCTTCGGCGTGGAACAGCGCGACGCGCTCCGTTCGAAGGGGAAGCAGCCGCCCCACCTCCTCGTCATGACCGCGACCCCCATTCCCCGTACGGTCGCGATGACGGTCTTCGGCGACCTGGAGACCTCCGTCCTGGACCAGCTCCCGGCCGGCCGCTCCCCGATCGCCAGCCATGTCGTCCCCGCCAAGGACAAACCCCACTTCCTCGGCCGCGCCTGGGAACGGGTCCGCGAGGAGGTCGGGAACGGCCACCAGGCGTACGTGGTCTGCCCCCGCATCGGCGACGACGCCGAGGAGCCGGAGGGGAAGGGCGGGAAGGCGAAGGCCAGGAAGCAGGCCGCCGACGAGGACCCCGAGAAGCGTCCGCCGCTCGCCGTCCTGGAGATCGCCGACGAACTGCGCGGGGGCGCGCTGGCCGGACTCGGCGTCGAGGTGCTGCACGGGCGGATGCACCCGGACGAGAAGGACGACGTCATGCGCCGGTTCGCCGCCGGGGAGGTGGACGTCCTGGTCGCCACCACCGTCATCGAGGTCGGCGTCAACGTCCCCAACGCCACCGCCATGGTGATCATGGACGCCGACCGCTTCGGCGTCTCCCAGCTCCACCAGCTGCGCGGCCGGGTCGGCCGGGGCTCCGCCCCGGGGCTCTGCCTGCTGGTCAGCGAGGCCCACGAGGCGAGCCCCGCCCGCGCCCGGCTCTCGGCCGTCGCCGCCACCCTGGACGGTTTCGAGCTCTCCCGCATCGACCTCGAACAGCGCCGCGAGGGCGATGTGCTGGGCCAGGCGCAGTCCGGAGTGCGCTCCTCGCTGCGGATGCTCACGGTCATCGACGACGAGGAGGTGATCGCCGCCGCCCGCGAGGAGGCCGTCGCCGTCGTCGCCGCGGATCCCGAGCTGGAGCACCTGCCGGAGCTGCGCACGGTGCTGGCCGCGCTCCTGGACAAGGACCGCGAGGAGTATCTCGACAAGGGATGAGGACACCGGGGCCTCCTGCCGGCCGGGCCGCCGCGGGCCGCACGCCATATCGTGGACGCACGGCACGCGCACGGCGCGCGGGCCGACCGCCGACGGCCCGGTGCGCCGTACGTCCACGACCCGCGAGGACCTCACACCCATGACCCGCGTGATCGCCGGCTCGGCCGGCGGACGCCGCCTGGCCGTCCCGCCCGGCACCGGCACCCGCCCCACCTCCGACCGAGCGCGCGAGGGCCTCTTCTCCACCTGGGAGGCGCTGCTCGGCACCCTGGAGGGGGCCAGGGTCGCCGATCTGTACGCCGGATCCGGCGCGGTCGGCCTCGAAGCGCTCTCCCGGGGCGCGGTCCACGCCCTGCTCGTCGAAGCCGACCCGAAGGCGGTCCGCACCGTCCGCGACAACGTCCGCACCCTCGGTCTCCCCGGCGCCGAGGTCCGCACCGGCAAAGCGGAGCAGATCGTGGCAGGCCCGGCACCCGCCGACCCGTACGGTGTCGTCTTCCTGGACCCGCCGTACGCCGTCACCGACGACGATCTTCGCGAGATCCTGCTCACACTCCGTGCGCAGGGGTGGCTCACCGGCGATGCGCTCGTCACGGTGGAACGCAGCACCCGGGGCGGAGAATTCGGCTGGCCCGCCGGATTCGAGCCACTGCGCTCCCGTCGCTACGGCGAGGGAACGCTTTGGTACGGTCGCGCCGCCGCTACGTGCGAAGACGCACGATGACCGCACCGGAGAGCGAGGGAATCACAGTGCGCCGCGCCGTCTGCCCGGGGTCGTTCGACCCCATCACCAACGGACATCTCGACATCATCGGCCGAGCCTCGAAGCTGTACGACGTCGTGCACGTCGCGGTGATGATCAACCAGTCCAAGAAGGGACTGTTCACCGTCGACGAGCGGATCGAGCTGATCCGCGAGGTCACCGCCGACTTCGGCAACGTCGAGGTGGAGTCCTTCCACGGCCTGCTGGTCGACTTCTGCAAGCAGCGGGAGATCCCGGCGATCGTGAAGGGCCTGCGGGCCGTCAGCGACTTCGACTACGAGCTGCAGATGGCCCAGATGAACAACGGGCTCTCCGGTGTCGAGACGCTCTTCGTGCCGACCAATCCGACGTACAGCTTCCTGTCGTCCTCGCTGGTCAAGGAAGTGGCGACCTGGGGCGGCGACGTCTCCCACCTTCTGCCGCCCGCCGTCCACGGGGCGCTCGTGGAGCGCCTCGGCGAACGCTGAGCCGCTGACGGGCCGTCACCAGGTGTCGGGCGGCGGCCGACTGGCCTTACAGTCGTCCCGTCCGTCTCCAACAGAGCAGCAGAGAGTGGCGAGCACACGGTGGACGTGCAGAAGAAGCTCGACGAGATCGTCGAAGCGGTCGGGAGCGCCCGATCCATGCCCATGTCGGCCTCGTGCGTGGTCAACCGCGCCGAGCTGCTCGCCATGCTCGAAGAGGTGCGCCAGGCCCTGCCCGGCTCCCTCGCGCAGGCGCAGGAGCTGATCGGCGGCCATGAACAGCTCGCGGAGCAGGCCCGGCGGGAGGCCGAGCGGATCATCGAGTCCGCCCACGCCCAGCGTGCGTCGCTGATCGCCGAGACCGAGATCGCCCGCCAGTCGCAGAGCGAGTCCGACCGGATCCTGTCCGAGGCCCGCCGCGAGGCCGAAGAGGTCCGCGCGGAGGCCGACGACTACGTCGACAGCAAGCTCGCCAACTTCGAGGTCGTCCTCACCAAGACCATCGGCTCCGTGGACCGGGGCCGCGAGAAGCTCCTCGGCCGCGGCCAGGGCCTGGACGAGCAGGGCTACCAGGACCCCGACTTCACCGAGGCCCCCGAGCGCAGCGCCGACCCGGAGACCCTGCGGCAGCGGGCCGACGCCTACGTCGACGCCAAGTTCGGCGCCTTCGAGGCCGTTCTCGCGGGGACGCTGGAGGCGGTCGGGCGGGGCCGCCAGAAGCTGCACGGCCGGGTCGCCAGCGACGACCTCGGCGCGCACATGGCCGCCCAGGACGCCGCGGGCGGCCAGGGGCACACCAGCGACGCCGACTATCTGGCCGGCCTCGCCGAATTCCCCCCTGAACCGCAGCAGGCCCCCCAGCAGCCGCAGCCGCCCTCGTACCCGGCGCCGCCGCAGAGCGAGCCGAGCTACGCGCAGGCGGCGTACGGCTACCAGGAGCAGCCGCTCCAGCAGGCGGCCCAGGACGGGTACGGCTACCCGCAGCAGACCGACCCGTACGCGGGCTACCAGCAGCAGGGCGGCTACGACCCGAACGGCTACCCGCCCCAGCAGCCGGGGGCTCAGCCGGACTACGGCTGGCAGCAGCAGGAGCAGGGCCGGCAGCAGGCCCAGGCGCCCGACCGGCAGGACGGCGGCGCGCTGGACGAGACCAGCTTCTTCGACACCGGCATGATCGACCTGGATCAGCTGCGCCGGTACGAACAGGGCCGCTGAGCCGGGGCGGGGCCGCCCCGATTGGGTGCTGGGCGGTCCGTCCAGTATCCTGAATCCTCGGTCGCACATAGGTCCGCGGTCTCGGCTGCCCGTTTCGTCCACGGAACGGAGACGGTTCGTCCCCGGACCGTAGACGGCCCTCCCTTCGCAGTACGACACCCATGATTCGAAAGCAGGAAACGCCCTGAACGGCCACCTCGACCACCGCAACCCTCTCGTGTTCGATACGCGCGAGCTGGGTCGGCGTCCCGGTGCCATGAAGCGGCTGACCCGCACGGTGGACGCACCCGGTTCACCGATCCTGGGCATCGACGGCGTCATCGGCGTGCCGGAAGGCGCGCCCGTGGAGCTGGACCTCCGTCTCGAATCGGTCATGGAAGGGGTGCTTGTCACAGGCACCGCCCGTGCAACCGCCGAGGGGGAGTGCGTAAGGTGTCTGGAGCCGCTGACCGTAGAGGTCGAGGCGGATTTCCAGGAAATGTTCTCGTACCCTGACGCCGATGACCGGGGCCGCAGCAGTGCGGCGGAACCGGCCGACGACGTTGAGGACGACGAGGACAGGTTCTTCCTCGAGGACGGCTTGTTCGACCTCGAGACCATGCTGCGTGACGCGGTAGTGCTCGCACTGCCCATGCAGCCGGTGTGCAAGGAGACCTGCGCCGGTCTGTGTTCCGAATGCGGAATCAGGCTGGACGAGAATCCGGGCCACCACCACGATGCCCTCGACATGCGTTGGGCGGCACTGCAAGGACTCGCCGAGACCGTTCAGGACGGCGAGAAGGACAACATGGGCGGCGCCGAACCGGGCGTCGACGAGAAGCAGGAGAAGTAGCCGTGGCTGTTCCGAAGCGGAAGATGTCGCGCAGCAACACGCGCCACCGCCGGTCGCAGTGGAAGGCTGCGGTCCCCACCCTGGTTTCGTGCGAGCGTTGCCAGGAGCCCAAGCTCCAGCACATTGCGTGCCCGAGCTGCGGCACCTACAACAAGCGCCAGGTCCTCGAGGTCTGAGCGGCTGGTGAGAGGCCCGATGTCTGAGTTGTCCAGCGCCAAGAAGCAGGCAGACAACGTCAACACAGCCTCGTCCCACACGCTTCTGGAAGGGCGGCTCGGGTATCACCTCGAGTCCGCCCTTCTGGTGCGTGCGCTGACCCACCGTTCGTACGCATACGAGAACGGCGGTCTGCCCACCAACGAGCGGCTCGAATTCCTCGGGGATTCGGTGCTCGGCCTGGTGGTCACGGACACGCTGTACCGCACCCACCCCGACCTGCCCGAAGGCCAGCTGGCCAAGTTGCGGGCCGCGGTGGTCAACTCGCGTGCACTTGCGGAAGTGGGCCGCGGCCTCGAACTCGGCTCCTTCATCCGGCTCGGCCGCGGTGAAGAGGGCACGGGTGGCCGGGACAAGGCTTCCATCCTCGCCGACACACTGGAAGCGGTGATCGGCGCCGTCTATCTCGACCAGGGCCTCGGCGCGGCCTCGGAGCTGGTCCACCGGCTCTTCGACCCGCTGATCGACAGGTCCTCGAACCTCGGTGCCGGCCTGGACTGGAAGACCAGCCTCCAGGAGCTCACCGCGAGCGAGAGCCTCGGAGTCCCCGAGTACCTCGTCACGGAGACCGGTCCGGACCACGAGAAGACCTTCACTGCTGCCGCTCGCGTCGGTGGTGTCTCGTACGGCACCGGCACCGGCCGTAGCAAGAAGGAAGCGGAGCAGCAGGCGGCGGAGTCCGCCTGGCGCGAGATCAGCGCCGCCGCGGAGGCACGGCAGGCCGCGGAGAAGTCCGCGGCCGACGGAGGGGCCGCCGACACCCCTGCCGACCCGTTGCCGCACACGGACGCCGCTCCGGCCTGAAGCGGAACGGAAACCCCTCGGTGCCACGCGCACCGGGGGGTTTTCCCTGTCCCGGAAGCCGGCGCGCACGGCTTCCGGGCACCCTCCGGGGGCCCCTCCCGTGCTCCCGTACTACCGTCGTCGTGTCTGGAGTAGTGCATCGTGCCCGAGCTGCCCGAGGTCGAAGTCGTACGCCGGGGACTGGAGCGCTGGGTCAGCGGCCGCACCGTCACCGAGGTCGAGGTCCTGCACCCGCGCTCGGTCCGCCGGCACCTGGCGGGCGGCACCGACTTCGCCGCCCGGCTGCGCGGAGCCCGCTTCGGTACGGCGATGCGCCGCGGCAAGTACCTCTGGGTGCCGATCGAGGAGGCGTCCGTCTCGCTGCTCGGCCACCTGGGCATGAGCGGACAGCTGCTGGTGCGGCCGGCGGACGCGCCCGACGAGAAGCACCTGCGGGTCCGGCTGCGGTTCGACGACGCGCTCGGCACCGAACTGCGCTTCGTCGACCAGCGCACCTTCGGCGGGCTCTCGCTGCACGACACCACCCCCGACGGACTGCCCGACACCATCGCGCACATCGCCCGCGACCCCCTCGACCCGCTCTTCGACGACACCGCGTTCCACACCGCGCTGCGCCTGCGCCGTACGACGGTCAAGCGCGCCCTGCTCGACCAGTCGCTGATCAGTGGCGTCGGCAACATCTACGCGGACGAGGCGCTCTGGCGCGCCAGGCTGCACTACGACCGCCCGACCGCGACCCTGACCCGCACCAGGTCCGCCGAGCTGCTCGGCCACGCCCGTGACGTCATGAACGCGGCGCTCGCCCAGGGCGGCACCAGCTTCGACAGCCTGTACGTCAACGTGAACGGCGAGTCCGGCTACTTCGACCGGTCGCTCGACGCCTACGGCCGGGAGGGCGAGCCCTGCCACCGGTGCGGCACCCCGATGCGCCGCCGCGCCTGGATGAACCGCTCCAGCTACTACTGCCCGCGCTGTCAGCGGCCGCCGCGCGCCTCGTCATAACGCGCACGGACGGACAGCACGTCGTCCATCCGCTCCTCGACGCACCGGATCAGCCCGAGGAGCTTCTGCGCGACCTCGCGGCCGAACGGGGTGAGCTCGTAGTCCACCCGCGGCGGGTTGACCGGCTGCGCCTCCCGCCGGACGAGGCCGTCACGCTCCAGGGCGTGCAGGGTCTGGGAGAGCATCTTCTCGCTGACGCCGTCGACCCGGCGGCGCAGCTCGTTGAACCGGAGAGTCTCCTCGTACAGGGCGCCGAGCGTCAGGCCGCCCCACCGCCCGGTGACGTGCTCCAGCGTCGAGCGCGAGGGGCACTCCCGGGAGAAGACGTCGAACGCGAGGCGGTCCGTATCGCTGGCCATAGGCCGAGCTTACTCCCGCACAGCGCTCCCCCGGAGGGGGCGCTGTGCGGGAGTGCGCGGAGGGGCCGGGCGGCTCAGAAGCCGAAGTTCTGGACCCACCAGGGGCCCCCGGGGCCCTCGTGGATGCCGATGCCGACGGTCTTGTAGTCGCAGTTGAGAATGTTGGCGCGGTGGCCCTCGCTGTTCATCCACGCCGTCATCACGGCCCGGGCGTCCGCCTGGCCCCGGGCGATGTTCTCCGCGCCGAGGCCCTGCACGCCGGCCTGCGCGGCCCGGTCCCAGGGGGTGTCGCCGTCCGGGTCGGTGTGGTCGAAGAAGCCGCGGGCTGCCATGTCCTCGCCGAAGCTCTGGGCAAGGGAGGCCAGCGGGGCGCTGGTGCTCAGCGGGGAGCAGCCGGCCTTCGCGCGCTCCTCGTTCACCAGAGCCAGCACCTCGGTGCGGGCGGAGGCGTCGGTGGGCGACGGGCTCGGCTTCTCGCTGGGCGGCGGAGCGGCGGAGGTCTTCGGGGGCGCCGGGGCCCTGCTCGCCGGGGCCGTGCTCTTCTCCGGGGCCGAGGCGGGCGCCTTCGACTTCTCGGACGGGGTAGCGGTCGGCTTCTTCGACGCGGAGGGGCCGGCCGACTTCGACGGCGTCTTCGAGGGCGAGGCCGACGGCGTCTTGGACGGTGTCTTCGACGGGGCCTTGCCGGTCGGCGCCGGGCGCTCGGAACCCCGGCTGGTCGGGGAGGAGGACCGGTCGGCCGGCGCGGTGGAGCTGCCGCCCTGCGTCAGCAGGTCCGGAGCGCCGCCCGCCCGTACCTCGTCGGAGGCGGTGGTGCCGCCGGAGGTGTAGGTGTCGCCGCCGGGGATCAGACCCGAGGCGACGGCGACCGCCCCGACGGCCACGGCCGCCGAGACGCCGAGAAGTCCGGTGCGGATCGGCACGGCGGACTTCTTCCGGCGCGCGCCCCGGCGCCCGGAAGCGGCCCCGGCCGCGGATTCCTCAGCGACGGGGCCTGCGGCGGATCGTCGGTGGCGTCCCATGCGCTGTGCCTTCCTGATGCTCCGGACGCCGTTCGACGTCACTTGACCGCCCCGTTGATCGAATTCGGTGGCACGCGGAGCGAATGCCAAGTGATCGACTTTCCGTCGACATCCGTCCGATACTCACCCGATCGAGTGAGGCTGTTGCGACGGGACTGTAGCCCATGGGGGAATGGGGGCGACGTGCTTCGCGAGCAATGGGCCAGTTAGCGTTCGGGCATGAACGAAGAAGCGCGCCTCGTCATCTGGGTACGCGGCCGAGTACAGCAAGTAGGCTTCCGCTGGTTCACCAGGGCGAATGCTTTGGAGATCGGCGGTCTCATCGGCTTCGCCCTCAATCTCGACGACGGCAGGGTGCAGATCGTGGCCGAGGGGCCGCGTGAGAATTGCCACCGTCTCCTGGACTGGCTGCGGTCCGACGACACACCCGGGCGCGTGGACGGAGTGACAGAGATCTGGGACACCCCGCGCGGTGGGTACGACGGATTCGCCATCCGCTGATCCCGTCCCGTGCGGCCCACGCGGAGCCGTTCGGTGAACGCCGTCGCCCGGACGGTCACCGGGGCGCCGAGCCGGCCGCGCACCCGAAATGACCTGCGGCGGGACCGACTGCGGCCGATGGTTGCCAGATCCGGGATGTCGTGCAAGGCTGCGGCACAGACGAAGATCCGCACGCCCCTCGGGGTCCCGCAGGAGAGTCGCGCCGCATGATCGTCCGGCCGCGCGCCCCCGGGACACCCGGGCACACGGGGCGTGATCGTGTTGACCGTCAAACTTTTTGGTGAGACGCTGAAAACCCCGCGCACCTTAGCTGTTCGGTAGAGCTGATTAGCAGCAGAACCGCAGTGGTGACAGAGCCCTGCCGAGCATCGCGGGTGCGATCCCCTGACGACCCACACCGCATCGGTCGGTCACTCATTGTGGAGGACCATCCATCATGGCAAAGGCGCTTCTCGGTTACGTCGGCGGTTCCGACCCGCGACTCCTCGCCGAGATGCGACGGCTCCAGCAGCGCGTCCAGGACCTGGAATCCGAGCTCACCCGGATCCAGGACGAGAACGACGCGCTCAACGCCGCCGCCCAGCAAGAGTCGCTGCTCGACAGCATCGACATCGACGTACCCCAGGGCGAGCCTGCGCTGACCTGACCACGTTGGCCTTCGGGCCGGTCGGGCAAGGGCACGCTCAGTAGCCTCGGAACACCTCTGATCCGTCCTGCGTCACGGATCGCCGCCCCCGAACACCGGGTCCCCGCAGAACCGGGGATGTCGCTGTCCGGGCGGTTCGCGATGCGCCGCGCAGGCGTGCAGCCGGTTTCACCAAGACGCCGGCGAGATTCACAGGGACGCTTCGGCGTCCCTTTTTCTTTGTCCGCACCCCGCCCCCGGACGTACCGGCCTTCGCTTACCGTCTGATGTGCCCTGCACCTTCATCAGCGAAACCGAGAGTGAAAGGTAGAGTCCGGCGGCGTGCACCTCAAGGCCCTGACCCTGCGTGGTTTCAAATCGTTCGCGTCCGCCACCACCCTGCGGTTCGAACCGGGTATCACCTGTGTCGTCGGCCCCAATGGGTCCGGCAAGTCCAATGTGGTGGACGCGCTCTCCTGGGTCATGGGGGAACAGGGCGCCAAAACCCTGCGCGGCGGCAAGATGGAAGACGTGATCTTCGCCGGGACGACCGGCCGGCCCCCGCTCGGCCGCGCCGAAGTGTCGCTGACCATCGACAATTCCGACGGCGCCCTGCCCATCGAGTACGCCGAAGTGAAGATCACTCGGATCATGTTCCGCAATGGCGGCAGTGAATACCAGATCAATGGCGACACCTGCCGACTGCTCGACATCCAGGAACTCCTTTCCGACTCCGGCATCGGCCGCGAGATGCACGTCATCGTCGGGCAGGGACAGTTGGACTCCGTACTGCACGCCGACCCGATGGGCCGCCGGGCCTTCATCGAGGAGGCCGCGGGCGTGCTCAAGCACCGCAAGCGCAAGGAGAGGGCGCTGCGGAAGCTGGACGCGATGGGCGCCAACCTGGCCCGGGTCCAGGACCTCACCGACGAACTGCGCCGCCAGCTCAAGCCGCTCGGCCGGCAGGCCGCCGTCGCCCGCCGGGCAGCCGTCATCCAGGCCGACCTGCGCGACGCCCGGCTCAGGCTCCTCGCGGACGATCTGGTGACCCTGCGGCACGCGCTGCGCGACGAGATCGCCGACGAGGCGGAGCTGAAGAAACGCAAGGACGCGGCCGAGGGGGAGCTGAGGGCGGCCCTCGCCCGGGAGGCCGAGCTGGAGGGTGAGGTGCGCCGGCTCGCGCCCCGGCTCCAGCGCGCCCAGCAGACCTGGTACGAGCTGTCGCAGCTGGCCGAGCGGGTCCGGGGCACGATCTCGCTGGCCGACGCCCGGGTCCGCAGCTCCTCCGAGGCGCCCCCGGAGGAGCGCCGGGGCCGCGACCCCGAGGACCTGGAGCGCGAGGCCGCCCGGATCCGTGAGCAGGAGGCGGAGTTGACGGCCGCGCTGGAGGCGGCCGAACACGCGCTGGAGGACACCGTCGCCCACCGCGCCGACCTGGAACGCGAGCTGGCCGCCGAGGAGCGCCGGCTCAAGGACGCGGCCCGCGCCATCGCGGACCGGCGCGAAGGGCTCGCCCGGCTGAACGGCCAGGTCAACGCGGCTCGCAGCCGGACCGGTTCGGCGCAGGCCGAGATCGACCGGCTGGCCGCATCGCGCGACGAGGCGCAGGAGCGGGCGCTGCGCGCCCAGGAGGAGTACGAGCAGCTCAAGGCCGAGGTCGAGGGGCTGGACGCGGACGACGAGGAGCTGGCCGTCCGCCATGAGGAGGCCGAGCGGGCCCTCGCCGAGGCCCGGGCCGCCCACAGCACGGCGCGCGACGAGGCGACCGCCGCCGAGCGCCGGCGGGCGGCGGTCGCGGCCCGGCACGAGGCGCTGGCCCTGGGGCTGCGCCGCAAGGACGGTACGGAGGCACTGCTCGGGGCCCGGGACCGGCTGGCCGGGCTCCTCGGCCCGGCCGCCGAACTGCTGACCGTCGAGCCCGGGTACGAGGTCGCGGTGGCCGCCGCCCTCGGCACGGCGGCGGACGCCGTGGCCGTCGCGGACCCGGCCACGGCCACCGACGCGATCCGACTGCTGCGCGAACGGGACGCGGGGCGCGCGGCGATGCTGCTGGGCGCGGACCCCGCGGGCACGGACGGCGCGGGCACCGCACCCGCGGGCACGGACTCCGTGGGCTTCGGGTCCGCCGCCGCGGCCCCGCCCCCTCGCGTACCGGAGCAGACCGGTGAGCGGGTGGACGCCGGGGAGGAGGCCCCCCGCCCCACGTCTGCCGCGCTGCCCGGACAGGACGGCGCTCCCGAAGGCACGGCACCCGCGCCCGCCGCGCGGCACGCCGCCCCGGACGCCGCCGCACTTCCGGCGGGCCGCGCGGACACGGCCGGGCTCCCGGCCGGCGGCCACGCCGATACGACCACGGTCCCGGCGGGCCGCGCGGACACGGCCGGGCTCCCGGCCGGCGGCCACGCCGACACGACCACGGTCCCGGCGGGCCGCGCCGATCCGCCCACCGCCCTCGCCGCGCCCGCCGTCGCCGCCCTGGTGCGGGGGCCCGCCGCCCTGGTCGGCGCCGTCCACCGCCTCGTCCGGGACATGGTGGTCGTCGGGACGCTGGAGGACGCCGAGGAAGTGGTCGCCGCGCACCCCGGGCTGACCGCGGTGACCGCTGAGGGCGACGTGCTCTCCGCCCACTTCGCGTACGGCGGGTCGGCCGGGGCGCCCAGCCTCCTGGAGGTTCGGGCCTCCGTCGACGAGGCGGCCGCCGAGCTGGCCGCCCTGGCCGTGCGGTGCGAGGAGCTGGCCGAGGCGCAGCGTCGCGCGGGGGAGCGGCGCACGGAGCAGGCCGCGCTGGTCGAGGAGCTGGGGGAGCGCCGACGAGCGGCCGAGCGGGAGAAGTCCGGCGTCGCCCAGCAGCTCGGGCGGCTCGCCGGGCAGGCCCGGGGGGCCGCCGGCGAGGCCGAGCGCATGGCGGCGTCCGCCGCGCGCGCACAGGAGGCCCTGGAGCGGGCGACGGAGGAGGCCGAGGAGCTGGCCGAACGGCTGCTGGTCGCCGAGGAGGCCCCGGCCGAGGAGGAGCCCGACACCTCCCGGCGGGACCGGCTCGCCGCCGACGGCGCCAACGCCCGCCAGACGGAGATGGAGGCCCGGCTCCAGGCCCGTACGCACGAGGAGCGGGTCAAGGCGCTGGCCGGGCGCGCGGATGCGCTGGACCGGGCGGCCCGCGTGGAACGGGAGGCGCGCACCCGTGCGGAACAGCGTCGGGCCCGGTTGCGCCACGAGGCCGAGGTCGCCTCGGCCGTCGCCTCGGGGGCCCGTCAGCTGCTGGCGCACGTCGAGGTGTCCCTCGTACGGGCCGACCAGGAGCGGACGTCGGCCGAGGCGGCGAAGGGCGAGCGGGAGCGGGAGCTGGCCGTCGAGCGCGACCGGGGCCGTGGGCTCAAGGACGAGCTGGACAAGCTCACCGACTCGGTCCACCGGGGCGAGGTGCTGGGCGCCGAGAAGCGGCTGCGGATCGAGGCGCTGGAGACGAAGGCCCTGGAGGAGCTGGGCGTGGAGCCCGCCGGTCTGACCGCGGAGTACGGTCCGGACCAGCTGGTTCCGCCGTCGCCCGCAGCGGAGGGCGAGGAACTGCCAGAGGACCCGGAGCATCCGCGCAACCGGCCGAAGCCGTATCTGCGGGCCGAGCAGGAGAAGCGGCTGCGGTCGGCCGAACGGGCGTACCAGCAACTCGGGAAGGTGAATCCGCTCGCCCTGGAGGAGTTCTCCGCACTGGAGGAACGGCACAAGTTCCTGTCCGAGCAGCTTGAAGACCTGAAGAAGACCCGGGCCGATCTGCTCCAGGTGATCAAGGAAGTGGACGAGCGGGTCGAGCAGGTCTTCACAGAGGCGTACCGGGACACCGCCCGTGAGTTCGAGGGCGTCTTCTCGCGGCTCTTCCCCGGCGGAGAGGGACGGCTCGTCCTGACCGACCCGGACGACATGCTCGCCACCGGGGTGGACGTCGAGGCCCGCCCGCCGGGCAAGAAGGTGAAGCGGCTCTCCCTGCTGTCGGGGGGCGAGCGGTCGCTGACGGCGGTCGCCCTGCTGGTGTCGATCTTCAAGGCCCGGCCCAGTCCGTTCTACGTGATGGACGAGGTCGAGGCCGCGCTCGACGACACCAATCTGCAACGGCTGATCCGGATCATGGAGGAGCTCCAGGAGAGTTCCCAGCTCATCGTGATCACGCACCAGAAGCGGACGATGGAGGTCGCCGACGCGTTGTACGGCGTGTCGATGCAGGGCGACGGGGTCTCGAAGGTCATCAGCCAGCGGCTGCGCTGACTCTTCACCAAATCATCAGATGTGTGACGCACCTTCCGGGCGCCCCTGGGTACACGCGGATCGACCCACTGTTTGACTTCGCTTCTTGAACGCATAACCTCTGCAAGGTCGATTTAGCCTTCAAGTGGTGGCGGGCGGGATGGTGTGCCCCACTAGGAAGGCTCACCCCCCACGTCTGACTTGCGGCCAGGCATCAGGAGCTCACGTGACCAGCACAGCGAACGGACCCGAGTCCGCGGCCCGAGCGGCCCACCCGGACCACCTCGGCCATGTCATCTTCATCACCGCGGCCGCCGCGATGGGCGGCTTCCTCTTCGGCTACGACAGCTCCGTCATCAACGGGGCCGTCGAAGCGATCCGCGACCGGTACGACATCGGGTCCGGCACGCTCGCCCAGGTCATCGCCGTCGCGCTGATCGGCTGTGCGATCGGCGCCGCCACCGCCGGCCGGATCGCGGACCGGATCGGCCGCATCCGCTGTATGCGGATCGCCGCGGTGCTCTTCACGGCCAGCGCGATCGGTTCCGCGCTGCCGTTCGCGCTCTGGGACCTCGCCATGTGGCG
Source organism: Streptomyces sp. NPDC091649 (assembly GCF_044756785.1). Taxonomy (NCBI): domain Bacteria; kingdom Bacillati; phylum Actinomycetota; class Actinomycetes; order Kitasatosporales; family Streptomycetaceae; genus Streptomyces; species Streptomyces sp. NPDC091649. The sequence continues at coordinate 135,941 of NZ_JBIVTR010000001.1, read as the reverse complement.
CATCGTCGGCGGCTTCGCCATCGGCATGGCCTCGGTGATCGGCCCGGCCTACATCGCCGAGGTCTCCCCGCCCGCCTACCGCGGCCGGCTCGGCTCCTTCCAGCAGGCCGCGATCGTCATCGGCATCGCCATCTCCCAGCTGGTCAACTACGCGGTCCTCCAGATCGCCGACGGCGACCAGCGCGGCGAGATCATGGGCCTGGAGGCATGGCAGTGGATGCTCGGCGTGATGGTCGTCCCGGCCATCCTGTACGGGCTGCTCTCCTTCGCCATCCCCGAGTCCCCGCGCTTCCTCATCTCGGTCGGCCGGAAGGAGCAGGCGCGCAAGATCCTCGAAGAGGTCGAGGGCAAGAACATCGACCTCGACGCCCGCGTGGCCGAGATCGAGACCGCGATGCACCGTGAGCACAAGTCCTCCTTCAGGGACCTGCTCGGCAACCGCTTCTTCTTCCTGCCCATCGTCTGGGTCGGCATCGGCCTCTCGATGTTCCAGCAGCTCGTCGGCATCAACGTCGCGTTCTACTACTCGGCGACGCTGTGGCAGTCCGTCGGCATCGACCCGACCGACTCGTTCTTCTACTCCTTCACCACCTCGATCATCAACATCATCGGAACGGTGATCGCGATGGTGCTGGTGGACCGGGTGGGCCGCAGGCCGCTCGCCCTCGTCGGCTCCGTCGGTATGGCGCTCGCGCTCGCCGTCGAGGCGTGGGCCTTCTCCGCCGACCTGGTCGACGGCAAGCTGCCCGAAACCCAGGGTGTCGTGGCCCTGATCGCCGCCCACACCTTCGTGCTCTTCTTCGCCCTGTCGTGGGGTGTCGTCGTCTGGGTCTTCCTGGGCGAGATGTTCCCGAACCGCCTCCGCGCCGCCGCCCTCGGCGTCGCCGTCTTCGCACAGTGGATCGCCAACTGGGCGATCACCGCCAGCTTCCCGAGCCTGGCCGACTGGAACCTCTCGGGGACGTACATCATCTACACCTGCTTCGCCGTGCTCTCGATCCCCTTCGTGCTGAAATTCGTGAAGGAGACCAAGGGCAAGGCGCTGGAGGAGATGGGCTGAGGAGCGTCCGTCCGGCCGCCCCCTGCCCCGCTGCCCCTCTCCTCGATCGACGGTCCCGGCTCACCGAGCCGGGGCCGCCGGCTTTTCCAGCGCGCCGCAGAACAGCCGCAGGCTGCGCCACCCCTCCTCCACCGGCATCCCGCCGCACAGCGGATGCAGCACCACGATCTCCGCCTCCAGGGCCCGCAGCCCGTCCGGCGTGACGATCCGGTACACCCCTTCCTCGCGCAGCTCCGCCACCGTCGACGCCGAGGAGCGCACCGCCGAGCGGATGTCCTCGGACTGCCAGGAGGCGTACGTGCGCGCCTCGTGCAGCAGGTGCCCGCCGTACGGCGCCCACGCCCGCTCCGGGTCCTCGGAGAAGTGCAGCAGCGGTGTGCGCCGCGAGGGCATCATGTAGAAGCCCTCCGTCCCGTGCTCCGCGCGCCGCTCGTGGTAGTAAGCCTCCAGCTCCGGCAGATACGCGCTCGGGAACAGCGGCAGCCCCAGCCGGGCCGCCCGCCGCGCCGCCGCCCGCGAGCTGCCGCCGACCAGCAGCAGGGGGTGCGGCCGCGTGTACGGGCGCGGGGTGACGCGTACCGTACGGCCCCGGTACGGGAACGGCTCCCCGGTCCACGCCGCCAGCAGCGTCTCCAGCAGCTCGTCCCGGAGCCTGCCGCGCCGCCCCCACGCGACCCCGGCCCGCTCGTACTCCTCGGGGCGGTAGCCGATCCCCGCGACCGTCACCAGCCGGCCCCCGCTCAGCAGGTCCAGCACCGCGATGTCCTCCGCGAGGCGCAGCGGGTCGTGCAGCGGCCCGATGATCGCCGACACGGTCACCGCGATCCGGCGGGTGGCGCCGAAGACCGCCCCGGCGAAGGTGAAGGGCGAGGGCAGCCAGGAGTCCGCCACGCCGTGGTGCTCCTCCGTCTGCACGGTGTCGACACCGCGCTCGTCCGCGTACGCCACCATCTCCAGGGCGGCGCGGTAGCGGGCCGAGAGCGACGCGGGTGCGGAGCCGGGCTCGACGGGATTGAACCGGACCACGGTGAAGGCCATCAGAGGCGTCCCTTCGCATGGTGGACGGGGTGGACGGAGCGGTCGGGCCGGCGGTGCGGGCCCGGGCCGCGGGTGGGCGGCACGGTAGCTGACGAAGCGTCAGAAGTGTAGGGGTGGGTATGCGCATTGCCGCCAAAAGGTGCATATGGCTCCGGCGGATCGCCGGGGGCGGGCCGAGGCAGCGCCCGCGGTACGGCCGTGGCCGATACTGGACGGGTTATGGAACTCGTCGAAATCGTCATCCTCGCTGTAGTCATCGCCCTGGTCGCCGTCGGCCTGGTCGGCGGGCTCGTGGTCGGCAGCCGCAAGAAGAAGAAGCTGCCGCCCCCGCCGCCGAGCGCGCCGACCATCACCCCTCCCGCCGAACCGCAGGTCGGCGAGGAGGCCGAGACGCCGCGCGACGAAGCGCGGCGCACCATCGACGAAGTCGGCCTCCCGGACGCCACCGCGCCCGTGGAGGTGGCCCCGGTCGCCGAGGCCCCCGTGCTGGAGGTCCCCGAGCCCACGGCCGGCCGGCTCGTCCGCCTGCGGGCCCGGCTCGCCCGCTCGCAGAACTCGCTGGGCAAGGGGCTCCTCACCCTGCTCTCCCGCGACAACCTCGATGAGGACACCTGGGAGGAGATCGAGGACACCCTCCTCACCGCCGACGTCGGCGTCGCCCCCACCCAGGAACTGGTCGAGCGGCTCCGTGAGCGCGTCCGCGTACTCGGCACGCGTACCCCCGAGGACCTGCGCACCCTGCTCCGCGAAGAACTGATCACCCTGCTCGGCCCCGACTTCGACCGCGAGGTCAAGACCGAGGGCGGCGCCGAGACCCCCGGCGTCGTCATGGTCGTCGGCGTCAACGGCACCGGCAAGACCACCACCACCGGCAAGCTGGCCCGGGTGCTCGTCGCCGACGGCCGCAGTGTGGTGCTCGGCGCGGCCGACACCTTCCGCGCCGCCGCCGCCGACCAGCTCCAGACCTGGGGCGAACGCGTCGGCGCCCGCACCGTCCGCGGGCCCGAGGGCGGCGACCCCGCGTCGATCGCCTACGACGCGGTCAAGGAAGGCATCGCCGAGGGCGCCGACGTCGTCCTCATCGACACCGCGGGCCGGCTGCACACCAAGACCGGCCTCATGGACGAGCTGGGCAAGGTCAAGCGCGTCGTGGAGAAGCACGGCCCGCTGGACGAGATCCTGCTCGTCCTCGACGCCACCACCGGACAGAACGGCCTCGTCCAGGCCCGGGTGTTCGCGGAGGTCGTGGACATCACCGGCATCGTGCTCACCAAGCTCGACGGCACCGCCAAGGGCGGCATCGTCATCGCGGTCCAGCGCGAGCTGGGCGTGCCCGTGAAGCTGATCGGCCTCGGCGAAGGGGCGGACGACCTCGCCCCGTTCGAGCCGGGCGCCTTCGTGGACGCCCTGATCGGCGACTGACCCGCGTTCTCGCACCCGGCACGGCCCCGCACGGCGGACGGGCGGCAGGCTCCTCGCAGGAGCCGCCGCCCGTCCGCCGTCGCCGTGTCCGCCTACGAGCGGTGGCAGACGTACGCCAGGGTCCCCAGCAGCAACCGCGCCTGCGGGGGAGCCGTCGCGGTGTCCAGCGCCGGGGGGCGCAGCCAGCGGACCGGGCCGAGGCCGCCGAGGTCGCAGGGCGGGGCGGTGATGTGCGTCCCCGGGCCCAGCGCGCGCAGGTCGAGGCCCGTGTCGTCCCAACCCATCCGGTAGAGCAGCTCGGGCAGCTCGGCGGCGGCCCCGGGGGCGACGAGGAACTGCGCCCGCCCGGTCGGCGTCACCGCGACCGGCCCCGACGGCAGCCCCATCCGCTCCATCCGCACCAGTGCGCGCCGCCCAGCCTGCTCCGCGACCTCCAGGACGTCGAAGGAGCGGCCCACCGGCAGCAGCATCGCCGCTCCCGGTGTCCTGGCCCAGGCGTCCGAGGCGTGGTCCAGGCCGGTGCCCGGCGGGACCTCCCGGGCGAACCCGAGAGGGTGGGCTCCCGGCGCCGGGCAGTCCGGAGCGCCGCACGAGCAGGAGCCGGCCCGGGCCCGCGCCCCGGGCGTCACCGCCCAGCCCCACAGTCCCGTGTACTCGGCCACCGCCGTGCCCTCGGTGCCGCGGTGGCGTCGCCGCGCACCGGATCGCATCTCGCGGATGCCGCCGATCGTGAAGCCCATGCCCCCTCCAACGGGTCCGGCTCGTCGGTGGTTACGACCCGCGCCGCCCGGGTAACCCTCCGTCGCTGCACACTCGATCGAGTGGCGTGCGCGGTAGTGCGACCAGGGAGTGCGACAGGGTGTGCGCGCCCCCGAGTGCTTCCGTCCGCTCGCCCTCGGTCCTGATCGCTCAAGTCAAGCGCGCTCAGCGGCAGTCGGGTTCATTCGAAGGGGTGGCGAATGGTGGCGTTTGCTCAATCCGCCTCGCGAGAGGGGTGATCGTAGGATTACCGTCGGTACGCGAACCCTGGAAGTATGTGCGCCCACGGGTATGCCGCAGGCAACCCGCTTCCCTGTTCGAGGGTGTCCAACTCCCGTACGGGCAGCACCGATGCACGGCATTTATGCACAGCATTCCGATAATGGTTCGCGCGATGAGGTTTCGGCGGGATGGGGGCGTTCCAGTGAGTGGCAGCGGCACGGGCGACACGGATGCCGGGAAGCGTCCCAACGAGCAGTTGGGGTCGTGGTTCGTGCGCAGCGGCTGGTCCAAGGGCGAGCTGGCACGCCAGGTGAACCGGCGGGCGCGGCAGATGGGCGCCCTCCACATCAGCACCGACACCTCCCGGGTGCGGCGCTGGCTCGACGGCGAACAACCGCGGGAGCCCATCCCGCGCATCCTGTCCGAGCTGTTCTCGGAACGCTTCGGAGCCGTCGTCGCCGTCGAGCAGCTCGGACTGCGCACCGCCCACCAGTCACCCTCGGTGGCCGGAGTCGACCTGCCCTGGGCCGGCCCCCAGACCGTCGCCCTGCTCAGCGAGTTCTCCCGCAGCGACCTGATGCTCGCCCGTCGCGGCTTCCTCGGCAGCTCGCTGGCGCTGGCCGCGGGGCCCGCCCTCATCGAGCCGATGCAGCGCTGGCTGGTGCCCGTGCCCGCCCAGACCCGGGGCGAACCGGAGTCCCCGGCCGCCCACCGCCCCTCCCGGCTCTCCCGGCCCGAACTGGACCTGCTGGAGTCGACCACCGCGATGTTCCGGCAGTGGGACGCCCAGTGCGGCGGCGGACTGCGCCGCAAGGCCGTCGTCGGGCAGCTGCACGAGGTCACCGACCTGCTCCAGGAGCCCCAGCCCGGGCCCACCGCCCGGCGCCTCTTCCGCTGCGCCGCCGAACTGGCCGAGCTGGCCGGCTGGATGAGTTACGACGTCGGTCTCCAGCCCACCGCCCAGAAGTACTTCGTGCTCGCCCTGCACGCCGCCAAGGAGGCCGGCGACAGACCGCTCGGCAGCTACATCCTGTCCAGCATGAGCCGCCAGATGATCCACCTGGGCCGCCCCGACGACGCCCTGGAGCTGATCCACCTCGCGCAGTACGGCAGCCGCGACTGCGCCACCTCCCGTACGCAGGCGATGCTGTACGCGATGGAGGCCCGCGCCTACGCCAACATGGGCCAGCCCAGCAAGTGCAAGCGGGCCGTCCGGATGGCCGAGGACACCTTCCTGGACGCCGGCCTCGACGGCGAGCCCGAACCCGACTGGATCCGCTTCTTCTCCGAGGCCGAGCTGAACGGCGAGAACGCCCACTCCTACCGCGACCTGGCCTACGTCGCCGGCCGCAGCCCCACCTACGCCTCACTCGCCGAGCCCGTGATGGAGAAGGCCGTCGAGCTGTTCGGCGAGGACGACGAGCACCAGCGCTCCTACGCGCTCAACCTCATCGGCATGGCCACCGTCCACCTCCTCCAGCGCGAGCCCGAGGAGTCCACCGTGCTCGCCGCCCGCGCCCTGAAGATCGCCAAGAAGGTCCGTTCCGAGCGGGTGAACACCCGCCTGCGCAAGACGGTCGACACCGCCGCCAGGGACTTCGGCGATGTCGCCGACGTCGCCCGGCTCACCGAGCTGCTCCACGAGCAGCTGCCGGAGACCGCCGAAGCGGTCTGACCGGCACTCCCGGCCCCGGCCGCGGCGCCCCTCCCGTACAGCCCGACCCGGCTCCCCCATCGCCTGGTCACCCGGAGGGCCGCCGTGGCCGGTTTCGTGCTGTCCTGCCGCCCGCGCGACCCCTCCCCGCACCGTATGCGGCGTACGCCGCGTGGCAGGCGGGGCACCGGACGCGCCACCCCGGCTTCATCCGGCCGTAACACGCGCTCCCGCTTCGTCACGCCCGCGAAACACCGTGCGGCATCCCCGGAAACGGCCCTCGGCCAACCTCGTGGCTCATAACCGGCCCGCACCTTCCCAGTGGTCCCGCAGCATTCCCCGCACGCCGCGGCCGCACCGACGACGAGGAGACGCCGATGCCCCCAGGCATCACGACGCTTGCCGCAGACGCCCCCGGGCTGTCTGCCGCCAACACCGGGTTCATGCTCATCTGCTCGGCCCTGGTGATGCTCATGACCCCCGGCCTGGCCTTCTTCTACGGAGGCATGGTCCGCGTCAAGAGCACCCTCAACATGCTGATGATGAGCTTCATCAGCCTCGGGATCGTCACCATCCTGTGGGTGCTCTACGGATTCAGCCTCGCCTTCGGCTCCGACGTCGGCTCGGTCATCGGCTGGAGCACCGACTACGTCGGCCTCAGCGGCATCGGAGTCACCGAACTCTGGGACGGCTACACCATCCCGGTGTACGTCTTCGCCGTCTTTCAGCTGATGTTCGCCGTCCTCACCCCGGCCCTGATCAGCGGCGCCCTGGCCGACCGGGTGAAGTTCACGGCCTGGGCGGCGTTCGTCGTCCTGTGGGTCAGCGTCGTCTACTTCCCGGTCGCCCACTGGGTCTGGGGCTCCGGCGGCTGGCTCTTCGAGATGGGCGTCATCGACTTCGCCGGCGGCACGGCCGTCCACATCAACGCCGGCGGCGCCGCTCTCGGCGTCATCCTGGTCATCGGCAAGCGCATCGGTTTCAAGAAGGACCCGATGCGCCCGCACAGCCTGCCCCTCGTCATGCTCGGCGCGGCCCTCCTGTGGTTCGGCTGGTTCGGCTTCAACGCCGGGTCCTGGCTCGGCAACGACGACGGCGTCGGCGCGGTCATGTTCCTGAACACCCAGGTCGCCACCGCCGCCGCCGTCCTCGGCTGGCTCGTCTACGAGAAGCTGCGCCACGGCTCCTTCACCACCCTGGGCGCCGCCTCCGGCGCGGTCGCCGGACTCGTCGCCATCACCCCGGCGGGCGGCTCCGTCAGCCCGCTCGGCGCCATCGCGATCGGCGCCGTCGCCGGCGTCCTGTGCGCCATGGCGGTCGGCCTGAAGTACAGGTTCGGCTATGACGACTCCCTCGACGTCATCGGCGTCCATCTCGTCGGCGGCATCATCGGCTCGCTCCTCGTCGGCTTCTTCGCCACCGGCGGCGTCCAGTCCGACGCCAAGGGCCTCTTCTACGGCGGCGGCCTCGAACAGCTCGGCAAGCAGGCCGTCGGCGTCGTCGCCGTCCTCGGGTACTCCCTGGTTCTCTCCGCCCTCATCGCCCTCCTGCTCGACCGGACCATCGGGATGCGGGTCTCCGAGGACGACGAGATCTCCGGCATCGACCAGGTCGAGCACGCCGAGACGGCGTACGACTTCAGCGGTGCCGGCGGCGGCACGGTCTCCCGCCCCGCCGCGTCGGCCCAGGACCCGACGGCAGCACCGAAGACACAGAAGGTGGACGCATGAAGCTCATCACCGCAGTCGTGAAGCCCCACCGCCTGGACGAGATCAAGGAGGCCCTCCAGACCTTCGGCGTCCAGGGGCTCACCGTCACCGAAGCCAGCGGTTACGGGCGCCAGCGCGGCCACACCGAGGTCTACCGGGGCGCCGAGTACACCGTCGACCTGGTTCCCAAGATCCGCATCGAGGTCCTCGTCGAGGACGAGGACGCCGAACAGCTCATCGAGGTCGTCGTCAAGGCCGCCCGCACCGGAAAGATCGGGGACGGGAAGGTCTGGAGCGTGCCGGTCGAGACCGCCGTCCGCGTCCGGACGGGCGAGCGCGGCCCGGACGCCCTCTGACCGACGACCCGCCAACGGAAGGCAGCCGGGTGACGCGTACCGAAGTGACCACGGAAACCGAAGGCCCGGGGCCCAGCGGCTACGCGGCGGCCCGGCTGCGCCTCCTCCAGCAGGAGGCGCGGCCCGGGCCGCCGCGCCGTGCGGCCCTCGCCCGCCTCACCGACGACTGGCTCACCGGCCTGTTCACCGCCGCCGCGACACGCGCAGGGGTGCGCGGCGCCGCCCTCGTCGCCGTCGGCGGCTACGGCCGCGGCGAGCTCTCCCCGCGCAGCGACCTCGACCTGCTCCTGCTGCACGACGGCAGCGCCGGCGCGGCGGCCCTCGCCGCCCTGGCCGACGGCATCTGGTACCCGGTCTGGGACCTGGGCCTGGCCCTCGACCACTCCGTACGCACCCCGGGCGAGGCCAGGAAGGCGGCGGGCGAGGACGTCAAGGTCCAGCTCGGCCTGCTGGACGCCCGCCCGGTCGCCGGCGACCCCGGCCTCGCCTCAGCCCTGCGCACCGCGGTCCTCGCGGACTGGCGCGACCAGGCCCCCAAGCGCCTCCCCGCCCTCCACGAGCTGTGCCGGGACCGCGCGGAGCGGACGGGCGAGCTCCAGTTCCTCCTGGAACCCGACCTCAAGGAGGCCCGCGGCGGTCTCCGCGACGCCACCGTCCTGCGCGCGGTGGCCGCCTCCTGGGTCGCCGACGCTCCCCGCGAAGGGCTCGCCGAGGCCCGCGCGGTCCTCCTGGACGCCCGCGACGCGCTGCACCTCACCACCGGTCGCGCCACCGACCGCCTCGCCCTCCAGGAACAGGACCAGGTCGCCCGGGCCCTCGGCCTCCTGGACGCCGACGCCCTGCTGCACACGGTGTACGAGGCCGCCCGCACCGTCTCGTACGCCACCGACGTCACCTGGCGCGAGGTCAACCGGGTCCTGCGCGCCCGCTCCGTCCGCCCGAGGCTCCGCGCCGTGCTCAGCGGCCGCGTCTCCGCCAGGCCCGCCCCCGAACGCACCCCGCTCGCCGACGGCGTGGTGGAAGCGGACGGCGAAGTGGTCCTCGCCCGCGCGGCCCGCCCCGAACGCGACCCGGCCCTCCCTCTGCGCGCGGCGGCGGCCGCGGCCGAGGCCGGACTCCCGCTCTCCCGCCATCTCGTCCGCCACCTGGCCGCGACCGCCCGGCCGCTGCCCGTCCCCTGGCCCCCCGAGGCCCGCGAGGAACTCGTCACGCTGCTCGGCGCGGGTGAGGCCACCGTCGGAGTCTGGGAGGCGCTCGAAGCGGAAGGGCTCGTCACCCGGCTGCTGCCCGACTGGGAACACGTCCGCTGCCGCCCGCAGCGCAACGCCGTCCACACCTGGACCGTCGACCGGCACCTCGTGGAGACCGCCGTCCGCGCCGCCTCCCTCACCCGCCGCGTCCACCGCCCCGACCTCCTCCTGATCGCCGCCCTCCTCCACGACATCGGCAAGGGCAGGCCCGGCGACCACTCCGTGGCCGGCGAGGCCATCGCCCGGGACACGGCCACCCGCATCGGGTTCGACCAGCACGACGTGCGCGTCATCGCCACCCTCGTACGCCACCATCTGCTGCTCGTCGACACCGCCACCCGGCGCGACCTCGACGATCCCGCCACCGTGCGGTCGGTGGCCGCCGCCGTCTCCAGCACCTCCACCCTGGAACTCCTGCACGCCCTCACGGAGGCGGACGCGCTCGCCACGGGGCCCGCCGCCTGGAGTGCCTGGCGCGCCTCCCTCGTCACCGACCTGGTCGGACGCGTCGCCGCCGTCCTCGCCGGGCAGTCGCCCGAGGAGCCGGGGGAGGACGCGCCCGGCGCCGAGCACGAACGCCTCGCCGTCGAGGCCCTGCGCACCGGCGAACCCGTCCTGACCCTGCGCACCGGGCCCGAGGAGCCCGCCGGGGACGGCGAAGTGGAACCCGTCGGCGTCGAACTCCTCATCGCCCTGCCCGACCGCCCCGGCGTCCTGCCCGCCGCCGCCGGAGTCCTCGCCCTGCACCGCCTCACCGTGCGTTCCGCCGACCTGCGCGCGGTGGAGCTGCCCGACGAGCTGGGTGAGCGGGCGGACCTGCTGCTGCTCAGCTGGCGGGTCGCCGCCGAGTACGGGTCCCTCCCGCAGGCCGCCCGCCTCCGCGCCGACCTCGTACGCGCCCTCGACGGCTCCCTGGACATCCGGGCCCGCCTGGCCGAGCGCGAGGCCGCCTACCCGCGCCGACGCGGCGTGAAGGCCCCGCCGCCCCGGGTGGCCGTGGCCGCCGCGGGCTCCCGTCGCGCCACCGTCATCGAGGTCCGCGCCCAGGACGCCCCGGGCCTGCTGCACCGGATCGGCCGGGCCCTCGAACAGAGCGCGGTACGGGTGCGCAGCGCCCATGTCTCCACCCTCGGCGCCAACGCCGTGGACGCCTTCTACGTCACCGGGGCCGACGGCGGACCGCTGCCCCCGGCCCGGGCCGCGGAGGTCGCCCGGGAGGTCGAGAAGACCCTCGGCCGGCCGCTGACGACAAGCCCTCGTCCGGCAGGTTCCGGGCGAGGGCTTGGTGTTCTCCGGGGGACGGATACCCTGGAGGGCGACTGACCTGCCCCGCCCCCGACCCTGAGGACCGACGAGCGCCGTGTTCGATACTCTCTCCGACCGCCTTAGCGCGACTTTCAAGAACCTCAGGGGCAAGGGCCGCTTGTCCGAGGCGGACATCGACGCCACGGCACGCGAGATCCGTATCGCCCTGCTGGAAGCCGACGTCGCCCTGCCCGTGGTCCGGGCCTTCATCGCCAACGTGAAGGAGCGGGCGCGCGGCGTCGAGGTCTCCCAGGCGCTGAACCCCGCCCAGCAGGTCGTCAAGATCGTCAACGAGGAGCTCGTCTCCATCCTCGGCGGCGAGACCCGGCGGCTGCGGTTCGCCAAGAACCCGCCCACCGTCATCATGCTCGCCGGCCTCCAGGGCGCGGGCAAGACGACACTGGCCGGAAAGCTCGGCCTCTGGCTGAAGAGCCAGGGCCACTCCCCGCTGCTCGTCGCCTGCGACCTCCAGCGCCCCAACGCCGTCAACCAGCTGAGCGTCGTCGCCGAGCGCGCCGGCGTCGCGGTGTACGCCCCCGAGCCGGGCAACGGCGTCGGCGACCCGGTCCAGGTCGCCGAGGACTCCATCGAGTTCGCCAAGTCCAAGGTCCACGACATCGTCATCGTCGACACCGCCGGCCGCCTCGGTATCGACCAGGAGCTGATGCGGCAGGCCGCGGACATCCGCGACGCCGTCAGCCCCGACGAGATCCTCTTCGTCGTCGACGCGATGATCGGACAGGACGCGGTCAACACCGCCGAGGCATTCCGCGACGGCGTCGGCTTCGACGGCGTGGTGCTCTCCAAGCTCGACGGTGACGCCCGCGGTGGCGCGGCCCTGTCGATCGCCCATGTCACGGGCAAGCAGGTCATGTTCGCGTCGAACGGCGAGAAGCTGGAGGACTTCGACGCGTTCCACCCCGACCGGATGGCCTCCCGCATCCTCGACATGGGTGACCTGCTCACCCTGATCGAGCAGGCGGAGAAGACGTTCAGCCAGGAAGAGGCCGCCAAAATGGCCTCGAAGCTGCAGTCGAGCAAGGGCGGCAAGGACTTCACGCTCGACGACTTCCTGGCCCAGATGGAGCAGGTCCGCAAGATGGGCTCCATCTCCAAGCTGCTCGGGATGCTGCCCGGCATGGGGCAGATCAAGGACCAGATCAACAACATCGACGAGCGCGACATCGACCGCACCGCCGCGATCATCAAGTCGATGACCCCCAGGGAGCGCGCCGAACCGACGCTCATCAACGGCTCGCGCCGGGCCCGTATCGCCAAGGGCTCCGGCGTCGAGGTCTCCGCCGTCAAGAGTCTGGTGGAGCGCTTCTTCGAGGCCCGCAAGATGATGTCGAAGATGGCTCAGGGCGGCGGCATGCCCGGGATGCCGGGGATGCCCGGCATGGGTGGCGGCCCCGGCCGCCAGAAGAAGCAGGTCAAGCAGGCCAAGGGCAAGCGCAAGAGCGGCAACCCCATGAAGCGCAAGGCCGAGGAGGCCGCCGCAGCGGAGCGCCGCGAGCAGGCGGCGGCCCAGGGCGGCGCGTTCGGTCTGCCCGCCCAGGAGGACAAGAACTTCGAGCTGCCGGACGAGTTCAAGAAGTTCATGTAGGACCGTCCGAGCACCATGCGTGAGGGGCGCCCTTGAGCAAGGGCGCCCCTCACGCATGACGTGCCGTCCGCCCGCTCAGGTCACGCAGACCAGATAGCGGAAGACGTTGGGCATCCACACCGTCCCGTCCTGCCGCCGGTACGGACCCAGCGCCTCCGCCACCTCCTTCTCCACCCGGGAGCGGCCCGCGGCCCGTACGGCCGCGTCGAAGAGCCCGGTGGACAGCAGCCCGCGCACCGCGCTGCTCACGTCCGCGTAGCCGAACGGGCAGGAGACCCGCCCCGAACCGTCCGGCTTCAGCCCGGCCCGCGCCGCCACGTCCTCCAGATCGTCCCGGAGCGTCGGCCGCCACCTGCCCGGCTCCGTACGGGGCGGGCGGGTGGACTCCGCCAGCCGGGCGGCCACCCGCAGCACGGCGGCCGTGGCGCAGCGCTCCGGAGGGCCCCAGCCGGTCAGCACCACCGCGGCGCCCCGGACGGCCAGCGGCACGGCCGACCGCAGCGTGGGCATCAGCTCCTCGGAGTCGCCCGCCGCGCAGCCGATCGGCTCGAAGAGCGTGATCAGGTTGTACGGAGCGCCGTCCGCGCCGGCGGGCGCGGGCCGCCCGTCCTCCAGCAGCCGGGCCCGCCGACGGGCCGGATGCGGGGAGTGCGCGGGCGCGTCGTCCCAGTCGGCGTCGGGCAGCAGCCGCGCGCGGGCCAGCGCCAGGCGCTCCCGGTCGGAGTCCACACCCGTGACGTGCGCCCCCCGGGCCGCCGCGACCAGCATCGCGAGACCCGAGCCGCAGCCGAGGGACAGCATCCGGGTGGCGGCCCCGACTTCCATCCGGTCGTACACCGCCTCGTACAGCGGCGCGAGCATGCGTTCCTGGATCTCGGCCCAGTCGCGTGCGCGGGTACCGGCGACCGCCGGCGCGGAGGCGTCCGCGGCCGGCTGGTTCCGGACGAGCGTTGGTGTCATGGAAAGTGCCCCAATCCGCCAAGAGGTCGGTCGTGCCCGAGTGGACGTCCCCCGTGTGCGTATGTTCCGCACCCCCGAAGCCAGAGAACTGCGCATCCGCCGTTCCGTCCAGGGGTCGTGGAGCAGTGCTTGCGTGCCCCGGTCGTGCGCCCCGCGCCACGTGTGCTCTCCGACCAGTCTTACCCGACACCCCGCGCCGGGCACGTCGAGCGGAGGGGCGGGTAGTCTCTCGGGCGGATTCGTCAGGAGCGCGGGCCGCTCGCGCACCTCACCCGCACAGCGTCCGGCGCACCGCGCGCTGTGCACCACCTTGGTGTGAGCTGTGCGTCTTCTCCGCAGTTCTGCGCACCCGCCCTCGTCCGGACGCATCAAGGGCAACTGACTGGTACGTGCAAATTATTTGGGATGCCCCGGAATAGGAACACCGGAGCACTCGGGCTCGTTGTCACGACGTGAGCACGACACCACCTGTACTTGCCGCAGAGCTGGCACAGGCGTGGGCCGACATTCAGCGGTACCACCCCGAGCTGCCCGATCTTGCCGCGCCCGAGTCCCTGATCGGAGAGTCCTCGTCCGCCTGTGGCGCCGAGCTCTCCTTCGAGCGACTGCTCCACGAGGCAGTCCACGGCATCGCCGCCGCGAGAGGAGTCCGAGACACCTCCCGCGCCGGCCGCTACCACAACCGACGCTTCCTCGCGATCGCCGAGGAGCTGGGCCTCGATCATGCCGAGGAACCCCACCCCAGCAGCGGATTCTCGCTGGTCACGCTGGTTCCGGAAGCCAAGCGCCGGTACCGCCCGACCATCGAACGGCTGCAGCGCGCCCTCAAGGCGCACACCGTCGCCACCGCCGCCGACACCAAGCGCTCCTTCCGCGGCCCCGCCGCCCGGCACGGTTCCTCCGGGGGCGGTGTGCGGGTCAAGGCCGTCTGCGACTGCGGACGCAACGTCCGCGTCGTCCCGTCGGTCCTGGCGCAGGCGCCGATCGTCTGCGGTGGCTGCGGCAAGCCGTTCCGGATCCCGGAAGCGGCGGTCGCGGTGGGGTGAGCCGACGGGGTGTGGCACAATGGCTAGCTGTACTCGACAGTCGCACAGGACCCCTCTCTCCTCCGGCTGACGCGTCCATCGGGCACTCCGAGTACCGCAACCCCACGTGGCATCTAGTTGTGCCCAACCACGTCATAGACCAGGAGACACCACTTCCGTGGCAGTCAAGATCAAGCTGAAGCGTCTGGGCAAGATCCGTTCGCCTCACTACCGCATCGTCGTCGCCGACTCCCGTACCCGCCGTGATGGCCGGGCCATCGAGGAGATCGGCCTGTACCACCCGGTGCAGAACCCCTCGCGCATCGAGGTCAACGCAGAGCGCGCGCAGTACTGGCTGTCCGTCGGCGCCCAGCCGACCGAGCCGGTCCTCGCGATCCTGAAGCTCACCGGTGACTGGCAGGCCCACAAGGGCCTCCCGGCCCCCGCGCCGCTGCTGCAGCCGGAGCCCAAGGCCGACAAGCGCGCGCTGTTCGAGGCACTGACCTCGGACGGCGACGAGGCCAAGGGTGAGGCCATCACCCCCAAGGCCAAGAAGTCCGACAAGAAGGCGGACGAGGCGGCCGACGCCGCGTCCACCGAGTCGACCGAGGCCTGAGCATGCTCGAGGAGGCTCTCGAGCACCTCGTGAAGGGCATCGTCGACAACCCCGACGACGTGCAGGTTGCCGAGCGCACCCTGCGCCGCGGGCGCGTGCTGGAGGTCCGGGTCCACCCCGACGACCTCGGCAAGGTGATCGGCCGTAACGGCCGCACCGCTCGCGCTCTGCGGACAGTCGTGGGCGCCATCGGCGGCCGTGGGATCCGCGTCGACCTCGTCGATGTGGACCAGGTTCGCTGACAAGCGAGTTGAACACCGGCCAGGGCCGGGGAGGGCCTTCGGGCCGTCCCCGGCCTTTGTCGTCGGCCACCCGGGACGTTTCCGCGACAGGCCGGCGTCCCCACCCACCAATCGGAGAACAGCGTGCAGTTGGTAGTCGCGCGGATCGGCCGCGCCCACGGCATCAAGGGCGAAGTCACCGTCGAGGTACGAACGGACGAGCCGGAGCTGCGGCTCGGACCCGGCGCCGTCCTGGCCACCGAACCGGCGGCGACGGGCCCGCTGACCATCGAGACGGGGCGGGTCCACAGCGGCAGGCTCCTGCTGCGCTTCGAGGGTGTGCGTGACCGCACCGGCGCCGAGGCGCTGCGCAACACCCTGCTGATCGCCGAGGTGGACCCGGAGGAACTCCCCGAGGACCCCGAGGAGTTCTACGACCACCAGCTGATCGACCTCGACGTGGTGCTCGCCGACGGCACCGGGATCGGCCGGATCACCGAGATCTCCCACCTGCCCTCCCAGGACCTGTTCATCGTGGAGCGCCCCGACGGCTCCGAGGTGATGATCCCCTTCGTGGAGGAGATCGTCACGGAGATCGACCTGGAGGAGCAGCGCGCGGTCATCACCCCGCCGCCCGGCCTGATCGACGAGAGCGAGGCCGTGATCGCCTCCTCGCGCGACGAAGAGGAAGACGCCGCCGGGGACGCGGACGAGGCGCCGAAGGGCGACGCCTGATGCGGCTCGACGTCGTCACGATCTTCCCGGAGTACCTGGAACCGCTGAACGTCTCCCTCGTCGGCAAGGCCCGCGCCCGCCGGGTGCTCGACGTCCACGTCCACGACCTGCGGGAATGGACGTACGACCGGCACAACACGGTCGATGACACCCCCTACGGCGGCGGCCCCGGCATGGTCATGAAGACCGAGCCCTGGGGCGAGGCGCTGGACGAGACCCTGGCCGACGGCTACGAGACCGGGGCCCGCTCCCCGGTGCTCGTCGTGCCCACGCCCAGCGGCCGCCCGTTCACCCAGGAGCTGGCCGTCGAACTCTCCGCCGAGCCCTGGCTCGTCTTCGCCCCGGCGCGGTACGAGGGCATCGACCGCCGGGTGATCGACGAGTACGCCACCCGGCTTCGGGTCGTCGAGGTCTCCATCGGGGACTACGTACTGGCCGGCGGGGAAGCGGCCGTCCTGGTGATCACGGAGGCCGTGGCCCGGCTGCTGCCCGGCGTCCTCGGCAACGCCGAGTCCCACCGGGACGACTCCTTCGCCCCGGGCGCGATGGCCGACCTCCTGGAGGGCCCCGTCTACACCAAGCCGCCCGAGTGGCGCGGCCGTTCCATCCCGGACGTCCTGCTCAGCGGCCACCACGGCAAGATCGCACGTTGGCGGCGGGACCAGGCGTTCGCCCGCACCGCCCTCAACCGGCCCGACCTGATCGAGCGGTGCGAGGCCGGCGCCTTCGACAAGAAGGACCGCGAGATCCTCTCCATCCTCGGCTTCGCACCGGAGCCCGGCGGCCGATTTTGGCGCAGGCCCACAGCCGTGGAAGAATAGGCCGCTGCTGTACGTCCGGAGTGCGCCCCTGCCACAGGGGGACAGACGCCCGCCCGATGTGATCAGCACCCGAACTCTTCAACGACATTCCGTCGATGACCTGTGGCATCGGCGAAGAAAGCAGAAACCATGACTTCCCTGCTCGATGGCGTCAACGCCGCCACCCTCCGTTCGGACGTCCCGGCGTTCCGCCCCGGTGACACCGTCAACGTCCACGTGCGCGTGATCGAGGGCAACCGCTCCCGTATCCAGCAGTTCAAGGGCATCGTCATCCGCCGCCAGGGCTCGGGCGTCAGCGAGACCTTCACGGTCCGCAAGGTCTCCTTCAGCGTCGGCGTCGAGCGTACCTTCCCGGTGCACAGCCCGATCTTCGAGAAGATCGAGCTCGTCACCCGCGGTGACGTCCGTCGCGCCAAGCTGTACTTCCTCCGTGAGCTGCGCGGCAAGGCCGCGAAGATCAAGGAGAAGCGCGACAACTGAGCTGTCGTCGAGGGAGCCGCTCCGGCATGACCGGCAAGGCACCCTCTGGCGTCCACAGTGCGGCCGGATAGGATTCGGCCGCGATGGACACGCCGACACAGCACTCGGAGCGCGACCGCTCCCCGGAACCCGACACCGGGCCCGGGGAGAGGTCGCGCTCTTCGCGTACGCGGGCCCGTATCGCCTCCGCGCTGTCCTGGCGGCGGGTGCTCGGCGGCGCGGTCGCGGCCACCGTCGCCCTGCTGCTGTTCAGCTCCTACGTGGTGCAGCCCTTCCTGATCCCCAGCCGCTCGATGGAACCCACGCTGCGGGTCGGGGACCGGGTCCTCGTCAACAAGCTGGCGTACCGTTTCGGCGCCGAGCCGGAGCGCGGCGACGTGGTGGTCTTCGACGGCACCGGCTCGTTCGTGCGCGAGGACCTCGGCGCGAACCCCCTGACCGGACTGGTGCACGGGGCGGCGGCCTCCCTGGGACTCGCCGAGCCCGCCGACACCGACTTCGTGAAGCGCGTCGTGGGAGTGGGCGGCGACCGCGTCGTCTGCTGCGACGCCCGCGGGAGGCTCGCGGTCAACGACGTGACGGTGGACGAGCCGTATCTGTACCCCGGTGACACCGCTTCCCGTGCCCCCTTCGACATCGTGGTGCCCGCAGGGACCCTGTGGATGATGGGCGACCACCGCAGCCGCTCCCGCGACTCCCGGGACCACCTCGGATCGCCGGGGGGCGGGATGGTCCCCGTCGAGCGGGTGACCGGCCGGGTGGACTGGCTGGGCTGGCCGCCCGCCCGGGCGGGCTCGCTGGAGGGGACCGGGGCCTTCGGCGGCGTACGGGCGCCCGGCGCGGCGCATGGGTAACCGCGGACGTCCGCGCGGCGCTCCGGAACCCGACGCGTCCGCGCCGGCCGGGAGCGTGTCCACCGGGCCGCGCTCCCTGCCCACCCGGGCGGAACGCCGCCGGCTCGCCAGGAAGGTCCGGCGCAGGCGCCGCCGGTCCGCGGTGAAGGAGGTACCCGTCCTCGTCGTCGTGGCGCTGCTGATCGCGCTCGTCCTGAAGACGTTCCTGGTCCAGGCGTTCGTCATCCCCTCCGGATCGATGGAACAGACCATCCGGATCGGCGACCGGGTGCTGGTGGACAAACTGACCCCGTGGTTCGGATCGAAGCCGCAGCGCGGCGACGTCGTGGTGTTCGAGGACCCCGGCGGCTGGCTCCGGCAGGAGAACCCCGGGGAGCAGAAGGACCGGCCGGCCGGCGTCAAGCAGGTCACCGAACTGCTGGCCTTCATCGGACTGCTGCCGTCCGACGACGAGCAGGACCTGATCAAGCGGGTCATCGCGGTCGGCGGCGACACCGTGAAGTGCTGCGGCGAGGACGGCCGGGTCACCGTCAACGGCACAGCGCCGGCCGAGACGTACCTCCACCCCGACGACCGGCCCTCGGCCATCCCGTTCGAGGTGAAGGTCCCCCCGGGGCGGCTGTTCGTGATGGGGGACCACCGCTCCGACTCCGCCGACTCCCGCTTCCACCTCGACGAACCCGAACACGGCACGGTCGCGGAGGAAGAGGTCGTGGGGAGGGCCGTCGTGATCGCCTGGCCCTTCGGCCACTGGAGCACGCTGGAGGAGCGCGACGCCTTCGCCGCGGTCCCGGACGCGCGTACATCGAAGGCGGCGGTTTCGGCCCCGTCGAATAGTGTGGCACCTCCGGATCGCTATGGAATGGTCCGGCTCCCGACCCCTGCGGAACTCCCGCTCGTTATGGGAGTGGTGGGCCTGCACCGGATCGGGCGCGGGCAGTGGCACGTATTGAGGAGTGGATGTGGGGGATTTGGCGGTCGGCGCACGATCCGGACACGACGAACCCGAGGACCGGCCGGAGCGCGACGAGTCTCCCGCGGGAGGGGCGGCGGTCCCGCCGGAGGGTGAGGACGACACCTCGGACGGCGACGGTGGCAGGCGCCCCAGGAGGCAGCGGTCCTTCTGGCTGGAGCTGCCGCTGCTCGTCGGCATCGCCCTGGTCCTGGCGCTGCTGATCAAGACGTTCCTGGTCCAGGCGTTCTCGATCCCCTCGGACTCCATGCAGAACACTCTGCAGCGGGGCGACCGGGTGCTGGTCGACAAGCTGACCCCGTGGTTCGGCTCGGAGCCGGAGCGCGGCGAGGTCGTGGTCTTCCACGACCCGGGCGGCTGGCTGGAGGACACCGTGACCCCGGAGCCCAACGCGGTGCAGAAGTTCCTGAGCTTCATCGGCCTGATGCCGTCCTCCGAGGAGAAGGACCTGATCAAGCGGGTCATCGCGGTCGGCGGCGACACCGTGGAGTGCAAGGAGAACGGGCCGGTCATGGTCAACGGGAAGAGCCTGGACGAGAAGTCGTTCATCTTCCCGGGGAACACTCCGTGCAACGACAAGCCGTTCGGCCCGATCGAGGTGCCGGACGGACGGATCTTCGTCATGGGCGACCACCGGCAGAACTCCCTGGACTCGCGCTACCACCAGGAGCTCCCGGGCCAGGGCACGGTCTCCACGGAAGAGGTCGTCGGCCGCGCCGTCGTCGTCGCCTGGCCGTTGGACCGCTGGTCGACCCTCCCGGTCCCCGGCACCTTCGACCAGTCCGGTCTGAACGCGGCCGCCTCGATGGCGCCGGCCGCACTGGGCGTGGCCGGAGCGCTGCCCCTCGTGCTGTGGCGCCGCAGGAGGCTGACCTCCGGGGGTACCGCCGGGTAGGGTGCCGACTCGGATCAGCGATTGTCGATCTCCGACGGGGGAGCGCTGGGATGAGCCGTACAGAACGCGAGAAATCCGGCCGCGGCCGGCCCGGCGCCCTGGTGTCGGGTCTGGCCGTGGCCGTCGGCTGTGTGCTCTTCCTCGGAGGTTTCCTCTGGGCGGCGGTGGTCTACCAGCCGTACACGGTCCCGACCGCCTCGATGTCCCCCACGGTGAACCCCGGCGACCGGGTGCTGGCCGAGCGGATGGACGGCGCCGACGTCCGACGCGGTGACGTGGTGGTCTTCACCGACGAGGTGTGGGGCGCCACACCGATGATGAAGCGCGTCGTCGGGACCGGCGGTGACAAGGTGGCCTGCTGCGACGGGGAGGGACGGCTCACCGTGAACGGGACGCCCGTCGACGAGCCGTACCTCGCCCCGGGACCCGCCGCAGCGGGCGGGACGGCGCCGGCCTCGCCCCAGGACTTCTCCGCCACCGTGCCCCGAGGCCACATCTTCCTGCTCGGCGACGAACGGGCCACCTCCCTGGACTCCCGGGTCCACCTCCAGGACGCCGGCGAGGGCTCGGTGCCGCTGAGCGCCGTGCGGGCCCGGGTGGACGCGGTCGCCTGGCCGATGAACGGCATGATCGACCGGCCGTCCTCGTTCGCCGCGCTGCCCGGCGGGGTGTCCGCGGCCGGCCCGCTGCCGCTCCAGGTGGGCGCGATCCTGGTGGGAGCGGCGCTGATCCTCGCCGGATCGGTGTACGGGCCCCTGGCCGCGCGCCTCGCCCGCCGGAGGGCGGGCACCGGAGCGGGCCGGTGACCGCCGGGGCGCGCAGGGTCGCCCGGGTGGTCCTCCTGGACCCCGACGACCGCGTACTGCTGCTGCACGGATACGAGCCGGACGACCCGGCCGTCACTTGGTGGTTCACCCCGGGCGGCGGTCTGGAGGGCGACGAGACCCGCGAGCAGGCGGCCCGCCGCGAACTCGCCGAGGAGACCGGGATCACGGACGTCGAGCTGGGCCCGCCGCTCTGGACCCGGATCTGCTCCTTCCCCTTCGACGGGCGCCGGTGGGACCAGGACGAGTGGTACTACCTGGCCCGTACGACGCGGACCGCCACCTCTCCGCAGGGCCTCACCGACCTGGAACTGCGCAGCGTCGCCGGTCTGAGGTGGTGGACTTCCGCCGAACTGCTCACGACGCGTGAGACGGTGTACCCGACCAGACTCGCCGAGCTGCTGCGCACGCTCCTCGACGAGGGCCCCCCGAGTGATCCGCTGGTTCTGGCCCCCGAAATCGCCTAGTCGTCCAGGGGCGCCGGAGGCTGACGCACAATGGGGGCACGCACGGCTGAAGGGGAAACATGCCATGAGCGCCGAGGACCTCGAGAAGTACGAGACCGAGATGGAGCTGAAGCTCTACCGGGAGTACCGCGATGTCGTCGGTCTGTTCAAATATGTGATCGAGACCGAACGGCGCTTCTACCTCACCAACGACTACGAGATGCAGGTGCACTCCGTCCAGGGTGAGGTTTTCTTCGAGGTGTCCATGGCGGACGCCTGGGTCTGGGACATGTACCGGCCCGCGAGGTTCGTCAAGCAGGTCCGCGTGCTGACCTTCAAGGACGTCAACATCGAAGAGCTCAACAAGAGCGATCTGGAACTTCCGGGAGGCTGACCCCGCGCGGCCCGCGGTGTCGGGCCGCCGATACGCACGTGGCAGGAAGGGCCCGGTCACCCTTGCGGGTGGCCGGGTTTTCCACATCCGCGGAGTTGTCCACCAAGATCCACATCTTCGGGCGGGCCGGGTCACAGTCGGTGCCGGAGGTGGTGCCGATATGAACGCACGGGGCGCACTCGGGCGGTACGGCGAGGATCTGGCGGCGCGACTGCTGGCCGAAGCCGGGATGGCGGTCGTCGAGCGCAACTGGCGCTGTCGCGCCGGTGAGATCGACATCGTGGCCAGGGACGGCGACGCCCTGGTCTTCTGCGAGGTGAAGACGCGCAGGTCACATGCCTTCGAACACCCCATGGCGGCAGTCGGCCCGGTCAAGGCCGACCGACTGCGGCGGCTCGCCGAGATCTGGCTCGACCGGCACGGCGGACCGCCGCCCGGCGGGGCCCGCATCGATCTGATCGGGGTGACCGTGCCCCGGCGCGGGGCCCCGGTCGCGGAGCACGCCCGGGGGGTGTCCTGATGGGCTTCGCGCGAGCATGCTCCGTGGCGCTGGTCGGCGTCGAGGGCGTGGTGGTGGAGGTCCAGGCGGGCCTGGAGCCGGGAGTGGCGGCGTTCACCCTGGTCGGGCTGCCGGACAAGAGCCTGGTCGAGAGCCGGGACCGGGTGCGGGCCGCCGTGGTCAACTCCGGGGCCGAGTGGCCTCAGAAGAAGCTCACGGTCGGCCTCTCGCCGGCCTCCGTGCCCAAGAGCGGCTCGGGCTTCGACCTCGCCGTCGCCTGCGCGGTCCTCGGCGCGGCGGAGCGGATCGACCCCGCGTCCGTCGCCGACGTGGTGATGATCGGCGAACTGGGGCTGGACGGCCGGGTGCGTCCGGTGCGGGGAGTGCTGCCCGCCGTCCTCGCGGCGGCCGAAGCGGGGTACGAACAGGTCGTCGTCCCCGAGCAGACGGCCGGGGAGGCGGCCCTCGTGCCCGGAGTCTCGGTCCTCGGCGTCCGCAGCCTGCGGCAGCTCATCGCCGTCCTGTGCGACGAACCGGTGCCCGAGGAGCCCTACGACGGCCAGGGCCGCCCCGACGCCATGCTGGCCGGGCTCATGATCCCCGGCACGGGCCTCGGCACGGGGCTCGCCCCGGCCGCCGCGCGGAGCGACGGGCACCGGCCGGACCTCGCGGACGTCGCGGGGCAGCCGCGTCCGCGCCAGGCTCTGGAGGTGGCCGCCGCCGGCGGACACCACCTGCTGTTCTCCGGTCCGCCGGGCGCGGGAAAGACCATGCTGGCCGAGCGGCTGTCGTCGGTGCTGCCGCCGTTGACCCGGCAGGAATCCCTCGAAGTGACGGCGGTCCACTCCGTGGCGGGCATCCTCCCCCCGGGTGAACCGCTCGTCTCCCGGGCCCCCTACTGCGCCCCGCACCACTCCGCGACCATGCAGTCCCTGGTCGGCGGGGGCAACGGGATGCCGAGGCCCGGGGCGGTGTCCCTCGCGCACCGCGGAGTGCTCTTCCTGGACGAGGCTCCGGAGTTCTCCGGGAAGGTGCTCGACGCGCTGCGCCAGCCCCTGGAGTCCGGTCATGTAGTGGTCGCGCGGGCGGCGGGGGTGGTGCGGCTGCCGGCCCGTTTCCTGATGGTGCTGGCCGCCAATCCGTGCCCCTGCGGCCGGCACACGCTCACCGGCGCGGGCTGCGAGTGCCCGCCCTCGGTGGTCCGCCGCTACCAGGCGCGGCTGTCCGGGCCCCTGCTCGACCGGGTGGACCTGCGGATCGAGGTCGAGCCGGTCGACCGCGCGGACCTGCTGGGGCACGGCGGCCGGGGCGAGTCGACGGCCGTCGTCGCCGCACGGGTACGGGACGCCAGGGCACGGGCGGCCGAGCGGCTGGCCGACACCCCGTGGACCACGAACAGCGAGGTGCCCGGCCACGAGTTGCGGACCCGGCTGCCGGCGGCCCCGGGGGCGCTGGCGGCGGCGGAGCGGGACCTGGAACGCGGGGCTCTCACGGCCCGGGGCCTGGACCGGGTGCTGAGGGTGGCGTGGACCGTGGCCGACCTGCGGGGGGCCGGCCGCCCGGACGCCTCGGACGTGGCGGTCGCCCTGGAGCTGCGGACGGGCGTCCAGCGCGGGGTGCCGATGGGGGCGGGGCAGCGGTGACCGGGCCGGCGGAGGAGCACCGGAGCCGGTCGGAGCCGGGCGGGCGGGGAAACGCCGCGGCTTCGGGACCGGAGTGCGGGCCGACGCCCGGCCGGGAGGCTGACCGGGAGGAGGGCCGGGCGCCGGGGCGGGAGCGGGGCGAAGGCGGCGTCCGGGGGCCGGGCGGGGACCCGGAGTCGGAGCGGTCGGCCAGGGCCGCGCTGACCCGGGTGCTGGAGCCGGGGGACGAGCGCGCGGGGCGCTGGCTCCGGCGGACCGGTCCGGTGGAGCTGCTGCGGAGGCTCACCGTCGAGGACGGTTCCGCCGAGAAGCTGCCGGGAATGACCGCCGCACGACTGGGGGGATACCGGCTGCGAGCGGCCGCCGCGGAGCCGGGGCGGGATCTTGCCGCGGTCGCGGCCGCGGGCGGGCGCTTCGTCTGCCCGGGGGACCGGGAGTGGCCCAGCCAGCTGGACGACCTGGGCGACGGGCGACCCGTCGGGCTCTGGGTGCGGGGGCGGCCCGACCTGCGGCTGTGGTCCCTGCGTTCCGTCGCGGTGGTCGGCGCGAGGGCCTGCACCCCCTACGGGGCGCACATGGCGGCGACCCTGAGCTCCGGGCTCGCCGAGCGCGGGTGGGTGGTGGTGTCGGGGGCGGCGTTCGGGGTCGACGGGGCCGCACACCGCGGCGCGCTCGGCGCGGGAGGCGCGACGACGGCTGTACTGGCCTGCGGGGTCGACGTCTCCTACCCGCGCGGGCACGCCGAGTTGTTCGAGCGGCTGGCGCAACAGGGTCTCCTCGTAGCCGAGTTGCCGCCGACCTCCCACCCCACACGCAGCCGGTTCATCACGCGCAACCGCGTCATCGCCGCGCTCACCAGGGGAACGGTCGTGGTCGAGGCCGAATACCGCAGCGGGTCCTTGGTCACCGCCCGGCAGGCCCAACGGCTCGGCCGCTTCGCGATGGGGGTGCCAGGCCCCGCCACCAGCGGGCTGTCGGCGGGCGTCCACGAGTTGCTGCGCGGCGAGGGGGTGCTCGTCACCGACGCCGACGAAGTCGTCGAGCTGGTCGGGGACATCGGCGACCTCCCACCCGCCCGTCGCGGCCCGGTGCTGCCCAGGGACCACCTGGACGCGGTCACCGCGAGAGTGCTCGAAGCGCTCCCCTACCACGGTGTCACCCACCCCCGTGACCTCGCCCGCACCGCGGGGACGTCCGCCGACGAAACACTCGGCCGCCTGTACGAACTGCACTCACTGGGGTTCGTCGAACGAGAAGGCGACGTATGGCGGTTGACGCTTCCCCCGGCACGTAACGCCGACGCGCGGCGAGGCGGTACTTGACCTGGAGCATTCGGGTGAAAAGGTAAGGCCGATGACCTCGCACGATCGATCGGTGACCTGTCCGCGACCTGTGACCACGGCGGCGGCCCCGGCCCCGGCGGGCGTGGACAGCGTGAGCGGCGACACGTAATCACGCAGCATGGATCTTCCGTCCTGCGCGGACTGCGACGTCGTGGTCACGCTACGCTCACAAGGATTCCGCCCCAGACAAAAGTCCCCCAGCACTTCACGGCAGAACGGCTCAAGGCACCACATGCCCCAGCACACCTCCGGGTCTGACCGCGCGGCAGTACCACCGGTTGCGCGTGGCACTGTGCGCCCTCCGGCCCCCTCCTCCCTCGACGAGTTGTGGCGTTCCTACAAGACCACGGGTGACGAGCGGCTGCGGGAGCAGCTGATCCTGCACTACTCGCCGCTCGTGAAGTACGTCGCGGGCAGGGTGAGCGTGGGGCTGCCGTCCAACGTCGAGCAGGCCGACTTCGTCTCGTCCGGGGTCTTCGGACTGATCGACGCCATCGAGAAGTTCGACATCGAACGGGCGATCAAGTTCGAGACGTACGCGATCACCCGGATCCGGGGCGCGATGATCGACGAACTCCGCGCTCTGGACTGGATCCCGCGGTCCGTCCGGCAGAAGGCGCGGAACGTGGAGCGCGCGTACGCCACGCTGGAGGCCCGGTTCCGGCGTACGCCCTCGGAGGCCGAGGTCGCCTCGGAGATGGGTATCGCACTGGAGGAACTGCACGCTGTTTTCAGCCAGTTGTCGCTGGCGAACGTGGTCGCCCTGGAGGAGTTGCTGCACGTCGGCGGCGAGGGCGGCGACCGGCTGAGCCTGATGGACACCCTGGAGGACACCGCCGCCGACAATCCGGTGGAGGTCGCCGAGGACCGCGAGCTCAGGAGACTGCTCGCGCGGGCCATCAACACCCTCCCCGACCGGGAGAAGACCGTGGTGACCCTCTACTACTACGAGGGCCTCACCCTCGCGGAGATCGGCAATGTCCTCGGGGTGACCGAGAGCCGGGTCAGTCAGATCCACACCAAGTCCGTGCTGCAACTCCGCGCGAAGCTGGCCGACGCGGGTCGCTGACGTCCGCTTCCGGGCCTTCTCCGGCCATCCGATCGGCGGCCGTGCCCTTCCTCCGCGCGCCCGCCGCCGTAGAGTGGACGCGTGCCCAGGATTCGAGCGGCCTCCGTGGCCGAGCACCGGACCATGCAGCGCGGCGCCCTCCTGGACGCCGCGCGCTCCCTGCTGTCCGAGGGCGGTACGGAGGCGCTGACCTTCCCCGCGCTCGCCGAACGCACGGGACTCGCCCGGTCCTCCGTGTACGAGTACTTCCGCTCCCGCGCCGCCGTCGTCGAGGAGCTGTGCGCCGTCGACTTCCCCGTCTGGGCGGCCGAGGTCGAGAACGCCATGCGGGGGGCCGAGACGCCCGAGGCGAAGATCGAGGCGTACGTGCGCCGACAGCTCGACCTCGTCGGGGACCGCCGCCACCGCGCGGTCGTCGCGATCTCCGCGAGCGAGCTGGACGCCGGGGCCCGGGAGAAGATCCGGGCGGCGCACGGCGGGCTGATCGCCATGATCGTCGAAGCGCTCGGCGACCTGGGCCACACGCAGCCGAGACTGGCCGCCATGCTCCTGCAGGGTTCGGTCGACGCCGCCGTGCGCCGTATCGAGCTGGGCGTCGCGGAGGAGCCGGCCGTCATCGCGGACACCGTCGTCGCCATGGTCCTGCGCGGCGTCAGCGGCTGACCCGGACGGCGTCCGGCCGCGGTTCCGGTACCCCGAACACCGGCAGCAGCCGCGAGGGGCCCCTGCGCGACAGCGAGGGCGGCAGCAGCGAGAGCGGGTCGAGATAGGCGTCCCCGCGCCGCAGCCCCCAGTGCAGACAGCCCTCCGCGCAGTGGGACGGCCCCTCCTCCAGCACCCCGACCGGCTGCCCGGCCCGCACGCCCGCGCCCTCCTCGACCAGGGC
The DNA here is from genome assembly GCF_044756785.1 of Streptomyces sp. NPDC091649. Taxonomy (NCBI): domain Bacteria; kingdom Bacillati; phylum Actinomycetota; class Actinomycetes; order Kitasatosporales; family Streptomycetaceae; genus Streptomyces; species Streptomyces sp. NPDC091649. Next base: position 108,876 of record NZ_JBIVTR010000001.1, on the reverse strand, counting down.
CCGCACCGGTTCGTACGTGGTGCGCAGCGGCGGCGAACCGCTGTCCGCCACCTCCAGGACGAGCACCCCGCGCCCCGCCACCGGCCCGGCGTGCGACACCAGGCCGTCGGCTGCCGCCAGCACCCGTGCGCCCGGCCCGGCCGCGAGGTCCACACCGCGATGACCGGGCCCGTACGGACCGGCGGGCGGCTCCCACCCCCGTGACACCGACGGTCTCCCCGCCAACGGCCAGCTCCGGGCCCCGTCGTCCGCGTCGGCTCCCGCCGTCGGCGGGGACGCCGACGCCCCGGCCGGCACGGCGGCCGGGCCCGGTGCGGGCAGCCCGGCCGCGAGCGGCCCATGCGCCACGAACACCAGGAGCGCCAGGAGCAGGGGGAGCGACAAGGCGGCCGCGCGCGGAAGGGCGGGCGGGAGCAGCGGGAGCAGGGCACGAGTGGCGGGGAAGCGGCGTGGGCCGGACTGATGACGCATGCCGCCACGATGTCCCGGAGTCCGGAATTCCGGGGATCACGCACCGTTCGGTGTGGACTACTCGCCGGTTGTGGATATCGCCGTCACCCGGTCGTGAACACCGCGCCCACCGGTCGTGAACATCGCCCCCGCCCGGCCGTGGACTCCGGCCCCACCCGTCGCGGACGCGGCCCCCGCCCCGTCGTGGACATCGCCGTCATCCGGCACCCAGTGGGTCCCGTACACTTCTTACGGCGATCCGGGTCACCGGGTCGACTTCGCACGCCCCGCCACCTCCCTCTTCTCGGAGGTGGCCGCGCTCCTCGGTCCCTCGTGGCACGGCGCGTCGGGGCGTCAGGCGCGAGCGCAAACCTGCGGTCGCGATAACCGAGCACCAAGGAGTACGGCCATGGCCGTCGTCACGATGCGGGAGCTGCTGGAAAGCGGCGTCCACTTCGGTCACCAGACCCGTCGCTGGAACCCGAAGATGAAGCGCTTCATCTTTACCGAGCGCAACGGCATCTACATCATCGACCTGCTCCAGTCGCTGTCGTACATCGACCGCGCCTACGAGTTCGTCAAGGAGACCGTCGCCCACGGCGGCTCCATCATGTTCGTGGGTACGAAGAAGCAGGCCCAGGAGGCCATCGCCGAGCAGGCGACGCGCGTCGGCATGCCGTACGTCAACCAGCGTTGGCTCGGCGGCATGCTCACCAACTTCTCCACCGTCTACAAGCGCCTTCAGCGTCTGAAGGAGCTTGAGCTCATCGACTTCGAGGACGTGGCCGCCTCCGGCCTCACCAAGAAGGAGCTCCTGGTCCTCTCGCGCGAGAAGGCCAAGCTGGAGAAGACCCTCGGTGGTATCCGCGAGATGCAGAAGGTGCCCAGCGCCGTCTGGATCGTCGACACCAAGAAGGAGCACATCGCCGTCGGTGAGGCGCGCAAGCTCCACATCCCGGTCGTCGCGATCCTCGACACCAACTGCGACCCCGACGAGGTCGACTACAAGATTCCGGGCAACGACGACGCGATCCGCTCCGTCACCCTGCTCACCCGCGTGATCGCCGACGCCGTCGCCGAGGGCCTCATCGCCCGCTCCGGTGCCGCCACCGGTGACTCGAAGCCGGGCGAGAAGGCCGCCGGCGAGCCCCTCGCCGAGTGGGAGCGCGACCTGCTCGAGGGCGACAAGAAGGACGAGACCGCGGCTACCGCCGATGTCCAGTCCTCCGTCGAGACCGAGAAGAACGCCGAAGCCGACGCCGAGACGCCGGCCGAGGCCGTCGCCGAGGCCAAGGCCGAGGCCGCTGTCGAGGCTCCGGCCGCCGTTGAGGCCCCCGCCGAGGCCCCGGCCGCCGACGCGGACGCCGAGCAGGCCTGACACCCGTCACGGCTACTGACGGCGGGGGCCGACGCCACAAGCGTCGCCCCCGCCGTCCACCCGTAGATCTTTCAGACTTCGAGAGAGACATACAGACTCATGGCGAACTACACCGCCGCTGACGTCAAGAAGCTCCGCGAGCTCACCGGCGCCGGCATGATGGACTGCAAGAAGGCGCTCGACGAGGCCGACGGCAACGTCGACAAGGCCGTCGAGGCGCTCCGTATCAAGGGTCAGAAGGGCGTCGCCAAGCGCGAGGGCCGCTCCGCCGAGAACGGTGCCGTCGTCTCCCTCATCTCCGAGGACCAGACGTCCGGCGTCATCCTGGAGCTGAAGTGCGAGACGGACTTCGTCGCCAAGGGTGACAAGTTCCAGGCCGTCGCCAACACGCTCGCCGCTCACGTCGCCGCGACCTCCCCGGCCGGCATCGAGGCGCTGCTCGCCTCCGAGATCGAGGCCGGCAAGACCGTCCAGGCGTACGTCGACGAGGCCAACGCCAACCTCGGCGAGAAGATCGTCCTGGACCGCTTCGCGCAGTTCACCGGCGCCTACGTCGGTGTGTACATGCACCGCACCATGCCCGACCTGCCCCCGCAGATCGGTGTTCTGGTCGAGCTGGACAAGGCCGACGCCGAGCTGGCCAAGGGCATCGCGCAGCACATCGCCGCCTTCGCCCCGAAGTACCTGTCCCGCGAGGACGTGCCGGCCGAGGTCGTCGAGGCCGAGCGCCGCGTCGCCGAGGAGACCACGCGCGCCGAGGGCAAGCCCGAGGCCGCCCTCCCGAAGATCGTCGAGGGTCGGGTCAACGGCTTCTTCAAGGAGGCGACCCTCCTCGGCCAGCCGTACGCGCTGGACGCCAAGAAGTCGGTTCAGAAGGTCCTGGACGAGGCCGGTGTCACCCTGAAGCGCTTCGCGCGCATCAAGGTCGGCATCTGATCCGTCCGGGCGAACAGCACCGGACCCGATAGGGTCCAGGGGGCATCCGGGGCCCAGTGCGGCCGACGGCCGCACTGACGCCGGACGACCGCAGATCTGACGAGGAGGCCATTGCCGCTGTAGGGACACCAGACCCACCGGCAATGGCCTTCTTCGTATGTGCACGAGGAGAATTTCCATGGACAAGGGCGCGGACGCCAATCAGGCCGACGGCAAGGGCGACGACGACAAGGGCTCCGGGCGCTTCATGCTGAAGCTCTCCGGTGAGGCATTCGCCGGTGGCGGCGGCCTCGGTGTCGACCCCGACGTCGTGCACACCATCGCCCGGGAGATCGCCGCCGTCGTACGCGACGGCGCCCAGATCGCGGTGGTCATCGGGGGAGGCAACTTCTTCCGCGGCGCCGAGCTCCAGCAGCGCGGCATGGACCGGGCCCGGTCCGACTACATGGGCATGCTCGGCACCGTCATGAACTGCCTGGCCCTCCAGGACTTCCTGGAGAAGGAGGGCATCGACTCGCGCGTCCAGACCGCCATCACCATGGGCCAGGTCGCCGAGCCGTACATCCCGCTCCGTGCCGTACGGCACCTGGAGAAGGGGCGCGTCGTGATCTTCGGCGCCGGTATGGGCATGCCGTACTTCTCCACCGACACCACCGCCGCGCAGCGCGCCCTGGAGATCGACGCCGAGGCGCTGCTCATGGGGAAGAACGGCGTGGACGGGGTCTACGACTCCGACCCGAAGGCCAACCCCGACGCGGTGAAGTTCGACGCGCTGGAGTACGGCGAGGTGATCACCCGCGACCTGAAGGTCGCCGACGCCACCGCCATTACGCTCTGCCGTGACAACCAGCTCCCGATCCTCGTCTTCGAGCTGACGGCCGAAGGCAATATCGCTCGCGCGGTCAAGGGTGAGAAGATCGGCACGCTCGTCAGCGACCGGAGCACCCGGGCCTGACGGCCCCCAGGATGGACAACGGCCTGCCGGTCGGACACCGTGCAGGTGAGGACGCGACGCAGGACCCGCAGGGCCAGGCGATGACGACGCCGGGCCCACCCAAGACACGCAGGAGCACGTGGTGATCGAAGAAATCCTCCTCGAGGCCGAGGAGAAGATGGAGAAGGCCGTTGTCGTCGCGAAAGAGGACTTCGCCGCGATCCGTACCGGCCGCGCGCACCCGGCGATGTTCAACAAGATCGTCGCCGACTACTACGGCGCGCTGACCCCGATCAACCAGCTGGCCTCGTTCTCGGTTCCCGAGGCGCGGATGGCCGTCGTGACGCCGTTCGACAAGAGCGCGCTGCGCAACATCGAGCAGGCGATCCGCGACTCCGACCTCGGCGTCAACCCGAGCAACGACGGCAATATCATCCGGGTGACCTTCCCTGAGCTCACCCAGGACCGCCGCAAGGAGTACATCAAGGTCGCCAAGACCAAGGCCGAGGACTCCAAGATCTCGATCCGCTCCATCCGCCGCAAGGCCAAGGAGACCCTCGACAAGCTCGTCAAGGACAAGGAGTCCGGCGAGGACGAGGTGCGCCGCGCCGAGAAGGAGCTCGACGACACCACCGCGAAGTACGTCGCGCAGGTGGACGAGCTGCTCAAGCACAAGGAAGCCGAGCTGCTCGAAGTCTGATGAACGACTCTTCCCGGGGTGCCCCGCAAGGAGCCGGTCACTGGGGCACACCCGAGATGAGTGCTGCCCCGGCGGGTCCTGCCCACGATGTGCATGGCGCCCAGCAGACTCGGCCCATGCCCAACGTGCCGGACTTTCCCGACGCAGGTAGAGACGCAGTCAGCCGCGACGACCGGGACAGGGACGCCGCTCACGTCAGCGGCCCCCTGTTCCGTGACGAGATGCCGCAGGAGCCCATGTCCACCCCGCTGCCGTCCCCGCCGCAGAAGAAGCGTGCGGGACGTGACCTGCGCGCCGCCATAGGGGTCGGCGTGGGCCTCGGCGCCGTCATCGGCGTCTCGCTGTTCATCGTGAAGGCCGCCTTCATCGGTGTGATAGTCCTCGCCGTCGTCGTCGGCCTCTGGGAGCTCACCTCCCGCCTCCAGGAACGCAAGGGCATCAAGGCGCCGCTGATCCCGCTGGCCGTCGGCGGAGCCGCGATGGTCGTCGCCGGTTACGCACGGGGCCCCGAGGGTGCCTGGGCCGCTATGGCCCTGACCGCCCTCGCGGTGCTGGTCTGGCGGATGACCGAGCCGCCGGAGGGATATCTCAAGGACGTCACGGCCGGGGTCTTCGCGGCGTTCTACGTACCCTTCCTGGCCACCTTCGTCGCCCTGCTGCTGACGGCGGACGACGGGTCCTGGCGGGTCCTGACCTTCCTGGTCCTCACCGTGGTCAGCGACACGGGGGCGTACGCCGTCGGCTGGCGGTTCGGTACGCACAAGCTCGCCCCGCGCATCAGCCCCGGCAAGACCCGCGAGGGCCTGCTCGGCGCGGTCGCCTTCGCGATGGCCGCCGGCGCGCTGTGCATGGAGTTCCTGATCGACGGCGGCGCCTGGTGGCAGGGCCTGCTGCTCGGCCTCGCGGTCGCGGCCAGCGCCACCCTCGGCGACCTGGGCGAGTCCATGATCAAGCGGGACCTCGGGATCAAGGACATGGGCACCCTGCTCCCCGGCCACGGCGGCATCATGGACCGGCTGGACTCGCTCCTGCCGACCGCGCCGGTCGTGTGGCTGCTGCTGGTGTTGTTCGTCGGCTCCGGCTGACCGACCCGGCACCCTGCCCCACCTGCACGTTTCACGAGCGAGGGTCCGTCGTCCACAGGGCGGCGGGCCCTCGCCCGTCTGTCTGCGACACTGGATGAACCATGCCTAAGCCCGGAGAACTCACTTTCGTCGCGCCCCGCGGATCCAAGAAGCCGCCGCGGCACCTCGCCGACCTCACGCCCGCCGAGCGCAAGGAAGCGGTCGCCGCGACCGGTGAGAAGCCGTTCCGCGCCCAGCAGCTCTCGCAGCACTACTTCGCGCGGTACGCGCACGACCCGGCCGAGTGGACCAACATCCCGGCGGGGTCGCGGGAGAAGCTCGCCGAGGCGCTGTTCCCCGACCTGATGTCCGTGATGCGGCACATCAGCTGCGACGACGACACCACGCGCAAGACCCTGTGGAAGCTGCACGACGGGACGCTCGTCGAGTCCGTCCTGATGCGCTACCCGGATCGCGTGACGATGTGCATCTCCTCGCAGGCCGGCTGCGGAATGAACTGCCCCTTCTGCGCCACCGGGCAGGCCGGCCTCGACCGCAACCTGTCGACCGCCGAGATCGTGCACCAGATCGTCGACGGCATGCGCGCCTTGCGGGACGGAGAGGTGCCCGGCGGTCCCGCGCGGCTGTCCAACATCGTCTTCATGGGCATGGGGGAGCCGCTCGCCAACTACAACCGCGTGGTCGGCGCGATCCGCCGCCTCACCGAACCGGAGCCGGACGGTCTCGGGCTCTCGCAGCGCGGGATCACCGTCTCCACCGTGGGCCTCGTCCCGGCCATGCTGCGTTTCGCCGACGAGGGCTTCAAGTGCCGCCTCGCCGTCTCGCTGCACGCCCCGGACGACGAGCTGCGCGACACCCTGGTCCCGGTCAACACCCGGTGGAACGTCCGCGAGGTGCTGGACGCCGCCTGGGAGTACGCCGAGAAGTCCGGCCGCCGGATCTCCATCGAGTACGCCCTGATCCGGGACATCAACGACCAGGCGTGGCGCGGCGACCGGCTCGGCCGGCTGCTCAAGGGCAAGCGGGTGCACGTGAACCTGATCCCGCTGAACCCCACCCCCGGCTCCAAGTGGACCGCCTCGCGGCCCGAGGACGAGAAGGCGTTCGTCGAGGCCATCGCGGCCCACGGGGTGCCCGTCACCGTCCGGGACACCCGTGGCCAGGAGATCGACGGGGCCTGCGGGCAGCTGGCGGCCTCCGAGCGCTGAGCACCGGTGAGGCCGTCGGCGCCGACGGTCTCACCGGCATCGGCGGCCTCGCTGCCCGGTCGAGAACCGCCGGTGTAGCCTTGGCCTGAATTCAACTTCATATTCCGACAGGGGAGCGCCACAGCGCTGAGAGTGCGGCACCAAGGACAGGTTGGCCGCAGACCCTCTGAACCTCGCCCGGGTCATTCCGGGTAGGAAGTTCGGACCTTACTCAAGCTGTTGCGCCCTGCCCGCTTCCGGTCCGCCGGACAGCGGGCGGGGCCGCGTCTCTTCCTGGTCACCTCCAGGAGGAATCACATGAACACCACCACGAAGTACGCGGCGACCGCCCTCGCCGCCGCTCTGGGCGTCACCGCGCTGGCGGGCTGCGGCGGTGAGGACGGCTCCGCGGGCTCCGGGGCGTCCAAGGGCGGCGGCTCCAAGACCGTCACCCTCGTCAGCCACGACTCCTTCAACGTCTCGGAGGAGGTGCTGAAGGCGTTCACCGAGGAGTCCGGCTACACGGTCGAGATCCTCAAGAGCGGCGACGCCGGGGCGGCGCTCAACCAGGAGATCCTGACCAAGGGCTCCCCGCGCGGCGACGTCTTCTTCGGCGTCGACAACACCCTGCTCTCCCGCGCCCTCGACAACGGCCTGTTCACCGCGTACGAGGCCAAGGGACTGGACAAGGTCACGGCCGACACGCAGACGGACGCGAAGCACCGCGTCACGCCCGTCGACACCGGCGACATCTGCGTCAACTACGACAAGAAGTACTTCGCCGACAAGAAGCTCGCGCCGCCGGAGACCTTCGAGGACCTCCTCAAGCCGGCGTACAAGGACCTCCTCGTCACCGAGAACGCCGCGAGCTCCTCGCCCGGCCTCGGCTTCCTCCTCGGCACCATCGCCACCCAGGGCGAGGACGGTTACGAGGCGTACTGGAAGAAGCTGAAGGCCAACGGCGTCAAGGTCGTCGACGGCTGGGAGCAGGCGTACAACGAGGAGTTCTCCGGATCCACGGGCGGCAAGAAGGCCAACGCGGACCGGCCGCTCGTCGTCAGTTACGCCTCCAGCCCGCCCGTCGAGGTGCTCTACGCCGACCCGCAGCCGAAGGAGGCCCCCACCGGGGTCGCCACCGGCACCTGCTTCCGGCAGACCGAGTACGCGGGACTGCTGACCGGAGCGAAGAACGAGGCGGGCGGCAAGGCGCTGCTGGACTTCCTGATCAGCAAGACGTTCCAGGAGGACATGCCGCTCAACATGTTCGTGAACCCGGTCGTGAAGGACGCGAAGCTCCCCGAGCTGTTCACGAAGTTCGGCGAGCAGGTCGACACACCTCCCACCGTCGCGCCCGAGAAGATCACCGCCAACCGTGAGCAGTGGATCCAGTCGTGGCAGTTGCTGGTCCTGAAGTAGGCCCCAGGACGAAGCCGGCCCCGGCCGCCCCGCCCGTCCGGGGCGGCGGGCGGCGGCGCGGGACCGCGGTGCGGCTCGGCCTGATGGCCGTGCCCGTCGCGTTCTTCGCGGTGTTCTTCGCCTACCCGGTGGCCGCGATCGTCGGCCGTGGCGTCAAGACGGGCGGTGCCTGGCAGTTCGGGCGGATCGGCGAGGTGCTGGCCCGTCCGGACATCCTCGACGTCCTCTGGTTCACCACCTGGCAGGCCCTCGCCTCGACCGCGCTCACGCTGCTGATCGCCCTGCCCGGAGCGTATGTGTTCGCCCGGTTCGACTTCCCGGGCAAGCAGGTGCTGCGGGCGGTGGTCACGGTGCCGTTCGTGCTGCCGACCGTCGTCGTCGGCACCGCGTTCCTGGCGCTGCTGGGGCGGGGCGGGTTCCTCGACGAACTGTGGGGCATCCGCCTCGACACCACCGTGTGGGCGATCCTGCTGGCCCATGTGTTCTTCAACTACGCCGTGGTCGTGCGCACGGTGGGCGGGCTCTGGTCCCAGCTGGACCCCCGGCAGGAGGAAGCCGCCCGCGTCCTCGGCGCCGGACGCCTCGCCGCCTTCGGCCGGGTGACGCTGCCCGCCCTCGCCCCGGCCGTCGCCGCCGCCGCACTGATGGTCTTCCTCTTCACCTTCACCTCCTTCGGCGTCGTGCAGATCCTCGGCGGACCGGCCTACTCCACCCTGGAGGTGGAGATCTACCGGCAGACCGCGCAACTCCTGGACCTGCCGACGGCCGCCGTGCTGACCCTGGTGCAGTTCGCCGCGGTCGGCGCGATCCTCGCCGTGCACGCCGCGACCGTACGCCGCCGGGAACGGGCGTTGCGGCTCGTCGACCCGGCGCAGACCTCCCGCCGGCCGCGCGGACCCGGCCAGTGGGCGCTGCTCGGCAGTGTCCTGCTCACCGCGCTGCTGCTGATCCTGCTGCCGCTCGGGGTGCTGGTGGAGCGGTCGTTCGACGGTCCGGCCGGTTACGGACTCGGCTACTACGAGGCCCTCCAGTCGGCCGGGTCCGGCGGCTCCGCCACCTTCCTGGTCCCACCGCTGGAGGCCGTCGGCAACTCCCTGCGGTACGCGCTCGTCGCGACGCTCATCGCCCTCGTCGTCGGCGGGCTCGCGGCGGCGGCCCTCACCCGGCGGGCCGGACGTCTGGTACGCGGCTTCGACGCGCTGCTGATGCTGCCGCTCGGGGTGTCGGCCGTGACCGTCGGCTTCGGTTTCCTGATCACCCTCGACGAGCCGCCGCTGGATCTGCGGACCTCCTGGATTCTGGTCCCGCTGGCGCAGGCGCTGGTCGGCGTCCCCTTCGTCGTACGGACCATGCTGCCCGTGCTGCGCGCGGTCGACGACCGGCTGCGGGAGGCCGCCGCCGTGCTGGGGGCCTCTCCGCTGCGGGCCTGGCGGGAGGTCGATCTGCCGCTGGTGCGGCGGGCGCTGCTGGTCGCGGCGGGCTTCGCCTTCGCCGTCTCCCTCGGGGAGTTCGGTGCGACGGTCTTCATCGCACGGCCCGACAACCCGACCCTGCCGGTTGCCGTCGCCCGGCTGCTGGGCCGGTCGGGGGAGCTCAACTACGGGCAGGCGATGGCCCTCAGCACGATTCTGATGCTGGTGTGCGCGGTGTCGCTGCTGCTCCTCGAACGTATCCGCACCGACCGATCCGGGGAGTTCTGAACGATGGCAGGGGAGTTCCGCACATGCTGAGCCTGGAGGCCGCCACCGTGCGGTTCGGGAAGCGGACGGCGCTGGACGCGGTGGATCTGGAGGTCGCCGACCACCGGATCGTCTGCCTGCTCGGTCCCAGCGGCAGCGGGAAGTCCACCCTGCTCCGGGCCGTCGCCGGACTCCAGCCGATGGACGCCGGCCGGGTCCGGCTGGCCGGGCAGGACCAGGCGGGCGTCCCCGTGCACCGGCGTGGCCTCGGCCTGATGTTCCAGGACCACCAGCTCTTCCCGCACCGCGATGTCGGCGCCAACGTCGCCTTCGGGCTCCGGATGCACGGGGCCGGACGGGCCGAGGCGGACAACCGGGTCCGCGAACTGCTGGAGCTGGTCGGCCTGCCCGGGGCCGAACGACGCGCGGTCGCCGCACTGTCCGGCGGCGAGCAGCAGCGCGTCGCCCTGGCCCGCGCTCTCGCCCCGCGCCCGAAGCTCCTGATGCTGGACGAACCGCTCGGCCAGCTCGACCGCAGCCTCCGCGAACGGCTCGTCGTCGAACTGCGCACACTCTTCCAGGCGCTGGGCACGACCGTGCTGGCTGTCACGCACGACCAGGGCGAGGCGTTCGCGCTCGCCGACCGGGTCGTCGTGATGCGGGACGGCCGGATCGCCCAGGAGGGCAGCCCGCTGGACGTCTGGCAGCGCCCCGCCTCCGCGTTCGTCGCCCGCTTCCTCGGGTTCGACAACGTCACGCCGGCGACCGTCACCGGTCAGGCCGCGGCCACCGCCTGGGGCAAGGTCCCGGTGCCGGAGGGCTCCCCGCAGGGCGAGGCCGGTCTGCTGGTGCGTCCCGCCGGGGTCCTGATCGGCGCTCCCGAGGACGGTCTGCGCTGCACCGTCGGCGTCCGTACCTTCCGGGGGAACCACGTGACCGTACGCCTGGCACCCGAGAACGCGCCGGTGCTGGAGGCCGAGTGCGCCCTGCGGGACACTCCCGACGAGGGCGCGACGGTGGGTGTCCGCTTCGACGCCGCGGAGACGGTGGTGTTGGCGGCCGAGTGAGGGGCCGAGCGGTCGCCGCCGCGCCATGTCACGGCTGCCGTTCGGCGTCCCGTACGGTGTCGGCCGCGCCGCCCGGGTCTCGACGCGGTCGCGGACCGGCTCGTCGGGCCGCTGCGGGACCGGGCGGCGGCCGCGGCGGTGGGGGAGCGGGGCGGGTGCGGGTCCGCGAGGCATGGGGTGGGAGCGGGTGTACGGCACCCTGGCCGGGCTGCTGAACCCGTGACCTGCGTGGCAGGGCGGCGTTGGGGCGGGCAAGCTGGAAGCGGACAATCCCGCGGTCGGCCGTCCGGCTCCGCGGGGACGGCCGTATCGGACAAGGACCGTGATCATGACCGGTGGCGCCCGCGAAGGCATCGACCTCACCCGCGTTCTGCACGCCCCGCAGCAGCGGGTCTTCGCCGCCTGGACGTCACCGGAGGACTTCGCGGCCTGGTACGGGGGCGAGGCGGACGTCCCGCTGGACCGGGTGGCGATGGACGTGCGGCCCGGCGGGGCGTGGAGCCTGGTCATGGTGATGCCGGGCGTCGAGATGCCCTTCCACGGGGTCTACCGCGAGGTGAGCGAGCCCGATGGGCTCGTGTTCACGCTCAAGGACGCCTCCGCGCCGGAGGACGCCGAGGGCGAGATCGTCACCGTCACCTTCAGCGACCTCGGCGACGGGACCACCGAACTGGCCTTCCAGCAGCGCGGCGGCAACCTCACCGCCGAGCAGTACGCGGCGGCGGAGGACGGCTGGGAGGCGTTCTTCGACGCCCTGGCCGCCCGGCTCGCCGCCCGTCCGTGAGCGGTCACCGGGCCCGGCTCGCCACCCGCGCGTGAGCGGTGCCTGAGCCCGCCGCGTCGCCCGCACGCGAGTTGCCCGGTCGCCCCACCGGTCCGCCGGCGCGTCCGCGGTGGGTCACTTCGCCAGCGGTAGCGCCGCCAGCTGTGCGACCACCCAGGTCAGCGGGGCGAACAGCGCCAGCAGCGCCACCGCCCGCAGCACCGTCGCCCGGCGCAGCGTGGCCGCAGGAGCGCCCATCTTGAGCAGCGCCTCGACCGTGTGGGCCCGGGCGTGCTTGGCCTCCAGGGCCGAGGTCAGCAGCGTCGCCGCCGTACAGCCGAGCACCAGCACCGCACCGAGCGCGGTGAGCGGGCCGTACGGGCGCTCGTCGCCCCCGTACAGCGCCGAAGCGGCGATCGCGGCGGACAGCACCGCGCAGACGACACCCAGCGGCCGGCCGATCCGGCGTGCCTCGTCCATCAGGACCCGCCCGGCCAGCAGCCGTACGGCCCCGGGGCGCACCGCCTGGAGCACCCGCCCGCACAGGTGCGTCAGGCTCGGCCCGGCCATCGCCAGGCCGACCGCGGTGAGCGTCCATCCGATCAGCACCGCCACCGGAGTGGAGTCGAACCGGCCGGGCAGCGGGAACGGGTTACCCGCCGCCTCCCGGGACCCGTACGCCTCGACCGCGAGCCCGACGGCCGTCAGCGCCACGCCCCAGGGAAGCCCGGCCGGAGCCGGTGCGGGCTCCGGCAGCTCCTCGGAGCCGAAGGCGTCCCGTGCCGGGTCGGGCCGCGAGCGCAGCGCCAGCGCGCTCGCCACCGACGCCGCCACCGGTACGAGGGCCAGGAGCATGAACGCGGCGGCCGGCGGCAGGGGGCTGCCGGCGCCGAGGAACTCCGCCGCGCCCCCGTCGAACGGCATCCCGGTCAGGTCGCCGCGCAGATGCAGGAAGAAGAGCAGGGCCATCAGGGAGCCGAGCGTCGTGGAGACGGCTGTGGAGACCGCGGCCAGCGCGGAGAGCCGCACCGGGCCGAGGCCGAGGGAGGAGAGGCCCGGCCGGGGTCGGGTGCTCGGGTCGGCCCGGGCCACCGCCACGGCGAACTGCACGGTGGCGGCCAGCGGCACGAAGCACCACAGCAGCCGCAGCACCGAACCGGCGGACGCGGGGTGTGCGGCGGCGTACCCGAGGCTGCACAGGAGGAGGAACCCGACGCCGGCCGACGCGGCGGCCACCAGCAGCCGCCGGACCAGGACGAGAGGGTGGGAGCCGCGGGCTAGACGGAGAGCGAGCACGCCGCGCGGCCCTCCGCTTCCGGTTCCGCGGGCAGGGCGCCGGTGGCGGCGCGACGGCCGTCCAGCAGCGGGAACGCCCGGTCGGCGAGTGCGGCGACCTCGGCGTCGTGCGTGGCCAGCACGACGGTGATGCCGTGCGAGCGGGCCGCCGTGGTCAGGGTGCGCAGCACCTGGGTGCGGTCCGCGCGGTGCAGGGTCGCGGTGGGCTCGTCGGCGAAGATCACGGTCGGCTGTGCGGCCAGCGCCCGCGCCACGGAGATCCGCTGGCGCTGCGCCTGGAGCAGGGCGTGCGGCCGCTTTCTGGCGAAGGCGGCGATGTCCAGGCGCTCCAGCCACTCGGTGGCGGCCTTCCTGGCGGCCCGGTGCGAGACGCCGCGCAGCAGCAGGGGCAGCGCGGCGTTCTCCCAGACGGTCAGCTCCGGGACCAGTTCGGGGTCGGAGGAGATCCAGCCGAAGCGTTCCCGGCGCAGCTGTTCGCGGACCCGGGGGGCCATGGTGTGCACGGGGACGCTGTTGAACCAGACCTCGCCCTGCTGGGGCACCAGCCGGCCCGCGAGACAGTGCAGCAGCGTGGTCTTGCCGCTGCCGCGCGGGCCGGTCACAGCGAGGATCTCGGCGTCCTCGACGCCGATGGAGACACCGCCGAGACCGGGCGATCCGTTGTGGGAATGGTGCAGGGAACGCGCCCAGATCACGTCGTTGTCCGGCGGGGCCACCATGGCGTACACCTCGGTTCAGGTCGGATTTTCCGTCCCCCGTACGGGGGAACGAAGACGCGGCCGATCGGTCACTCGGCACCGTAGAGAGGCGGACCGGTGTCGGAGCACAGCACGCGGCCCGGATACGCCCCTTCTCACTCGAAGGGGCGTATCCGGGCCGGTGAACCCTATGAAATGACCGCCGGGCGGCGATCGGCCGGGGGGCCTGACGACGGTCAGAGCTTCGTCCACGCCTCCGTGAGCACGGCGCGCAGGATGCCCTCGATCTCGTCGAACGTCGACTGGTCGGAGATCAGCGGCGGGGCCAGCTGGATCACCGGGTCGCCGCGGTCGTCGGCCCGGCAGTACAGGCCGTTGTCGTACAGCGCCTTGGAGAGGAAGCCGTACAGGACGCGCTCGGTCTCCTCGTCGGTGAACGTCTCCTTGGTGGCCTTGTCCTTCACCAGCTCGATGCCGTAGAAGAACCCGTTGCCGCGCACGTCGCCGACGATCGGCAGGTCGTGCAGCTTCTGCAGGGTCGTCAGGAAGGCGTTCTCGTTGTCCAGGACGTGCTGGGTGAGGTTCTCGCGCTCGAAGATGTCGAGGTTGGCGAGGCCCACCGCGGCGGAGACCGGGTGGCCGCCGAAGGTGTAGCCGTGCAGGAAGGTGTTGCCGCCCTGGTAGAACGGCTCGGCGACCCGGTCGGAGACGATGCAGGCGCCGATCGGGGAGTAGCCCGAGGTCATGCCCTTCGCGCAGGTGATCATGTCCGGCACGTAGCCGAACTTGTCGCAGGCGAAGATGGTGCCGAGCCGGCCGAAGGCGCAGATGACCTCGTCGGAGACCAGCAGCACGTCGTACTTGTCGCAGATCTCGCGGACCCGCTGGAAGTAGCCGGGCGGCGGCGGGAAGCAGCCCCCCGCGTTCTGCACGGGCTCCAGGAAGACGGCCGCGACGGTCTCGGGGCCCTCGAACAGGATCTCCTGCTCGATCTGGTCGGCGGCCCACCGGCCGAAGGCCACCGGGTCGTCCCCGAACAGCGGGGCGCGGTAGATGTTGGTGTTCGGCACCTTGTGCGCGCCGGGGACCAGCGGCTCGAACGGGGCCTTCAGGGCCGGGAGACCGGTGATGGACAGCGCGCCCTGCGGGGTGCCGTGGTAGGCGACGGCACGCGAGATGACCTTGTACTTGGTCGGCTTGCCCTGGAGCTTGAAGTACTGCTTGGCCAGCTTCCAGGCGGTCTCGACGGCCTCGCCGCCACCCGTGGTGAAGAAGACCTTGTTGAGGTCGCCCGGCGCGTGGCCGGCGAGACGCTCGGCCAGCTCGACGGCCTTCGGGTGGGCGTAGGACCACACCGGGAAGAAGGCCAGCTCCTGGGCCTGCTTGTACGCCGTCTCGGCGAGCTCGTGACGGCCGTGGCCGGCGTTGACCACGAACAGGCCGGAGAGGCCGTCCAGGTAGCGCTTGCCCTGGTCGTCGAAGATGTACGTTCCCTCGCCGCGCACGATGGTGGGAACGGGCGCGTTCTCGTAGTCCGACATGCGGGTGAAGTGCATCCACAGGTGGTCGTACGCGGTTCGGCTGAGGTCCTTGCTCACGGCTATCGGGTTCCCCACATATAGGTCTGCTTCTTGAGCTTGAGGTAGACGAAGCTCTCGGTGGAGCGCACGCCGGGAAGGGTCCGGATGCGTTTGTTGATCATCTCCAGCAGGTGGTCGTCGTCCTCGCAGACGATCTCCACCATCAGGTCGAAGGAGCCCGCGGTCATGACCACGTACTCGCACTCGGCCATGGCCGACAGGGCCTCGGCCACCGGGTCGAGGTCGCCCTCGACATTGATGCCGACCATCGCCTGGCGCCGGAACCCCACGGTGAGCGGGTCCGTGACGGCGACGATCTGCATCACGCCCTGGTCGAGCAGCTTCTGGACGCGCTGGCGCACCGCGGCTTCGGAGAGGCCGACGGCCTTGCCGATCGCGGCGTACGGACGCCGCCCGTCCTCCTGAAGCTGCTTGATGATTGCGAGGGAGACGGCATCGACCGCCGGCGGCGATCCGTTCCCGGTCCTGGAGTCTGCGCTGCGACTGGCCACGGACCCACCATGCACTGCTCCTCGTCTGTCTCGCAACCCCAGATCGATGAAATTCGTTGTCTGAGTGCTTCGATCACACTGAATCCGAAGTTGGCGGCGGGTGGGTATGTCGAAAGCGTCACCGGACCGATTAGGGTGGACGTCTCACCCATCGGACAGCCGACAGGAGGGGTGGTTGTGACCACCGAGGTGCGCCGTCTGCGCAACTACATCAACGGAGAGTTCCGGGACGCCGCGGACGGGCGGACCATCGATGTGGTCAGCCCGGTGACGGAAGAGGTCTACGCGACCTCGCCGCTCTCCGGCCAGGCCGACGTCGATGCCGCCATGGAGGCCGCCGCGGCGGCATTCCCCGCCTGGCGCGACACCACGCCCGCCGAGCGCCAGAAGGCCCTGCTGAAGATCGCGGACGCCTTCGAGGAGCGGGCCGAGGACCTGATCGCCGCCGAGTCCGAGAACACCGGCAAGCCGATCGGTCTGACCCGCAGCGAAGAGATTCCGCCGATGGTGGACCAGATCCGCTTCTTCGCGGGGGCCGCCCGGCTGCTGGAGGGCCGCTCGGCCGGCGAGTACATGGAGGGTCTGACCTCCATCGTCCGCCGCGAGCCGGTCGGCGTCTGCGCCCAGGTCGCGCCGTGGAACTACCCGATGATGATGGCCGTGTGGAAGTTCGCCCCGGCGCTCGCCGCGGGCAACACGGTCGTCATCAAGCCGTCCGACACCACCCCGGCGTCGACCGTGCTGATGGCCGAGATCATCGGCCAGATCCTGCCCAAGGGCGTCTTCAACGTCCTGTGCGGCGACCGGGACACCGGCCGCGCCATGGTCGAGCACCCGACCCCGGCGATGGCCTCCATCACCGGTTCCGTACGGGCCGGCATGCAGGTCGCCGAGTCCGCCGCCAAGGACGTCAAGCGCGTCCACCTGGAGCTCGGCGGCAAGGCGCCCGTCGTGGTCTTCGAGGACGCCGACATCGCCAAGACCGTCTCGGGCGTCTCGGAGGCGGGCTTCTTCAACGCGGGCCAGGACTGTACGGCCGCCACCCGTGTCCTGGTCCACGAGTCGATCCACGACGAGTTCACCGCCGCGCTCGCCAAGGCCGCCGCCGACACGAAGACCGGGCAGCCGGACGACGAGGACGTGGCGTACGGCCCGCTCAACAACGCCAACCAGCTGAAGCAGGTGAGCGGCTTCATCGAGCGGCTCCCCGCCCACGCCAAGGTCGAGGCGGGCGGCCACCGGGTCGGCGACAAGGGCTACTTCTACGCCCCGACCGTCGTCTCCGGGCTGAAGCAGGACGACGAGATCATCCAGCACGAGGTCTTCGGACCCGTCATCACCGTCCAGTCCTTCACCGACGAGAGGCAGGCCGTCGAGTACGCCAACGGCGTCGAGTACGCGCTCGCCTCCTCGGTGTGGACGACGAACCACTCCCGCGCCATGCGCATGTCCAAGAACCTCGACTTCGGCTGCGTGTGGATCAACACCCACATCCCGCTCGTCGCCGAGATGCCGCACGGCGGGTTCAAGAAGTCCGGCTACGGCAAGGACCTCTCCGCGTACGGCTTCGAGGACTACACCCGCATCAAGCACGTCATGACGTCCATCGAGGACTGACGGCTCCACCGCCACCGTGTACGGCCCCGGGCTCCGGCCCGGGGCCGTGTCCGTGCCCCTCTGGACAAGGTGTGCGGGGCGGGCCCGCCCCGCTGGACGCTTGGTCCATTGTCCGCGCGAGGGCCGACCGGCATTCTGCCCGGGTGCGAGCGATCAGGAAGACCCCCGTGTCCCGCCGTTCCCTGCTGCGCGCCCTCGGGGCGGGAGGGGCCGGCGCCGCCCTGGCCGGCTGCGGGGTGCCCGCGGCCTACGTCGAACCGGAGGAGAGGGCCGGCCGCGACAGCTCCGCCACCGAGCGCACCCTGCACTTCGCCAACTGGCCGCTCTACATCGACACCGACGATGACGACGAGTCGAAGCGGCCCACCCTGGACGCCTTCTCGCGGCGGACCGGGATCTCCGTCACGTACACCGAGGAGATCAACGACAACGACGAGTTCTTCGGGAAGATCGGCCCCGCGCTGATGAACCACCAGCGGACCGGCCGGGACCTGATCGTCATCAGCGACTGGATGGCCGCCCGCTTCGTCCGGCTCGGCTGGGTCCAGGAGATGGACCGCGCGAAGCAGCCCAACGTGGCCGAGTACCTGGACCCGCAGTTGCGTGCGCCCGCCTTCGACGAGGGGCGGCGCCACAGCGTCCCCTGGCAGTCCGGGATCACCGGCATCGCCTACAACCGCGGGAAGCTCGGCCGCGAGATCCGCTCCACCGACGACCTGTGGGCCGACGACCTGCGCGGCCGGGTCACCCTGCTCTCCGGGCTCGACGAGTCGTTCGCGCTGCTGATGCAGGGCAACGGCGTCGACATCACCCGCTGGACGGCCGAGGACTTCCACGAGATCTGCGAGCAGACGGAGAAGCGGGTCCGCTCGCATCACATCCGCCGCTTCACCGGCAACGACTACATCAAGGACCTCGCCACCGGGGACGTGCTCGCCTGCCAGGCGTACTCCGGCGACGTCATCCAGCTCCAGGCCGACAACCCCGACATCGAGTTCGTCGTCCCCGAGGAGGGCGCCGAACTGTGGGCCGAGTCCCTGATGATCCCCAACCTCGCCCGCCACAAGCGCAACGCGGAACGCCTGGTGGACCACTACTACCAACCCGAGGTCGCCGCCGAACTCGCCGCCTGGGTCAACTACGTCTGCCCCGTGCCCGCCGCGCGCGACGTCCTGGCCTCCTCGAAGGACGAGGAGACGGCCGCCCTCGCCGAGGATCCGCTGATCTTCCCCGACGGCGCGATGCGCAAACGGCTCGCCATCGCGCGGGACATCACCTCCGAGGAACGGATGGACTTCACCAAGAAGTGGAACTCCGTCGTCGGCTTGTGAAGTGCTGACCGGGGTGCCGTAAAGCGACGGTAAACACGGGCGTACGCTGCGGATATGAGCGAGCGAAACGCCCTCACGCGGCGTATACGCGGGTGGTTGGTGTTCTTCATCGTCTGTCTGGTGCTGAGCGGGCTCACGGCTTTCCCGCTCGTCACCGAACTCCGCTGGGCCGAGGACCTGCTGGGCGCCTCCGCCTCCCCGGTCCCCGAGCACCTCCCCGGCCTGATGGAGTGGATCACCCGGGTCCGCGAAGGGCTTGACACCGTCGAACGCGAGCAGCCCTTCATGCTGTACGGCACCGACTGGCTGGCCTTCGCCCACCTGGTCATCGCGGTCGCCTTCTACGGCCCCTACCGCGACCCGGTCCGCAACATCTGGGTCATCGAGTTCGGCATGATCGCCTGCGCCGGGATCATCCCGCTCGCCCTGATCTGCGGTCCGATCCGCGACATCCCGTTCTGGTGGAGCGTGATCGACATGTCCTTCGGAGTCTTCGGCGTCATCCCGCTGCTGATCGTCCGCCGCATGATCAAGCGTTTGGAGACCCTGGAGCAGGCGGCCACCACGGCCCCGGAACCCGCACCGGCGGGCGCCTGACGCCCGCGGCCCTTCCGGGCGCGCTCCGCCGGGCCGTGCCGCGACCGGCTCACGCGGCGGGCGGCGGACCGAAGGCGGCCACCACGAGGCCCATCGCCGTGGCGTTCATGCCCGGCCCCTTCGCGTCCGTCGCGCCGACGCTGTAGACCAGCGTCCGGGAGAGGTCGCGGGTGGCCGCCACCGCGGTGTTGTACCCCCAGCGCCCGCCCGTCTTGCCCCACACCTGGCGGCCGCCGAGAGTGAGCACGGAGAGGCCGGCGCTGTACTGCGCCGGCTTCCCGGAGCCGTAGGTGCGCACCGAGGCGTCGGGCAGGGTGAACATCTCCTCCAGCAGCGGCCCGCGCACCACCCGCCCCGCGAACAGCGCGGTGGTGAAGCGCTCCAGATCGGCGGTGGTCGAGATGACGTCCCCGGCCGCCCAGCCGTCGGTCGCCCCCCACACCGTGACGTCCCGCAGCTCGACGGCCCCGCCCGCCCCCGCGAAGACCTGGTAGCCGCGGTTGTGCGGGCCGCGGATCCGGGGGTCGGTACCGGGGAAGTAGGTGGACCGCAGGCCGAGCGGGCGCAGGATCCGGGCCGCGACCTCCTGCGTGTACGCGTGCCCGGTCACGCGCTCGATCAGCAGCCCCAGCACCGTGTAGTTGATGTTGAGGTAGTGCTGGCTCACGCCCGGCGCGAACTCCCGGTCCTTCGCCGTCGCGGAGGCCACCATGGAGCGCGGGGTGTGGACGTCGAAGCGGTGCGCGTACCACTCCTCCAGGTTCTCGCCCGGCAGCTCCGGGGCGGGGATGCCGCTGGTGTGGTCGAGCAACTGGCGTACGGTCACCTCCCCGTACGCGGCCGGGATCAGGTCCGGCAGATAGTGCCGGGCGGTGCGGTCCAGGGAGAGCTTCCTCTCGCCCGCCAGTTGAAGGACCGTCGCCGCCGTGAACACCTTGGTCACCGACCCCGCGCGGAAGCGGGCCGCCGCATCCGCCGGCCGGCCCGAGGGCAGATCGTGCACACCGGCACTGCCGCGCCACGACCCGCCGGTGCCGCCGACCCGGACGAGCGCGGCGACGGCGTCCTGGCGGGGGAGCCCGTCGATCGCGGCGCGCAGGGCTTCGGCGTCCAGCGTGTCGCCGATTCGAGGCGCTCCGGACGCCGGAGGGGAGCCCGGAGCGCCGTCGGCGGGGGAGCTCGCGGAAACGGGCCCGGCCGCCCCGACCGCGATGCCGAGGACGAGAGCGGTGGCCAGGAGCGCGCGGACAGATCGGTTCACCAGGTGCCTCCGAGGGCGGGAAGTCGTCAACTGCTTGCTGACTTCATCCTGTTGGACCGGACGCTCCGGCGGATCACCCGCTCGGGCGGTCCTCGGCGAGGACGCGACTCCCGCGCGCGGGGGAGGGCGCGCCGTCGGCTCCCCCGGCGGAGGGAGCCACCAGTCCGGTCTCGTAGGCGCAGATGACGGCCTGGATGCGGTCGCGCAGCCCCAGTTTGGCCAGCACGTTGCTCACATGGGTCTTCACCGTGTGCTCGCTCACCACGAGGGCCGTCGCGATCTCCGCGTTGGACAGCCCCCGCGCCAGGTGCAGCAGGGTCTCCCGCTCCCGGACGGTCAGTACCTCCAGCCGGCCGGCCGACGGCGCGGGCCGGCCCGCCGGGCGCGAGGTGTATTCGGCGATCAGCCGCCGGGCCACCGAGGGGGCGACCAGCGACTCACCGGCGGCCACCACCCGCACCGCGTGCACCAGATCGTCCCGGCGCACGTCCTTGAGCAGAAAGCCGCTCGCGCCGGCGTGCAGCGCCTCGTACACGTACTCGTCCGCGTCGAACGTGGTCAGCATGATCGTCCGGCAGCGGCCCTCGGCGGCGATCTCCCGGCACGCCGCGATGCCGTCCATCACCGGCATCCGGACGTCCAGCAGCGCCACGTCCGCCCGCAGCCGCCGCACCGCCGCCACGGCCCCCGCCCCGTCCCCCGCCTCCGCCACCACCTCGATGCCGGACTGGGCGTCCAGGATCATCGCGAAGCCGCTGCGCACCAGCTCCTGGTCGTCGGCGACCACCACCCGGATCGTCACGTCCGCACCTCCTCGGTCCGGCACGCCAGCGGCAGCCCGACGACCAGCTCGAAGCCCCGGCCGCCGGGGCCGCCCCCGGCCCGCGCGGTGCCGCCGTGCGCGGCGGCCCGCTCCCGGACCCCGATCAGCCCGAGCCCCTGGGTGCTCCCGGGCCCCTGCCCGTCGTCCCGCACGGTGACGGTCAACGCCTCCTCCGCAAAAGCCAGTTCCACGTCCACCTGTTTCGCCCGCGCATGCTTGACGACGTTCGTGAGGGCCTCCTGCACGATCCGGTACACCGTCGCCCCGGTGTCCCGCGGCAGCGGGCGGACCCGCCCGGTCGTCGCGTACGTGACCTCCGGGCCGCCGGCGCGCACCCGCGCCAGCAGCGCGGGCAGCTCCGCGGGCCCCGGCTGCGGCGCACGCGGGGCCGGCGGCTGCCCGGGGCCGTCCTCGCGCAGCACCCCGAGCATCCGGCGCAACTGCACCATCGCGTCCCGGCCGGTCTCGGAGATCGCGTCGAACGCGGCCTCCGCCCGCTCCGGGGCGGTGCGGACCGCCACCGGGCCGGCCTCCGCCTGCACGACCATCAGGCTCACCGCGTGCGACAGGATGTCGTGCATCTCCCGGGCGATACGGGCCCGTTCGCGAGCAGCGGCCCGCTCCGCCTCGATCCGCCGGCCCAGCTCCGCCTGCCGGGCCCGGTCCTCCACAGCCGCCACGTACGCCTTGCGGGTATGGCTGAGCCGTCCGAAGGCGTACGCGGCGCCGAACACGAACAGCGAGAACAGCAGCTCCCGCGCCTCTCCCGTGTTCCTGGCCACCGATGGGAACACCGCCGCGCCGACCAGCACCGCGACGGCCAGCCGCTTGCGGGGCGGGGACAGTTCGGCGACCGTGTAGAAGGTCACCAGCCCGGCGTACGGCAGCGGCTGGCCCGGACCGTCGGCGGCCAGCGTGTACAGCGCGCCGCCCGCGAGCGCCGCGAGCAGCACGGCGACCGGCGCGCGCCGCCGGGCGACCAGCGGCAGCACGGTCAGGGTCGTCAGACCGTACGCGCCCCAGGTCGCCTCCGGCAGGTCCGCCGCGCGGGGTACGACGAACGGCATGGTGACCGCGGCCTGCACCGCGAGGGTGATCCACAGATCGACGGCCCACGGCCCGCGCAGCCGCGCGGACAGCACCGGGAAGCGCATCAGGGCTTCCTGGCCACCGCCCCGAACTGGGCCACCTCCGGCTCCCGCGGGTTCGTACGCCAGCGGGAGCAGGAGACGATCCCCGGCTCCAGGATCTCCAGGCCCTCCAGAAAACCGGCGAACTCCTCCCGGCCACGGGCGGTGATGGGCGGTGTGGCGTTCTCGTTCCAGAACCGCATCGCCGCCTCGTTGCCCGCGCCGCCCAGCTCCAGCGTCGGGTGGGTCAGCACCAGGTGGCTGCCCGAGGGGACGGCCGCCATCAGCGTCCGCACGACGGACCGCGCCTCGTCCGTGTCCAGTACGAAGTTCAGGATGCCGAGCATCATCACCGCGACCGGCCGCCCCAGGTCCAGGGTGGGCTCGGCGGCCCGCAGGATCTGCTCCGGGCGGTGCGCGTCCGCGTCGATGTACTCGGTCGCTCCCTCCAGCGACGTGGTCAGCAGGGCCCGGGCGTGGGCCAGCACGATCGGATCGTTGTCCACGTAGACGACACGCGCGTGCGGCGCGGTGTGCTGGGCGATCTCGTGGGTGTTGTTCGCGGTCGGCAGCCCGGTGCCGATGTCGAGGAACTGGTCGATGCCCGCGTCGCCGGCCAGATGGCGCACCGTGCGCCCGAGGAACGCCCGGTCGGCGCGCGCCACCTCGCCGATGTCCGGGTACATCCCGGTGACCCGGTCGCCCACGGCCCGGTCCACCGGGTAGTTGTCCTTGCCGCCCAGCCAGTAGTTCCACACACGGGCGTTGTGCGCGACGTCGGAACGTATCCGGGCGGTGGCTGCCTGCGGTCGGGGATCCATCACGTCTGCTCCTCGGTGCCCAGGAGCCCGGCGCCCAGGGGCGGCGACGGGCGATACGGGAATCCCCATCATGCCGGACCGATCAAGAGCCGTCGCGCGCGGGCGAGTTGGCGAGCAGCCGGTGGAGCGTGTCGACCCGGTTGGTGGTGATCGAGTCGACGCCCCGCTCGATCAGCCGCCGCATCGTGCGCTTGGTGTCGGCCGTCCACGCGGAGACGAGCAGCCCGTCCCGGTGCGCCCGGTCCGTCAGCTCCCGGGTCACCAGGCCGAAGCGGTAGTTCAGCCAGCGCGGCCGCACCGCGGCCAGCAGCTCCGGACGCGGCGGGGCCGTCGTGGTCCAGGTCAGGGCGATCTCGGCGGACGGGTCGGCCGCGCGGACCCGCAGCATCGCGTCCGCGCTCGCGCAGTAGTAGGCCCGCTCGCCGGCCCCGCACTCCCGGACCGTGCCGACGATCTTCTTGACCGAGGCGTCCGTGGAGCCGGGCAGGTCCACCATCACCCGGTGCTCCCCGAGGGCGAGCAGCGCCTCGCGGAGGGTGGGCACCCCGCCGCCCGTCAGCTCCTCCAGCTCCGCGTGGTCCAGCCGGTCCAGCCGCCGGTCGTGGCCCCACAGCCGCTCCAGCGTCGCGTCGTGCAGCAGGACGGGCACCCCGTCGCGGGTCACCCGCACATCGATCTCGACCGCGTCCGCCCCCCGGTCGAGGGCGGAGCGGATCGAGGGCAGGGTGTTCTCGCGCACGAGATACGGATCGCCGCGATGCCCCACGGCGGTAACGGTGTCGGCCATGGGGCCATTGTCGACGACCGGGTCAGCGGCCGGGGGCCCGGAGCCAGTCGGCCGTGTACGTGTCGATCTCCGCAGCCAGCTTCCGCTTGCCCGCCCGGTCGAGGAACGAGGCTTCCACGGCGTTCTTCGCGAGGTCGGCGATGCCGCGCTCGTCGAGCTCCAGCAGCCGGGCCGCGACCGCGTACTCGTTGTTGAGGTCGGTGCCGAACATCGGCGGGTCGTCGCTGTTGACGGTGACCAGCACGCCGGCCCCCACCATCTCCCGGATGGGGTGCGACTCGATGTCGCTGACCGCGCGGGTGGCGATGTTCGACGTCGGGCAGACCTCCAGGGCGATGCGGTGCTCCGCGAGGTGCTCCAGCAGCTTCGTGTCCTGGACGGAAGTGGTGCCGTGCCCGATGCGCTCGGCGCGCAGCGCGGTCAGCGCGTCCCAGACGGTCTGCGGTCCGGTGGTCTCCCCGGCGTGCGGCACCGAGTGCAGGCCCTCGGCGATGGCCCGGTCGAAGTAGGGCTTGAACTGCGGCCGGTCCACTCCGATCTCCGGCCCGCCGAGCCCGAAGGAGATGAGCCCCTCGGGCCGGTGCTCCACCGCGAGCCGGACGGTCTCCTCGGCCGACTGGAGCCCCGCCTCACCCGGAATGTCGAAGCACCAGCGCAGGACGACGCCCAGCTCGGCCTCGGCTGCCTTGCGGGCGTCCTCTATGGCCTCCATGAACCCGGTTTCGGGGATGCCCCGGCGGGTCGAGCTGTACGGGGTCACGGTCAGCTCCGCGTACCGGATGTTCTGCCGGGCCATGTCCCGAGCCACCTCGAAGGTGAGCAGCCGGACGTCCTCGGGGGTGCGGACCAGGTCCACCACGGAGAGGTAGACCTCGACGAAGTGCCCGAAGTCGGTGAAGGTGAAGTAGTCGGCCAGCGCCTCCGGGTCAGTGGGGACCTTGGAGTCCGGATGGCGGGCGGCCAGCTCCGCGACGATCCGGGGCGAGGCCGACCCGACGTGGTGGACGTGGAGTTCGGCCTTGGGCAGCCCCGCGATGAAGGGGTGGAGGTCGGTCATCGATTGTCTCCCGGTTCGGCGTGATGACGGCCGGGCATACCGGCCGCACCGATCATCGCAGGCGGGGTCGGGAGCCGACGGGCCTGGCCGTAGCATGACGGGACCACGATGGGGGAGGCCCATGTCAGACAACACAGAGCAGCCCGGGGGCGGGGCCGCGCCGCGCGATCCGTGGGCACCGCCGGACAGCAGGGTGGAACTGGGCAAGCCGGGTGCGCACACCCCGCCGCCCGCGGTCCACAACCAGCCGACCGTGACCTCGATGCCGGGCGCGGGACCGGCCGGGGGGGACGGCACCGGGCCGATACCCCAGCCCGGAGGGTACGGACCCCCGCCCGGACCGGCCGCGGGGCCCGGCACCGGGCCGATACCCCAGCCCGGCGGCTACGGGCCCGCGCCCTCGGACGTACCGCCGCCGCCGGTCGGACCCCACGGCCCCGGCCACGCGGCCCCGCCGCCGGCCGCCGCGCACTACGGCTACCCGGCCCCGCCCGCGCAGCCGTACGGCGGCTACCCGGGCTACGGCGCCTACGGAGCCGGCCCGGCCGGCTGGGGCCCCGCGCCCAACAACGGCCTGGGCACGGCCGCGATGGTGATCGGCATCATCTCGGTGGTCGGCTTCTGCCTCTACGGCGTCAACATCATCCTCGGCATCCTCGCGCTGATCTTCGGCATCATCGGCCTCGGCCGGGCCAAGCGGGGCGAGGCCACCAACCGGGGCATGGCGCTCGCCGGGGTCATCCTCGGCTCGGTGGGCATCGTCGTCGGCGCCACGATCCTCGGCCTGATCATCTGGGCCGCCACGACCTCCGACAGCGACGAGGACTACGACGGCACCTACGAGGACCCGTTCGCCACCTCGCTGGTCGTCGAGGACCGCCGCTAGCGCACGGCGCCGCCGACGCGAACGCCGCGCATCTCACCGGCCGGGCAGGGAACGCTCCCCGCCCGGCCGGGTGTCGTTCGCGGCGGCGTCGTGGCCGCACGCCGGGGCGGCGCGGCGCCCGGCCCCGGCCGCGCTCGACGCCGCGCCCCGCGGCCCTGTGCCGGGAAGCACCGCGACCCGCGGGCCCCGCCCCGGCACACTCCCCGCGGCTCTGCGGCTCTGCGGCTCTGCGGCTCCACTGCACGTGGGCCCCCTCGACTCGCCGCGCCCCCTGCACGCTCCCGTCGCCCACGCTCCCCTCGCCCCGCTCCCCTCGCCCCCGCCCGCGGGAAACGCCTCGACTCCCCGCGCCACGTCCGCCAGGAGCTCATCGATCGGTCCCATGACAGGTGAGTGTGGCATCCGCCACTGACACTCCGTACGGGGATTTCCGCACCGACACGACACATGGTCGACAGATTCCGTCGCGTAACCAAAAGGCAACAACGGAATCACTTGTTGGGCCGGGGCCCCTCTGCCAGGATCGGCACTCAATTCACGAAGAGGCGACGCCGGCCCCGTCCAGCGGGTGCAGCGGCGGAGGAGAGCGTCATGAGCAACGGCTTCCAGGTTCAGGACCGCTTCGCGGAAGGTGCGCAGTACATCGGCGGCAAGCTGCTCCCCGGCACGTCCGGCCGCCACCACGACGTGGTGAACCCCGCGACCGGCGAGAGCGTGTTCCGTTACGAGCTCGCGGGCGCCGACGACGTGGACGCGGCCGTCGCCGCCGCCCGGGCCGCCTTCCCCGGCTGGTCCGGGGCCACCCCCGGCGAACGCTCCGAGGCGATGCACCGGTTCGCCGCCGTCCTCGCCGAGCAGGCGGACGACTTCGCGTACGCCGAGTCCCTCCAGTGCGGCAAGCCGGTCAAGCTCTCCGCCGGGTTCGACGTGCCCGGCACCGTCGACAACGCCGCCTTCTTCGCGGGCGCGGCCCGCCATCTGGAGGGCAGGGCCGCCGCCGAGTACGACGGTGACCACACCTCCTACGTACGCCGCGAGGCGATCGGCGTCATCGGCTCCATCGCCCCCTGGAACTACCCCCTCCAGATGGCCGCCTGGAAGGTCCTCCCGGCCGTCGCCGCCGGCAACACCATCGTCCTCAAGCCCGCCGAGCTCACCCCGCTGACCTCGCTGATGTTCGCGCAGGCCGCCACCGAGGCGGGCATCCCCGACGGCGTCGTCAACATCGTCACCGGCGCGGGCCAGGACGCCGGCGAGCACCTCGTCGGCCACCCCGACGTCGTGATGACCTCCTTCACCGGCTCCACCGCCGTCGGCAAGCGGGTCGCGGAGATCGCCACCGCCACGGTCAAGCGCCTCCACCTGGAACTCGGCGGCAAGGCCCCCTTCGTGGTCTTCGACGACGCCGACCTGGAGGCCGCCGTCCACGGGGCGGTCGCCGGCTCCCTCATCAACACCGGCCAGGACTGCACCGCGGCCACCCGCGCCTACGTCCAGCGACCGCTCTACGACGCCTTCGTCCGGGACGTCGCCGCCCTCATGGAGACCGTCCGGCTCGGCGACCCCTTCGACCCGTCCACCGACCTCGGCCCCCTGATCAGCCACGCCCACCGCGACCGCGTCGCCGCCTTCGTCGAGCGGGCCCGCGGCTACGCCCGGGTCGTCACCGGCGGCGAGGCCCCCGGCGGCGACCTCGCCCCGGGCGCGTACTACCGGCCGACCCTCGTCGCGGACGCCGCCCAGGACAGCGAGATCGTCCAGTCCGAGATCTTCGGCCCCGTCCTGGTGGTGCTGCCCTTCGACACCGACGACGAGGGCATCGCCCTGGCCAACGACACCCCCTACGGACTGGCCGCCTCCGTCTGGACCCGCGACCTGTACCGCGGCAACCGCGCCACCCGCGAGATCCAGGCGGGCTGTGTGTGGGTGAACGACCACATCCCGATCCTGTCCGAGATGCCGCACGGCGGATACAAGGCCAGCGGCTTCGGCAAGGACATGTCGGCGTACTCATTCGAGGAGTACACACAGGTCAAGCACGTCATGTACGACAACACCGCGGTCGCCCGCAAGGACTGGCACCGCACGATCTTCGGAGACCGGTAGCAGCTGCCGCACGAGCAGGGCCGGCGGCCCTGGCGGCCTCCCACCCGAAAGGGCACAGCGTATGGAGAGTCACGAGCCCGAAAGCCTCTCGTCCGCCCAACTGGCGGCCATGAGACGGTCCTTGAACAGCGGCAGGGGCGCCCTCACCCGCCGCTCGCTGCTGCGCGCCTCCGGCACGGGCGCGCTGGCGCTCGGCGGGGCGGCCGCCCTCGGGGCGTGCGGCATCCCGCCCGCCCGGCGCGCCGACGCCGGAGCGCCCGCGGACGACCGCTCGGCCGAGGAGAAGGACGTCACCTTCTCCAACTGGACCGAGTACATGGACGTCGGCGAGGACGAGAAGACCCGTCCCACCCTCCGGGCGTTCACCGAGCGCACCGGGATCAGGGTCAAGTACACCGAGGACATCAACGACAACGTCGAGTTCTTCGGGAAGATCAGACCGCAGCTCGCGGCCGGCCAGAACACCGGGCGCGACCTCATCTGCGTCACCGACTGGCTCGCCGCCCGCATCATCCGGCTCGGCTGGGCGCAGAAGCTCGACCCCTCGAACCTCCCGCACGCCTTCGCGAACGTGTCCGCGCAGTTCCGCACCCCGGACTGGGACCCGGGCCGCGCCCACTCCTATCCCTGGACCGGCATCCCGACCGTCATCGCGTACAACGTGAAGGCGACGGGCGGCCGCAAGGTCGACTCCGTCACCCAGCTCCTGGACGATCCGAAGCTCAAGGGCCGCGTCTCCTTCCTCTCCGAGATGCGCGACTCCGTCGGCATGACCCTGCTCGACCAGGGAAAGGACCCGGGGAAGTTCACCGACGCCGACTTCGACGGCGCGATCGGCCGCCTCCAGAAGGCCGTCGACAAGAAGCAGATCCGCCGCTTCACCGGCAACGACTACACCGCCGACCTCAGCAAGGGCGATCTCGCCGCCTGCGTCGGCTGGGCCGGGGACATCATCCAGCTCCGGGCCGACAACCCGGACATCAGGTTCGCCATCCCGGCCGCCGGATACATCACCTCCAGCGACAACCTCCTGGTCCCCGCGCACGCCCGGCACAAGACCAACGCGGAGAAGCTCATCGACTACTACTACGAGCCGCCGGTCGCCGCCCGGCTCGCCGCGTACATCAACTACGTCTGCCCGGTCGACGGCGTACGCGACGAACTCGCGAAGATCGACGCGTCGATGGCGTCCAACACCCTGATCCTTCCCGACGAGGAGATGGCGGCGAGGTCCCACTCCTTCCGCTCCCTGAGCACCGAGGAAGAGACGGCGTACGAAGAGAAGTTCGCCAAACTCATCGGCGCCTGACCGGAACCGGCCCGCACACCGCGCGGCCCCCGGCCCCTGCCCGGTCACCCCTTCCCCGAACTCCCCCGAACACACTGGGACTGCGACCCATGACACAGCAGCAGACCGCGGGCGGCGATGTCCGCCTCGCCGGGATCAGCAAGACCTACGGCTCCTTCACCGCCGTGCGGCCCCTCGACCTGACCGTGCCCCAGGGCTCCTTCTTCGCCCTGCTCGGCGCGTCCGGCTGCGGCAAGACCACCACCCTGCGGATGATCGCGGGCCTGGAGGAGGCCACCACCGGCACGGTCTTCCTCGGGGAGAAGGACATCACCGGCCTCCCCCCGCACAAGAGGCCCGTGAACACCGTCTTCCAGAGCTACGCGCTCTTCCCGCACCTGGACGTCGCCGAGAACGTCGCCTTCGGGCTCCGGCGACGCGGCGTCAAGTCGGTGAAGAAGCAGGTCGCGGAGATGCTGGAGCTGGTGCAGCTCGGCGACTTCGCCCGCCGCAAACCCCAGCAGCTCTCCGGCGGACAGCAGCAGCGCGTCGCCGTCGCCCGCGCGCTCATCAACCACCCGCAGGTCCTCCTGCTCGACGAACCGCTCGGCGCCCTCGACCTCAAACTGCGCCGACAGATGCAGTTGGAGCTCAAGCGGATCCAGACGGAGGTCGGCATCACCTTCGTGCACGTCACCCACGACCAGGAGGAGGCCATGACCATGGCCGACACCGTCGCGGTGATGAACGGAGGCCGCGTCGAGCAGCTCGGCGCGCCCGCCGACCTCTACGAGAACCCCCGCACCACCTTCGTCGCCAACTTCCTCGGCACCTCCAACCTCATCGAGGGCGAGGTCGTGTCCACGGGCGGCGACCTGGTGGTGGCAGCGGGCGGCGGCAGGCTCAGCCTGCCGCGCGAGCGGTGCGCGACCCCCGCGACCCGTGGCGGACGGCTGCTCCTGGGCATCCGGCCGGAGAAGATATCCCTGGCCCACGCGGACCAGGCGGACGGCATAGCCGCGGGCCGCAACCGCGTCACCGGCCGTATCACCGACTCCAGCTTCATCGGCGTCTCCACCCAGTACGTCGTCGAGAGCCCGGCGGGCACGGCCCTCCAGGTGTACGAGCAGAACGTCGACCGGCGCGCGGGACTCCTCCCCGGCGCCGAGGTCGTCCTGCACTGGAACCCCGCCCACACCTTCGGCCTCGACGCCGGCCAGGACATCGCCGCTGGCGTGGAGAGCGTGGAGGACGCGGCGTGAGCCTCACGAAAGCGCCGCCCGCGCCCCCCGCCGAACCCCGGGAGCCGGTGCTCCGCAAGCCCTCCACCCGCAGACGCCTCGTCCCCTACTGGCTGCTGCTGCCCGGCATCCTCTGGCTGGTCGTCTTCTTCGCCCTGCCGCTCGTCTACCAGGCATCCACCTCCGTGCAGACCGGCTCGCTGGAGCAGGGCTTCGAGGTCACCTGGCACTTCCGGACGTACGCGGACGCGCTCCGCGAGTACTACCCGCAGTTCGTCCGGTCCCTGCTGTACGCGGGCACCGCCACGCTCCTGTGCCTGCTGCTGGGCTACCCGCTCGCCTATCTCATCGCCTTCAAGGCGGGCCGCTGGCGCAACCTGGTGCTCGTGCTGGTCATCGCCCCGTTCTTCACCAGCTTCCTCATCCGTACGCTGGCCTGGAAGACGATCCTCGCCGACGGCGGCGCGGTCGTGGACGTGCTGAACACCCTGCACGTCCTGGACGTGACCAGCTGGCTCGGCTGGACCGAGTCCAACCGGGTCCTGGCCACCCCGATGGCCGTCGTCTGCGGTCTCACGTACAACTTCCTGCCGTTCATGATCCTGCCGCTCTACACCTCGCTGGAGCGGATCGACGGCCGGCTGCACGAGGCGGCGGGCGACCTCTACGCCACCCCCGCCACCACCTTCCGCAAGGTGACCTTCCCGCTCTCCATGCCCGGCGTCGTCTCCGGCACCCTGCTGACCTTCATCCCGGCCAGCGGCGACTACGTCAACGCCGAACTCCTCGGCTCCACCGACACCAAGATGGTCGGCAGCGTCATCCAGAGCCAGTTCCTGCGGGTGCTGGACTATCCGACGGCCGCCGCGCTCTCGTTCATCCTCATGGCGATCGTCCTGCTGATGGTCACCTTCTACATCCGCCGCTCCGGGACGGAGGACCTGGTCTGATGCCCGTACTGCGCTGGATACGCCGGAACATGATCGTCATCGCGGGTCTGCTGACGCTCGCGTACATGATCGTGCCGAACATCGTCGTGATGGTGTTCTCGTTCAACAAGCCCAACGGCCGCTTCAACTACGCCTGGCAGCGCTTCTCGCTGGACGCCTGGAAGGACCCCTGCGGGGTCGCCGACCTGTGCGGCTCGCTCTCCCTCTCGCTCCAGATCGCCTTCTGGGCGACGCTCGGGGCGACCGCGCTCGGCACGATGATCGCCTTCGCACTGGTCCGCTACCGCTTCCGGGCGCGCGGCGCGATCAGTTCGCTGATCTTCCTGCCGATGGCGATGCCCGAGGTCGTCATGGCCGCGTCGCTGCTCACGCTGTTCCTCAATATGGGCGCCCGGCTCGGCTTCTGGACCGTGCTGATCGCGCACATCATGTTCTGCCTCAGCTTCGTGGTCACCGCCGTCAAGGCACGCGTCATGTCGATGGACCCGCGACTGGAGGAAGCCGCCCGCGATCTGTACGCGGGGCCCGTGCAGACCTTCCTGCGGGTGACCCTGCCGATCGCCGCCCCGGGGATCGCGGCGGGAGCGCTGCTGGCCTTCGCGCTCTCGTTCGACGACTTCATCATCACGAATTTCAACGCGGGCTCCACCGTCACGTTCCCCATGTTCGTCTGGGGATCGGCACAGCGCGGCACGCCCGTGCAGATCAACGTCATCGGCACCGCCATGTTCATCATCGCGGTAACGGTGGTTCTCGCCGGCCAGCTCATCGCCCACCGGCGCAGGAACAACGCTCGGCCCTGAAATTCCCGAAGGAGTTGGAAACCATGGCCCCAGCTGCCATGCGTACTGCTGCCGCACGATCGATCGCCGGCGCCAAGCCGGTCCCCTACTGGCTCGACGACCCGGCCAAGCCCGACGCGCTGCCCGCCCTCACCGGCGACGAGCACACCGGCCTGCTGGTCGTCGGCGGCGGCTACAGCGGTCTGTGGACCGCGCTCCTCGCCAAGGAGCGCGACCCCGGCCGGGACGTCGTCCTCATCGAGGGTCACGAGGTGGGCTGGGCCGCCTCGGGTCGCAACGGGGGCTTCTGCGCCGCCTCCCTCACCCACGGCCTGGCCAACGGCGTGGAGCGCTGGCCCGACGAGATCGCGCGGCTGGAGGAACTGGGGGAGCGGAACCTCGACGCCATCGAGGCCGCCGTCGCCCGCTACGGGATCGACTGCGAGTTCGAGCGGACCGGTGAGATCGACGTCGCCACCGCCCCCCACCAGCTCGAAGAACTGCGGGAATGGCACGAGGAGATCGTGGCGCTCGGCATCACCGGCGTCGACTTCCTGGACCGCGACGCCCTGCGCGCCGAGGTCGACTCGCCCACCTTCCTCGGCGGACTCTGGAACCGGCGCGGCGTCGCGATGCTGCACCCGGCGAAGCTCGCCTGGGGCCTGAAGCGGGCCTGCCTGGGACTGGGCGTACGGATCTACGAGCACACCCGGGGCCTGGACCTGGCCCGGTCCGGCTCCGGGATGGCGGTACGCACCCCGTACGGGAGGGTCTTCGCCCGCCAGATCGCGCTCGGCACCAACATCTTCCCCTCGCTGGTCAAGCGGGTCCGCCCCTACACCGTTCCGGTCTACGACTACGCGCTGATGACCGAGCCGCTCACCCCCGGGCAGCTCGATTCCATCGGCTGGAAGAAGCGGCAGGGGCTCGGGGACAGCGCCAACCAGTTCCATTACTTCCGGCTTTCCGCGGACAACCGGATCCTCTGGGGCGGATACGACGCGATCTATCCGTACGGGGGCCGGCTCAGCGCCGATCTCGATCAGCGCCCGGAGACGTTCCTGAAACTCGCGGAGCAGTTCTTCACGTGTTTTCCGCAGCTTTCCGGACTGCGTTTTTCGCACGCCTGGGGCGGCGCGATCGACACCTGCTCCCGTTTCACGGCCTTCTTCGGCACGGCCCACCGGGGCCGGGTCGCGTACGCCGCCGGATTCACCGGACTCGGCGTCGGTTCCACCCGGTTCGGGGCCGATGTGATGCTCGACCTGCTCTCCGGCGAGGAGACGGCACGGACCCGGCTGGAGATGGTCCGCTCCAAGCCGCTGCCCTTCCCGCCGGAGCCGTTCGCCTGGGCCGGGATCGAGCTGACCAAGCGTTCCCTGGCCCGCGCCGACAGCAACGGCGGGCACCGCGATCTCTGGCTGAGGACCATGGACAGGCTCGGCCTCGGCTTCGACAGCTGACCCGCGCCCGGTCCGGACCGGGCGCTGTGACCCAGTTCACTGTCAACCGGTGGCCCCAAGCCGCGTCATAGTCGGCGACGAACCCTCTCTCGCATGTGCACGCACCGGCGGAGCCCCGCTGGTGTCCACGTCAACGGGAGGCTGGTCATGACTGGCTCGGAAACGAAGGCCGCGGTCGAGTGGCTCACATCGGTGGCACCGGACCCGGGCGCCTGCCGGTGGGACTGGGAGCGCAATCCGCGGGGGATCGCGCTCCTCCCCGCCGGCAAACGCTGGGACGTCCTGATCCTCCCGGGCGAGCTGGGCTGTCCGACGCTCGACGTCCTCACCCGCCTGATCGACCGCCCCGGGCCCGTTCTCGCCGACCGAGGGGAGTCGCGCATGGGCTTCTTCGTCCCGCCCGGCACCGCCTCGCACTGGCTGGGCAGCGGGATCAGGTGCTGCGGCGAAGGCACATGGATCGTCGTCCCGTACCCGGGGCGGGCCACCGGGGGAGTGCGCTGGCTGATCCCGCCGGACGGCTCGGGGACCGTCACCGACGCCGGGCTCCTCGAACGGGCGATGCACGAGGCGGCGGGCGCCGCCGCCCGGGAGATCCGCGAGGAGCGCCCAGAGGACTGATCCGGCCGCCAGAGGTCTTGACAACCTGATTGGTCTGGACCATGTTGTGCGCACGCCACACCCCGAATTTCCCCCCGCGCGGAGGCTGTTGTGGAACGCACCGGACCAACCGTCAGATTTTCCGGACTTCTGGCCGCCTGCTCGGCCGCCGTACTCGCCGCCGGCGCCCTGGTCGCCACGGCGCCGGCGGCAGGCGCCGCCGATGCCGACCTCGCGCGCAACGGCGGCTTCGAGGCGGGCCTGGACGGCTGGAGCTGCTCAGCCTCCAGTGGCGCGGCCGTGTCCGCACCGACCCACGGCGGCGCCTCCGCGCTCAAGGCCACCCCGGCCGGCAGCGACCACGCGAAGTGCTCCCAGAGCATCACCGTCAAGCCCGACTCCGCGTACACGCTGAGCGCCTGGGTGCAGGGCAGCCACGTCTACCTCGGCGCGTCCGGCACCGGCACCACCGACGTCTCCACCTGGACCCAGTCCCCCGGCGCGTGGAAGCGCCTCACCACCACCTTCACCACCGGGCCCTCCACCACCTCCGTGAGCGTCTACACCCACGGCTGGTACGGCACCCCGGCCTACTACGCCGACGACCTCACCCTCATCGGCCCCGGCGGCGAGCCCGTCGTGATCCCCGCCGTCCCCACCGGCCTGCGGGCCACCGCGACGACGTCCTCCTCGGTGGCGCTCTCCTGGACCGCCGTATCCGGCGCGAGCGGCTACCACGTCTACCGCGGCGGTACGAAGGTGGCCACGGCCACCGGGCCGTCCGCCACCGTGACGGGCCTGACGCCCTCCACCGCGTACAGCTTCCAGGTCACCGCCGCCAACGCGGCCGGGGAGTCCGCGAAGTCGGCCGCCGTCACCGCGACCACCACCGCGGGCGGCGGAGGCGGCGGCGCCGAACTCCCGGCCCGCGCGCTCGTCGGCTATCTGCACTCCAGCTTCGCCAACGGCTCCGGCTACACCCGGATGGCGGACGTGCCCGAATCCTGGGACGTCATCAACCTCGCCTTCGGCGAGCCCACCTCCGTGACCTCCGGCGACATCCGCTTCGCGCTCTGCCCGGTCGCCGAGTGCCCGAACGTCGAGTCCGAGGCGGAGTTCAAGGCCGCGATCAAGGCCAAGCAGGCCGCGGGCAAGAAGGTGCTGGTCTCGATCGGCGGCCAGAACGGACAGGTGCGACTCGCCTCCACCGCCGCCCGGGACGCCTTCGTCACCTCGGTCTCGAAGATCATCGACACCTACGGCCTGGACGGCCTGGACATCGACTTCGAGGGCCACTCCCTCTCCCTCGACACCGGTGACACCGACTTCCGCAGCCCCACCTCACCGGTGATCGTCAACCTGATCTCCGCGGTGAAGTCGCTCAAGGCGAAGTACGGCCCGGACTTCGTCCTCACGATGGCGCCCGAGACCTTCTTCGTCCAGCTCGGATACCAGTTCTACGGCTCCGGCCCCTGGGGAGGCCAGGACCCGCGCGCCGGCTCCTACCTGCCGGTCATCCACGCACTGCGCGACGACCTGACCCTCCTGCACGTCCAGGACTACAACTCGGGTCCGATCATGGGCCTGGACAACCAGTACCACTCGATGGGCGGCGCGGACTTCCACATCGCGATGACCGACATGCTGCTCGCGGGCTTCCCGGTGGCCGGCGACACGAGCAAGGTCTTCCCGGGCCTGCGCCCCGACCAGGTCGCCATCGGCCTCCCGGCCTCCACCCACGCGGGCAACGGCCACACCTCGCCGGCCGAGGTCGACAAGGCGCTCGACTGCCTGATCAAGAAGACCGACTGCGGCTCCTACCGGACCCACGGGACCTGGTCCGACCTGCGCGGCCTGATGACCTGGTCCATCAACTGGGACCGCTTCAACGACTGGGAGTTCTCGAAGAACTTCGACGCCTACTTCGGCAACTGACCCACCACAGGGGCGCCAGCACCAACGGCCCCAGGCACCAACTGGCCAGCACGTCCAGCGGCCAGTGGTAGCCGTGCAGCACCAGACCGATGCCCGTCGCCGTGGACAACAGGATCGCGGCGACGGGCATCATCCACGCCCGGGGCCAGGACGCCTCCCGCAGCCACGACGGACGGGGAAGGGCCAGCAGAACCAGAGCCGTCGCCCCGTACGCCACCACGGCCGTCGCCGTATGGCCGGACGGGTAGTAGCCGACCGCCTCGGTCAGCGGACCCTGCCGCGCGGTGGCCGCCTTCAGCGGGATCACCAGCGCGGGCACCGCCGCGATGGTGAGGGCCGCGTACCCGGCGAGCCGCCGGGCGCCGCGCCACAGGGCGTACCCGAGCGCGCAGGTGAGCACCGGGAGCGCCACCGCCGTCCCGCCGAGGTCGGAGAGGACCTGGGACAGCGCTCCCGGTCCACGCCCGAACAGCTTCCCGCCGACACGCTCGTCCAGCCGCAGCAGCGGGCCCTCGACGGCCACCTGCCAGGTGATCAACGCGAAGAGGACCGCGAGGAGGCAGAGGACGCCGGAAACGAGGGGGGCCGGCCACCCGGGAACAGGGGGGGTTGTTCCGGGATGGCCGGCGGGATCGGTTCGCCGCGCGCCCCGGGGGGTGTGGGGCGGGCGGCCGTCCGATCGGTGAGGAGTCCCGGAGCCGGAGGCTCCGGTGTGCGCGAACGCACGCCCGGGACGGCGCTGGGGAAGCCCCGGCCCGGCATCGGCCGCGGTCTCCCGCCGCCGAGGTGTTTCTCTCATCTGCGGAAACCGTACGGCAGTGAGGGGGCGGCCGACAGTCGCCACCGCCTCCCGCCATCGCCCCCGCACACCTTCTTCACAGGCCCTCACCCGGATGGGGGACGGGGGCGCCGAAAACGCCCGCCGCCCGCATGCCGGTTCGACAGAATCAGAGCTGACCGAAAGCCTGCTCGATCAGGTCCAGGCCCTCGTTCAGCAGGTCCTCGCCGATCACCAGCGGCGGCAGGAAGCGCAGGACGTTTCCGTACGTGCCGCAGGTGAGGACGAGCAGGCCCTCGGCGTGACAGGACTTCGCCAGCGCGCCCGCCGCCTGAGGGTTCGGGTCCTTCGTGCCGGACTTCACCAGCTCGATCGCGATCATCGCGCCGCGCCCGCGGATGTCGCCGATGATGTCGCCGTTCGGGAGCTTGGCCCGCATCTCCGCCAGGCGGCCCTTCATGACCTCCTCGATCCGCTTGGCCTTCCCGTTGAGGTCCAGCTCGCGCATCGTCTCGATGGCCCCGAGCGCACCGGCGCAGGCCACCGGGTTGCCGCCGTACGTACCGCCCAGGCCGCCCGCGTGCGCGGCGTCCATGATCTCGGCGCGTCCCGTCACGGCGGACAGCGGCAGACCGCCCGCGATGCCCTTGGCGGTGGTGATCAGGTCGGGGACGACGCCCTCGTCCTCACAGGCGAACCACTGGCCGGTACGGCAGAAGCCGGACTGGATCTCGTCCGCGACGAACACGATGCCGTTGTCCTTCGCGAACTGGGCGATCGCCGGGAGGAAGCCCTTGGCGGGCTCGATGAAGCCGCCCTCGCCGAGCACCGGCTCGATGACGATCGCGGCGACGTTCTCCGCGCCGATCTGCTTGGTGATCTCGTCGATGGCCTGCGCGGACGCCTCGGCCCCGGCGTTCTCGGCCCCGGTCGGCCAGCGGTAGCCGTAGGCCACCGGGACGCGGTAGACCTCGGGCGCGAACGGGCCGAAGCCCTGCTTGTACGGCATGTTCTTCGCCGTCAGCGCCATGGTGAGGTTCGTACGGCCGTGGTAGCCGTGGTCGAAGACGACGACGGCGGTGCGCTTGGTGTGGGCGCGGGCGATCTTCACCGCGTTCTCGACCGCCTCGGCGCCCGAGTTGAACAGCGCGGACTTCTTCGCGTGGTCGCCCGGCGTCAGCTCGGCGAGCTGCTCGCAGACCTCGACGTACCCCTCGTACGGCGTGACCATGAAGCAGGTGTGGGTGAAGTCCGCGAGCTGCGCGGAGGCCCGCCGCACGACGGCCTCGGCGGACGCGCCCACGGAGGTCACGGCGATCCCGGACCCGAAGTCGATCAGGCGGTTGCCGTCCACGTCCTCGATGATCCCGCCGCCCGCACGGGCGGTGAACACCGGCAGGGTGGAGCCCACACCTGCGGCGACGGCCGCGAGGCGGCGCGCCTGCAGCTCAACCGACTTCGGGCCGGGGATGGCGGTGACGACGCGGCGCTCCTGCGGAATTGCGGTCATGAGGGGCTCCTGGGGGTGTTTCGGACGCTCTTCTCATCGCAGGCTAGGGGCGGGGGAGGGGTGCGGGCATGCTCCGATCGGGAGTGGTGGGGGTGTGTCCTTGTCCTTGGCGGACAGATGGCTCCGCTGCCCCGCACCTCGGCGCCGCACGCGTCCACGCCGCCTGTGGAAGGCCGCCATCCGGGCGGGTTGCTGAACTCACCGTGCGCGCGCACTAGATTGGCCGGGGCAGTGGACGGACCGGCAGGTCAAGGGGGCAGTGGTTCATGGACGACGACGGCACGCGGGGCGTACGGGGATCGAGCGCGGACAGGGCACCCGTGCCGGGCCTCCCTCCACGCCCCACGACCTCGCCACGGGTACCACCGCCCGCAACCGGCCCTCGTACGCCGGCCTCGGCCCAGCCCGTCGAGTACCGCCCGCCCAGGCCCACGTCGGCCCCGTCGGTCGAGCAACCACCCCGGGGGGCCCCGCTCGACGCCTGGCTGCGCACGCCCCGCCCACACCAGGAACCGGGCGTCTGGCGGTACGGGTACGCCCCGCCCCCGCCCGAGATGTCCGAGCGCGTCTCGGACCGGTCGCTGCTGGTCGGCGCATTGATCTCGCTGCTCTCCGCACTCTTGCTGTGGTCGCTGTGGCGCAACGGATATCTCCCCTACCGCCTCGTTCCGCTGAAGCTCTTCACTCCGGGGGAGTGGTGGAACCCGGGGACGTCCGGCGGCCCGCGCACGGTCCAGGGCAGTGACTCCCTCACGGTGTACGAAGCCCTCCTCTTCGGCCTCCTGGCCTACGGCTGCGGCCGCGTCGGCAACTGGTCCGAACTCTTCCGCCGCCATGTCGCCGACCGGGGGCAGCCCTTCCTCGCCCTTGCGGCAGCCGCTGCGGCGGGCCTGACCCAGCTGCTTGTCTGGAAGGAAGCGCTGCCGGTCGTCCGCCCGGTCCTGGTCCTGATCGCCTCCGTGGCGGGTGGCGAGATCTACCAGAGCCAGACCGTCGTCAACGTGGTCTACGCGGTGATCGCCGCCGCCGTCCTCTGGCCGTTCGCCCGGCTCGGCCGCTGGCGTGAACTGCTCGCCGCCCGCCGGAGCAACTCCTCCCCGCCGCCGCACGGCCACGAGGCTCCCGCTTCCGCAACCTCCGCCGACCAATGGCCCGAGCTGCGTGCCGCGGGCTGGACCGATGCCGCAGACGCCCTCACCGCCGAAGTCCGCACCGGCCGGATGAACGACGTGGACGTAGCCCGACTGCGCCACGCCTGGATGCTCGCCGCCGGAAGGCCCGACCGGCTCGCCTCCCTCGCGGAGACCATGCTGCGGACCGGTGGTGCGGCGGCCCTGCACCCCTCCGGCCACCGCGATCTTCCTGGGCGCACCGCCCGCCACGACGTACTCACCGGCCAGGTCAGGATCGGCCGGTGCGCGGAGGACCCGCACAACCCCTACGTGCGCCGGGGCACGGGCCTCGCCCTGGATCCCGAGCTGCTGGGTACGTCCCTGCTCGCCGTCGGACCGCCCGGCGCGGGGAAGACGGACCGGCTGGTCCGGCCGGTCGTCGAGGCCCTCGCGTTGCGCGCGCTGGCCGGACAGGCCGCCGTGCTCGCCGTCGGCGGCGCGGGCGCGCCGCTCGGTCCGGACGACGCCTTCGACGTCGTCGTCCGGGTCGGCCACCCCGGCTCCGCCCACGACATCGACCTGTACGGCGGTACCGCCGACCCCGACGAGGCCGCAGCCGTTCTCGCCGAGGGGCTTGTCGGCGATGTCGGCAGTCTCGACAGCCGCCGCGCCGCCACCGTGCTCGCCCAGTTGCTCGGCCCGTACCGAGCCGCCCACGGCCACTTCCCCTCGGTGCCCGAACTGCGCGAACTCCTCGACGGCACACCGGCGGCGATCGCCGGGCTCCGCGCCACCCTCGAAGCCGCCGGTCACCAGGCGATGCTCCGTGAACTGGATGCCCGAGCCCGGCAGGCGGGCGGCCCCGGCGACCCGGCACCGGCCCTGGCCGACCGCGTGTCCCTGCTCGACCGGCCCGCGTTCGCCGGCTTCTTCGCCACCGGTCCGGACGCCCGCCAGTTCTCTCTTCGCGCGCTGGGCCAGCACCCGCTCCGGGTCCGCGTCGACCTGCCCGAACGCGGCCACGCGGAGGCGTCCCGGTTGCTCACCCGGCTGCTTCTCGCCCAGTTCACCGCGATCACCGCCGCCCGCACGGACACCACGCTCTTCGCCTGCCTCGTCCTGGACGACGCCACCCACGCCGTGACCGCCGAGACCGTCCGCGGCATCCGCCGACTGCGCTCGGTCAACGCCGGGGCGGTACTTGTGCTGCGCACCGTCGACGACGTCCCCGAGGCCCTGCACACCCCCTTGCTCGGTGCGGTCGGCTGTACGGCGGCGTTCTCCGGCATCACCACCTGGGACGGCAAACGCTTCGCCGAAGCCTGGGGCAAGGAATGGGTGGAGACCCGCGAGGTCGCCCAGCACACCGTCTTCGCCGACCAGCCCTTCACCCGCGCCCTGCACGCCCTGCGCAAACTCGTCACCGGCAAGGCCGTGACCACGGACGCGGTGACCGTACGACAGGTCGAGCGGGAGCGGTGGTCGGCCTCGGAGCTGGCGTACGCCGTTCCGGCCGGGCACGCGGTCCTCTCCCTCACCACCGTCCGGGGTGAGCACGCGCCCCCGCTCCTCGTCCGCCTCGACGGCTGAGCCCCTGCCCGGGAGGTCATGCGACAGGCGGCCGGGAGCGGTGACCGGCACCCTGCCGCCCTGGCAGAATCGGAGGCAGCCGTTCATACGGGACGGCGCAATGCGGGGCCCCGATCCGGCCGGCGATCCGGTCGTCCGTACGGGGGCGCCGCGACCTCGTCCCCGACCTTGAGGGTTTCCGGCCCATGCCCCCCACGCTCGCCTCGCTCGTCCAGCACTCGGCGCTCAAGCTCA
The DNA here is from genome assembly GCF_044756785.1 of Streptomyces sp. NPDC091649. Lineage (NCBI taxonomy): Bacteria > Bacillati > Actinomycetota > Actinomycetes > Kitasatosporales > Streptomycetaceae > Streptomyces > Streptomyces sp. NPDC091649. Next base: position 67,296 of record NZ_JBIVTR010000001.1, on the reverse strand, counting down.
CCGTGCGCGCGGGCGCGGACCGGCTCGGCACCCCCGTGCGCTGGGCCCACGCCAGTGAGCTGGCCGACCCCGTCCCGTACATGGACGGCGGCGAGCTGCTCCTGGTGACCGCCACCAATCTCGACGCCGACGACCCGGAGTCGATGCGGCGCTATGTGCGGCGGCTGGCCGCGGCCGGAGTCGCCGGGGTGGGGTTCGCGGTCGGCGTGAACTACGAGGACGTACCGGCCGCCCTCGTGGAGGCCGCCGAGGAGGCCGGGCTGCCGCTCCTCGAAGTGCCCCGCCGCACCCCGTTCCTCGCGATCAGCAAGGCCGTCTCCGCCGCCATCGCCGCCGACCAGTACCGCGCGGTCACCGCCGGGTTCGAGGCCCAGCGCGAGCTGACGAAGGCGGCGCTGGCCGGGGACGGCCCCGCCGACCTCCTCGCCCGGCTCGCCGCCCACATCGACGGCTGGGCCGCCCTGTACGACGCCTCCGGCGCGGTGCTGGCCGCCGCTCCCGACTGGGCCGCCCGCCGCGCCGCCCGGCTCACCCCCGACGTCGAACGCCTCCGCGACCGTCCCGCCCCCGCCAGCGTCGTCGTCGGGGACAGCGAGGACCGGGTCGAGCTCCAGTCGCTGGGCACCGGCCGCCGGGCCCGCGGCGCACTGGCCGTCGGCACCGGCGCCGCGCTGGGCACCGCCGAGCGCTACGCCGTGCACTCCGCCGTCGCCCTGCTCACGCTGACCACCGCCCGCTCCCGCTCCCTCCAGGGCGCCGAACAGCGCCTGGGCGCCGCCGTCCTGCGCATGCTGCTCGCCGGACAGCCCGACCACGCCCGGGCCGTCGCCGGGGACCTCTACGGCGGGCTGCTCGACGCCCCGTTCCGGCTGCTCATCGCCGAAGCCTCCGCGCCCGCCGGGCCGGAGCTGCTCACCGAGACGATGGAGGCCGCCGCCGCCCGGACCGGCGAGGCGCTGCTCCTGGTCCCCGAGGCCGAGCGCGTCGTCGTACTCGCCGCGGACGGCGGAGCCGCCGTCGCCGCCTGCGCCTCCTATGCCGAGGCCCAGGACGACCGCACCCCGCGCGAGGGCGGCGCCGAGGACAGCGACGTCGTCGTGGGGCTCTCCGCCCCCTCCGGCCCGATCGCCGTCTCCGCCGCGTACAAGCAGGCGGAACAGGCCCTCTCCGTCGCCCGCCGCCGGGGCCGGGCGCTGGTGGAGCACGAGGAGCTGGCCGCCGGCTCGGTGCTGCCGCTGCTCGCCGACGACGCGGTACGGGCCTTCGCCGACGGCATGCTCCGCGCCCTGTACGAGCACGACGCCAAGGGCCGCGGCGACCTCGTGGCCTCCCTGCGCGCCTGGCTCTCCCGGCACGGCCAGTGGGACGCCGCCGCCGCCGACCTGGGCGTGCACCGGCACACCCTGCGCTACCGGATGCGCCGGGTGGAGGAGATCCTGGGCCGCTCACTGGACGATCCGGACGCCCGGATGGAGCTGTGGCTCTCCCTCAAGGCGACCGAGGCGGCGACGCCCGCCGAGGGCTGAGCCACCGCCAGGCGCCATATTGAATCGTTCGGTCCAAAACCATAGAGTGCTGCCATGGCCCGACCGAGACAGTTCGACGAGGAGCGGGCCCTGGACGCCGCGATGCGCACCTTCTGGGAGTACGGCTACGAGGCCACCTCCACCCAGGACCTGTGTGACGCCACGGGTCTGGGGCGCAGCAGCATCTACAACACCTTCCGGAGCAAGCGCGAGCTGTTCGCGCGCTCGCTGGCGCGCTACCTGGACGCCATGGCCGACGACCAGTGCGCCGTGCTCGACGACCCGTCCCGCTCTCCCGGCGGGCGGGTCCGTGCCCTGCTCGACAAGATCGTGGCCGACGAGTTCGACCACCGCCCCGACGGCCGCAGCCTGGGCTGCCTGGGGGTCAACACCACGGTCGAGCTGGCGGCGCGCGACCCGGAGGCCGCCCGGCTCCTGGACCGGGACGCCGCCCGCCGGATGCGAAGCCTGTCCGGCGTCATCGCCGCCGGGCAGCGGGACGGCTCCATCGTCTCGGCGCGGGCGCCGGACGCTCTCGCCCGGTACGTCAACGCCGTCATCGGCGGCATGAGGGTCGCCGCCCAGGGCGGAGCCGACCGGGCCGCCGTCCAGGCCGTCGCCGACACCGCGCTGGACGCCTTGATCCCTTGATCCCTTGATCCGCTGGGCGAGCCCCGTCCCGGCCCGCCCCCTCTTTCCCCCCGACCTGTCCTCGCCTCGCCTCGCCCGAGGTGCGGCTCCTTCACGCCCAAGTTCTGAACCGATCAATACAAAACTCACCCACAGGGGGAACAGCTCGTGCCTCGCGCCGTCCATCTCCTGGCCTTCGGCATCTTCGCCATGGTCACCAGTGAATTCGTCGTCGCCGGACTGATGCCGCAGATGGCCGTCGGACTGGGAGTCACCGTCCCGCAGATCGGCTATCTCATCACCGTCTTCGCCCTGTCCATGGCGCTCGGCGGGCCGCTGCTCACCGTCGCCCTGCTGCGGCTCCCGCCCAAGGCCGCACTCATGATCCTCTTCCCGGTCTTCCTGGCCGGCAACGTGCTGGCCGCCACCGCGTCCGGCTACCCGGCCATGGTGGTCGCGCGGGTGATCACCGGTGTCGCCTCACAGGCGTTCTTCGGCGTCGCCATCTCGCTCGGCTCCCAGCTCACCCGCCCCGAAGTGCGCGGCCGGGCCGTGGCGGTCATCCTCAACGGGCTGATGCTCGGCACTCTCCTGGGTCTTCCGCTGGCCACCCTGACCGGCGAACGGTTCGGCTGGCGCGCCGCGTTCTGGGTCATCTCCGCACTGACGGTCGCCGCCGCCCTGTGCACCCTGGCCGGCGTGGAACGAACCGACCGGCCGGAGGGCAGCGGCACCTTCCGCTCCGAGCTGACGGTCTTCCGCTCTCCCCGGCTCTGGCTCACCCTGCTGACCAGCACCATGGTCATCGGAGCGACCTTCTCCGCCTTCAGCTACCTCAACCCGATCCTCACCGAGGTCACGGGATTCTCCTCGGGCACGGTCCCGCTGCTGCTCCTGGCGTACGGCGCCGCCACCCTGATCGGCAACACCGTCGTCGGCCGGCTGGCCGACCGGTACACCCTTCCGGTCCTGCTCTGCGGCCTGTCCCTGAACATGGCGTTCCTCGCCGGATTCGCCCTGCTCGCCCGGCTGGAGGTCTGGGCGGTGCTCTGCATGCTGGGCATCGGCCTCGTCGGGGTCACCATGAACCCGGCCCTGGTCACCCGGGTGCAGCGCGGGAGCAACGCCCGGCCGCTCGTCAACACCGTGCACAGCTCCTTCATCACCCTCGGCGTGGTCCTCGGCTCGGCGCTGGGCGGCGTGGGCGTCGACCGGTTCGGCCTGCGCGCCCCGCTCTGGCTGGGCTCGGCGCTGGCGGTGGCCGGCCTGCTCACCCTCGTACCGGAGCTGATCCGGCGCACGAGCCGGACCGGGATGCCCGGGCCGGACCGGGGCGGTGACCTCGGCCCCGCCGATTCGGAGCATCCGGCCCACGCTCCGCTCCACGCCGGACAAACGCCGTGAGCACCTCCCCGCCCTACCGTGGGACCACAGAGGGGAGCCTTCCCGGCGCCCACGACCTCCGTCACGACCTCCGAAGGGCCGGAACCTCCATGACTTCGCCCCACGCCTTCTGGGTGGCCGGCCGCCAGGCCACCGGTGCCGACAGCTTCGACGTCACCAACCCCTACGACGGACGCGTCGTCGGCACCGTCAGCGTGCCGACCGACGCCCAGGTCGAGGAGGCCGTCGCCGCCGCCCACGCCGTACGCGACGAGTTCGCCGCCACTCCGGCGCACGTACGGGCGGGCGCGCTCGACCACGTCGTACGGAGGCTGACGGAGCGCACCGAGGAGATCGCCCAGCTGATCTCGGCGGAGAACGGCAAGCCGATCAAGTGGGCCCGCGGCGAGGTCGGCCGGGCCGTGTCCGTCTTCCGGTTCGCCGCGGAGGAGGCCCGCCGCTTCAACGGCGGCGAGGCCCAGCGGCTCGACACCGACCTCGGCGGCACCGGCCGCCTGGGACTGACCCGGCGCTTCCCGCGCGGGGCCGTCCTCGGCATCGCGCCCTTCAACTTCCCGCTGAACCTCAGCGCCCACAAGGTCGCCCCGGCCATCGCCGTCGGCGCCCCGATCATCCTCAAGCCCGCCCCGGCCACCCCGATCTCCTCGCTGATCCTCGGTGAACTCCTCGCCGAGACCGGCCTCCCGGCCGGCTCCTGGTCCGTCCTGACGGTCCCCAACGACAAGATGCCCGCCCTCGTCCAGGACGAGCGGCTGCCGGTCATCTCCTTCACCGGCTCCGGCCCGGTCGGCTACGCGATCATGGAGTCGGTGCCCCGCAAGCACTGCACCCTTGAGCTCGGGGGCAACGGAGCGGCGGTCGTCCTCGGCGACTACGCCTCGGAGGCGGATCTGGACTGGGCCGCCACCCGGATCGCCACCTTCTCCAACTACCAGGGCGGCCAGTCCTGCATCTCCGTGCAGCGCGTCATCGCCGACGCCGCCGTCTACGACCGGCTCGTCCCCAAGATCGTCGCCGCCGTCGAGGCCCTGGTCACCGGTGACCCGGCCGACGCCGCCACCGACGTCGGCCCCCTCGTCAGCGAAGACGCGGCCAAGCGCGTCGAGTCCTGGGTCGAGGAGGCCGTCCGGGGCGGCGCCGAGCTGCTCACCGGCGGCGAGCGCGACGGGGCCACCTACGCCCCGACTGTGCTCGCGGGCCTCCCCGACGACGTGAAGCTCTCCTGCGAAGAGGTCTTCGGCCCGGTCATGTCCCTCCAGAAGGTCGACGGCGAGGCCGAGGCGTTCGCCGCCGTCAACTCTTCCCGGTACGGCCTCCAGGCCGGCGTCTTCACCCACGACCTCCAGACCGCCTTCCGCGCCCACCGCGCCCTGGAGGTCGGCGGCGTGATCATCGGTGACGTCCCCTCGTACCGCGCCGACCAGATGCCGTACGGCGGAGCCAAGCAGTCCGGCGTCGGCCGCGAGGGCGTGCGCTACGCCATGGACGACTACACCTACGAGCGCGTCCTGGTCCTCACCGGCATCGCCCTGTAACACCCCCGGACGACCCCGCCCGCGCCCCCGCCTGGACAGCGGGCGCGGGCGGGGGAGCGAATCGGACGGCCCGAACCCACTGTGCGGGGGTTCGGGCCGTCCGTGCCCATCGAGGGCCTGACGTGCGAGAGCGACCGACCTCGGGCTGATGTGCCGGTGGCGGTCCGGCGGGGGACCACTGAAGGCGGGAGCAGGCGAGCGGATTCGGGCCGCCCGCGCATACGCCGGCGGCGGCCGGTGCGGGTGCCGAACCTCGGATATCCGGGTTACATACGGACCAGGAAGCAGCGACTAGCAGTCCGTGTGTCCAGGTTCCATCCGCCTTGGTGACGCGCGGCGAGGTGAGGTCCCTCAATGTCCGCACCACACAACACCCCCCAGGTCCCCCATGCCCCCAGGGTCACCGAACGGGAAGCGCGACGGGTCGCCGAGGCGGCCCGGGAGCAGGACTGGCGCAAGCCCAGCTTCGCCAAGGAGCTGTTCCTGGGGCGCTTCCGGCTCGACCTGATCCACCCGCACCCCCTGCCGCCGCCCGACGACATCCGGCGCGGCGAGGAGTTCCTGGCGCGGCTGCGCGCCTTCTGCGAGACGCACGTCGACGGCGCGCGGATCGAGCGCGAGGCGAGGATTCCCGACGAGGTGATCGCCGGACTCAAGGAGCTCGGCGCCCTCGGCATGAAGATCGAGACCAAGTACGGCGGCCTCGGCCTCACCCAGGTGTACTACAACAAGGCGCTCGCCCTGGCCGGTTCCGCCAGCCCCGCGATCGGCGCGCTGCTCTCCGCGCATCAGTCGATCGGCGTACCGCAGCCCCTGAAGATCTTCGGCACCCAGGAGCAGAAGGACGTCTACCTGCCCCGGCTGGCCACCACCGACATCTCCGCCTTCCTGCTGACCGAGCCGGACGTCGGCTCCGACCCCGCCCGCCTGGCCACCACCGCGGAGCCCGACGGGCCGGACTACGTCCTCGACGGGGTGAAGCTCTGGACCACCAACGGCGTCGTCGCCGACCTCCTGGTCGTCATGGCCCGGGTCCCCGAGTCCGAGGGCCATCCCGGCGGCATCACCGCGTTCGTCGTCGAGGCCGACGCCCCCGGCGTCACCGTGGAGCACCGCAACGCCTTCATGGGCCTGCGCGGCATCGAGAACGGCGTCACCCGCTTCCACCGGGTCCGGGTTCCCGGCGCCTGCCGGATCGGGCCCGAGGGGGCCGGGCTGAAGATCGCCCTGACCACCCTCAACACCGGCCGCCTCTCGCTGCCCGCGATGTGCGTGGGCGTGGGCAAGTGGTCCCTGAAGATCGCCCGCGAATGGTCCGCCGTACGGGAGCAGTGGGGCAGGCCCGTCGCCCGGCACGAGGCGGTCGGCGGGAAGATCTCGTTCATCGCGGCCACCACGTTCGCCCTGGAGGCGATCGTCGACCTGTCCTCCCAGATGGCCGACGAGGACCGCAACGACATCCGCATCGAGGCCGCCCTCGCCAAGCTGTACGGCTCCGAGATGGGCTGGCTGATCGCCGACGAGCTGGTCCAGATCCGCGGCGGCCGCGGTTTCGAGACCGCCGCGTCCCTGGCCGCCCGCGGCGAACGGGCCGTGCCCGCCGAGCAGATGCTCCGGGACATGCGGATCAACCGCATCTTCGAGGGCTCCACCGAGATCATGCACCTGCTGATCGCCCGTGAGGCCGTCGACGCCCACCTCAAGGTCGCGGGCGACATCGTCGACCCCGGCAAACCGCTCTCCGCGAAGGCGAGGGCCGGCGCGAACGCCGCCGGCTTCTACGCCCGCTGGCTGCCCGGACTCGTCGCCGGACCGGGTCAACTACCGGGTACCTTCACCGAGTTCGCCCCGGCCGGCCACCGCGACCTCTCCGGCCACCTCCGGTACGTCGAGCGCTCCTCCCGCAAGCTCGCCCGGTCCACGTTCTACGCCATGTCCCGCTGGCAGGGCCGGATGGAGACCAAGCAGGGCTTCCTCGGCCGGATCGTCGACATCGGCGCGGAACTCTTCGCGATGAGCGCCGCCTGCGTCCGCGCCGAGCACCTGCGCGGGACGGGGGAGCACGGCCGCGAGGCGTACCAACTCGCGGACGCCTTCTGCCGCCAGGCCCGTATCCGGGTCGAGGAGCTGTTCACCCGCCTGTGGTCCAACACCGACGACCTCGACCGGCGCGTCGTCGACGGCGTCCTGTCGGGGACGTACACCTGGCTGGAGGAGGGCGTCATCGACCCCAGCGGCGACGGCCCCTGGATCGCGGACGCCGCCCCCGGCCCCTCCGCCCGGGAGAACCAGCACCGCCCGGTGCGCTGAGGCCCGCCGGCCCGCCCGTCGCGGGCCCGCGACCGGGCGGCGGCCCACCCGGCCGACCGGGCGTCGCCCCGGTCGGCCCCGGCGCCGTCAACACCCGCGCCCACTTCCCGGCCGCCGCCGACGGGGCCGCCGCGCTCGGACGGATGACGCCGAGGGGCTTGCCGAAGGGCTCCGGGGCCCGGCGCCCGGGCCCCGCACCGGTCCGTCCGCGGCCCGCGCCGCCCCCTGTCCGCGGCCCGCGACGGACCCGATCCGTGGCCCACCGGGACGCGCTGTCCCCACGCACAGCCGGAGCCGCAACAATGGGGGGCATGAGCGACAGCCCCGCCCCCCTCGCCGATCCGCATATCGTCTTCGACGCCGCGGACGGCCGCCGGGATCTCGTGATCCTCGGCTCCACCGGGTCCATCGGAACCCAGGCCATCGACCTGGTCCTGCGCAACCCCGACCGCTTCCGGGTCACGGCGCTCTCGGCCGCCGGCGGTCGGGTCGCCCTGCTGGCCGAGCAGGCCCGCCGGCTCCGGGTGAACACGGTCGCCGTCGCCGCCCAGGAGGCGGTCCCCGCCCTGCGGGAGGCACTGCGGGAACAGTACGGAGCGGGCGTGCCGCTCCCCGAGATCCTGGCCGGACCCGACGCGGCCACCGCCCTCGCCGCGAGCGCCTGCCACACCGTGCTCAACGGCATCACCGGCTCCATCGGGCTCGCCCCGACCCTGGCCGCCCTGAAGGCGGGCCGCACGCTCGCCCTCGCCAACAAGGAGTCGCTGATCGTCGGCGGCCCGCTGGTGAAGGCCCTCGCCGCCCCCGGCCAGATCATCCCGGTCGACTCCGAGCACGCCGCGCTCTTCCAGGCGCTGGCCGCGGGCACCCGCGCCGACGTCCGCAAACTCGTCGTCACCGCCTCCGGGGGGCCCTTCCGGGGCCGGACGCGCGCCGAACTGGCCGACGTCACGCGGGAGCAGGCGCTCGCCCACCCGACCTGGGCGATGGGCCCGGTCATCACCATCAACTCGGCGACCCTGGTCAACAAGGGGCTGGAGGTCATCGAGGCACACCTCCTCTACGACATCCCGTTCGACCGGATCGAGGTCGTGGTCCACCCGCAGTCCTACGTGCACTCCATGGTCGAGTTCAGCGACGGCTCCACGCTCGCCCAGGCCACCCCGCCGGACATGGGCGGCCCCATCGCCATCGGCCTCGGCTGGCCCCAGCGAATCCCGGACGCCGCCCCCGCCTTCGACTGGACGAAGGCATCCAGCTGGGAGTTCTTCCCGCTGGACACCGAAGCCTTCCCGTCGGTCGGCCTCGCCCGGCACGTCGGCGGGCTCGGCGGCACCGCGCCGGCCGTGTTCAACGCGGCGAACGAGGAGTGCGTCGACGCGTTCCTCGCCGGACAGCTGCCGTTCAACGGAATCATGGATACGGTCACCGCTGTGGTGACCGAACACGGCACCCCCGCCCCGGGAACCCCGCTCAGCGTCGCGGACGTCCTCGAAGCGGAAACGTGGGCCCGCGCACGGGCCCGGGAACTCTCGGCGAAAGCGACAGCGGAGGCGCGCGCATGAGTCTGACCTCGATCCTGCTCACGGTCCTGGGGATCGCCGTCTTCGTCGTGGGCCTGCTCTTCTCCATCGCCTGGCACGAGCTGGGCCACCTCTCCACGGCCAAGATGTTCGGCATCCGGGTGCCGCAGTACATGGTCGGCTTCGGGCCGACGATCTGGTCGCGCAAGAAGGGCGACACGGAGTACGGCATCAAGGCCATCCCGGCCGGCGGCTACATCCGGATGATCGGGATGTTCCCGCCCGGCCCCGACGGCCGCCTGGAGGCCCGCTCCACCTCACCGTGGCGCGGCATGATCGAGGACGCCCGCTCCGCAGCCTTCGAGGAGCTGGAGCCGGGCGACGAGAAGCGGCTCTTCTACACGCGCAAGCCGTGGAAGCGCGTCATCGTGATGTTCGCCGGCCCCTTCATGAACCTGGTCCTCGCGGTCGCGATCTTCATGGGCGTCGCGATGACCTTCGGCTTCCAGACCCAGACCACCGAGGTCGCGGGCGTCCAGCAGTGCGTCATCTCGCAGAGCGACAAGCGCGAGACCTGCAAGGACGGCGACCCCGTCTCGCCCGCCAAGGCCGCCGGCCTCCAGGAGGGCGACAAGATCGTCGCCTTCGCCGGCAGAGAGGTCGACGACTGGACGACGCTCTCGGACCGCATCCGCGAGACCATCGGCCCCGCCACCCTCGTCGTCGAGCGCGACGGCGAGAAGGTGACCCTCAACGCGGTCCTGCGCGAGAACGCCGTCGCGAAGAAGGACGGCAACGGCGAGATCGTCCCGGACCAGTTCGTCAAGGCGGGCTACCTGGGCTTCGCCGCGCGGACCGAGATCGTGCCGCTCGGCTTCGGCGACTCCGTCGTCCGCATGGGCGACATGATCGAGAACGGCGTCGACTCGATCATCGCCCTGCCGTCCAAGATCCCGGCCCTCTGGGACGCCGCCTTCAGCGACGGCGAACGGGCCGACGACTCGCCGGTCGGCGTGGTGGGCGCGGCCCGCATCGGCGGCGAGGTGATGAACCTCGACATCCCGGCCCAGAACCAGGTCGCGATGATGCTGTTCCTGCTCGCGGGCTTCAACCTCTCGCTGTTCCTGTTCAACATGCTGCCGCTGCTGCCGCTGGACGGCGGGCACATCGCGGGCGCGCTGTGGGAGTCGCTGCGGCGCAATGTGGCCAAGGTCTTCCGGCGCCCCGACCCGGGGCCGTTCGACGTGGCCCGGCTGATGCCGGTCGCCTATGTGGTCGCCGGACTCTTCATCTGCTTCACGCTGCTGGTCCTGGTGGCCGACATCGTGAACCCCGTCAAGATCACCTGATCGGCCCTCTCCTCCTCCACCCGGCCGCCTCTTCCGTCCCACGGGCGACGGCCGGGCACACACGTCGTGTCCGGCCGCTCACCCGTGGATGGACTTGTCGACACGGTGCGTCCGTCCCGGCTCCGGTGCCGTAACCTCGAAGGCCGGAGCCCGCCGATCTCGGGACCTTGATCCACACCTTGGGGATGCACAGCGCATGACTGCGATTTCTCTCGGAATGCCGGCCGTTCCGACCAAGCTCGCCGACCGACGGGTCAGCCGACAGATCCAGGTCGGCTCGGTCGCGGTCGGCGGCGACGCACCCGTATCCGTGCAGTCGATGACGACGACACGCACGTCGGACATCGGTGCCACGCTCCAGCAGATCGCCGAGCTGACGGCCTCCGGCTGCCAGATCGTCCGCGTCGCGTGCCCGACACAGGACGACGCCGACGCACTGGCCACGATCGCCCGGAAGTCGCAGATCCCGGTGATCGCCGACATCCACTTCCAGCCGAAGTACGTCTTCGCCGCGATCGACGCGGGCTGCGCAGCGGTCCGGGTGAACCCGGGCAACATCAAGCAGTTCGACGACAAGGTCAAGGAGATCGCGAAGGCCGCCGCCGAGACCCGCACGCCGATCCGCATCGGCGTCAACGCCGGCTCCCTCGACGCGCGGCTCCTCAAGAAGTACGGCAAGGCGACCCCCGAGGCCCTGGTCGAGTCGGCCCTGTGGGAGGCGTCCCTCTTCGAGGAGCACGGCTTCGGCGACATCAAGATCTCGGTCAAGCACAACGACCCGGTCGTGATGGTCAACGCCTACCGCCAGCTCGCCGCCCAGAGCGACTACCCGCTGCACCTCGGCGTCACCGAGGCCGGGCCGGCGTTCCAGGGCACCATCAAGTCGGCCGTCGCGTTCGGCGCCCTGCTCTCCGAGGGCATCGGCGACACGATCCGCGTCTCCCTCTCGGCCCCGCCGGCCGAGGAGGTCAAGGTCGGCCTCCAGATCCTGGAGGCGCTCAACCTCAAGCAGCGCCGCCTGGAGATCGTCTCCTGCCCGTCCTGCGGCCGCGCCCAGGTCGACGTCTACAAGCTCGCCGACCAGGTGAGCGCCGGCCTGGACGGCATGGAGGTCCCGCTCCGCGTCGCCGTCATGGGCTGCGTCGTCAACGGCCCCGGCGAGGCCCGCGAGGCCGATCTCGGCGTCGCCTCCGGCAACGGCAAGGGCCAGATCTTCGTGAAGGGCGAGGTCATCAAGACCGTCCCCGAGTCGAAGATCGTCGAGACCCTCATCGAAGAGGCCCTGAAGATCGCCGAGCAGATGGAGAAGGACGGCATCCCGTCCGGCGAGCCCGAGGTCTCCATCAGCGGCTGACCCGCGCCGCTCCGGGCCGCCGCCGCCCCGCCGGGCCCCGCTCCCGGCGGGGCGGCCGCGTGTGCGGGGCCCGGCTCCCGCACACACCGCCCCGGGGCCCGGCTCCCGGACTCGAGCGGCGTTCGACGGCCCCGTCGGTTACAGTGCGGAAATCAGCAGACCGCATGGTGAGGCCCCCTCGTGTTGACGCAGACCACCACCCGGGTCCTCGAACCCAGCGACCTCGGCGCCGCGCTCGCCATCCTGGAGAGCGAGCCCGTGGCCAACGCCTTCGTGACCTCCCGCGTGCAGGTCGCGGGACTCGACCCCTGGCGCCTCGGCGGCGAGATGTGGGGCTGGTACGCCGACGGCATGCTCCGCTCCCTGTGCTACTCCGGCGCCAACCTCGTCCCCATCTGCGCCGGACCCGAGGCGGTCCGCGCCTTCGCCGACCGGGCCCGCCGGGCCGGCCGCCGCTGCTCCTCCATCGTCGGCCCCGCCGAACCCACCACCCAGCTGTGGCGGCTCCTCGAACCCAGCTGGGGCCCCGCCCGCGAGGTCCGCGCCAACCAGCCCCTCATGGTCACCGAGAGCCTCCCCGCCGACGTCACACCCGATCCGCTCGTCCGCCGCATCCGCAAGGACGAGACCGAGACCCTCATGCCGGCCTGCGTGGCGATGTTCACCGAGGAGGTCGGCGTCTCCCCGCTCGCCGGCGACGGGGGACTCCTCTACCAGGCCCGCGTCGCCGAACTCATCGGGGCCGGCCGCTCCTTCGCCCGCATCGAGGACGGCAAGGTCGTCTTCAAGGCGGAGATCGGCGCCGCCACCCCGCAGGCATGCCAGATCCAGGGCGTCTGGGTCGCCCCCGAACACCGCGGCAAGGGCCTCTCCGAAACGGGCATGGCCGCCGTCCTGCGCTACGCCCTCGCCGACGTCGCCCCCGTCGTCAGCCTGTACGTGAACGACTACAACACCGCCGCCCGCAGGGCCTACCGCCGCGTCGGCTTCCGCGAGACCGGCTCGTTCATGAGCGTCCTGTTCTGAGCCCCCGCACAAGCCCGCGCCGCGCTCCCACGGTGCTGATGGCCCGCCCCGGCCAGTAGGGTTCGCGCATGGCAGCAGCCCCCGGAGAAGGCCACGCGGCACCCGACGTCCAGATCGGCCCCGTCGACCTGGCCGCCCGCGTCGACGAAGCCCTGCACGTCCAGGCGGCGGCCTTCGGACTGAGCCAGGACGAGATCGACGTGCGCCGCCACATCGTCCTGAGACACCTGGACCACCCCCACGCCCGCGCCCTCGGCGCCACCGCCCCCGACGGGCGGCTCGTCGGCTTCGTCTACGGGCTGCCCAACGACCGCTCCCAGTGGTGGTCCACCGTCGTCGAGCCCTATCTGCGGGCCACCGGTTCCGACGGCTGGCTCGACGACTCCTTCGTCATCACCGAACTGCACGTCCACCCGGACCACCAGCAGCGCGGTATCGGCCGCACCCTGATCACCACCATCACCGACGCCGTCCACCATCCCCGGTCGATCCTCTCGGCGATCGACAGGGACAGCCCGGCCCGCGCCCTGTACCGCTCCCTCGGCTACCGCGACCTGGCCCGGCAGGTCGTCTTCCCGAGCGCCCCGCAGCCGTACGCCGTCATGGGCGCTCCCCTGCCGCTGCTGCGCGAGGGGCCCGCGGGCCGAATGGATTTCCGCCTGCCCGCACCGCCCGGCTAACCTCGGGCCCACCACCCTTGCGAGCAGGAGTTCACCATGGCCCAGGTCCAGCGCATGTCCCGATTGATGATCAAGACACTGCGCGACGACCCGGCGGACGCCGAGACGCTCAGCCACAAGCTGCTGGTCCGCGCCGGGTACGTCCGCCGCAACGCGGCCGGCATCTGGTCCTGGCTGCCGCTCGGCAAGAAGGTCCTGGACAACATCTCCCACGTGGTCCGCGAGGAGATGGACGCCATCGGCGGCCAGGAAGTCCTGCTGCCCGCCCTGCTGCCCAAGGAGCCCTACGAGGCTTCCGGCCGCTGGGAGGAGTACGGCGACCTGCTCTTCCGCCTCAAGGACCGCAAGGGCGGCGACTACCTCCTCGGCCCGACCCACGAGGAGATCTTCACCCAGACCGTCAAGGACCAGTGCACGTCCTACAAGGACCTGCCGGTGATGCTCTACCAGATCCAGACCAAGTACCGCGACGAGGCCCGCCCCCGCTCCGGCGTGCTCCGCGGCCGCGAGTTCCAGATGAAGGACTCGTACTCCTTCGACACCACCGACGAGGGCCTCGCGCACTCCTACGCCCTGCACCGGGCCGCGTACATCAAGATCTTCGAGCGTCTCGGCCTGGACCACCGCGTCGTCTCCGCGGTCTCCGGCGCGATGGGCGGCTCCGCTTCCGAGGAGTTCCTCGCTCCCGCGGCCGCCGGTGAGGACACCTTCGCGGACTGCCCGAACTGCGACTACGCCGCCAACACCGAGGCCGTGACCTTCGCGCTCGCCCCGGTCGACGGCTCGGCGCACGGCCCGGTCGAGGAGCTGGACACCCCCGACACCCCCACCATCGAGACGCTCGCCGCGCACCTCGGCGTCCCCGCCTCCGCCACCCTGAAGAACCTGCTGGTCAAGGTGGACGGCGAGATCGTGGCCGTCGGCGTCCCCGGCCACCGCGAGGTCGACCTCGGCAAGCTCGGCGAGCACCTGGCGCCCGCCGTCGTCGAGCTGGTCACCGCCGAGGACTTCGTCGGCCGCGACGACCTCGTACGCGGCTATGTCGGCCCCCAGGGGCTGGAGAAGGTCCGCTACCTCGCCGACCCCCGCGTCGCCCCCGGCACCACCTGGGTCACCGGCGCCAACCAGGAGGGCAAGCACGCGAGGAACGTCGTCGCGGGCCGCGACTTCGAGGTCGACCAGTACCTCGACGTCGTCGTGGTCGAGGAGGGCGACCCCTGCCCGAAGTGCGGCACCGGCCTCACCCTGGACCGCGCCATCGAGATCGGCCACATCTTCCAGCTCGGCCGCAAGTACGCCGACACCTTCCAGCTCGACGTGCTCGGCCAGCAGGGCAAGCCCGTCCGGGTCACCATGGGCTCGTACGGCATCGGCGTCTCCCGCGCCGTGGCCGCCCTCGCCGAGCAGACCGCCGACGACAAGGGCCTGTGCTGGCCCCGCGAGGTCGCCCCGGCCGACGTCCACGTCGTCGCCGCGGGCAAGGCCCTCCAGACGGAGCTGGCCCTCGACGTCGCGGAGAAGCTCAACGCGGCCGGCCTGCGGGTCCTGGTCGACGACCGTCCCGGCGTCTCGCCCGGCGTGAAGTTCACCGACTCCGAGCTGATCGGTGTGCCGAAGATCCTGGTCGCCGGACGCCGCTCCGCCGACGGCGTGCTGGAGCTGAAGGACCGCCGCACCGGCGAGCGCGAGGAGCTGACCGTCGACGAGGCGATCGCCCGCCTCACGGCCGACCTGGCCTGACCGCGTACGGCGAAGGCCCCCGCGCACCCGCGCGGGGGCCTTCGCCGTACGGTGGGCGGTGTTACAGCCAGCCCGCGAACTCCAGGTTGACCTCGCCCATCTGCCGCCGCCCCTCGGCCAGCGCGCGCGTACCCGACTCGACCGCCCGGAACAGCGTCCAGCCCAGCAGCCGCGGCTGCTCGACCTCCAGCGACTCCGCCAGCTTCTTGACCCGCCGCCGGGCCGTCACCGGGCCGCTGGGGGAGGCGATCAGATCCTCCACCCGGTCCCGCACCAGCCGGGCCAGGTCATAGGCGCGCTCGCCCACCAACGGCTCCGGGCCCACCGTCAGCCACGGCGCCCGCTCCCCGGACAGCACCTTGCTCTGCCGGAAGTTGCCGTGCAGCAGCAGGAGTTCGGACGTGCCCCCGACCAGTTCCGCCCGGGCCGCGAGCGCCGCCTCCACCAGCGGCGCCAGCTCCCGGTCGGCCCCGGCGGCGGCCCGCATCCCGGTGCTCTGCCGTTCGGTCCGCTCGGCCACCGTCTCGAAGGCGGGCCCGGCCGGCGGTTCCACCCACAGTCGGCGAAGCGTGCCCGCCGCCTCCAGCAGGGCCTTCGCCTCCGGCAGCGAGCGCAGCGACACCTCGTGGTGCAGCCGCTCCAGCAGCAGCGCCCCGGGCTCCGGAGCGTCCAGCACCTTCACCGCGCCCCACCCGCTCCAGTGCTCCAGCGCGGCCCGTTCCAGCTCGGGCCGGGCGACCGGCGGGGCGATCTTCAGCGCGGCCGGGGTCCCGTCGGCCCGCCGCACCAGGACCACCAGGGAACTGCGCCCGCCGGGGGCGGCCACCCGCTCCGCGGTGAGGCCGTCCCCGGCGGTGAGCGCCCGTTCGGTCAGCGCGGGTAGCCCGTCCAGCCAGTCGGCCGCCGCGGCGTCCCCGTACATCTCACCGAGCGCGCGCACCAGGCGTGGCGGCGGTTCGAAACCCATACGTCGTGTGTTCCCTTTCCGGTCCTTCGTGCCGCCGCGTCCCGTCCGCTCCGCGTGTACTGTGCCGCTCCCCGCGAGCCGTCCGCTCAGCGCGTCCCGTCCGGGCCCGCGGCCTCCACCGGCCCCGTCGTGGCCGGATCCGCGTCGGCGGCCCGCTCCGCGAGCCCCGGAAAGGCTACGTTGCCGCCCCGCCAGCGGGCCGAGCGAACCGCGGCCTCCCGCAGCGCGCCCGCGGCCTCCTTGCGACGCGGGCCCTCGGTGGCCCGTACGAGATCGGCGTAGGCGCCCGCGATCCGGTCCTCCAGCACCGCGGCCAGCCGCACCGCCGCCGGGGAGTCCGGGACGGCGAAGGGCAGGGCGTACGCGGCGTCCGAGGGCACCGGCCCGCCGCCCAGGTCGCGCACCGTGCGCGCCAGCGCGTCACGGCGGGCCCGGTGCCCGTCGTACGCCGCGCGGGCCTCGGCGCGCCGCTTCCCGTCGAGGCGGCCTCCCAGCACCCCGTAGCCGTACACCGCGGCGTGCTCGGCGGCCAGGGCCGCCTGGGCGGCGGTCAGCTCGGGGGAGTCGGCGTCCTCCTCGGAGGGTCTGACGGAACGAGTGCTCATGCGGCTGCCTCCTCGGCCAGTCCGGTCAGCAGAAACGCGTGCGCGGCCGCGGCCGCCGCCACCGAGGCCAGCAGCCGGGCCAGCTCCGGGCCGGCCGTCAGCAGGGCCTCGGTGTACGCGTCGGCCCGCCGGCGCTCGGCGGCGGCCAACTCCCGCACCGCGGCCTCCGGGTCGGCGGGCACCGGGGCGGGAGCGGCGGAAGGGGACTTCCCGGCGCCGTCCGCCGGGCCCTTCGCACCCGGCGGCGCCAGCGCCTTCCCGTGCTCCCCCACGGCGGCCCGCAGGGGCGCCAGGCCCGCCGCGGTCGCCGGATGCGCCACGGCCACCAGGTCGTACCGGGCGAGCAGGAGGCCGCCGTCGCGCACCGCCTTCTCGCGCAGGGCCCTCTCGGCCCGCGCGGCGGCGTGCTCCGGCTTCCCGCTCCCCGCCGCGTCGTCGCGGCCCCCGCAGCCGGTCAGCACCGCACCCAGGGCGAGGGCTCCCGTCGTGGTGAGCGCCCCCCTGCGCGTCGTCCCCGTGCGCCGCACGTTTCTCCTTCGGGCCTGGACCGATCCTGACAGGATCTGTCCTGATGTGATCACCGCAGGCGAGCGTACCCGCGGCCGAGCGGCAGGCGGACGGCAACACCCCTG
Source organism: Streptomyces sp. NPDC091649 (assembly GCF_044756785.1). NCBI lineage: Bacteria > Bacillati > Actinomycetota > Actinomycetes > Kitasatosporales > Streptomycetaceae > Streptomyces > Streptomyces sp. NPDC091649. The sequence continues at coordinate 50,015 of NZ_JBIVTR010000001.1, read as the reverse complement.
GCGACCGGATACCCTTTGACCTGACGCACGAAGATCCCCACAACAGCACACGCGGCCGAGGAGTCACCCGGATGAGCACCACCCAGAGCGAGAGGCTGCGCGGGTTGCTGGAACCGCTCGTCAGCGCGCGGCAACTGGAACTCGAGGAGATCGAGGTGTCCCGGGCCGGCCGCCGAGGAGTGCTGCGGGTCATCGTGGACTCCGAAGAGGGAGTGGAGCTGGACGCCTGCGCGGAGCTGAGCCGCGCGATCTCCGAGAAGCTGGACGAGACCGACGCGATGGGCGAGGGCGAGTACGTCCTCGAAGTCAGCTCCCCCGGCGCGGACCGCCCGTTGACCGAGCACCGCCACTACGTACGCGCCATCGGCCGGCTGGCCAGGTTCCACCTGGCCGGCGACGGATCCGGTGAACTGGTCGCCCGCATCCTCTCCGTCGACGAGGACGGGCTCGACCTCGAAGTACCCGGCGTCAAGGGCCGCAAGCCCACCGCCCGCCGCCTCGCCTTCGACGAGATCGCCAAGGCGCGCGTCGAAATCGAATTCAACCGCAAGGACAAGAAGGAAGAGGAGGCGTAGCCGTGGACATCGATGTGAAGCTTCTGAAGGGCTTGGCGCAGGACAAGGAGATCCCCTTCGACGTGCTCGTCGGGGCGATCGAGTCGGCCCTCCTCATCGCGTACCACCGCACCGACGGCAGCCACCGCCGGGCGCGCGTGGAGCTCGACGAGAACGGCCACGTCACCGTGTGGGCCAAGGAGGACCCGGCCGACCTCGAAGAGGGCCAGGAGCCCAAGGAGTTCGACGACACCCCGTCGGGCTTCGGCCGGATCGCCGCGACCACCGCCAAGCAGGTCATCCTGCAGCGGCTGCGCGACGCCGAGGACGACCGCACCTTCGGGGAGTACGCGGGCCACGAGGGCGATGTCGTCACGGGCGTCGTCCAGCAGGGCAAGGACCCCAAGAACGTCCTGGTCGACATCGGCAAGATGGAAGCCATGCTGCCGGTCCAGGAGCAGGTGCCGGGCGAGGAGTACACCCACGGTCTGCGCCTTCGTACGTATGTCGTACGGGTCGCCAAGGGCGTCCGAGGCCCGTCGGTGACGCTGTCGCGCACCCACCCGAACCTCGTGAAGAAGCTCTTCGCGCTGGAGGTCCCGGAGATCGCGGACGGCTCGGTGGTCATCGAGGCCATCGCCCGCGAAGCCGGTCACCGCACCAAGATCGCCGTGCGCTCCACCCGCGCCGGCCTGAACCCCAAGGGCGCCTGCATCGGCCCGATGGGCAGCCGTGTGCGCAATGTCATGGCCGAGCTGCACGGCGAGAAGATCGACATCGTGGACTGGTCCGACGACCCGGCCGAGATGGTCGCCAACGCCCTCTCGCCCGCCCGGGTGAGCGAGGTCGAGGTCGTCGACCTCGGCGCGCGCTCCGCCCGCGTCACCGTGCCGGACTACCAGCTGTCGCTGGCCATCGGCAAGGAGGGCCAGAACGCCCGCCTCGCCGCGCGCCTCACGGGCTGGCGCATCGACATCCGTCCCGACACCGAGACGGACGAGGAGCGCGTGAGCGCCGACCGCGAGCGGGCCGAGCGGGCCCGGGAGCGCTCGGAAAGGCGTTGACCCGGAGCCGTCCCAGGGAATAGATCTGGACCGTACGCCGCTGAGATCACGACAACATCCGTTCGATTTTTTGCCCCAAAGCGGCGAGGTCGGTACGGGGAGGTAGACTTAAACGTGTCTGGCCGGACGCAAGCCCGCGCTTGCCCCGAGCGAACCTGTGTGGGATGCCGGGAGCGAGCGGCCAAGAGCGAGCTGCTGCGCATCGTGGTGGACGAGGGTGCGTGCGCCCCTGATCCACGCGGTACGCTGCCCGGCCGGGGTGCTTACGTGCACCCCGTCTCATTCTGTCTCGACCTGGCGGTTCGCCGCCGGGCATTCCCCCGGGCCTTCAAGGCCAAGGGGCCGTTCGACACCGCGGCACTGACGTGGTTCGTCGAGCGGGTGACACCGTAAGAAAAGTGAACGGCACGGGTCCCCGTGCGGTCAGGTACCTCGCGAGTTGGAAGTAGGTCGAGATTGCGATGAGCACTCGATGAGTACGCGATGAGTACGCCCATGAAGTAGCGACGGTCCGGCGGTAACCCGGACCTAAAAGGAGCGAAGTGGCTAAGGTCCGGGTATACGAACTCGCCAAGGAGTTCGGCGTCGAGAGCAAGGTCGTCATGGCCAAGCTCCAAGAACTCGGTGAATTCGTCCGTTCGGCGTCCTCGACGATCGAGGCGCCGGTTGTACGTAAGTTGACCGACGCACTGCAGGGGCCCGGCGGCAACGCCGGCAAGTCCGCTGCCAAGCCCGGTGCGCCCCGCAAGGCGGCGCCCGTGAAGCCCGCAGCGCCCTCCCCGGCCGCTGCGGCACGTCCCGCTGCCCCGAAGCCCGGCGCACCGGCTCCCAAGCCGGCCGAGGCCGAGGCCCCGAGCAGCACCCCGGCGGCGCCCTCCGCGCCGTCCGCGGGCCCCCGTCCGGGCCCGAAGCCCGCGCCGAAGGCGGCCCCGGTGACCCCGGTCCCGGCCGCCGAGTTCTCGGCTCCGGCTCCGGCCCAGCCGGCTGCCCCGCAGCAGCCCCAGGCCCCGCGTTCCGCGGGCGCCACCCCGGGGCCCCGCCCCGCACCCGCCCGTCCGGCTCCGGCCGGCGGTCAGCGTGACGGTGGGCGCGACGCGGGTCAGCGCGATGGCGGCCAGCGCGACGGCGGCCGCGGCGGCGAGCGCGGCGGCGACCGCCCCGCACGTCCCGCGGGCCAGGGCGCCCCGCGCCCCGGCGGCGCCCGTCCGGCCGGTCCCCGTCCGGGCAACAACCCCTTCACCTCCGGCGGCTCCACCGGCATGGCGCGCCCCGGGGCGCCCCGTCCCGGCGGCGCTCCGCGCCCCGGTGGCGGCTCGGAGCGCCCCGGCGCCCCGCGTCCCCAGGGCAGTGGTCCCGGTGGCGCCCCGCGCCCCCAGGCCGGTCAGGGTCAGGGCGGTGCCCGTCCCACTCCGGGCGGCATGCCCCGCCCGCAGGCTCCGCGTCCCGGCGGCGGTCCCGCCGGTAACCGTCCGAACCCGGGCATGATGCCGCAGCGTCCCGCAGCGGGCCCGCGTCCCGGCGGCGGCCCCGGCGGTGGCCGTGGTCCCGGCGGCGGTGGCGGTCGTCCCGGCGGTGCCGGTGGCGGCGGTCGTCCCGGTGGCGGCGGCGGCTTCGCCGGTCGTCCCGGCGGCGGCGGCGGCGGCTTCGCCGGCCGTCCGGCCGGTCCCGGTGGCGGCGGCGGTGCCGGTCGTCCCGGTGGCGGCGGCGGCTTCGGCGGTCGTCCCGGCTTCGGTGGCCGTCCCGGCGGCCCCGGTGGCCGCGGCGGCACCCAGGGTGCGTTCGGCCGTCCCGGCGGTCCGGCGCGTCGTGGCCGTAAGTCGAAGCGGCAGAGGCGCCAGGAGTACGAGGCCATGCAGGCCCCGTCGGTCGGCGGCGTCATGCTGCCTCGCGGCAACGGACAGCCCGTCCGACTGTCGCGCGGCGCCTCGCTCACCGACTTCGCGGAGAAGATCAACGCCAACCCGGCGTCGCTCGTCGCCGTGATGATGAACCTCGGCGAGATGGTCACCGCCACGCAGTCCGTTTCCGACGAGACGCTCCGGCTTCTCGCCGAGGAGATGAACTACGTCCTGGAGATCGTCAGCCCCGAGGAGGAGGACCGCGAGCTGCTCGAGTCCTTCGACATCGAGTTCGGCGAGGACGAGGGCGGCGAAGAGGCTCTGGTCTCGCGTCCGCCGGTCGTGACCGTCATGGGTCACGTCGACCACGGTAAGACCCGGCTGCTGGACGCGATCCGCAAGACGAACGTCATCGCGGGCGAGGCCGGCGGCATCACGCAGCACATCGGTGCGTACCAGGTCTCCTCCGAGGTCAACGGCGAGGACCGCAAGATCACCTTCATCGACACCCCGGGTCACGAGGCGTTCACCGCCATGCGTGCACGTGGTGCGAAGTCGACCGACATCGCGATCCTCGTGGTGGCGGCCAACGACGGTGTGATGCCCCAGACGATCGAGGCGCTGAACCACGCCAAGGCGGCCGAGGTGCCGATCGTGGTCGCGGTCAACAAGATCGACGTCGAGGGCGCCGACCCGACCAAGGTGCGCGGTCAGCTCACCGAGTTCGGTCTGGTGGCCGAGGAGTACGGCGGCGACACCATGTTCGTCGACATCTCCGCCAAGCAGGGCCTCAACATCGAGTCCCTCCTGGAGGCCGTCGTCCTCACCGCCGACGCCTCGCTCGACCTGCGGGCCAACCCGGAGCAGGACGCGCAGGGTATCGCGATCGAGTCCCACCTCGACCGCGGTCGCGGTGCCGTCTCGACCGTCCTGGTCCAGCGCGGAACGCTGCGCATCGGCGACACGATGGTCGTGGGCGACGCCTACGGCCGAGTCCGCGCCATGCTCGACGACAACGGTCAGAACGTCCAGGAAGCGGGTCCCTCGACCCCCGTCCTGGTGCTCGGTCTCACCAACGTCCCGGGCGCCGGCGACAACTTCCTGGTCGTCGACGAGGACCGTACGGCCCGTCAGATCGCCGAGAAGCGCGCCGCCCGTGAGCGCAACGCCAACTTCGCCCGCAAGGGCGTCAGGTTCTCCCTGGAGAACCTGGACGAGGCGCTCAAGGCCGGTCTGGTCCAGGAGCTCAACCTCATCATCAAGGGCGACGCGTCCGGTTCGGTGGAGGCTCTCGAGTCCTCGCTGCTCCAGCTCGACGTCGGCGAAGAGGTCGACATCCGGGTCCTGCACCGCGGTGTGGGTGCGGTCACCGAGTCGGACATCAACCTGGCGACCGGCTCCGACGCCATCGTGATCGGCTTCAACGTGCGCGCCGCAGGGCGTGCCGAGCAGATGGCCGAGCGCGAGGGTGTGGACGTCCGGTACTACTCGGTCATCTACCAGGCGATCGAAGAGATCGAAGCGGCCCTCAAGGGCATGCTCAAGCCGGAGTACGAAGAGGTCGAGCTCGGCACGGCGGAGATCCGCGAGGTCTTCCGCTCGTCCAAGCTGGGCAACATCGCCGGTGTGCTGGTCCGCTCCGGCGAGGTCAAGCGCAACACGAAGGCGCGCCTGCTGCGCGATGGCAAGGTCATCGCGGAGAACCTCAACATCTCCGGTCTGCGTCGCTTCAAGGACGATGTCACCGAGCTCCGCGAAGGCTTCGAGGGCGGTATCAACCTCGGAAACTTCAACGACATCAAGATCGACGACGTCATCGCGACGTACGAGATGCGCGAGAAGCCGCGAGGCTGATCCACCAGGATCCGCAAGGATTCGGAAGGGGCCCCGGGAGTTCGCTCCCGGCCCCTCCCACACGGTCGGAGCCGGTCGACGGGTGGTATTTCCGTCGATCGGCTCCGGCCGTTCCGGTACGGTTCTGGTGTCCCCGCCAAACTCTGGCGGGGCACGAACCCGAACCGGCGGGACATCCGGACACACATGTATGTGGGGACCCTGTCCTTCGATCTGCTCCTCGGCGACGTACGGTCGTTGAAGGAGAAGCGTTCCGTCGTCCGCCCGATCGTCGCCGAGCTCCAGCGCAAGTACGCGGTGAGCGTGGCCGAGACCGGCGGACAGAATCTCCACCGCAGGGCCGAGATCGGCCTTGCCGTGGTCTCCGGTGACACCGGACACCTCACGGACGTGCTGGACCGGTGCGAACGGCTGGTCGCGGGGCGTCCCGAGGTGGAGCTGCTGTCGGTGAGACGGCGGCTGCACACTGACGAAGACTGACAGTCGAGCGAAATCAGAAGGAAGAGTGACGGACCGGTGACCGACAACGCGCGGGCCCGCAAACTGGCCGATCGCATCCAGGTCGTGGTCGCGGAGACCCTGGACCGGCGAATCAAGGATCCGCGGCTGGGATTCGTGACGATCACGGACGCCCGGGTCACCGGCGACCTGCGGGAGGCCACGGTCTTCTACACGGTCTACGGCGACGACGAGGAGCGCGCGGCCTCCGCCGCCGCGCTGGAGAGCGCCAAGGGCGTCCTGCGCTCCGAGGTCGGCCGCCAGACCGGGGTGCGGTACACGCCGAGCCTGGCCTTCGTCCCGGACGCCCTCCCGGACAACGCCCGCACCATCGAGGACCTCCTCGACAAGGCGCGGGCCAGGGACGCGGAGGTGCGCCAGGTGTCCACGGGAGCGAGCTACGCCGGCGAAGCCGACCCGTACCGCAAGCCCGAGGACGAGGACGACGAGCCCGGGACGGCGGCCGAGACCGACGGACCCTCCGAGAAGAACGAGGGCCCGGCCTCCGCATGACCGAGCAGACCACCACGCCGGACGGACTCGTCATCGTCGACAAGCCGTCCGGCTTCACTTCGCACGACGTCGTCGCCAAGATGCGCGGCATGGCCCGCACCCGGCGGGTCGGCCACGCCGGCACGCTCGACCCGATGGCGACCGGCGTCCTCGTGCTCGGGGTCCAGCGGGCCACCAAGCTGCTGGGCCATCTCGCCCTGACCGAGAAGGAGTATCTCGGAACCATCCGGCTCGGCCAGGACACCGTCACCGACGACGCCGAGGGCGAGATCATCTCGTCCACCGACGCCTCCGGCGTGACCCGCGAGGGCATCGACGCCGGGGTGGCCGCCCTGAGCGGGCCGATCATGCAGGTGCCCTCCAAGGTCAGCGCCATCAAGATCGACGGCAAGCGGTCCTACGCGCGGGTGCGCGGCGGCGAGGAGTTCGAGATCCCGGCCCGACCGGTGACCGTCTCCTCCTTCCGCGTCTACGACGTCCGCGAGGCCGTCGCCGAGGACGGCACCCCCGTCCTCGACCTGGTCGTCTCCGTCGTCTGTTCCTCGGGGACGTACATCCGGGCCCTCGCCCGCGACCTCGGCGCCGGGCTCGGCGTCGGCGGCCACCTGACCGCGCTGCGCCGCACCCGGGTCGGCCCGTACGGACTGGACGCGGCCCGGACGCTCGACCAGCACCAGGAGGAACTGACGGTGATGCCGGTCGCCGAGGCGGCCGACTCCGCGTTCCCCCGCTGGGACGTGGACGAGAAGCGCGCCAAGCTGCTCCTCAACGGCGTACGCCTGGACATGCCCGCCCACGCTCGGGGCCCGGTCGCGGTCTTCGGTCCCGACGGCGCGTTCCTCGTGCTCGTCGAGGAGGACAAGGGCAAGGCCAAGAGCCTCGCCGTCTTCGCCTGAAGCGCGCTCCGCGGAGCGCGGCTCCGGGCCAGGAGTGTCCGGGCCCGGTTCGGCCCCGGGCCGGCTCCCGGAGCGCGCCTCGGGTGCGCGTCCCGGCCGGCCCTGCGTGGAGCGGGCGCCCGCCCCCGTCCCGGGGCCCGCTCCACGTCCCCCTCCCCGGCACCATTCATGCTCCCCCGGGGGCACGCTCATTCACCCCATTGGACGGGCGCTCGGAGTGAATACCGGGAGCGCGGGGGGCGCTTTACCCCGTCCGCGCCCTTCGGGAGATCACCGGCGGCCTAACGTCGGACCATGGGCAGTGGGGACCGGTCGAAGCTGGTAAGAATCTGCGATCAGGCCGGCCGGCCGCGAGGGACGGGCTTCGTCGCGGACGACCGCGGCACGGTCGTCACCGCCCATCAGGCCGTCACCTCCCCGGGGCCGCTCCTCCTCCACGGCAGCGACGACCGCGCCTGCCGCGTCGCCCCCGACGACATCACCGCGCTGCCCGCCCTGGGCCTCGCCCTGCTGCGCACCGGCGGCCCCGACGCGCTGGCCGTCGAACCGCTGCCCATCGCCGGCCGCGACCGCGCGGAGCCCGGCGGCTACGTGGACATCGCCGCCCACGGGCGGCGCGAGGCCCGGGTGCTCGGCACCACCCCCGTCACCTACACCGCACCGGACGGCGCGGGCCACCCCGTCGCCGCCGCCCTGGAGCTGGCCCTCGGCACCGACGGACGGGACGCCCTGCGCTCCGGCGGCGCGGCCATCGGCGGCCCCGTCACGGACCCGGCCACCGGCGCGGTCCTCGGCATCCTCTGCACCGCCCTCACGGCCCCGCACGAGGCGGCCGGCCTCGCACTCCCGCTGACCCGCGGCGCCGACGACACGCTCGACGCCCTGCTGCGCCGCAACGCCGCCGCCGCCCCCGCCTACGGCCCCGACCTCAACCTCGCCGGGGCCCTCCAGCTCACCGCCACCTCCGTCGGCTCGGCGAACGGCCCCCGAGCACGCACCGCCCCGGTCGAACGCGACGAGGTCCACGCGGAGCTGGCCGCCTTCGCCGCCGGTACGGCCCCGGTCCTCGCCCTCGTCGGAGCACCCGGCACCGGCCGCACCACCGAGCTGGCCGCCCTCGCCGCCCGCCGCGCCGAAGGCGGCGCACCCGCCCCCACGCTCTGGCTGCGCGGCGCGGACCTGCTGGCCGACGACACCTCGATCGAGGACGCGGCGAGCCGTGCGCTCACCCGCGCCGCCCGGATCGTCACCGCGGCGGGAGCCCGGGGCGACATGAGCACGGCCACCCCCCGGAGCGTCGCCCGCCTCGCCGCCGAAGCGGGGCACCCGCTCCTGGTGGTCCTCGACGGCCCGGAGGAGATGCCGCCGCTGCCGGCCCACCGGTTCGCCGACTGGACGACCGGCACCGCCGCCTGGCTGCGCCAGCGGGGCGTCCGGCTCGTCGTCGCCTGCCGGCCCGAGCACTGGGAGAGGGCCGGAGCCCTCTACCCGCCCCACGCCCTGCACCGCCCGCACCGCCCCGCCCGCCGGCTCCCGCCCGCCGTGCGCCTCGGCGACCTCACCCCCGAAGAGGCGGAGCGGGCCAAGGAGGCGTACGGCATCCCGTCCGCCGCTCTCGCCCCCGGCCACGACCGGCACCCGCTCACCCTGCGGCTCCTCGCCGAGGTGCGGGCGGCGCTGCCGCCCGGCGTACCGGGCCGCCCCGACACCGAGGACGTCTTCGGCGCCCACCTGGACCTGCTGTGCGTGCGCGTCGCGGTGCGGATCGCGGCCGCCGCCGACGAACAGCCCCGCGGCGCGGCCGTGCGGCGGCTGGCGGCCCGGGTGGCGGGCCAGGTCCACGAGGCGGCCCGCCGCTGTCTGGGCCCGGGGCAGGGCGAGCTGGACCGGGCGGCGTTCGAGGAGGTCTTCCCCTGGCGCACCGGCTGGGCCTCCGCCGTGCTCACCGAGGGCCTCCTCGTCCCGGCGGGCGCGGGCTACCGCTTCGCCCACGAGGAACTCGGCGACTGGGTACAGGGCGCCCACCTCGACCTGGACGCGGCCCTGCGCTCCCTGGTGCACCGCTGGCACCGCGGGAGCGCCGGGGCGGGCCGGCCGCCGCACCGCCGCGGCGCCGAAGAGCCCCGCAGCCTGCCCGTGCCCCGGCACCGCATCGGACCGGTGATCCAGGCGATGGTGCTCCTCGGCCGGCGCCAGGGCACGGCCGCGCTCGCGCACCGGATGGCCGACCTGATCGAGGCGCTGGACCGGCTGTGGACCGACGAGGGCCCGCGCCACGAGGACGCCGCCTGGTGGGCGGCCCACCTCCTCGGCGGCAGCCTCCTGCGGGTGCCCGACGCCCGCCCGTACCTCGGGGTCCTGCGGGTCCTCGCCGGCCGCATCACCCGCCGCTCCGCCGCCCCCGAAGGGCCCGGAGACCTCGGGGCGTACGGCGAGTTCGGCCCCTGGTTCTGGCGGCGGCTGCGGCTGCCGGAGGAGGACCGGATCGACCTGCTGCGCCGCCTCGTGCCCGCCGACGGGCTGCCCCGCGCCGACGGCGACGAACGGTATCTGGACGCGGTCGCCCGCCGCCTGGCCCTCGACGCCCCGGCCGTGCAGCCGCTGCTGTGCCGCTGGTTCACCGACGAACGCCCGCTGCTCGTGGGCCCCGACGCGCCGGACGTCCCGCTGCGCCCCACGGTCGCCGCCGCCGCGCAGGCCCTGCTGTACGCCCGCCGGGGCCTCGCCCCCGACGCCCTGACCGACGCGCTGATCGCCACCCCGCACCAGCGGGCCGGGGAGCTGCTCCTGGCCCTCGCCGAGGACGAACCCACCACGCTCTGCCGGGCCGTCCGGCGCTGGGCCCGCGACGAGGACCGCCCGGCCCGCCGCTCCGCCGCCGCCCGCTACGCCGGGCTCCTCCAGCGGCGGATCACCGCTGAGGACGACCGGGCCCTGCTGCGCTCCGCCGCCCTGGAACTGCTGGAGCGCCCGGACGACGACGGCCTGCACGCCGCCGCCCTCACCCTCCTCGTCCGCGACCCCGGGGCCGGGGACCGCCACCTCCCCAGGGCCCTGCGCGCGTTCGCCGCCGGAGAGCCCGGGCTGTCCGTGGAACTGCTCGCCGAGGTGTTCCCGGCCCACCCGGAACCGGTCCTCGCCGCGCTCCGCGCCCGCCTCGCCCGCCCCGGGGACGACGGGGCGGCGGTCCTGCGGGCCCTCGCCGGACTCGACACGCCCGCGCTCGCGCTGCACGTGGCCGGACTCGTACGGGAGTACATCGACGCCCACCCCGAGGACGGCACGCACGCCGCCGAGTACGTCGACCTCCGCCTGGAGCACGGCCCGGCCGCCCGCGCCCTGCTGCTGCCGCTGGTGACCGGGCTGCTGCGGGACCGCCCCGCGCCGCCGCCGGTGCGTGCCGCGCTCGCCCGGGTCCTCGCCGGGGCCAGAAGCACCGAGTCCGGCCCGCTGCGGGCCGAGCTGCTGGAGGTCCTGCTGGAGTTCGAGCAGGTCACCGGCCGGGACCCGGACGTGCTGGAGGCCCTGCTCCGGGCCGCCGCCGCAGGCTCGGAACGCCGCCCGGAGATCCGTACGCGCGCACTCGTCCACCGCACCGGAATGCTGCTGGTCCGCACCCCGGAGGGCGCCGCCCGCTTCGACCGGGGCCTGGTCGAACTCGCCCGAGAGGTGCCCGGTTTCGCCACGCTCGTCACCCGCTGGCTGGCCGACGCCCCCCAGGAGTGGGCGGTGGTCGTCGGCCCGAGCGCCCGGCGCACGGTCGAGGCGCTGGAGACCGCACGCCCGCCGATGCCGATGCCGATGCAGGCGGCGGGACGTGAGCATGGCAGTCTTAGACCTGCGTAATCGACATACACACGTACACGGGTTCGGGCGAGGAGCGGTCACAGTGCAGCGCTGGCGTGGCTTGGAGGACATCCCCCAGGACTGGGGACGCAGCGTCGTCACCATCGGCTCCTACGACGGCGTGCACCGCGGGCACCAGCTGATCATCGGCCGGGCCGTCGAGCGCGCCCGTGAGCTGGGCATCCCGTCCGTCGTCGTCACCTTCGACCCGCACCCCAGCGAGGTCGTCCGCCCCGGCAGCCACCCGCCCCTGCTCGCCCCGCACCACCGCCGCGCGGAACTGATGGCGGAGCTGGGCGTGGACGCGCTGCTGATCCTGCCGTTCACCACCGAGTTCTCCCAGCTGTCGCCCGCCGAGTTCATCGCGAAGGTCCTCGTCGACCGGCTGCACGCGAAGGCCGTCATCGAGGGCCCCAACTTCCGCTTCGGCCACAAGGCCGCGGGGAACGTCGCGTTCCTGACCGAGCTGGGCGCCACCTACGACTACACCGTCGAGGTCATCGACCTGTACGTGACCGGCGAGGCGGGCGGCGGACAGCCGTTCTCCTCCACGCTCACCCGCCGGCTGATCGCCGAGGGCGACGTCGCCGGGGCCGCCGAGGTCCTGGGCCGCCCGCACCGGGTCGAGGGCATCGTGGTGCGCGGTGCGCAGCGCGGCCGCGAGCTGGGCTTCCCGACGGCCAACGTCGAGCCCCTGCCGCACACCGCGATCCCCGCCGACGGCGTCTACGCCGGCTGGCTGGAGGTGGACGGCGAGTCGATGCCCGCGGCGATCTCCGTGGGGACCAACCCCCAGTTCGACGGCACCGAACGGACCGTCGAGGCGTACGCCATCGACCGGGTCGACCTGGACCTGTACGGGCTGCACGTGGCCGTCGACTTCCTCGCGTACGTCCGCGGCATGCTGAAGTTCGACTCGATCGACGACCTCCTGGTCGCCATGGCCGCCGACGTGAAGCGCGCCGGCGAGCTGACGGCCGCCTACGCCCGCACCCACTGACGCACCCGCCGGCCGTGCGGTCCGTCCGGGGACGGCGGATGCTGACAGGGTGCGCGACATCCTGCCCGACCTCCGTGCCCGGTGCGCCGACGGCACCCCCTTCGCCCTGGCGACCGTCGTCGCCGTGCACGGCAGCGCACCCCGCGACCCCGGCGCCGTGCTGGCCGTCGACGCGGCGGGAAGGGTCGTGGGCAGCGTCTCCGGGGGCTGTGTCGAGGGCGATCTGTACGAGGTCGCCCGCGAGGTGCTCGCCGGGGCGGCGCCGCGCGTCGTGTCGTACGGGATCAGCGACGACGAGGCGTTCGGTATCGGCCTGACCTGCGGCGGCACCATCGACGTCCTGGTGCGCGCCTACGCCGCCGAGGCCGAACGCCACGACCTCGCGGCCGTGCTCGACCTGATCGCCGCCGGTCTCCCGGTCGCCGAGGCCACGGTCCTGTCCGGCCCGGCGGAGACCGGGGCCCGCCTGGTCGTCCGGCCCACCAGCACCCTGGGCACGCTCGGTATCGAGGGCCTGGACGCCGCCGTCACCGACGACGCCCGGCGGCTGCTCGCCCAGGGCCGCACGGAGATCCAGTGGTACGGGGCGTCCGGCCGGCACCGGACACGGGAGGTCGCCGTCTTCGTACGGACGTACGCCCCGCCGCCCCGCATGCTGGTCTTCGGCGCGATCGACCACGCGGCGGCCACCGCCCGCATCGGCTCCTTCCTCGGCTACCGGGTCACCGTCTGCGACGCCCGCCCCGCCTTCGCCACCCGGGAACGCTTCCCCACGGCGGACGAGGTCGTCCGCGCCCGGCCGCACATCTATCTGGAGTCCACCGAGGTCGACGCCCGCACCGCGATCTGCGTGCTCACTCACGACGCCGGGTTCGACGTGCCCCTGCTGCTGGCGGCCCTGCGGACGCCCGCCGGGTACATCGGGGTGATGGGCAGCCGCCGCACCCACCGCGACCGGCTCGCCCGGCTGCGCGCGGCCGGGGCCGACGAGGACCAGCTGGCCCGCCTCGCCGCCCCCGTCGGCCTGGACCTCGGAGCCCGTACGCCCGAGGAGACGGCCGTCTCCATCGCCGCCGAGATCATCCAGCACCGCCGGGGCGGCACGGGCCGCCCGCTCGGCGAACTGACGGGCGCGATCCACCACGGGGAGCCGGGGCGCCGAGAGGAGCCCGGCCGACGGTGAGCGTCAAGAGCCGGTCCGCGATGCCGTGTTCTCAAGCCCCCTCGGCGCACGCCTCCGCCCAGTGGCACGCCACCTGGGGGTGTCCGCCGCCGTTCAGCACCGGCAGATCCACCGTGCGGCACGCCTCCGCCACCCCCGCCCGCTCCGCCTCGCCCGAGGCCAGGACCTGGCAGCGGACGTGGAACCGGCAGCCGGACGGCACCTTCGAGGGGTCCGGCGGCTCCCCGGCCAGCACCACCGGCTCTCCCTCCGCCTCCGGGAGCACGGACAGCAGGGCCCGGGTGTACGGGTGCTGAGGGGCGGTCAGCAGCCGCTCGACCGGGCCCGTCTCGACGATCCGGCCCAGATACATCACCGCCACCCGGTCCGCGATGTTCCAGGCGAGCCCCAGATCGTGGGTGACCACCAGCGCCGAGAGCCCCAGCTCGTCCCGCAGGCGCAGCAGGAGCGCCAGGATCTCGCCCCGCACCGACGCGTCCAGCGAGGCCACCGGTTCGTCGGCCACGATCAGCTCCGGCTCCAGCACCAGAGCACCGGCGATCACGACGCGCTGGCGCTGACCGCCCGACAGTTCGTGCGGGAAGCGCAGGAAGAATCGTTCCGGCGGCCGGAGTCCGGCCCGGGACAGGGCTCCGGAGACCGCCGCCCGCTCGTCCCCGGCATACCCGTGGATACGCAGCCCCTCGGCCACCGCGTCGTACACCGTGTGCCGGGGGTTGAGCGAGCCGCTCGGGTCCTGGAGGACCAGCTGCACGCGCTTGCGGTACGCCTTGAGCGCCCGGCCCGTGGAGGCGAGCGGTACGCCACCGAAGGTGACCCGCCCCGAGGTGGGCGGGACCAGGCCGAGCAGCGACCGGGCGAGCGTCGTCTTGCCGCACCCCGACTCGCCGACCAGCGCGACGATCTCGCCGGGCCGGATGTCGAGGTCCACCCCGTCGACGGCACGGGCGGTGGCGGCCCCGCGTCGGCCGGGGAAAGCGACCTCCAGCCCCTGGGCGCTGAGCAGCGGAGGACCGCCGGCCAAAGGAGCGGCGGCCGGAGGGGCGGCGCCGACCGGAGGGCTGGTGCTCATGTCGTGCTCCTCGTGTCGTCGGCTCCGGTCGCGTCGTCGGCACCGGAGGAGGCGGGCGCGTCCACCCGCACGCAGGCCGCCCGGCGCTCGCCCCCGGCGTTCCGCAGCCCCGGGTCCTCGGTGGCGCAGGAGTCGAGCGCCACCGGGCAGCGCGGATGGAAGGTGCAGCCGCCCGGCAGCGTCGAGGGGTCCGGCGGGTCTCCCGGCAGGCCGCGCGGGGCGTGCCGGGACGAGAGGTCCCCGATCCTCGGGAACGCGGCCGAGAGGGCCTTGCCGTACGGGTGCCGGGCGTCCGTGTACACCTGCCGGGCGGGGCCCTCCTCGACGACCCGGCCCGCGTACATCACCGAGAGCCGGTCACAGGTGTCCGCGAGGACCGCGAGGTCGTGGCTGATCATGATCAGCCCGACGTCCTGGTCCGCGACGAGCGCCTCGATCAGCCGCAGGATCTGGGCCTGGATCATCACGTCGAGGGCGGTGGTCGGCTCGTCCGCGACGATCAGGCGCGGATCGCAGGCCAGCGCCATGGCGATCATCACGCGCTGACGCTGCCCGCCGGACAGTTCGTGCGGATAGGACCGGGCGCGGGCGGCGGGCAGACCCACCTGCTCCAGCAGCTCACCGGCCCGCTCGCGGGCGGCGGCCGGTGTCGTCCGGCCGTGCAGCAGGATCGGTTCGGCGATCTGGTCCCCGACGCGGTGCACGGCGTTCAGCGAGTGCATCGCCCCCTGGAAGACGATCGACGCGCCCGCCCAGCGGACGGCCCGCAGCCGCCCCCACTTCATGGTCAGGACGTCCTCGCCGTCCAGGAGGATCTCGCCGGACAGCGTGGCCGTCGCGGGCAGCAGCCGCAGCAGTGCGAGGGCCAGCGTCGACTTGCCGCAGCCGGACTCCCCGGCGATGCCGAGCTTCTGCCCGGCCTCGACGCGCAGGTCGACCCCCCGGACGGCGGGGACGGCGTCGCTCCCGCCCCCGTAGGTGACGGTCAGGTCCCGCACCTCCAGGAGCGGCGGGTCACCGGTGGGCTTCGTCGGGCCGGGTGAGCCGGCCGGGTCCGGGCTCGGCGTGGCGGTCGTGGTCGTGGCGGTCAACGGGACACCCCCAGCTTGGGGTTGAGCACGGACTCGATGGCACGGCCGCACAGCGTGAACGCGAGGGCGACCACGGCGATGGCGAGACCGGGCGGAGCGAGGTACGACCAGTTGCCGGAGCTGACCGCGCCGGCCTCGCGGGCGTCCTGGAGCAGACCGCCCCAGGAGACGATCGTGGGATCGCCGAGCCCGAGGAAGGCGAGGGTCGCTTCGGTGAGGATGGCGGTGGAGATTACGAGCGTGGTCTGGGCCAGCACCAGCGGCATCACGTTGGGCAGCACATGGCGCGACATGATGTGCCCGTGCCCGCCGCCGAGCGCCCGGGAGCGCTCGATGTACGGGCGGGACTCGACGGACAGGGTCTGCGCCCGCACCAGGCGCGCCGTCGTCGGCCAGGTCGTCACGCCGATCGCCAGGATCGTCGTCCAGACCGACCGGGACAGGACGGTGGCCAGCGCGATGGCCAGCACCAGCGTCGGCATCACCAGGAACCAGTCCGTCACCCGCATGGCGATGGTCGCGTACCAGCCCTTGAAGTGACCGGCGGTGATCCCGACCAGGGTGCCGATGGCCACCGACAGGAACGCCGCGAGCAGCCCGACCGTCAGCGAGACCCGGGTGCCCCAGAGCATCAGGGCGAGCAGACTGCGCCCGAACTGGTCGGTTCCCAGGAGGAACTCACCGCTCGGGGATTCCATCGGGCCGCCCGGAGCCTGC
Source organism: Streptomyces sp. NPDC091649 (assembly GCF_044756785.1). NCBI lineage: Bacteria > Bacillati > Actinomycetota > Actinomycetes > Kitasatosporales > Streptomycetaceae > Streptomyces > Streptomyces sp. NPDC091649. The sequence goes on along the minus strand of NZ_JBIVTR010000001.1, from coordinate 33,889 downwards.
GTCACGCTCTGCGAATCGGCTCCCACCAGCAGGGGGGCGGTCAGTGCGAGCAGGGCGATCACCGCGAGCACGGCGAGGCCGACCAGGCCGGACCGATGCGTGCGGTACCCCCGCCAGAAGCGGAGCACGGCCGCCCGCCGCCGGGCTCGGGCGAGGGCGCGCGGACTCCGCGCCGGCGGAGCCGTCTCCGGCCGCCCGGGAGGCTTCCCGGCGTCCGGCCCGTGCGGCTCGGGCTTCTCCATGGACGTCGTCATCGGCCCACCCGGGGATCGAGCAGCGGATAGATCACGTCGGCCAGCGTGTTCATCAGGATCACCGCGGCGGCGAACACGAAGAACAGCGCCTGCACCAACGGCAGGTCGGGCACGCTCAGCGCCTGGTAGAACAGCCCGCCCAGGCCCGGCCACGAGAACACGGTCTCCACCAGGATCGCCCCGGCCACCGTGGTGCCCAGGTTCACGAAGAGCAGCGTCACGGTCGGCAGCATCGCGTTCGGCACGGCGTGCTTCCGGCGTACCAGGTCGTCGCGCAGCCCCTTGGCGCGGGCGGTCGTCAGATAGTCGCTGCCCATCTCGTCCAGCAGCGAGGACCGCATCACCAGCAGGGTGCGCGCGTACTCCACCGCGACGAGCGTGATGACGGGCAGCACCATGTGGTGCGCGATGTCCAGCACCCGGTCGAAGCCCTCGGTGCCGCCGGACTCCATGCCGCCCGTCGGGAAGAGCCCGGGGACCGGGCCGATGCCCACCGACAGGGTGATGATGAGGAGCAGTCCGAGCCAGAACGAGGGCACCGAGTACAGCGTCAGCGCGAACGCGGTGTTGGCCCGGTCCCCGGCGCCGCCGTTGCGCCACGCGGAGCGGGCGCCCAGCCAGATGCCCAGCAGCGTGTAGATCACGAAGGCGGTGCCGGTCAGCAGCAGGGTGGCGGGCAGCGCCTCGGCGATCTTGTCGAGGACCGGGGCGCGGAACTGGTACGACGTACCGAAGTCGCCGGTCAGCGCCTTGCCGCAGTACTGGGTGAACTGCTGCCACAGGGGCAGGTCGAGGCCGAACTCACGGCGCATCGCCGCGATCTGTTCCGTCGACACCTGCCGGCCGCCGGTCATCTGCTTGACCGGGTCGCCGGGGATCAGCCGGAAGAGGAAGAAGCTGGTGACGAGGACGGCGAAGAGGGAGACGGCCGCCCCGGCGAGCTTGCCCGCCGCGTAGCGGGCGTAGGCGGCCGTACCGCGGGAGCGTGGGGAGCGGACCGGCGGCCCGGCCGGAGCCGGGCCGCCCGACGCGGTGCTCTCCACGCCCGCCGCGCCCTTCAGCAGGGCGGGAGTGCTTTCTGAGCTCATGGACTATTCACGGTCTTCCGCGGTGGAGCGGCGACGCATGGCGAACAGGAGTCCACCACCGGCGAGGACGACGACGGCGATCCCGATCCCGACGAGCACCCCGGTGGAGCCGCCACCGGAGTCGGAGGAACCGGAGGAGGAGGCCCCGGCGGCCGGGACCGCCGACCACCAGCTCCAGTAGCCGTCCTGGCCGTAGATGTTGCCCGCGGCCGACGGCATGGTGGTGATGGACTCGATGTGGTCGGTGCGGTACGCCTCGACGGCATTCGGGTACGCCATGACGTTCATGTACCCGGTGTCGTACAGCCGCGACTCCAGTTGCTTGACCAGATCCGCCCGCTTGGCGGGGTCGTACTCCGCCAGTTGCCGCTTGTACAGCTCGTCGTACTGCTTGTCGCAGATGAAGTTGTCGGTCGCGGCCGACTCCTTCGCCTTGGTCGGCAGGGCGGCGCAGGTGTGGATCGACAGCACGAAGTCCGGGTCCGGGTTGACGGACCAGCCGTCGAAGGCGAGGTCGTACTCACCGGCGTACCAGGGGTCGGAGACGTTGTCGAGGCAGTCGACCTTCAACCCGATGCCCTGCTCGCCCCACCACTCCTGGAGGTATTTGCCGATCGCCTTGTCGTTGGGGTCGGTGGCGTGGCAGAGGATACGGAAGTCGAGCGGCCTGCCGTCCTTGCCGACGCGCTTTCCCTGGCCGTTCTTCCTGTATCCGGCCTCGTCCAGCAGGGCTCCGGCCTTCGCCGGGTCGTAGGCGAGCTTCTGGTCCGCCGACGGCTTCCAGAAGTAGTCGGAGAAGCGCGGCGGGATGTAGCCCTCGCCCTCGACGGCGTGGCCCTGGAAGACCTTGTCGATGATGGTCTCGCGGTCGACCGCCATGAACAGGGCGTGCCGCACCTTCTGGTCCAGCAGCGCCGGGTGGCCGTCGCCGAACTTCTGCCCGTCCTTGGTACGGGCGCCGGGGTTGACGGCGAGCGCGAAGAACCGCCGGCCCGGGGCGTCGTTGACCTTGATGTCCGGGGCCTTCTCCAGCGAGGCGGACTGGGCCGGGGTCAGACTGGGGCTGCCCGCGACGAAGGAGACCTCACCCTTGCGCAGGGCGGCCACGGCCGCGTCCTGGTCCTTGTAGTAGCGGAAGACCAGCTCGTCGAACTTGGGCGACCCGCGCCAGAAGTCCTTGTTCGCCTTCAGCTTCACGTAGCTGTCGACCTTGTAGTCCGTCAGGATGAACGGACCGTTCCCCACGACGGGGAACTTCTTGTCGTTGTTGAACGTGGAGAAGTCCTCGACCTTCTCCCAGACGTGCTTGGGCACGATCGGCACGTCGAGCGCGGCCATGGTGGCCTGCGGCTCCTTCAGCTTGATGACCAGCTTGTCCTTGCTCGGCGCGGTCACCTCGTCGAAGTTGCCGACGAAGCTGCCGTTGGACGTCGCGGCCCCCTCGTCGGTCATCATCGTGTTGAACGTCCAGGCCGCGTCCTCCGCGGTGGCCTGCTGCCCGTCGGACCACTTCGAGTCCGACCGGATCGTGTACGTCCACGTCAGCTTGTCCGGGGAGGGCTCCCACGCCGTGGCGAGACCCGGGATCGCCTTGTTGTCCTTGGGGTCGTAGTTGGTGAGGTAGTCGTACATCAGCCGGTGGACGCTGGTGCTCAACAGCCGCTGCGCGAGGAACGGGCTGAGCGAGTCGACGCTCTGGGCGACCGCGACCGTCAGCGTCGTCCTGCCGTCGTCGGCGCGGGCCTCGGAGGGTGCGGGGGCGAGTGGATTGCCCGGGACGACGGAGCCGGCGGCGAGCGCCAGGCCCGCTGCGCCGGAGGCCAGCAGGAGGCGCAGCCGTCGGCGTGGCCGGGAGGAGCGGGGCGGAACTCTTGTGACCATGGACGGGACCTCGCGTCATCTCGCTGGAAGAAGGCGGGCGGATCTCTGGTTCGCCAGTCGGTGAAGCGAAGGTTTATCAGCGGTGGTCGAGGCTCGTCAACGGTGTGTCAAACCGCGTGTGGGCTGCGGGAATAGCGGAAGGGCCCGCACCGCGCGAGCGATGCGAGCCCTCATTGGTCTCAACCAGATGCGCCTACTGCTGAGGCGCCGGCGGCGGCTGCGGAGGCGTCTGCTGCCAGCCGGCGGGAGGCACCGGGGCGTGCGGATCGGGCCGAGCCGCCGGGTTGTCCTGCGCGCCCTGCTGTTCCGGCTGTCCCTGCTGCGGCGCCCCCGCCCCGGGCGCACCCGGCCCGGTCTGCGCGGGAGGGGACGGGGCCCACCCGTGCTGCGGCCCGCCCGGCGCCGCCTGCGGAGGGTAGGGGGCGTTCGGCTGACCGGCCGCCTGATATCCCCCGTACGGCGGCTGTCCGCCGTAGGGCTGCTGGGCGTACGGCTGCTGTCCCGGCTGCGGCTGTCCGGGGTGCTGCGGCTGCTGCGGATAGGGCTGTCCGGGGCCGGGCTGCTGCGGTGCGTACGGCTGTGCCCCGGGAACCTGCTGACCCGCGGGCCCGCCGCCGCCCTGCTGGCCGGGCATCGGCCGGCCCGGTCCCGGGTAGCCCTGCTGACCCGGCATCGGCGGGGCGTACTGCGGCGGCGGGTTCTGGCCGTCCGCCGTCCACAGCCCCTGCTGCTGCTGGGCCCGCGAGAAGTCCTCGGCCACCAGCGCCGAGAGGTGGAAGTACGCCTCCCGGGTCTTGGGCCGCATCATGTCGAGGTCGACCTCGGCGCCCGCCGCCAGGTGCTCGTCGAACGGCACGACGACGACTCCGCGGCAGCGTGTCTCGAAGTGCTGGACGATGTCGTCCACCTTGATCATCTTGCCGGTCTCGCGGACGCCCGAGATGACGGTGAGCGAACGCTGCACCAGATCGGCGTAGCCGTGCGCCGAGAGCCAGTCCAGCGTCGTGGAGGCGCTGGACGCGCCGTCGACCGAGGGCGTCGAGATGATGATCAGCTGGTCGGCGAGGTCGAGCACCCCGCGCATCGCGCTGTAGAGCAGCCCGGTGCCCGAGTCGGTGAGGATGATCGGGTACTGCTTGCCGAGCACCTCGATCGCGCGCCGGTAGTCCTCGTCGTTGAACGTCGTGGAGACCGCCGGGTCCACGTCGTTGGCGATGATCTCCAGACCGGAGGGCGCCTGCGAGGTGAACCGCCGGATGTCCATGTAGGAGTTGAGATACGGGATCGCCTGGACCAGGTCGCGGATGGTCGCCCCGGTCTCGCGGCGCACCCGCCGCCCCAGCGTGCCGGCGTCCGGGTTGGCGTCGATGGCGAGGATCTTGTCCTGCCGCTCGGTGGCCAGGGTCGAACCCAGCGCGGTCGTGGTGGTGGTCTTGCCGACGCCGCCCTTGAGGCTGATGACGGCGATCCGGTAGCAGGACAGCACCGGGGTGCGGATCAGCTCCAGCTTGCGCAGCCGCTCGGCCTCCTCCTTCTTGCCGCCCAGCTTGAACCGGGAGGCGCCGGAGGGGTTGCGGCTGCTCTTGGCCTTCTGCTTTCCCCGTACCAGCCGGTCGGAGGAGAGCTCGACGGCCGCCGTGTACCCGAGCGGGGCGCCGGGCACGGACCGCTCCCGCTGGTCGTGAGCGACCGGGTTGGGCCAGGCCCCGCCGGCACGCGGGTCGACGGGTGGCTGCTGCTGGTGCGGCGGCTGGGCCTGCGCCGGGGGCTGCTGCCCGTACGCGTCCGGCTGCTGCGGGGCGACGGGCGCGGGGAGGTTCGAAGAGCCCTGGGCCGGGAAGGGCGGCTGCGGTGCGTGGGGCGTCTGTCCCGGCTGGTGGGGGGCCTGCCCGTGCGGACCCTGCCCGCCGTGTTGCTGCTGTCCTTGCGCCGCCTGCTGGCCGGCCGGCGGGAAACCGTAGCCGCCCTGAGGGGGGAAGCCATAACCGCCCGCGCCCTGAGGCGCGTGGGGAGGGGCCTGCGGCGGCAGCGGTGCTCCGGGCCCGGGGGAGGGGTGGCCGGGCGAGCCGGGGAACGGCTGCTGGTGCGGAGGCTGGGGCGCTTGCGGTGTCTGGGGCTGAGGTGCGTGAGGCGCCTGGGACGCCTGGTGTGCCTGTGCCGCCTGGGGGAAGCCGTAGCCGCCGGGCGCCTCGTTCGGAGGGACCGAACCGGGCCACTGCGCCGCGGGCTGCGGTGCGGAGGGCCCCGGAGCGGCCGGCTGGAAGGCGGGCGGCAGGGGCGGCAGCGCGCCGCCCTGTGCGGGCGGCGACCACGGCGCGGACGCGGCGGCGGCCTGCGGGGCCTCGGCGGCGGGCGGCGGCACGTGCCGGGGCGCCGCGTCCTGGGGACGCGCGTCCTGCGGTACGGGGTGCTGGGGGCCCGCGTCCGTGGCGGCGTCGGGGGCGGGCGCCACCTCGGGGCCCGGGGCCGCGTCGGCGCTTGCCCCGGGCGCGCTCGCGTCCTCGGAATCCGCGGGGCCTGTGTCCGTACGGGAGGCGGCTGCGGAGTCCGTGTCGGCGTCGGCCGCCGGGCGGGACGGGGCGGGAGGCTCGGAGGACGCGGCGGCCGACGAGGCGTCGTCGGATTCCGTACCGGAGCCCGGGGCGTCGGCCCGCTCGGGGCCCTTCGCCCCGGCAGCGGACGCGTCTTCCCCGACGGTCCCGGAATCCGGAACCGAAGCCGGGCCGGCGGCGGTCCGGGCTGCGGCTTCCGCCTCGCGTTCGGCGATCTCCCGCTGGAGCGCGGCGGGCGAGAACCGCATCGTCGCGCCGCTTTCCACATCGCCGCCACCGAACGTACCGGCGTCCTCGCTCCGGGCGGCCGGAACAGCCGGTGCACCCGGGGCCTGTGCACCCGGGGTCCGCGCGTCCGGACTCTGTGCGCCCGCGGCCCGCGTCTGCGGCGGCTCCGGTACGGCGGGGGAGTGCGGGGTCTTTGGGACCGCGGGCTCGGCGGGCGCCGGCGGCGCGGGTGCCCAGTCGGGGTCGAAGCCGCCGGGCGTCGCCGACAGACCGGGCGTGGACAGGGGGGCGCCGACCGGCGGCGGAGGGGGCGCCAGGTGCGAACCCGACCCCCCCGACGAGTCCCCCGACGCGTTCTGCGTGTACCAGGCGGGAGGGGTGTAGTCGATGGTGAACTCACCCGTCATCTCGGCGGGATCCGCGTCGGACGACTCGTCGACGGGCAGGTCCCATCCGCCGCGGATCTCGTCCCGATCGCCGTTCACTTTGCCTCCTGGTGTGGTCGAGCACCCTTGTGCCGTGGTGGGTGGGGGCGACCGTTCCCGATGTGCCGGTCCGCCCGGCTCTCCCCCTTGCGACGCGCATCCCCTGCTCGCAGGTTCTTCCGCCGCGCCCCACCCACCCTAATCGCCATCCGCTGAACTCAGGCAGGGCGTGGGGCACGGCAAACCCCGCCCTCCCGGCCGCCTGTCACACCCCGGTGAACGACGTGCGACGGAAAGGGGGCGGTGGGAGGGGCAATCCAGGCCATACGCGCCGGTAACCGGACGGGCGAGGCCGAACCTACGTGAGGTCGAACTCGCCGTCGCGAGCGCCCAGGACGAACGCCGTCCACTCCGCCTCGGTGTACCGCAGGACGGTGTCCGGGTCCAGGGAGGAGCGCATGGCGACGGCGCCGCCCGGCAGATGCGCGATCTCGACCCGCTCCTCGGCGTCCTCGGTGCCGGGCGCACTGAGCCACGTCACATCCGAGATGTCGAGAGCGTAGAGCTCATCCTTTTCCTGCTGGGTGCCCATGACGGCGTCCCTTCGATCGAGCGGATTCGGTGCGGGTCCATGTTCCACGGAGTACGGGGTGTTCGTGGGCCGAACGGCGCAGGAATCAGTCCATCCGGCGAGCGGTGCCCAGCAGACCGGTCTCGGCGTCCGTCGCGTTGGTCATCACCCAATGGTGTTCCGGCCCGGCCACCCACAGCGTGACGCCGTCCGCCAGCGTGGGCAGCGCCTCGTACTCGGCGCGCGCCAGCCCCAGGATCCGGCCGATCTGCTCGGCCTCGCCGGGCGAGACCCGTTGGACGCCCACCAGCGCCGACGACCGCATCAACCGCGGTGCGACCGGGCTCAGATACGGAAGCAGCGTCAGCACGGACTGCCACGGCGAGGACACCACGCGCCCGCGCGGCGGCCGCATGCCGCAGTCCCGCACGACGACCACGGGACTGCCCACCGTCGCCCCCGTCGGCGGAACGCGCCCCACGTCGTACAGGGACACACACTCCAGCCCGGCACCCGCCGCCTGGGCGAGCGTGGTCCACGCCTGGACGCGGCCGGTCTCGACCGCCACCCGGGCGCCCGTGCCCGCCGCCCGCAGCGCCAGGACCTGCGCCGTCCACAGCCCGCCGATCAGCGTGACGTCGTAGGGCACGGGGCGATGGAAACCGATGAGCTGCGGCCGGTTGTTCGCGTCGTTGCCGATGATCACGCCGTCGTCGCCGACGGGCAGGGACAACGCGCCGAGATGATCCGCCGCCACGGTGTGGCCCGCATGACGGGGGCCGCGCAGCCCGCGCCGCGGCTCGGTCCGATTGCTCACTGTGCGCCTCCCAGGGGGAGCGTGGCCAGAACGCCCGGCAGCTGCTCGCGGTCCAGCCGCGCCAGCCCCACCTTCGCGTGCCGGGCCGCCTGCTCCAACGTCCTTCTCACGCCGATCAGTTCGGTGTCCGAGCCGCCGGTGACCCGCACATGGCCCGCCACCCGCGTCGAGCCCTGGCGCTCCCCGCGGCGCACCGTCAGGCTGAACGTCGTCGCGTACGCGGGCACCGAGGTCAGCAGCGCGACCAGCTGCGGCAGCGGCGTCGCGCCCCGGCCCAGCTCGGGCCAGCGGTCCACCGCGTACGTGGTGTGCCAGCGGTCATCACACCGCCAGACCCGCGACGTCTCCATCGTGCGCCGCTGCTGTGCGGCTTCCGGCCGCCCAGCCCGGCCCGACAGGATGGGACTGGCGCACGCGGACGTGGCCACGGCGGAGTTCACCTCGTCCTGGTCGAGCACCGCGGCCTGGAAACCCGCACCCGTGATCCGGCTCGCCACATGGTCGGCGACCCGCACCAGACAACGCTGAGCACCCTGAATCCCGCCGCCGCGCGCCTCGATGGCCTCACGGCACAGTTCCGGATCCAGCTTCAACGCCACCCACGTCATCCGCAGGGCGGGCGCACCGGTCTGGTCCTGCAGCGGGGCGTACGAGAGCCGGGCCACCGACTGCTGCGGCAGATGCGGGGCCGGCGCGCACCGCACCTGCTGCACCAACTGCGCCGACTCCAGCACGATGTCGTCCACCCGCAGGGCGTCGCCCAGCAGGGACAGCGGGAGCGAACGGGCGCCGAACGCGGGCCGCAACGACTCGCCGCTCGCCTCCACCCGGACCACAGCGGTCAGGAACGTGCCGTCGCCGAGCATGCCCACCGTCCGGTGGGCCCGGTCCACATAGACCTGCGGGCCGAAGCCGGGCACGTTCTCGGCGACCGCGGCCAGCATCGGCTCCGCGTCCGCCGGCGGCGTGCCCGCGGCCCGGCGCCGGGCCCGGAGCCCGAGGGCGCTCGACACCCAGTCCTGGAGCGCGCGGCCCCGTCGGCGTACCACCGCGAGGGCGACCAGCAGGCAGAGCAGCACGAGCGAGGGGATCAGCCACGCACCGCCGAGAACCGCGCCCACCGCGGCGATCACGAGGCCCACCTCGACGATCACCAGCTGCCGCAGCACGGGGCGCACCCGGTCGGTACGCGAGATCGAACGCAGCGTCGTCGCGGCGGGCGCGTTCTGCCCGGCCGTGCCGGAGGGCCCGGCGGGGGGCGTCGCGGGCGACGCGTTGCTGCGTTGCCTCCGGGAAGTCCTGGAGGTTCGACGGCCGGCCCGCCCGGTACGCTCGCGCGTAGCTGCACCCATCGACGCGTTGCCCCCTCGTGTCCGTATTCACCGCTTTTTACACGGGTGTTGATCGGGTCGTCACCCTACCTGAGCACAGGGAGCGGAACCCCAGCAGGCATAGTAGGAACGCGGTACGGCAGCGGGGGCCGACGGTGCGTATGGGACCCTGTTCGATCACTGGGGAGAAGGGGCAGCGGACACATGGCATCACGGCGGGATGAGCTCAACGCCTATACCTTTGCGAAGCGGAGGTTGATCGCACAGTTCCTGCAACCCAACCCCACCGGTTCCGAGGAAGGCGCCCCCCGGCCGCTGCGCGCGGTACTGCCCGGGGCCGTCATCGCCGTCGTGGTTCTCGCCGTCTTCGGCGCCTGGGGCATGTTCAAACCGGTGGCGCCCCAGAAGTGGGACGCTCCCAAGGAACACGTCATCATCGCCAGCAAGTCCACCACCCGCTACGTGGTGCTGGAGACCGACGGCAAGAAGCAACTGCACCCCGTCCTGAACATGGCCTCCGCCAAGCTCCTGCTCGCCCCGGACAAGGGCACCGTCGTCAACGTCAGCGAGTCGGTCCTGGACAGCGGCAAGATTCCGCACGGCGCCACCCTCGGCATTCCGTACGCCCCCGACCGGCTGCCCGACTCCAAGGAAGCGGGCGGAGCCAAGCGCTGGGCGGTCTGCGAACGCCCCGGCGAGGGCGGCAGGGCCATCCAGAAGGCGACCTTCATCTTCGCCGAGCGCGAGGAGAAGAAGACCGAGGGCAAGAACGCCCTGCGGGGCGGCGAGCTGATGTACATCGAGGGCCCGGACCGGACCCGCTACATCGTGGACGCCGCCGGCAAGGCATACCCCGTCAAGAACGACGAACTGCTGCTCCGCACCCTGGTCGGCCAGGGGACCAAGCCCCAGCGGGTCTCCGCCGCCTGGCTGGCCACCCTCCACACCGGGGCGCCGATCACCTTCCCGACCCTCGACGGCGTCCCCGGAGCCCCCGCGGGCGCCCCCGGTACCCTGGACGCGCAGACGAACCGGGTCGGCATGGTCCTGGCCGCCACGGCGGGAACCAAGACCCAGAGTTACGTCGTCCTGCCGGGCAGGGTCGCCCCGGTCTCCGACTTCACCGCCAAGCTCCTGCTCAGCAGCCGGCAGCTGGTCGACCTCAAGCAGGCGGGCAACGCGAAGCCGGTGAGCGCCGCCGAACTCGAACCGGGCGCCCCCTTCAACCAGAAGGCGGACTGGCCGGTCAGCAAGCCCGAGCCCGTCAACTCCCCGAGCGTCACGAAGGGCAGCCGAAACACCGTGTGCAATGTTCTGCGCGGCGTCGACGCGGACAGCGGTGACACCACGCTGAGCACGTGGGTGGGCACGAGCTTCCCCGCGACGCTCCCCACCGGCTCCAGCAGCGCCTACGTCACGCCGGGGTCGGGCGAGTTCTTCCGCCAGTTCAAGGGCTCCACAACCAGCGCCGGCTTCCTCTTCCTGGTCACCGACACCGGCCTGCGCTACGCGATGCAGTCCAACAGCGACAGCGGCCAGGACGACTCCGGCATCGGGGAATCCGGTTCGAAGGAGGAACGGGAGTCCCAGCAGCAGGAGGCGCAGCAGGCGCAGAACCGGCTCGGCTACAAGGACGTCGACCCCAACCCCGTACCGGCGGTCTGGTCCGCGCTCCTGCCGACCGGGCCCCGGCTCTCGACCGGCGCCGCCAGCCAGCCGCAGGGTTCGTGAGCGTGGGTATGGACATGGCGGCCCCCGACCGCCCCCTGACCCGCCGCCTCCTGACCGCCGGGGCGGCCGCGGCCGTCCTCCTCGTCACCCTGCCGGTGCTCCCGGCGGCCGCGGCCGACTCGACCCAGTGCACGTTCCCGTCGAAGAACTACCCGGGCCGCCCCTGGGCGTTGCAACGCGTCCTGCTGGACGAGGTGTGGAAGCAGTCCACCGGCAAGGGCGTACGCGTAGCGGTCATCGACACCGGCGTCGACGTCAGGAACAAACAGCTCAAGCCCGCGGTGGACACCGGGGCCGGTCGCAACTTCCTGCCGAAGAACCTCAAGGCCGACGACGGCACGAAGATCGAACGCGGCAAGGAGAACGGCACCACGGACACCGTGGGCCACGGCACCAAGGTCGCCGGCATCATCGCCGCCCGCGAGATGAAGGGCACGGGCTTCAGCGGCCTCGCCCCCGACGCGACGATCATCCCGCTCCAGCAGAACGACGCCGAGGGCCACGGCACGACCGAGACCCTCGCCGACGCGGTCCGCTACGCCACGGAGAAGGCGGACGCGGACATCATCAACATCTCCCAGGACACCGCCGACGCCGTGAAGCCGTCCCCGGCCCTGAGGCAGGCCGTGGACAACGCCCTCGCCCGGGAGATCGTCGTGGTCGCCTCGGCCGGCAACGACGGGCTCGGCGGAAACGTCAAGGAGACCTACCCGGCGTCCTTCGACGGTGTCCTCGCCGTCGCCTCCTCCGACCGCAACAACGAACGGGCGCCCTTCTCCCAGTCCGGCGAGTTCGTCGGCATCGCCGCCCCCGGGGTGGACATGGTCTCCACGGTCCCCGGCGGCGGACACTGCGCCGACAACGGAACCAGCTTCTCCGCCCCGTACGTCGCGGGAGTGGCAGCCCTGATCAAGGCGAAGCACCCCGACTGGACGCAGGAGCAGATCGTCGCGCAGATGCAGCAGACGGCGGAGCGCTCGGTCGCGGGCCACGACCGCCTGGTCGGCTGGGGCGTGGTCGACCCGGTGCGCGCCCTCACCGAGGACGACAAGCCGATCGACCGTCCGGTCGCGAGCGAGGGCATGAGCAAGGGCAAAGCCCCGACCCCCGCCGAACTCCACCTGGGCGAAACGGCCGACGAGCGAAACGCGCGCCTGGCGACGTACGTCATGGTCGGCGGCGGCGTCCTGGTGGCGGCCATCGCGGGCACGGCCGTGGCGGTACGGGACACGCGGCGGCGCACGGGGCGCCTGCCGGGCGGGGCGTAGCGGTCGGGGACGGGGAGGGTGCCTGCATGAGACAAGTCACGTGGGCGGCAAGTCGATTGGCGCTGTCGTAGCCAGTGACTAGAGTTGTCGGGATTGAGATCGGATCGGATCGCGTCAGTGCGATAGCAACGCGGGACGGTCCGAGCAAACGGGGATGCAGAACGGGGAGGACGGCATTGTGACCGATCCAGGTGGTGGCGGCGGTACGGGTGATCTCAGGCGCGGAGTGGGTGCGCTGGAGAAGTTCAAGAAGCGGGTGGACGCCCTGCTGGCGGACTTCGAGGGCTCGGCCGCCAGCAAGACGAAGGTCGCCGACCAGAAGGTCTCGCGGGCCTCGCTGAGCGGCCCGAACGCCCGCTTCGCCGAGGCGGACGGCCTCTACACCCAGTACAACCGGGTCCACTCCTCCCTCGTCTCGCTCTCCAGGTCCCTCGGCGACCAGATCGAGTACCTGAGCCTGGGCGTGCACGCGGCTGCGGTCGGCTTCGACAACGTCGAGGACGACATCAGGCGGCGGTTCTACGAGATCCAGGCGCGGATGGACCAGGAACGCGAGAGGCACGCGGCGTCCGAGCAGGCGAACAAGGACAAGCAGTCGGACTCCGGGTGGGCAGCCGAATGAGCGACGAGAAGCAGCAGAACCTGACGCCCGCCGAGCAGCACAAGCAGGACGAGGGGCGGGTCCAGACCCAGATCGTCGTCACGGACATGTCCGAGATGGCCGGCCGTGCCCTGGAATCCTTCGGCTTCGGCAACCCCCGCACCGGGGGGCGTACCTCCTTCGAGGGACACAAGCTCAACGCCATCATCGACATGGTGGAGAACGCCAACCCGGAACACCTGGAGAGCGCCGGCGAGGCCCTCTGGAAGGCCCGGGACGCCATCCGGCGCGCGGCGAAGGAGCTGAAGGACCACCTCAAAGGGGTCGACTGGGAGGGCGAGTCCGGCACGGCCTTCCGTGCCTTCGGCACGGGCCTGGCCGCCCACGCCGAAAAGCTGGGCGACTTCGCGGACGCGGCCGGCACTCAGATCACGGTCGCGGGTACCGGTTTGGCATCGGTGAAGAGCGCCATGCCGCCGCGCGACCGCCGGATGATTCAGACGGACGTGGACGACATTCTGTTCCCGGCCCGGACCGAGACCAACCCGCAGTACGCGGCTGCCTTGGAGGTGGAGAAGAACCGCCAGGAAGCCATCAACCAGATCAACCGGTTGGCGTCGTACTACTCGGTCTCCGAGGAAGTGCTGGCGGCGCAGGAGCCGCCGCGGTTCGAGAAGAGCCTCGGTATCAAAATGCCGAAGCCGGTTGATGTCGGCCAGGCCACTCCTCCCTCCTCCTCGGCCTCGACCACGAGCCCCGAGGCTCTCGGTTACGCTGCTGCACCGAGCTCTTCGGACCGTCCGATCACGGGCGGCGCCGCCACAGGGGCCGCAGTCAGCCGGCCACAGGCTGAAGTTCTCGGTGATGCACCCCCGCTGGGCAAGAGCACTGCTACGGAGATCAACAGCGTTGCGCCCCCCCAGGCTCCGACGACGATCCCCAGCGCGCCATCGCTACCCTCTCCCACGCCCACCACGGGCCCGCCCGGGATGCCGCCGGCTGCCGTGCCGCCCCCCTTCATGCCCACCAAGCAGGGGAACCCGCCACGCACGACTGGCCCTTCAGTGCAACGCACGGTGAACCAGACCGGCCTGGGCATGGGCAAGGCGCAGCCCACAGGGGGAGGGCCCGTAGCCAAGGGGCCGGGCGGGCCCCCAGTCGGCCGTCCCAACCCCATGGGAGGTGGAGGTTCCTCCACGGGGCGTCCGCCGGTCGGCTCGCAGTCGCCGATTACCGGCCGTTCCACTGCGACGGGCGGACGACCGGTCACCGGCCAGGGCGGGACGCCCATAGGCGGCGGACCTGGTGCGGGGGGCAGAAACGGCATCGTCGGCGGAACCCCGCAGCAAGCGCCGCAGGGCAGGGCGGGGACTTCGGGCCAGCGGGGAGTGATCGGGGGGCGCGGAGCAGATGCGGCTGCCTCTCGTCCTGGCGGTCGGCCTGCGCAGGCTTCGGGTGCCAACGGAGTCGTGGGTGCTCCCCGTAAGGCTGGAGGAGCTGGCTCTAACGCCAAGGGCTTCACGGCCGGTGGTGCAGGGCTGGTTCGTGGTCCTGCTGGTCGACGGAATGCCGGCCGGGACGACGAGGACAGCGGGTCGGCCCGTCCCGACTACCTGACGGAAGACGAAGAGACGTGGAATGCCGGACGGCGCGGAGCTGTGCCGCCGGTGGTCGAGTAGCAGTCCCAGGGAAGGTTCGGAAGCCGGGATGACAGCAGGAATGGGCCGAGCCCAGAAGCGTGTGCTCGGCGGGCTGGCTGTGGCCGCTTCGTGGAGTGTGTTGTTTGTCGGTGGGGCGCAGCCCGCAGCAGCCGACACGCAGTCGAAGCAGTGGTATCTCAGCGCGATGCAGGCTGAGGACATGTGGAAGGTCACGACCGGCGAGGGCATCAAAGTCGCTGTCATCGACACGGGGGTGAACCCGTCCACGCCGTCGCTGAGAGGGCAGGTCGTCAAGGGAGTTGACGTCACCGGGGCGCCTGGCGACGAAACCGACGATTACCGCGGTCACGGTACGACGATGGCCGAGTTGATCGCCGGGACTGGCAAGGGGGGCGGTCTGAAAGGACTCGCCCCAGGGGTCGAGATCATTCCTGTGCGTATGAGTGACGTCGGATTCATGACGAAGCGCAACACCGTCATCGGTGACATAAAGAAGGCCATCCGAGCCGCAGCCGACAGCGATGCACAGATTATCAGTGTGTCCATGGCTGATGATTTCTCCCAGCGCGAGGAGCATGAAGCCGTCAAGTATGCCGAAAGCAAGGGGAAGCTGGTCATCGCCGGCGTCGGCAATGAGGGGAACAAGGAGAACTGGAAGCAGTATCCGGCCTCGTACCCCGAGGTGGTGGGTGTTGCCTCGGCAGACCGCCAGGGAAAGGTCTCGTACTACTCCCAGCACTCGGGTTCGGTAGACGTTGCTTCTCCCGGGAGCGACATCCCCAAGTGGTGCGACAGCACCTTCCAGAGCTACTGCGACGGCGACGGCGGCACCAGCGCCGCCACAGCCATCGCCTCCGCCTCCGCCGCCCTGATCTGGTCGCTCCACCCCGACTGGACCGCCAACCAGGTCCTCAACGTCCTCTTCGACACAGCCAGCCGCGACTGGAAGGACGGCGAGCGCAGCGAGTACCTCGGTCACGGCCTGATCCGCCCTTCGATGAATGTCCTCAAGGGCAAGGGCGACCCCGGTGACCCGGACATCAGCCCGCTCACCAAGGAGAGGACGACCGGCCCCGCCGACTCGTCCCAGAAGCCGGAGGACTCGGCCTCGCCGCAGCCCGCCAAGAACGGCGCGGAGGGCGACAAGCCTGTGGCGGCGGAAGAAGAGAAGTCCTCGGGGGACGAAAGCCAGTTGGGTCTGATCCTCGGAGCGGCCGCAGTTGTGGTCGTGCTGGGAGGAGTGGCCTACGCCGTGGTCCGCAGGCGTAAGGCCGCTTGACCGCACGTTCCGCGTGTACCGGCCGGCGATCCATGCCGGCCTTGCAGAACCAACCGAAAGGGAAAGAGAACCATGGCAGATCAGAAGGTCTCAGATGCCGCACTCCTGAAGCTGGAGGGTGACCTCACCATCAAGTTCAACTCGGTGAAGGGCCAGCTCCAGAAGCTCCACGCGACGATCGACAGCCTCGAAGGCAAGTGGCAGGGCATCGGCGCCAACCACTTCAACGTGAAGCAGGACCAGATCAACAACCGCATGGTCAGCCTGGCCAAGCAGCTGCTTCAGTTCCAGGAGGCCATCAAGGCCGCCCGCACCATCTCGGGCAACAACGAGGACGAGATCCGCGCGGCCCTCAGCGGCGTGGACGTCGTCGACGGCTACTCAGGTGACGCAGCGGCGACGGCCAAGACGTCGAACCTGAACAACTTCTGACCCTCATCTCGTAACTCGAATTCAGCGGAGGACCACATGGGGAACAACGACGGTACGACGGTCGTCACTTACGCGAGCCTGGATCTCGCAGCCGGCGAGATCAAGAAGCAGGCCAAGGCGCTTGCCCAGGACCTCCAGGAGATCCAGACCATGATCGCGAAGGTGTCGGAGGTCTGGGAGGGCGAGGCGAAGCAGGCGTACACCACCGCCCAGAAGAGGTGGAAGACGGACGCCGACGCCATCCGCGCCAACCTCGATGAGATCGCCCAGAAGGTCAGTGAGGCGTCGCCCATCTACCGCAGCGGTGACAAGCGAGCGGCAGCGAACTTCTAACGAGTTCGGGCACAGGACCAGATCACCACAGCACCAAAGGCACCAAAAGCGCCACAGCAAAACACAGCACGACACAGCACACCAGGGTGGACACGCGCGGGAGGTGTCCACCCTGAACTGTCTCCCGAGGCCGGGCCGAGGCCGATACCGCATCGGACGGTTCGCCCGGCCGACGGCGAAAGCGCAGGGGCGGGACACACGGATGCTCGTGCGTCCCGCCCCTCCCCGCTTCGCGGAGCTACCCCTCCATCAGCCCCGTCTGCACCAGAGGGTTCCCCCGGCGCCGGGTGACGAAGATGCCCCGGCCCGCGGGCATCGGGCGCGGTCGTACGTTGCCGAGGACGTCGCCCTCGTTCGGGTCGCCCGACAGGACCACGCCCTGGGCGCCCAGCTCGATCATGCGTTGGAGGAAGGGCTCGTACAGGGCACGGCTGGCCCCCGCCGTATTGCGGGCGATGATGAAGCGGACGCCCACGTCGCGGGCGAACGGCAGCAGCTCCGTGATCGTCGACAGCGGGTTGCCGCTCGACGTGGAGACCAGGTCGAAGTCGTCGATGACGACGTACACCGTCGGGCCCTGCCACCAGCTCTGGTCGCGCAGTTCCTGCGCCGTGACGTCGGCCGACGGTGTGCGGCGCTGCATCAGGTCGTGCAGCGCCGTCATGTGATGGTCCATGTTGTTGGACATCGGGATGTACTCCGCCAGGTGCGAGGGCGGAGTCACGTCCAGCAGGGAACGACGGTTGTCGATGACGAAGAGCTTGCACGCATCACCGTCGTACCGCTCGGTGAGCTGCTTGATGAGCAGGCGCAGCAGGTTGGACTTCCCGGACTCGCTCTCACCGAACGCCAGGAAGAACGGGTCCTGCTCGAAGTTCAGGAACACCGGCTCCAGGTTGTTCTCGTCGATGCCGAAGGCGACACCGCGCTCCGGCACCGCGTAGCCGGGCGGGAGCTCCCTCGCCGGAAGCTCACGCGGCAGCAGACGCACTGCCGGTGCGGGCGCCGCCGTCCAATGGCGGGCGACTTCCTGGTTCATCGCGGCGGTGGCCTCGGAGAGGTCGCTGTCGGAGTTGATGCCGTCGATCCGCGGCACCGCCGCCATGAAGTGCAGTTTCTCCGGGGTCAGGCCGCGGCCCGGGACCCCGGCGGGCACGTTGGCGGCCACCTTGCGGTCCAGCTCGGAATCCATCACGTCACCGAGCCGCAGTTCCAGCCGGTTCATGAGGTGGTCCTTCAGGCTGGCCCGCACCTCCATGGAACGCGACGCCGTGACGATCAGGTGGATGCCGTAACCCAGTCCCCGGGCCGCGATGTCCGTGGCCGCCGACTCCAGGCCCTCGTAATCCGTCCGGAAGCTGCCCCACCCGTCGACGATCAGGAACACATCGCCCCACGGCTGGTCCGTCACCGAGATGTCACCGCGCGCCCGCAGCCTGCGGAACGTGGCGATGGAGTCGATCCCGGCGCTGCGGAAGTACTCCTCGCGGCGCGCCATGATGCCGTACACCTCGGCGACCGTACGCCGTACCCGCTCGGGGTCGAGCCGGGAGGCGATGCCGCCCACATGCGGCAGCCCCGCGATCGAGGACATGCCGCCGCCACCGAAGTCGAGGCCGTAGAACTGGACCTCCTCCGGGGTGTGGGTGAGCGCGAAGCCGGCGATGAGCGTCCGCAACAGCGTCGACTTCCCCGACTGCGGCCCTCCGGTGATCTGCATGTGCCCGGCGGCGCCGGAGAAGTCCCGGTAGAGGGTGTCGCGCCGCTGCTCGAACGGCTTGTCGATGACGCCCAGGGGTACGACCAGCCGGCCGGCGCCCTCGAAGCCGGGCTGCGTCAGCCCCCGGCCCCGCACCGGGGAGAGCCCCGGCAGCAGCTCGTCCAGCGAAGGCGGGTTGTCCAGCGGCGGCAGCCACACCTGGTGGGCGGAGGCGCCCCGGCCTTCCAGTCGGCGCACGATCACATCGAGCACCGTGTCCGCCAGCGCGTCGTCATCCGTCGACCGCTGATCCGGTACGCCGCCGGGCTGCGGGTCGGGCTGCACGTACCGCACCGGAACGGGGGCGGCGGTGAACGGAACCGGCCTGCGGTCTACCGGGAGCGGAGCACCCGGAGCGGTGGCCCGGTGCACGCCCGAGCGGTACACCCCCGAGACGTACGCGGCCTTGAACCGGACCATCTCCTCCGTACCGAACTTGAGCAGCCCGGAACCGGGAACATTGGGAAGGTGGTACGCGTCGGGCACGCCGATCGCGGCCCGTGACTCGGCCGCCGAGAACGTCCGCAGACCCACCCGGTACGACAGATACGTCTCCAGGCCGCGCAGTCGCCCCTCCTCCAGCCGCTGCGACGCCAGCAGCAGATGCACGCCCAGCGAACGGCCGATACGGCCGATCTGGACGAACATGTCGATGAAGTCGGGCTTGGCGGTGAGGAGTTCGCTGAACTCGTCGATGACCAGGACGAGCGAGGGAATGGGCTGCAGCGGCGCACCGGCCGCGCGCGCCTTCTCGTAGTCGTGGATGTTGGCGTAGTTGCCCGCGTCGCGCAGCATCTCCTGCCGGCGGTTCAGTTCGCCGCTGATGGAGTCACCCATACGGTCGACCAGCGTCAGGTCGTCCGCGAGGTTGGTGATCACGGCCGCGACATGGGGCATCTGCGCCATACCGGCGAAGGTCGCGCCGCCCTTGAAGTCGGCGAGGACGAAGTTGAGCGTCTCCGAGGTGTGGGTGACGGCCAGACCGAGCACCAGCGTGCGCAGCAGCTCGGACTTGCCCGATCCGGTGGCGCCCACGCACAGCCCGTGGGGGCCCATGCCCTCCTGCGCCGCCTCCTTCAGGTCCAGCATCACGGGCGCGCCGTCCTCACCCACGCCGATCGGCACCCGCAGCCGTTCCGCCTGCGACCGCGGCCGCCAGGTCCGGCTGACCTCGATCGAGGCGGCGTCCCCCAGGTTCAGCAGGTCGGTGAACTCCAGGTTGGCCAGCAGGGGCTCGTCGTCGTCCCCGCCCGTGGCCATGTGCAGCGGGGCGAGCTGGCGGGCGAGAGCCTCGGCGGCCTCGTAGCTCAGCAGGTCCGGAACCCCGTCGTAGACGAGTCCCTGGCCCGACTCCAGCTGCAACGACGTCGGCTGCACCACGATGGAGAGGCCCCCGCGGGCCCCGGTCGCCTCGCCCGGCACCACTTCGATGACCGTCACGCCCTGCAGGCCCTCCGCCGAGGCCAGCACCGACATGGGGGGCACCGACTCACCGTCCAGGACCACGACGACATGGGGCTGCTCCATGAGCGGCTGCCCGCCGGGCTGGAAACGGGGCCTGCCCTCCAGGCGTCCCGCCAGCATCTCCTCCAGGGCCAGGGAACTGGTGGTGATGAGGCGCGGGCTCCCCGCCCCGTCCACGGGCCCGGGGGCCTGGACGTGCGGAAGCCACTTCGCCCACTCCCACTGCGGCGCCGCCTCCGCACCGGTCGCGACCGCGATCACCAGGTCCTGGGGGGAGTGCAGGGAGGCCAGCCCGCCGATCATGGCGCGCGCCGCGGATCGCGCGGAATCCGCGTGGCCGCCGATCGTCAGGTGGTAGAACGCCCGCAACGAGACGGCCATGGGCAGACCGTCCAGTGTGGAGTGCGTCGCCAGGAACTGCTGCATGGCCCCGGCCGCCAGGGGTTCCAGCTCGTCCAGGGGCGCCGTCTCGGGGGCGATGAGCGGCGTGGCCAGCTCCTGGCTGCCCAGCCCGATGCGGACCTGCGCGAAGTCCGCGTCACCGGCGCGCCGCTCCCACACCCGGCTGCCCTCGGCGACCAGCGCCCACAACTGCTCGGGAGAGGGGTGGAGGTAGAACTGCGCGTCGCGCTGCTTGCGCGCCGTCTTCAATACCGTGCGCCTGGTCTGTGTCAGGTACTTCAGGTAGTCGCGGCGCAGATCCGCCAGCTCCCCCTGGGTGCCCCGTCGGTACCGTACGAGCATCGCGATGGCCATGGCCAGGGTCGAGGCGATCATGATCATGCCCATGATGCGCATGATCGGGTTCGGCGTCATGAAGAAGAAGACGACGGAACCGCCCATGCCCAGCATCGGCAGGAGCTGCATCAGCGCGCCCTCCTGCTGCCCTCGGGGGAGTTCCGGCGGAGGTTGCAACTGCATCTGCTCGACCGGTACTTCGGTGGGCAGGGCCCGCGGTGGGCGCTTGACGACGATCTGGCTCACAGCTCACCAATTCCCTTGCCGGACGGAAGTGTTCCTATCGGCGCCCCCGTGGCGACGGGCTCCATCCGCGGGAAGGATCCTACTGGCGTGGCGGTGACCCCATGGCGGTAGGGTGTCGCGACGCGTGTACGCATCCGCTAACTGTCGCGAGAAGACGGTCATTCGGGACGTGCGGTGCGATCCGTGGCCCCGGTGGTGATTTTCCGGCGGAAGCGGACGCGGCCGGGCGAAGACGGCGGCAGTGGCGGCAGCGCGAAAGCCAGTCGGTGGAAGCCGCGGCGACCGCGGCACAAAAACAGAAGCACCGGAAACACCGGAAACACCGGAAGCACCGGAAGCGGCACAACAGAACAGCGGCGGAACGAACCGCGCGAGCGGCGAGACGAACCGCACCAGCTCAGCGAACCGCAGCAGAAGCGCAGAACAAGCCAGTAGCCAGTAGGGGGAGCACCAGGTGACCATGACGGCCCAAGCGGCAGCCACCGGATCCGGTCGGCAAAGTCCCGGGACCCCGGCCGCCAGCGGTACCGGATTCTGCCGGGTCACGGTCGTGGCGCCCGACAGCCGTGTCGACGTGGCCCTGCCCGAGGACGTCCCCGTAGCCGACCTGTACCCCGAGATCCTCCGGCTGTCCGGACAGAGCCCCGCCCCCGGCGCACCGGTCGGCTACCACCTGGTGCGCCGCGACGGCACCGTCCTGGACAGCGCGCGTACGCTCGCGGGCCACCGCATTCTCGACGGCGAACTGCTGTCCATGCGGCCCTTCTCCGAATCGCTGCCGCCCGCCGTCTTCGACGACGTCTCGGACGCCGTCGCCACGGCCGTGGCGAAGGACCGCACCCTCTGGGGCGACGCGCTCATGCGCGGAGCCGGCCTCTTCGGCGGCTCCGTGCTGCTGGCCGTGCTCGGCTTCGTCCTGTGGACGGCCGACCCGCTCCATGACATGCACGGCCTGCCGGGCATCCTGGCGGCCGTCGCCGCCCTGCTCCTGCTCGCCTTCGCCTGCGTGCGCGCGCGGGTGTACGACGACCGGGCCTCGTCCATCGCCCTCGGCACCGGTGCGCTGGTGAACGCCGCGGTGGCCGGCTCGGGCCTGCTGCCCCTGAGTGCCGGGCAGGGCGTCGGACGGCTGCAGTTCCTGCTCGCCTGCGCCGCGGTCCTGGTCGTGGCGGTCATTCTGATGATCGTCGCGCCCGGCGGGGACGGGCCGTTCGTCGCGTTCGTCTTCGCGAGCGCGGTCGGCCTCGTGGTCACTTTCATCGCGATCCTGAGCGACATGAAGCCGATCGAGGCAGCGGGCGTGTGTTCCCCGCTGGCCGTGGGCGCGCTCGCCTTCCTTCCGGGACTCTCCACGCGCTTCGCCCGGCTTCCCATCGGGTTCGAGCCGCCCCGCACCACGGTCGGCGACTACGGGACCTCCGAGCCCGCGCCCGCCGGCCCGGTGGACGCCGTGCGCCTCGCCGCCCAGGCGCGGCGAGGCCACGAACTTCTCCTCGGCCTGGTCGGCGGCTGTGCCCTGGTCGCCGTGGCGGCCGCCGCGGTGCTGGGGTTCTCGGACAACGTCTGGGGCCAGCTGCTCGCCCTGGCCACCGGGGTCGCCATGCTGATGCGCGCCCACCTGTTCCGCTACACCGCCCAGGTCGGCTGCACGCTCGCCGCGGGCCTCGGCTCCCTCGTCCTCCTGGGTCTCGGGCTGTCCCTCAACCCGCCGGTCGCCATGGTGCGCGACGCGCTGCGGGGCGACGGCGCCGCACTCGACATCCGTACGGTGTGGCTCGCCGCCGCGGTCACCGGCGTCGCCGTCCTGATCACCGCCATCGGCCTCATCGTGCCGCGCAAGGGAGTGACCCCGTTCTGGGGACGCTTCCTGGAGATCGCCGAAACGGTCGTCCTGCTGACCCTGCTCCCGCTCTGCCTCGCGGTCTTCGACGTCTACCACTCGATCCGCGCCCTCACCAGCTGATCACCGCACCGCGTCACCCGACGCGGCGCACCGGTCGGCACCGGCTGGTCAGCGGCGGAGTGTGACCCGAATGGCTGGTACTCTGTGCAGTGGCCGTTTGTGTACGCGTCCCCGGATCATCCTGGGGGCTGCGCTCATCGGACCTTCGCCTCCGAGTCACGGAAGCTCCTCTGAGATCAAGACCAGGGGCACTCGTGGGCGCTTCGAATCATCAAGAGGAGTATGCGTGCCGCTCGACGCCGCTACGAAGAAGCAGATCATGTCCGAGTTCGCCCAGAAGGAGGGTGACACCGGATCCCCCGAGGTCCAGGTCGCCATGCTCTCCCGCCGGATCTCGGACCTGACGGAGCACCTCAAGACGCACAAGCACGACCACCACTCCCGTCGGGGTCTGCTGATCCTGGTCGGCCAGCGTCGCCGCCTCCTGCAGTACCTGGCCAAGAAGGACATCCAGCGCTTCCGTGCGCTCGTCGAGCGCCTCGGCATCCGCCGTGGCGCGGCCGGCGGCGCCCGATAAGGACGCTGTGGAAAGGGAGCGGTTCCCGCGTTTGAGGGGACCGCTCCCTTTTCCGTACGTGCGCGATGGGTGTCAAGCTCAGTAACCTGGGTCCGGCGACACCCGTATGAGCGCGAACGCACGAGCAGGAACGCACGAGCGGGAACGCCGGCAGGAACGCACGACAGCACGAACGAGGGAGAGGCGCGACGACGCCGCCGCCGGTCCTCGGTAGTGGCCCCCGGGAACATGCCCGGGAGCTTCGATCGAAGACCGGCCCGCATCCACGGTGCGCCTCTCCCGCACCGTCCCCCGCCACACGGGCGTGAGGACGAAAGACGACGAGTATGGAGAAATCACTAGTGGAGAACGAGACCCACTACGCCGAGGCCGTTATCGACAACGGAACCTTCGGCACCCGCACCATCCGCTTCGAGACGGGCCGCCTGGCCAAGCAGGCCGCCGGCTCCGCCGTCGCGTACCTGGACGACGACACCATGGTGCTGTCGGCCACCACCGCTTCCAAGCGGCCCAAGGACAACCTGGACTTCTTCCCCCTCACGGTGGACGTCGAGGAGCGGCAGTACGCGGCCGGCAAGATCCCCGGCTCCTTCTTCCGTCGTGAGGGCCGGCCCTCCGAGGACGCGATCCTCACCTGCCGCCTGATCGACCGCCCGCTGCGCCCCTCCTTCAAGAAGGGCCTGCGCAACGAGATCCAGATCGTCGAGACGATCATGGCTCTCAACCCCGACCACCTGTACGACGTGGTCGCGATCAACGCCGCCTCCTGCTCCACCATCCTGGCGGGCCTGCCCTTCTCCGGCCCGATCGGCGCCACCCGCGTCGCCCTGATCAAGGGCCAGTGGGTCGCCTTCCCGACGCACACCGAGCTCGAGGACGCCGTCTTCGACATGGTCGTCGCCGGTCGCGTCCTGGAGGACGGCGACGTCGCGATCATGATGGTCGAGGCCGAGGCCACCGAGAAGACCATCCAGCTCGTCAAGGACGGCGCCGAGGCCCCCACCGAGGAGATCGTCGCCGCCGGTCTGGACGCCGCGAAGCCCTTCATCAAGGCGCTCTGCAAGGCCCAGTCGGACCTGGCCTCCAAGGCCGCCAAGCCGGTCGGCGAGTTCCCGGTCTTCCTGGACTACCAGGACGACGTCTTCGACGCGCTCTCCAACGCCGTCACCTCCGAGCTGACGCAGGCGCTCACCATCGCCGGCAAGCAGGACCGCGAGGCCGAGCTGGACCGTGTCAAGGAGATCGCCGCCGAGAAGCTCCTCCCGGCCTTCGAGGGCCGCGAGAAGGAGATCTCCGCCGCGTACCGCTCGCTGACCAAGAAGCTGGTCCGCGAGCGCGTCATCAAGGACAAGGTCCGCATCGACGGCCGCGGCGTCACGGACATCCGCACGCTCGCCGCCGAGGTCGAGGCCATCCCGCGCGTGCACGGCTCGGCGCTGTTCGAGCGTGGCGAGACCCAGATCCTGGGCGTCACCACCCTCAACATGCTCCGTATGGAGCAGCAGCTGGACACCCTCTCCCCGGTGACCCGCAAGCGCTACATGCACAACTACAACTTCCCGCCGTACTCGGTCGGCGAGACCGGCCGCGTGGGTTCGCCCAAGCGCCGCGAGATCGGCCACGGAGCGCTCGCCGAGCGCGCCATCGTGCCGGTGCTGCCCTCGCGCGAGGAGTTCCCCTACGCGATCCGCCAGGTCTCCGAGGCGCTGGGCTCCAACGGCTCGACGTCCATGGGCTCGGTCTGCGCCTCCACCATGTCGCTGCTGAACGCGGGTGTGCCCCTCAAGGCCGCCGTCGCCGGTATCGCCATGGGCCTGATCTCGCAGGAGATCGACGGCAAGACCCACTACGTCGCCCTCACCGACATCCTCGGTGCGGAGGACGCCTTCGGCGACATGGACTTCAAGGTCGCCGGCACGAAGCAGTTCGTGACCGCGCTCCAGCTCGACACCAAGCTCGACGGCATCCCCGCCTCGGTCCTGGCCGCCGCGCTGAAGCAGGCCCGTGACGCGCGTCTGCACATCCTGGACGTCATGAACGAGGCCATCGACGTCCCGGACGAGATGTCCCCGAACGCCCCGCGGATCATCACCGTCAAGATCCCGGTGGACAAGATCGGTGAGGTCATCGGCCCGAAGGGCAAGATGATCAACCAGATCCAGGAGGACACCGGCGCCGACATCACGATCGAGGACGACGGCACCATCTACATCGGTGCCCAGCAGGGCTCGCAGGCCGAGGCCGCGCGCGCCACGATCAACGCGATCGCCAACCCGACCATGCCGGAGGTCGGCGAGCGCTACCTGGGCACGGTCGTCAAGACCACCACCTTCGGCGCGTTCGTCTCGCTCATGCCCGGCAAGGACGGTCTGCTGCACATCTCGCAGATCCGCAAGCTCGCCGGTGGCAAGCGCGTGGAGAACGTCGAGGACGTGCTCGCGGTCGGCTCCAAGGTCCAGGTCGAGATCGCCGAGATCGACTCCCGCGGCAAGCTCTCCCTGATCCCGGTCGTCGAGGGCGCCGACTCCGACGGCGACTCCGCCGAAGGGTCCGAGAAGAAGGACGACACCGACAAGTGACGTCCCGTAGTTCCGCGACGACGGCCCGCACCTCCTCGGAGGCGCGGGCCGTCGCCCGTACCCAAACGCTTCTGAAGGGCAAGGACGGCATCGGCACCGTCCGCCGGACCGTCCTCCCCGGCGGTCTGCGGATCGTCACCGAGACCCTGCCCTCCGTCCGGTCCGCCACCTTCGGCATCTGGGCGGGCGTCGGCTCCCGCGACGAGACGCCCACCCTGAACGGCGCGACCCACTACCTCGAACACCTCCTCTTCAAGGGCACCGCCAAGCGCACCGCCCTCGACATCTCCTCCGCCATCGACGCGGTCGGCGGCGAGATGAACGCCTTCACGGCGAAGGAGTACACCTGCTACTACGCGCGGGTCCTGGACACCGACCTGCCGCTGGCCATCGACGTCGTCTGCGACATGCTGACCGGCTCGCTGATCGCCGCCGAGGACGTCGACGCGGAGCGCGGTGTCATCCTCGAAGAGATCGCGATGACCGAGGACGACCCGGGCGACTGTGTGCACGACTTGTTCGCGCACACCATGCTCGGCGACACACCGCTCGGCCGCCCGGTCCTCGGCACCGTCGACACGATCAACGCGCTGAACCGCGGCCAGATCGCCCGCTTCTACAAGAAGCACTACGACCCGACGCACCTCGTCGTCGCCGCCGCCGGCAACGTCGACCACGCCACGGTCGTGCGCCAGGTCCGCCGCGCCTTCGAACGCGCCGGCGCGCTCTCCCGCACCGACGCCGTCCCGACGGCGCCCCGCGAGGGCTCCCGCGCCCTGCGCACCGCCGGCAAGGTCGAGCTGCTGAACCGCAAGACCGAGCAGGCCCACGTGGTCCTCGGCATGCCCGGCCTCGCCCGCACCGATGAGCGCCGCTGGGCCCTGGGCGTCCTCAACACCGCCCTCGGCGGCGGCATGAGCTCCCGCCTCTTCCAGGAGGTACGGGAGAAGCGCGGCCTGGCCTACAGCGTGTACTCGTACACCTCGGGCTTCGCCGACTGCGGCCTCTTCGGGGTGTACGCGGGCTGCCGGCCCAGCCAGGTCCACGACGTCCTCAAGATCTGCCGCGACGAACTGGACCGGGTCGCCACACACGGTCTGGACGACGACGAGGTCGCCCGTGCCATCGGGCAGCTCTCCGGGTCCACCGTCCTCGGCCTGGAGGACACCGGCGCCCTCATGAACCGCATCGGCAAGAGCGAGCTGTGCTGGGGCGAGCAGATGTCGGTCGACGACATGCTGGCGCGCATCGGGGAGGTCACCCCCGACGCCGTACGGGAGGTGGCGGGCGAACTCCTCACCCGGCGCCCCTCGCTCTCGGTCATCGGCCCGCTCAAGGACAAGCAGGCGGACCGCCTCGAAGAAGCGGTCTCCTAATCCCCTAAGGAAACAAGATGAGCAAGCTGCGCGTAGCCGTTCTCGGCGCCAAGGGCCGCATCGGCTCCGAGGCCGTCACCGCGATCGAGGCCGCCGACGACCTGGAGCTGGTGGCGGCCCTGGGCCGGGGCGACAAGCTGGAGACCCTGGCCGACACCGGCGCCCAGGCCGTCGTCGAGCTCACCACCCCCGCGTCGGTGATGGGCAACCTCGACTTCTGCGTCCGGCACGGCATCCACGCCGTCGTCGGCACCACCGGCTGGACCGACGAACGGCTCGCGCAGCTCACCACCTGGCTGGCGGGCTCCCCGGAAACGGGCGTCCTGATCGCCCCGAACTTCTCCATCGGCGCCGTCCTGACGATGAAGTTCGCGGAGCGGGCCGCCCGCTACTTCGAGTCCGTCGAAGTCGTCGAACTGCATCACCCGAACAAGGCCGACGCCCCCTCCGGCACCGCCACCCGCACCGCCCAGCTCATCGCGGCGGCCCGCGCCGAGGCGGGCAGCGCCGCTCAGCCGGACGCCACCACCACCGCCCTGGACGGTGCGCGCGGCGCGGACGTCGACGGCGTCCCGGTCCACGCGATCCGGCTCCGCGGCCTGCTGGCCCACCAGGAAGTGCTCCTCGGCGGCGAGGGCGAGACCCTCACCATCCGCCACGACTCCCTCCACCACAGCAGCTTCATGCCGGGCATCCTGCTCGGCGTCCGCCGCGTGGTGACCACTCCCGGCCTCACGTTCGGCCTGGAACACTTCCTCGACCTGAACTGACTGAGCCCACCATGCGCGCAAAGATCACCTACACCGTCACGGCCGCCGTCCTGGTCTTCTACTTCGTCCTGGTCGGCAGCCGGGGCCTGATGCTCATCCGGCACGGCACCCTGGTCACGATCACGTTCGGCGTCGCCGTGCTGATCCTGCCGGTGATCGGCGTCTGGTTCCTCTGGAAGAACACCCAGTTCGTCCGCCGCGCCAACGCCCTGGCCGCCGAGCTGGACGCCGAGGGCGGCCTGCCGGTGGACGAGCTGACCCGCACCCCGTCCGGGCGCATCGACCGGGACTCCGCCGACGCCGTCTTCACCAAGCGCCGCGAGGAGACCGAGGACGCCCCGGACGACTGGCGGACCTGGTTCAGGCTGGCGGTCGCCTACCAGGACGCGAGGGACACGCCCAGAGCCCGCAAGGCGATGCAACGAGCGATCGCCCTGCACGCCGCACGCCCGGCCGCCCAGCCGAGCCGGCCCGGCGCCCGGGACGCGCCTCCCGCCGTACGCGAATGAGCCGGGGAGCGGACCCCGTACGTGAGTGAGCCCGGGACCAGAACGGTCCCGGGCTCACTCACGTACGGCAGCGGCTCATCCCTGCCGGTACTCGTCCGCCCAGGCTTCCACCGAGTCCGTGGCCCGCTCGAACGCCTCGTCACGCCCGAGGAAGTCCGCGTTGTGGTCGGTGGCCAGCGGCGGCAGCGTCTCACCGTTCTGCCGGGCCACGATGAGCGCCTGACCCTGGACCGTACGGGGCAGGCCCATCCACTTCACGGGCTGCTGGACCGTACGAACCGCCGACGTGCCGCTCCAGGCCACCGTGGTGGTCCGGAAGAAGGCGACGCGACGCACACCATGGCGGCTGACCCACGCGCCGACACGCAGCAGCCGCAGGGCCGCGGCGATCACCGCACCGGACAGGACCAGACACACGGTCGCACCGGACGGCGCTCCGGCCACGCCGATGATCATGGCCGCGAGCAGAACGAACGAGGCCAGCAACAACAGGGTGGCCGCAGCCGCGACCCGCCACGGGCCGGGGCGGTAGGGCCGCCGCCAGCTGTCGTGGTCGTCGAACGGCAGCGCGACGTCCTCCGCGCTCGCGTCGAATGCGCGGTCGGCCGTCAGAAAGGGCAGGGGCACGACTCATCCTCACTCACAAGCACGCTCGATTGCTGTGCCCGGTGAGGCTACCGAGAGCGCCACCGGCCCGACCACCCCAGGGGGTCCGTACGAGTCAGCGGCCCTGCGACGCCTCGGACTGCTTGCCGTGCGCGGGGGCCTGTTCGGGGTCGAGGGCCGGGAGCCCCAGCAGCAGTGAGCCCACGAGCCCGGCGACCACGGTGAGTCCGACGAGGGACCGCCCCAGCAGTTCGGGAACCGTGGCGCGGGTCGAGGGAGGAGGGGTGACATTACTGCGGAATCGGTCGGACTCGGCGACGAACGAGAACGGGACGGCTTCACGCCGGCGGAACATGAGGAAACTCTCCTTGATCTCAGTGACGGGTGCTGCTAATGAGTCAGACGTACGAACGGCCCGATCGGTGCCCCGAATCGCCGTAACGTTTGAAGGACTCCACGAACGGCTGCCCCCGGCCGCCACGTGCATGTGCCGTCCGCCCGGCCCGTAAAGTGGTCGCCGCCCGAGCGACGCCACTGGAAGGACCCCTGTCGGTGACCGACACCCCCGAACCCGCAAAGCCCCACTTCCGCAGCGATGTCACCGTCGAGCTGGTGAAGAGCGACGCGCGCGACGCGGACGTGCTGTTCGCCGCCCGGGTCTCCACCGCCGGCGAGCAGTCGCTCGAAGAGGTCACCAAGGACCCCGAGCGCTCCAAGGGGCTCATCAACTACCTCATGCGGGACCGGCACGGCAGTCCCTTCGAGCACAACTCGATGACGTTCTTCGTCAGCGCCCCGATCTTCGTCTTCCGCGAGTTCATGCGTCACCGCGTCGGCTGGTCGTACAACGAGGAATCGGGCCGCTACAGGGAGCTGGACCCGGTCTTCTACGTCCCCGGTACCTCGCGCAAGCTGATCCAGCAGGGCCGCCCCGGCAAGTACGAGTTCGTCGAGGGCACCGAGGAGCAGTACGACCTCACCACCCGCGCCATGGAGGAGTCCTACCGGGCCTCCTACGAGGCGTACCAGGAGATGCTGGCCGCGGGCGTGGCCCGGGAGGTCGCCCGAGCGGTCCTGCCGGTCGGGCTCTTCTCCACGATGTACGCCACCTGCAACGCGCGCTCCCTGATGCACTTCCTCGGCCTGCGTACCCAGCACGAGCTGGCGACGGTCCCGTCCTTCCCGCAGCGCGAGATCGAGATGGTCGGCGAGAAGATGGAAGCCCACTGGGAGCAGCTCATGCCGCTCACTTATGCGGCCTTCAACAAAAATGGACGGGTAGCCCCGTAGGCGGTGTCCGTATTGCGGCGTTTCGAGAAGTTCATCTAGGCTGATCAAACGGACCCGGCACTGCTTGAACCCCCGAGCAGGCAGTGCCGGGCTCCTCTTCCCCGTCCCCCCGAGGGGACCCCGCGCGCTGAGCAGCGAGTAGCGTGTTACCCATGGCTCCGATCTCCACTCCGCAGACCCCCTTCGGGCGGGTCCTCACCGCTATGGTCACGCCCTTCACGGCGGACGGCGCTCTCGACCTCGACGGCGCCCAGCGGCTCGCCGCCCACCTGGTGGACGCAGGCAATGACGGCCTGATCGTCAACGGCACCACCGGTGAGTCCCCGACCACCAGTGACACGGAGAAGGACCAGCTCGTACGAGCGGTGCTCGAAGCGGTCGGCGACCGAGCCCATGTCGTCGCCGGCATCGGCACCAACGACACCCGGCACAGCGTCGAGCTCGCCCGGACGGCCGAGCGCACCGGCGCCCACGGCCTGCTCGCCGTGACGCCGTATTACAACAAGCCGCCGCAGGAGGGCCTCTTCCGGCACTTCACGGCCATCGCCGACTCCACCGGCCTGCCCGTGATGCTGTACGACATCCCCGGCCGCAGCGGTGTCCCGATCGACACGGAGACCCTCGTCCGGCTCGCCGACCACCCGCGGATCGTCGCGAACAAGGACGCCAAGGGCGACCTGGGCCGCGCCAGCTGGGCCATCGCCGAATCCGGCCTCGCCTGGTACTCCGGCGACGACATGCTCAACCTGCCGCTCCTCTCGGTCGGCGCGGTCGGCTTCGTCTCCGTGGTCGGCCACATGGTCACCCCCGACCTGCGGGCCCTGATCGACGCGCACCTGAGCGGCGACGTCCAGAAGGCCACCGAGATCCACCAGAAGCTGCTCCCGGTCTTCACCGGCATGTTCCGCACCCAGGGCGTCATCACCGCCAAGGCCGCACTGACCCTCCAGGGCCTTCCGGCCGGGCCGCTGCGCCTGCCGCTGGTGGAACTGAGCGCCCAGGAGACGGCCCAGCTCAAGATCGATCTCGCTGCCGGCGGGGTAGAGCTCTAAGCCGGGCAGAGCCCTGAGTGCCGACTTCTTCGAACACGGACTTCACAACTGAACAAGCGAGGCGACTCGCGTCGAGCACCACCCAAGACAACAGCAAGTGCACGAATGACATGCGCGCCACGTGCCTCAGCGGTACGTGGCGCGCGTGGTAAGGAGAGTCTTTTGAGTCATCCGCATCCTGAACTCGGTACCCCGCCGAAGCTCCCGAAGGGCGCCCTGCGGGTCACCCCGCTCGGCGGCCTGGGCGAGATCGGCCGCAACATGACGGTCTTCGAGTACGGCGGCCGCCTGCTCATCGTCGACTGCGGCGTCCTCTTCCCCGAGGAGGAGCAGCCGGGCATCGACCTGATCCTGCCGGACTTCACCACCATCCGGGACCGCCTCGACGACATCGAGGGCATCGTCCTCACGCACGGCCACGAGGACCACATCGGTGGTGTCCCGTACCTGCTGCGGCTGAAGCCGGACATCCCCCTCATCGGTTCGAAGCTGACCCTCGCGCTCATCGAGGCGAAGCTCCAGGAGCACCGGATCCGCCCGTACACCCTTGAGGTCACCGAGGGCCAGCGCGAGCGCATCGGCGTCTTCGACTGCGAGTTCATCGCGGTCAACCACTCGATCCCCGACGCGCTCGCCGTCGCCATCCGCACCCCTGCGGGCCTGGCCGTGGCCACCGGTGACTTCAAGATGGACCAGCTTCCGCTGGACGGCCGCCTCACCGACCTGCACGCGTTCGCCCGGCTGAGCGAGGAAGGCATCGACCTCCTCCTCTCCGACTCGACGAACGCCGAGGTTCCCGGGTTCGTGCCGCCGGAGCGGGACATCTCCAACGTCCTGCGCACCGTCTTCGCGAACGCCCAGAAGCGCATCATCGTGGCGAGCTTCGCCAGCCATGTGCACCGCATCCAGCAGATCCTGGACGCCGCGCACGAGTACGGCCGCAGGGTCGCCTTCGTCGGGCGCTCGATGGTCCGCAACATGGGCATCGCCCGCGACCTGGGCTATCTGAAGGTTCCCGCCGGACTGGTCGTCGACGTCAAGACCCTCGACGACCTCCCGGACGACGAGGTCGTGCTGGTCTGCACGGGCTCGCAGGGCGAGCCGATGGCCGCCCTCTCCCGGATGGCCAACCGCGACCACCAGATCCGGATCGTCCCGGGCGACACGGTGATCCTCGCGTCGTCGCTGATCCCCGGCAACGAGAACGCGGTCTACCGCGTGATCAACGGCCTGACCCGCTGGGGCGCCAACGTCGTCCACAAGGGCAACGCCAAGGTCCACGTCTCGGGCCACGCCTCGGCCGGCGAGCTGCTGTACTTCTACAACATCTGCAAGCCGAAGAACCTGATGCCGGTCCACGGCGAATGGCGCCACCTGCGGGCCAACGCCGAACTGGGCGCCCTCACCGGCGTGCCGAAGGACCACATCGTCATCGCCGAGGACGGCGTGGTCGTCGACCTCGTCGACGGCAAGGCCAAGATCGTCGGCAAGGTCCAGGCCGGTTACGTCTACGTCGACGGCCTCTCCGTCGGCGATGTCACCGAGACCTCTCTCAAGGACCGCCGAATCCTCGGTGACGAGGGCATCATCTCGGTGTTCATCGTGGTCGACAGCACCACGGGCAAGATCGTGGGCGGCCCCCACATCCAGGCCAGGGGCTCCGGCATCGACGACGCCGCCTTCGTGGGCGTCACGCCGAAGATCCAGGAGGCCCTGGACAAGTCCGCGCAGGACGGCGTGATGGAGCCCCACCAGCTCCAGCAGATGATCCGCCGGACCGTCGGCAAGTGGGTGTCGGACACCTACCGCCGGCGCCCGATGATCCTTCCGGTCGTCGTCGAGGTCTGACCCCGCACGACCACCTGACCTGGAGCGGGGCCCCCGATTTGCATCGGGGAGCCCCGCTCCAGTACGTTTACGTCTCCGCCTGAACGGGAAGCACCGCGCACACCCGTGCGCCTGGTCGACTCCGGACGGGGCGGGAATTTCGACTCAGAATCTCTGATAAAGTCGGAATCCGCCGAAAGGCAAGGCCACTCCACAGGCCACCGGAAATCGAATTCGGACCGGAAACGGAACGAAAAAGAGTCTGGTAAAGTTGGAACCGCCGGAAAGGGAGAACGCGAAAGCGAAGGACCTGGAAAGCGAAAGCAAGACTGCTGGGCCCGCTTCGACCGGGAATCGGACAGATAAGAGTCTGATAGAGTCGGAAACGCAAGACAGCAAGACAAAGCAGTAAACGAAGGGAAGCGCCCGGAGGGCCCCGGTGAAACGGGACCGAAGGAAGCGTCCGTTCCTTGAGAACTCAACAGCGTGCCAAAAGTCAACGCCAGATATGTTGATACCCCGGCCTGCTTCGGCAGGTTGGTGGTTCCTTTGAAAGTCCTGTCGTTCCGCTCCTTGTGGGTGGCGGCAGGCAATAACACAGCGAGGACGCTGAGAACAACGGGTCTTATTCCGACCGGTTGTTCCGCTCTCGTGATGTGTGCACCCGATTACGGGTAAACATTCACGGAGAGTTTGATCCTGGCTCAGGACGAACGCTGGCGGCGTGCTTAACACATGCAA